>JBPOJH010000159.1:0-10281 GCA_052033755.1 Bdellovibrionota bacterium | reverse complement strand
TCAACTTAGAAATATATGAATCGTCTTAATATTAAGTGTGCAGCCGTGGCTCAGCTGGATAGAGTACAACACTACGAATGTTGGGGTCCCAGGTTCGAATCCTGGCGGCTGCACCAGTTTTTCCCTTCCCAATTTAACCACCGATCGGTGGTTTTTTTATTTATAATAGCACTTGCGTTCTTGATCCTTCTAATTGTCGAAAACAAAATCGGCTTATAATTCAAATGTTGGCTCATCAGTTGCTAATTCTTCTTGTTGGAATTTGTTAATTCAGCAAATTCCAAATTACATCCACAATTCGGAACAGATATCCGACCAGACAAGGAGAGAACAAAAATATGAAATCAAAATTGAAACTAACAATACTGTCACTATTAAGTTGCAGCATTATTGTATCATGCGCCAGCAAAGATGGTGGTGACGATAACTCGTCACCGAACCAAAAGGCTAACGGCCCCATCTCGGGAGAGTTCAAATTATCCAAAGAGAAATTAAAGATTATCGACATTAATCACGACGGAATCTGGGACGATGTTGAACCATACATAAAGAAAAATAGTAGAACAGACAAAGAAAAGCGTGCGCTCGAGCAGGTGGTAAAATCTATGCAAATGGGCATTGAAAACCCTTCGTTGGGAAAGCAAATTAGACAAAATTCAGAAGTGGGGAATTTTATTCCAAAAGCCATAGCGTGCTTATATAAAGCCTATCCAGATTACAACAGTAGACCCGCAATTATCGATATTGAAGCCGCCTTGTTAGATAACCAACTACCCAGAATTCGTTCCTACATGAAATACAATGCCAATACGAGCGGTGGTTCATTCACAGCCTGGAATGAAGACAAACAAGGAGAACCCTGTGAGTAAGCTAAACCCCACATATTCGAAATTTTTAATATATAGCTTGTTTTTATTGGCTACGAAGGTGAATGCGTATAGCCACAACACAGAGCTAAATTTTAACCCTACTTGTCCAAGGACAAGCCAAGTCCTTTTTTTTGCAAATGGTATGTTTAATACAACATCTGATGCTAACGACTCAATAAACGCATTGAAAGAAAAAACAAATGGTAGCTATGTGGATTACAAAGTTGCATACAATCAAAACGAATTTTTTCTAGACCAATTGTTTCAGATCATAGAACAAAAATTTCAAAGTGAAAAATATTTTCATTGGAAAAATATGGATCTTTCGAACGCATCAAGTGAATTCAAAAATAAGGCTTTAGAAATTGTAAAATCCATAACTGAAGAAACCTATGTAAAAGACGCGGATTTAAAAGAGCATGTAAATCTATATCAAAAAGTTTTTCAAAACAATCAAGAGGTTGTCATTGTTTCTCATTCACAAGGTAACTTTTACGCTCAAAGCGCTTTGAATTTTCTTGGCGCGGATGGTTCTTTGGATGTACCTATTAATTTCTTAGGCGTAGCAACTCCGTTCAAAATCACTGCTGATTACGTCACGCTGACCTCAGATGGTGTCATAAATATAATCCCCGGTAGTCCTCCAGCAAATACTTCAAATACTGAAGGCGGCTGGCTAAAACACCAATTTGTAAGGGACTACTTAAAAGGAGATAATTCTGGAAAAACAATTTTGAAAAAACTAAGTGCTATAGTCGCCACTAAAGTCGGTTCTTCGTATGGCCGAGAAAATAACCCGGGATACGTTCATAGCAGCCTTTCTAAAATGGAAAAATGGGTCAATTCGATCGAAAACTACTATGGTTACAGCACTAAAAGCACGTCCAACAAACAAGTTCGAAGATTGAAAAGAGCCGAATGTTTGGCGATCTCTATTTTTTATAAGACAGCAAACTGGTATAACGCCCCTTGCGAGTCCAGAAACCTAACAGCTTTAATAGATGGAGCAAAATCTTGTTACAATGAAAACTGGCGCGGTAGTTTTTTAGCCCCTATGGCCAGATGTAGCTTACCCGGAACAACGGCTGCAATGTCGCCTTGGTCTGCAAACTATCTGGATGATAACTTGGCTTACGGACATCCCGAATGCGCTTGGTCTATTGAGGCCCCAGATCAACTTGTAGACCAAGAAACATTTGATCAGGCTCTATCAATATTAACAAAGCCACCGGCAGAATAAACAGCTTTGTCTTAATTAAGACAGACTGAAACACTGAATGTTCATTGAAAAAGACTGAAGAAACAGGCGAAGTACAAATAAAAAAACCAACCTGATGTGGTTGGTTTTTTACATGCGGTAGACTTAATTTTAATTAAGTGGCGGATTCGCCGCAAAATGGCTTGTTTCAACTACTTGGCGAATCTTTAATGCTATAATAGCAGAATGATTTTAAAATCATAATTTAATCTCGGGACAATATTCTTTCTTGAATTTTTTAGTTAACTCACACTCCTCGCCTTCACAGCCTTTGCGCGTTTTAAATCGATGAAGAAATCCGATACGCTCCATTTGTCCTCGCTCGTTCTTTTCTTCCCTAGTAATACCCGAAGCTGAAATGCAAGCATGCGATGTGTCTTTCATGATCTTTTTTAAATCTTTTACGAAACTCCTGCAATCTCGAATTGGCCATGGCCGATGTTCAAAGAATTGATAAATCATTTCTTGATTGCGAGCTTCAACATTCACACGTCCTATATGTCCCTCTGTCTCATCAACACCTTCATCGTCACAGGTCGGTAGTACATTTTTGTTTTCGAAACAAATCCAATATTGGTAGAATTGTGTTGCTCCCGGAATAAATGGTGGAGGCTTGAGGCGACAGGCATTAAGCGCTAAGTCGTTGAGAGCCAAAACCCTATAGTCATCAGTCAATAACCCATTAGGAAACTTTGATTTCAGTTTAGTGAGATGCGCAGGCTCTGCACCGTACACAAGGCTTGATATCTGGAATAACCATACAAAAATTAAAAACATCTTTATGCTTTTCCACATTTTTGCAGTTCCTCATAAAGACTATTAAATCGCATTTTTATTTCCTCAGCTTTTTTCTTCGTTTTGGCACGCTTAACGGCCTTATAATCCCAAATTGTCTCCAACCAAGTGGCCGATTTTTTCAAACGAGAAGAAAGTAACCGTCGCTTTTCAAAAAGCCATCTGATGCCAGCGCAAATATTTAAATTAGGATCATTTAATTCTGCCTTAGTAACTGTGATGAGATGATCCTTCAAATCTCCATGATCTCCGCCCAAAAGCTTTCGAGATTCATTTGTAATTTGCATTAAACCCCGGGCGCTATTTGAATTCTTTTTGTTAGCTAGAGCATTTGGGTCAAATCCCGACTCAGACGCAATAAGTGCCTTAACAAGATTAGGTTCTAAAGACTCATCTGGCTTTAAAACTTCATTCCAATATTGCGTCCAACCCGCAATGAGATTGTCATATTGATTCCCATCGACCCCAAAGATGAGAGGCCGTGGACAAGGCTTATTTTTTAAATTACTAAAATTCTGATGGGCAATTTCTTGAATCTCTTCTGGATAAAGTTGGTCTTTTCCAGAAGAATTTCGCGCACAATGTTCATGGCGAGTTGTCACCGAACCCTCAGGATGAGTTTTACTTGGGGGCACATGCATTAGATGAGTTCTGACCCAATGTTCACCGTAAGGGCACACTCGCCAAGAATGAACCGGCGGTAAAGTGGGCTTCGGATCTATTTTAGGACTTTTTTTAACTACTTGGACTTTCCGAGATTTTACTTTACGTTTTAGTGTCTTGGTTTTTCTTTTTGGCATAAACTTGAAACCCTCCGGAGAGAAAAGGATTTTTTTGCATGAATTAATCTATAATAAGCTCTTATTTGCTTTAAGACAATAAAATTACTGCACACCACTTACGTGAGCAGCTTAGCTATTTACAAAAAACATTTTAGGCTTATAGCGCATTGAATTCTCGCTCAAATTTTTCGATGGTTTCAAGAATGTGTTTCCACTCTGGAATTGCACGAAAGAACATGGCTTCCATTTCCTTATAGTCTTTTTCTAGCTCTCCCAAAACCCTTGTGTGAGGAGATAGTTTTAAGGTCCCTTTGCGAGCCGTATCGTAATTCGCCCATCCAGAAGCGAAGTAAACTTTTTTGTGGTTCGCCACGCGCTCAAGCAGATCCACTTCCTCTAGCGCTTTTTCCTTTACGTTAGATTCAAGTAAACGAAAAAAGTCATAGAGATGTCGTGAAAGTCTAGAGGGCAAAGCTTTATCAGTGGGCAAATGAGCATACTGATGAAGGATAGTGGCCTTCTCCCAAAAAGTTCTTTCGGCGTTAAGTACGCGCACTGTCGTCGGTGGTTCATGGATTTTTTCTTTAAGCGCTTCTTTCGCGTAGCTTTGAACTGGATAATCGCTAACGGGCCAGTGTTCTGCTCGCGCACCCATTTCTATTTTCACAAAAGGTCGGATATAGCCGCTCTTAGGAGTAATACTCGGATACTCAAACAAAAGCGTCTGCCCACTTGAGTCGTCTGCATCATTTATAATTCGCCATCCGTCTGATGTTTTTAATTTTGCAGCGACACTTGCGCTTAAATTCGGAAGCATTTCATTCTGAATGTATTTCGATGAAGCTTTGGAGAGATCCTCAAGAAGTGACCGCTGCTGACTCCGTGTCGAAAGCTTTTCTGGATTTTTATTCTCGTCGAATCCTAAAAAATCACGCTCAATTGAAACATCAATATCTTCTGAAAAGCGATCAATGAGGCCGTACACTTTAGACAGCGACGTTCCACCTTTAAAAGTTAGATGCGACTTCAAATCCGGTAAAGAAAAGAGTCGCTCCAATGTCCATACGACCCAATAATCTTTTTCGATAATCTCAAAAGGAATTTGCAGATCGTAGGCAGCAGATTCAAAAAAAGGTCTGCGATCTGCCGCTGATAAAAGATGAAGCTCCGTCATTTTGCATTCTCCATGATGCTGAAAACTAGAGCGCGAACCCACTGGGGCGCATACTTCAAGTTTTTCTTAAGCTCCGCCGCCGTTGTTCCATTCAAAAACCTCTTCACGCGCGCGCGCGCGATATCATTAATATGATCCTTGCCAAGATTCTTCAGCGCTTGAATCACAAGACCCACTTTTGTGCCCGCTGCGTGCATCGTTTTTTCTCGCGTTGTTCGAAAGATAATTTCAAGTTTACCGATTTTGACTTTTTTCGAAGGTCCGTTCGTTAAAAAAACGATACGCCCAGGAACTTGCTCTGAAAGGCCAACAAGATTTGCTGCATAAGCCCCGGAAGGCTGAATACGAATTCCATTTTTTTCGGCAATAGCTTTTCCAACTTCTTCAACCTGAGGGGGGAGGGTGCCTAAGACCTCGTGCTCTCGGGGGTACTCATAAAGCCCCTGGGTGAGCCGTCTGATCATTTTATCCTTTTGAAGACGTGATAAAGCACTTCTCACACCTGTATCACTATCAAGGTCTAGGAAGTGTTTCGGAGTGAAACACCAACCCCTTCCATGACCTATAATCCTGTTTTTAACAGCATTTACAACACTTTGAGCCATATTAAAGCTTCCTCTATGCCACAAAATATACCAAGTTTTCGTGGCAGTGTCTACATTATTTGCCACAAAATATACTAACTTTTTGTGGCATAAGTTTAAGGATATTTGAGCCCTTATATGAAAACAACCATTCTTTTGGCATTAGCTCTTCAAACATTTCAGCTGGCTCGGACGGTTCAAGGTCATTTCGCTTAATAGTGGTCGGGAAAGCTCAGCTTAGATGATTTCAAATTCGTTTTAAGCATTGGGATTCTGGACAGATGTGTTTTTGTGTCTTACCTTTGAAAAATGAATCTTTTGTTTTACTTGGCAATGATCTTTATTTTTCTGACGTCTGGATGCTCGCATATTCAAAAAGTCCATTATTATAATTCCAAAACCGTTGGTACTTTTACACCAATAGAACAGTCGGTTTTCAAGGATTATCATTCTAATGGGTGCTCGATACTTCCTGTGCCTTGGGATATAAAATCTTCTCAAGCAAAAGTTAAAGTAACAGATGCTGGAGAAGATTTTCAACTGGGTGTTACTTCTGATTTAAGACCCCTGAGTTTTTGGAGCGACGTCTATTGGTGGGGACCTCTTTGGCTTCCAATAATCCCAACTTTTTTGTTCACAGAAAAACCACCTCTAAAAGAAATGTCTATTGAGGTTAGATACCAAAAAAATTGGAAAACTGAATTCAAAGAAAATGACACCGAACTGAGGACTAAGAGAGTTGAAGAAATTCGCAGCGCATCTTTTCCGCGTCCAAATAGTGTGAAAATCCGATTTATTTCAAAAAATGGTAAGCCTGAATCACTTACACTCCAAGGCATGGACCAAAAGCTAAATGATTTCGACTCACTCTTTTATGGATACAAGTTTAGTCTTGCTAATTCTATCCCAGAAACTTTTGAAGTCGATGTCGAAATTAACAGTAAGACTTATATCTTCATAATGCAAAATCAAGAACATTGGCACTTTGCTATGTATGCTCCGTTTTATTGCGGCTTTAATTGATCATCAACCACTGGCTTTTTGCCGGTTCGTGATCGCCTGATCTCAGCCTTCGCGACCAGCAGCTGACAGAAAGAATTGCCAATTTATTTTTCGCCGAGCTCGATTCTGAGACTGCGACACTTTTATTTTTATTTCAGATTACTTGTTTCATATTTCTTGTCTCCTTTGGTTAATGCTTTCCAGACATCCAACTTGGAAACTACGAAACGCTGCGATTACGAGAACATAACTGGAGGTTTCCAGCTTTCCAAAATTCCGAGTTCTCTCTTTTTTTCGTAGCACAAAAGTAGCACAGAAATAGCAAAACTCGGGTGATTTTGGGTGTTATCGTGTGATGATAGTGAAAATCGAACTGAAAATCGTCTTGAACTCTGTCTTACAATTATTGTTATTTTCTCTAAAGTTTTTGCGGAGTTAGGAGATTGAAACTTGAGTCATTTGCGAGCGGTCCGAAATTTCATTTTACTTAGGTGTAAAATGGCGGATTCGGCGTGAATCCAGTGAAATCAAGAGGATAGTTAACGTAGTAGCCACAAAGTAGCCAAGCTCTTTTCGGGAGCTTGGCATCACACTATGTCACCATAAAATCGACTGCCTTAGCAAAGACCTCCTGTTCGGGTAAAACCTTGAGTCCGTCAGTTGCCCCCGTGATCTCGATACCGGCGAGTCGGATGTACCGATTCATCGTATCTAAATCTTTCCAGCCGCCAATTTTCATGACCTGGATCGGTGGGACACCTTGCTTCATAAGTTGAGTCGCAAAACATGCTCTCAGCGTATGAAACCGAACACTGGGTAAGCCAAGCCCTATGCAGAACTGTCTCAACACCCTTGCCTGATCTCCTTGATGCCACCTTTGAAGTCTTGGAAGGACCCACTCCCTGTCGGGGTCAGTCTTTCGTTCATACTTCAGAAGTTCTTCAAGCTCAGGGGATATTGTGACATATCGCCAGTAGCCAGCTTTCGTCGATTTGATTCGCTTCTTCCTGGTGTCGTAAGACTTCGTGACGTGAATTAGTTTGTCTTCAAAATTCACATCATTCCAAGTTAAAGCGTACAATTCGCCGTTTCTCATTCCCGTGAGAAGTGCCGTTGCCCAGACCGGATACCAAAGATGCTTTAATTTCTTCGCCTCTAGTAGAAGCTTCCTGATCTGACTTAAATTCAGAATCTCAGGAATTTTATCTTCCACCTTCGGAAACTTAAACGAAGTCATCGGGCAAATCGTCATCGGACTAATGAGCCTGCCTTTGATCGCAAACTCGTACATCCTAATGACGACATTCTTGATAATCTTTTGATGGCCTATTGAAATCCCTTTTCGGGTTAGCTCATCAAACAAATCTTGGGCGTCAGCCAAACTGATGTCGGTCACGAACTTTGATTCCCACTGCTTACAGTGCTTGCGAATACTCGCAACGTAATCCGTTCGTGTCGTCTCGTTCAGATTTTCAGTCTTCGTATTTAACAAATGACCTTCAAACCTATCGACGACGTTCTTCCAACTCTGACCGACATTCTCTCTTTGCCAAAGCTCGCGTTGACATTGTTTCGTTAGCTGAGTCTCAACTCGGTGAGCTTCAGCTTGGGTTTTCAAACTATTTTTTCTTTTTTGAACTCGACCACCGCCATTTGATGATCGAACATTTACATAGACTGCAAAACGCGTCTCGCCAGTTTCCTGGTCGAAGTATGATTGAATCACACCTTACTCCATTCCAGCGGGGCGGAGTATTTTTTCGACATCACGTCTTGAAAATCGTAGGCGGCGACCCAATTTGTAGAACTTGATTTGTCTTCGCCAAACCATGTTGCGAAGCTGTCCTACAGAAACCCTTAAAAACAACGCTGCTTCACGCGACGTTAACCATTCCAACCTATTGTCAAAGAACGTGGTAGATGATTTTAACTTTTCGTTTTCATCATCAACCGATACAAAAGTTATAGCTGAATTCAGTCGAAAAAGCTAGTGAGATTTGTTGCAAGAAGCCCGCGAGTCAACGCTCGCGGGCCATCAATGATTTGATTTTTAGAATACATTATTTGTCTTTTACTTCGTCCTTGTTCGTTTTCATTTCGCTCTTATCAGGCGGCTTTCTCATGCCTCTGTTGGTCTGGGAAACCGCCAGTGAATCCTTCAGAGAACGAATCAAATCTTCCTGAGATGAAGCGTTCTTAAGGTTATCGCGGACAAGTTTTTTAAAGTCCGTAAAGCTCTTGGCAATCTCTGGCTTCGCCTTTTCAAACTGAGTCTTAAAGAAAAATTCCAGAACCCAAGATCCCAACTCCGAAGGGCTCAGGCTTACGCCCTTATGCTTTCGCATCTCCTTGAGCATGGTTTGAAGCTGGCTCGTGCTGACCTCATTTAAGAAGATCCTCATTCGTTTATTCGCCTCGCTTATTTTGGTTTCCCTTCTTTTGCCGCTTTACCCACTCTGGCCGGTCCACAATGACCGACTCGCAGTGGGCCTCAATTAGTTTGTTACCTCGCACGTCCGAGTCGAAGCACTGAGTTTCAACTTTTGGAGCAGTGACATAAAAATCTTCGTCTGATTCCTGTACCGCTGGATGGGACACATTGAATTTATCGAGGTTCAAAAGCGTTTCGCGCCGAACTCGTGAATCCCTTTTCTCAAGTCCTTCATGAATAAAGTAACTCGCGGCAAGGCCGACCACGACACCCGCCAAAGCTCCATTTGTTGCCGCATTTGGATTGTCTCTATCAACTGAGTTGTTGATAGCCGCTCCGGTTGCGCCTCCCGATACTGCACCTAACAGTAGGGATTCTTTCATAGTGGTACATCCCATCATTGGTATCACCACTATCCACACTAATTTATTTCCTAACTTCATATTCCTCCTATTTTTCGTATATTTTCAAAATCGCAAATATCTACAACTGCCCCTAACTTTTCAGGGGCAGTCTTGTTTAATTTCAATGGTTTACAGATTTTTTCCTGATAGCGCGCTTCCAGGTCGCTATCAGCGAAAGTGATAGCTCAATTCACATCAAAGGTGACTTGATTGCGACCTACAAAAGTCACTTTGTCTTTTGCTGATAAGACATTTTCCAACAACGAAAAGTACATCTTCGTTGCGCCCTCGGGCTTAATCTCATTTTCAATTGTCCGAATGGCTTGAATCGTCGTTTCGTTTTTGCAAACGTAAAGCACAAATCCAATATCGGATTTCACATAGTAATTCAAAACCTTGTCTCTGTATCGCTCAATCCACTTTGCAGTCGGCTCATATTCAAGCGCACCTGTTTTGATTTTTTCTTGTATCTTCACGGTCAAAACTGCATCTGACATTAAATCAAGAAACGATCTAAATTGGGTTTGCTCGCGCACCACAGGACAACACTGAAGAAGATTTTCTGGGATATATTTTTCGACGGATTTCCTAACCTCCAATACTTGCCTGAGTTCAGTCAGACCAACATCGTGTTCGTATGAATACGCTCGCGGTGGAGTTTGATCAAAATCAAATATATGGAGTGACTTTGCCAGAGCCACCCCTTCACTTGAGAGTTCATACAAAATGTCCCTACGATTAAATCGTCTGTCTTGATAGTCTTTCAACAAGCCTATATCCAAAATTCTTTTTAATCGGTTGGTGACATTTCCGCTGGCGAGACCAGGAAAAACTTGGTTTATAATTTGCCGTCTGCCCCCTGTTTCAGGGAAGTTGTCGTGTAAGTTAAATAACCAAATGGGGTGCGGAGTTGGATAACGCATGCGAACAAACAAACGTTTTAGTAAAGAATTCAAAGAAGCTATCGTCAAGAAGCTAATTT
>JBPOJH010000029.1:0-51382 GCA_052033755.1 Bdellovibrionota bacterium | reverse complement strand
TCGCTCATATGAATCCTGATACGTATCATCGACTATTGGAGTTCTCACAAACTGTAAGAACCTCTGAAGCCACTAAATTTTTTAGATCAAATTTAATGTTCACAAGTACTGATTACAATGAAATGGTGGCCAATATTGATGACGCCGTTAAAATTCTTAAATCCAACTGTCAGTCTGGTAAATTAAAGTTGGATTTAGATATCGCTACCTATTTTACTAAGGGACCAGTGACGAATTGGAGTTGCGAATAATCGTCACTCAAATAAGAGTTCTAACGATAAACTACTTCGAAAAATTCTGTAAATATTTCTGCGGTCTCTAGGTTGGTAATATTTAGTTCAGGTAAATAAGGAGTGAAAAAATTTTGGTGGATTTGTCGCCAATTTTGTAAACTATCATCTGCTTCAGCAATGGCTACGCGCTCGGAAATATCTTTAAATTGATTAAATTCGACATGGATTGTGCGTACGATACAGCGTGGAACTTCATCCGCACTTAGAATAATCCAGTAGTCATTAATTTGCGGAAGCCTGTGATGTTTTTTTTGATAACTTGCTAGCAGCCCGCTGGCGGCGATTTTTCGACCATCCAGATATTTTTCCAACAACTGGTCTGCAATGCGTTTATCGCCAGCCATCGATGCAATAACAACTGGATTTTGTGGCTGTTGTTTATCAGGAAGCGCCCTTAAATATTGATTCCAAAAGTCTTGTTCAATCGTATTCAAAGCACGCATCGATTTTGCCTATTATCTTTCAAAAAAGTTTATTATTTTGTACTTTCGCGGACGAATAAACTTAAATGAAATTTTACAACCGAGGCCAGTCGAACGGGTTGTCCTTGGAAGGTCCACTGATAATCACCAAAGGCTAATGGCTTTGATTCCAAAACGTGTTCTTCCATAATGGGAGCCGTCGAAGTTTGTGCGGTTGGAATTTGTGAAGCGATAAACGAAGGTCCAATAAAATTAAAGCGAATACTAATCTGCCCCGGTTGTTTGATGGAGAAAATCATTTTAAATCCATTGCGAAACAACATAAAGTCCGCAGGCGTTTTCGCAATACCATAGACTTTGATTCGGCCAATAGCGGATGTTTTCAATTCGTTAAAAGCGTTTGAGGCTTCGATGAATTCCGTCTTCATTTGATTTAAAAAATTCAAAGTTTCAACAAGAATGGTGCGATCCTGGTCGATAGAGTCATTGATCTCCACGACGCCATTTTCCTCCATATTTTCTTCTGAGCGTACAAGTTCTTTGATCCAACTCATTCTGTCTAAGTGGGAACGATCATTTTGAATTTCCATCCTGGAACCTCTCTTAGATTGTAATTATACCTAACTGATTAGGCCTTTGTGATTAGGTCAATTTAATAAGTCTGCAACACCCATAACTTAGCTGGGTTTTGTTCAACCTATACTTTCATTCTGAGGCCCAGACAAGACGCTTGTCAAGGCTAGCAATGGTTCTATGTCATTCACAACTCTAGTCCCAGCCGTCCATCTAGTTAAATGAATATGAACAGGACTTTCTGCTAACTTAAAAATTGTTTTAATTCGATTGCAAGCCAATGTAAAACATCGAGTTCACCGAATCCTGATAGTCCAAAGCCCAGTAATTGGCGACCACTAAAGACAACGGAAAGTGATAAGCTAAGGTAACATCAGTTTTAGCCTCAACGCCAACGGTGCGATAAAATTTCCAGCGATCAGTTCTAGCCACGGTGTTCGTGCCGGCATCTGTGGTCACGTAACCGTCCATATGCATACCTTCTGCAAGGATATTTCCGTGCAGGCGTCGTAAAAATAATGGTGTCGTCCCAGCGCCTCGATAAATGTAAGTAATTGGGAAGCGATACTCTAATGCATATTGCGAGTAACTTTTAATCGTAAAATTCCCCGTGGGATAGCCTCTGACAACGATAAATGGATTTTTACTATTGGCAAATAAGGCGAAATTTTGACTGGGAGTTAGCTCTGGTTCCAGAACGCGCTCATCGATAAATTGACCTTTCCATCGTAACATCCACGCGTGCCGCTTTGGCAGCTTCCAAAAAAATTGATTAAAATATTTTTGATAACTGGCATTGAATTGATTAAACGATCGTCGTTCGTTGTCCCCGGACAAAAAACTAGTAACAGCAAAGTCCATCATTGATCCGCCTTCGGGCGAAATTTGCTCACCTGACATTGATACATCCAAATAATTTAATCCCAGACGAGGACCAGTTTGATAAGAGCGACTGCTGATAAAGCTGCGACTGATCCAGTTCCATCCGATATCCAATGAAGCCTCTTCTAAAAACGATGAATTCCACTTGATGCCCAAGGGTCTGGATTCGAAATTAGCGTTTAATAGATAATATTGTTGTCGGTACTCTTGCGACGAAATCGGTAATAGCAAATGCGAGTCGGTCGCTGCGGCAGATAGTGTTGGATAAAAAGAATTGTTGGTATAGCTGACTGCATATGAAAACTCCTTAGAGCCCGTATCGTAAACCGGTTGCAATGAATACAAATGTTTCAGCAAGGGATCATTGCCCGAGGTTATCAAAGACAATGTCGTTCCTTCGGAGTGTGTGTAGATATTAGGAATCCAGTATCTAGGATACAGATACGACAGCGAAGAGTAATCAACATCTTCGTCCGCAGAATTTTTTTCGATTTTGTAATTAGATTCGGCCACATTAATGGCTGTTGTGGTTGATAAGTTTGATGTTCGTGAGGCCGCGCCCGCTACTAATGAGGAAGAGGGCTGAGCTGTTTGCGGATAACGATCCGCCAACAAACCTGAAATTTTAGGAAGCTCTTTCAGGTGCCAATTTTTTTCCGACAGAATTAAAATTTTTGAACCCGATCCTTCAATAGAGGTCACATAAAGGTCTTTGCTGTAAGGATCTAATTCGTAATCAAGTACAGCCGTCAAGGAGTTGGTAATGGCGACAGCGTTCGCGTAAGGAGACTTACTAAGATAGACATTAGGTACACCGCTGCGACTGCTGATAAAAAATAGTCCCAATTTCGTAAACGTTGGCAATTTGGCGTCGGTAAATTGCGGTAAAAATTCTTTCATCTGATGAGTCTTCAAATTATAAGACTTTAATTTTTCTATTCCAAAAATTCTTTCTGAAAAAATAACTTCATCATTGGTAATAAAGCTAGGGTGACTGATGCGATATTCTAACCCTGGATCATATAAAGATGTTTCCATTTTGGTTTCTAAATCAAATACGCTCAGGCTGGTTTTGCCAGCATGTACTTTGATGAAGGCCACTAATTTGCCATCATTGGAAACCACAGGCTCACGAGATCTTAAATAAGTACTAAGTCTTTCTGTTTTTGATTTTTTAATATCGAATACAAACAAGTCAGAAGCTTCAGTAAAGCGATCAATCGCATCTGTTTTGTCGTACAGAAATTTTTGCGAATCTGGAAACCAAGAAATCCTTAAAATGCTGCCGCCTGGGGGTGCATCTGTATTTTCAAGCAAGTATTCGTTTTCACCTCGAGGCGCACGCGGGTTCAGATCTTTGGTTTCTTCTTCCTTGCCGGAGTCGACGTTCTTTAGACTTTGTTCATTAAAATTTTCAGTTATCGATTTGCGTTTAAGAATTTTTACAGATCGTTTCAGAGTTTCATCCTTATAAAGAAAAGCCAATTTCAGACCATCAGGACTTAGGCTGGCAGAATATGTTTCCACTTTTTTATTCAACAAGGGCTTAAAGACAGAAGCGTTGGCTTTTCGAATTTGCTCTAGCTGAAGTTGTGTACGTTGGCGCAAGTCCTGTAGAGTGTCTTCGAATAAATAATCATAAGGCTTTCCAAGAATTTCAGCAGCTGGAGATTCTAATAAAAAAGGAAAGCGTCCCGCGTATCGCCAATGTAAATCATTTATTTTTTCAGTCTGATTGTCCTTCATGGCTTGGCTCCAGATCAGGGAACCGAATAAATAAGGCCTTGCGCCCTGGGGAAAAGTAGGAATGCTGGTTTCGTTGATGGTGGCGACATTAAATTCGGACCAACGATTGTCAATTTCAAAAGCACGCAAAGTGGCGTCCTGATTGGGTGAGCGCAGACGGCCATGTTGGCTAGTGCGTGTTTCCATCTCGACAGCGATGCCCTCTAACCACCAACGAGGTAGTAGCAAGTTGGGTGTGATAATATTACCGAATCCATAGTAAAGAGCCTTAACGACGCCTCGTCTGGGGGCAAAGGATAAAATGTGCGTGTATTCATGATTAACAAGTTCCTGCGACCAGTCGCCATAATCACTAATGGTTTCCCACGGCGAAGGCAAAATCGGGTAAACCGTGATCCAGTCATAGGGAAAGGCCGTGGCCGAGCCATTGGGTTGATCGGTCCGATCCAGCAAAGTCACAACAGTTCTGGAAGGAATTTCCGTAAATACTTTAGACAGAAGCGTGACTGAATTTTCCAAACGAATGGCGTATAGGTCAGCTAAGTCCTGATGTTTTGCATCATATATCAAATCAAAATGAGGTAGTTTGCGTATTTTCCACTCAAGATCTGGATGAACTTGCGCAAGAGCGGCCGAAGTTTGCAGAAGAATAAAGGCTTGTAAAAGAATTAGGCCTGCAGAATAAAATCCAACGAATAAAAAAGCTGTGAATATTTTTTTCATGAATTTATTGCAACACAACAGTTGCGGAATAATCAATGCTATTTCAAAAATCGACTAGCAAGGATTTGACAAAAGCCATTCTGAAAATAACAATGGTCCTCTAACAAGTTATTAACAAGTTATTAACAAGACAGATCAATGGCTGGCATTGACTGTATAAAATTTCAAAACAAACAAATTAAACATCAGGCAACGGAGGAAAATCGTGGCTAATAAAACAGGAAACTCAATGAGCTTTAAATCTTCTTTAGCAACTATCAAAAGTGCAATCGTTTTGACAGCGGTCGTTTTTGCAGTGGGCGCTTGTAGCAGCAAGAAAAAAACAGACGATGTTGCTGGAACTCCAGGTGCATCTGATACAGGCTCACAAAGCACAACTCCTCAAATTGATTCTACTGCAATGAGCTTTGATGCTTCTGGTAGCGATAGCGGCAAAATCGATGGTCTTAAGACAGTTAATTTTGAGTACGATAAAGCGAATTTAACTGGTGATGCAAAAAAGAAAATCCAAGGCAACGCGGATTGGATGAAGTCACATGCTAATGTGAACATGCAAATCGAAGGTCACTGTGACGAGCGTGGTTCTATCGAGTACAATTTATCTTTAGGTGAACGTCGTGCGCAGGCTGTTAAGAACTACATGATTAACTTGGGTGTTCCGGCTAATCGTTTAAGCATCATCAGTTACGGTAAAGAAAAACCAATTGCAAACGGTAGCACTGAAAGCGATTTCCAAAAAAACAGAAGAGCTAACTTCGTTCCATTGGGACAATAATTGGAATGAATACCAAAGTCGGATATTTAACGAATACTCCAGGGTTTGATTTTTCAAACCGGATTTTCCGTTGGATTCCGGCTTTTGTTTTATGTACTTGTTTTTTATTTCTTTTGAGTGGTTGTGTAACTACGCCTCCCCCGATCGATGAGTATGCTTTGGCTAGATCTGCACTGGATGCAGCTAAGCTTGTCGAGGCGGCCAAATACTCGCCTGGATTTTGGCACACAGCTGACGACGCCTATCGAAGAGCTAAAATATTATATGATGAACGTGAATACGAAGATGCTGAACAGCTCTTTGAAGAAGCTCGAATCAATGCAGAAAAAGCTGAAAATGCCGCCCGCCTTGTGCGACAAAAAAATGGAGAAGTCCTATGATTTTAGTAAAAAACTTTCAGAGTTTGAAAAAATCTTTTATCAAAGATCTAAATACGCATTTTTTGATGCTTTCTTTTTTGGGTTTGGTGGGTTGTGGTAGTTTTGTAACCAGAAGTGATTTAAAAGAAGCGGAACAAAAGAAGTCGGTGCAAGAGCAAGTGACTCAGATACAAAGAAGTCACGCAGATACATCCAGTAAATTTGCTGACATTGACAGTGATCTTCGCGATCTAAGTGGCCGCGTTGAAGTTGTAGAAAATAAACTTCACACAACAAATGCAGATAAAGATAAATCCAACAAACAAAGTTTGGATTTAATTCAGGAACAAAATCGTAAAATTCAATTGCTGCAAGAGGAGCTGACCAGGCAGGATAATCAAATTAATATGATGATGGCTGACATTAATAATCTGAAGTCCGCCTTATCACAAGCCGTTGCAGCTCAACGTGAAGAAGTCGAAAAAGCTAAAAAAGATCCTTTTGATTTGGCGGAAGAAAACTTCAAGGCTGGCGAATGGAAGAAAGCTATTTTGAATTATCAGAAATATCGTGATGCCAATCCTAAAAGTAAAAAATTTGCGGACGCGACTTACAAAATTGGAGTCAGTTTTCAAGAGTTGGGAATGAAGGAAGAAGCAAAATCTTTTTTTGATGAAGTCATTGCTAAATATCCTTCAGCACCCGAGGCTAAAAAAGCCAAAACACGTTTGAAAAATCTAAAAAAATAATGAGCCTTATTGAAAAAGTTTTATCCATAGAAACTAGTTGTGATGATACCTCTGTTGCCATTGTTGGCAAAGAGGGGTGGGTTTACTCTGTAGTATCTGCGGCTCAGGATGAATTTCATCAACCTTTCGGTGGTATAGTGCCTGAGATTGCGGGTCGGAATCATTCGTTGGCCTTACTGCCATTGGTAAATTTAGCTTTTGAAAAAGCAAATATGAATTGGTCTGATATTAACGGAATTGTTTGTACAAATCGACCGGGCTTAGTGGGATCCTTGATTGTGGGTGTGGTCACAGCCAAAAGTTATGCTCAAGTTTCAGGTTTGCCCTTGCTAGGGGTGAATCATTTAGAAGGTCATATATTGGCTCCGTTTTTAAAAGACGCTCAGTATGCACCTCCACCAGATTTTCAATTTCCATTTTTGTGTTTAGCAGTCAGCGGAGGACACTCTAGTTTGTACTTAGTGCATGAATTGGGAAAATATGAAGTCTTGGGCGAGACTTTGGATGATGCCGCTGGAGAAGCCTTTGATAAGTTTGCAAAAATGTTGGGTTTGGGTTGGCCAGGTGGAGTGAAGGTCGATCAGTTAGCGAAGACTGGAAATATGAAGGCTTATGATTTTCCAAGGTCTATGATCAAAGAGGAAAATTATATGATGAGTTTTTCTGGTCTGAAATCATCGGCGCAAAGGTTGTTGAACCAATTCACGCCGGAACAGATTCAACAGCAATTACCAGATCTGTGCGCATCATTTCAAGAAGCGATTGTCGATGTGTTATTAGCGAAATTAGATCGAGCAGTTAAAAAATTAAAAATTAAACGCGTATCGATTACGGGAGGGGTCAGCGCAAATAGTCGCTTGCGTGTTCGATCTCAGGAGTGGGCTGACAAAAATAAGATCCAGATGGTGATTCCTCCCATTCGTTATTGCACGGACAATGCGGCAATGATTGGATTGGTCGGTATTCACAGAATGAACAAAGGCGAGTTTCATGGATTAAACATGGGGCCTTCACCTCAATCATTAGCTCATGACTTTATCGCGCTATCAGAAGTAAAACGTAAATAACGGGAATTAACCAGGAGTCCATGGTGCAAAGTTTGAAAGAATATATTGTCGCGCAAATGGAAAAATTGGGGATTCAACCGAAAAAAGCTTTGGGGCAAAATTTTTTAGTAGGTGAGTCTGTTGTACAAAACATTATCAAGCGAGTGCAAAAGTACAAGCCACAAACGATGATTGAAGTCGGTCCAGGTTTAGGCTCATTGACTTATTTTTTAAGGCAAATGCCCGAGATTGATTTAACCTTGATTGAGTTAGATCAAAAGTTTGCAGATATGTGGCGACAAGAAGGCCTGAAGGTCATTGAAAAGGACGCCTTGCATGTTTCTTTTGCCGAGTTTGTACAAAAAAGTAAACCAGTGATTTTGGTTAGTAATTTACCATATCAAATTTCATCTAGTATTGTGATTGAACGTTGTTTGGATGTAAATCCCTTGGATGCAATGGTGTTAATGTTTCAAAAAGAAGTCGCACAAAAAATTCGTGGTAAAGTGGGTGATGAGCTTTATGGAATGTTATCGGTGATGGCACAGACGTTTTGGAAAATTGAAACTGTTTGCGAAGCCGGTAGCCGAGAATTTTTACCAGCACCCAAAGTCACCAGTCGAGTTTTAGCTTTTGAAAAAATTGAATCAAAAGTGAAGGACAAGAAAAAGTATTTACGTTTTTTGAAAGCCTGCTATAGCCACCCCCGTAAGTTACTGATTTCAAATTTGGAATCCGCTTATTCCGTTCCCAGAAGTAAATCCATAGAATATCTTACAGTAATCAAAAAATCAGAAAAAGTAAGAGCGGAAGAGTTAACTGTAGCTGAAATGATCGACTTTTTCCACTTTGTGGTATAAACCCTAGTGGATGGGGCATTGATATGCGGAGTAAAATTTAAATGGAAAAGAAATCGGGCGGAATAAAAATTATTACAGAAAATCGTAAAGCCGGTTTTGATTACCATATATTAGAAACGTTTGAAGCTGGTATGGTTTTGACTGGCAGTGAAGTTAAATCCTTGCGTGAAGGACAAATGCAGTTAAAGGACTCGTATATTACTTTTCAGGGTTCGGATGCCTATCTACAAAAAGCTCACATAGCTGTTTATAAAAACAGTAGTTATAACAACCATGAACCCGAACGTCTGCGCCGACTACTTTTGCATCGTACGGAATTAAATAAGTTATATGGGGCTATTCGTGAAAAAGGCTTATCGTTAGTACCATTGAAGGCTTATTTTAAAAACGGCAAAGCGAAACTAGAAATAGCGTTAGTTAAAGGTAAAAAAACTGTTGATAAGCGGCAGGATATCAAAAAGAAAGACATTCAAAAGCAATTACGACAGGCTAAGCAGCGTTAGTTTTGTTGGGCTGAGTCTTAATGGCATGTACAATATCTGAATTTATATTTCCAGATTCCAATCCTAGTTGAGACTTTTTCTGACGAATCAATGCATTTAGGGCGCCAACTGAGTCTTTATTTTTTTCATCGACTTGGATTTTTTCTAACATTTCTAGTTCTGCCATCATTTGTGATCGCTGTGTGCGATAGAAGTAACTAAAGCTACGTTCAAATATTTTTAAATCCTCGTCGATAATTAATTTCGTATCATCGGTGGTCCAATCACCAATGCTAAGACTGCGGACCTCTTGATCGATATGAATTAAAGGTGAAGTTACGGACTTCATGATTTTATTAGCCACAAATCCAAAAAATGAAACTCCAGCAGTTAAGCTAAAAGTATAAAAAATATAAAAACTAGTCATTTCGCGTTCTAAATGATTCAACAGACCTGGTTCCGTTTTATAGGCTAGGCTTTGGAAAATATGATAGTTCTGAAAAGATAAGTACAAAACAGGAAGACCAAAAATTAACAAGGTGCCAACCACAGTCGCCATCAAAAACAAAGTGTATTTCCATTGAAAGTTTTTGTAGGCTTCGGGAGTTTTTTTATAAAAGTCCAAGACCTGTTTGATACGAACAGGGGATTTTTTTTTGTTGTGTTGTTTTTGTAATGGCCTATTGATAATCACAATCTTCTGATCGGTTTGTTGGCAGAACTTCTTAATCTGGGATGCTTGTTATCCAGAAGAATCAGACTTTGGGTCAGTGTTCTATTCAAGAATCTAGCTCTAAGATATATCTAATGGTCTAGTGTAAAATTGAGGTAAAACAGAATGTTATCAAAAATTAATAATGAAAATAAGAAATTGCTTGCGACAGGTGCTAGGGTTTTTTTAATTTTAGTGACTGTGACGGCTTGCCAAAGTTCTGGACCTAAAAATACCTATCGAGATTCCAGCCAAGAACGTCCATTGGTCGATGAAAAGTATTCAATACGTCAAGATCGACAAGCCTTGGATGAAATCCGCAAAGACATTGAACCAGAAAAAAAACAAGCCAATGACGAACTGGCTTTTTTTCTTAATTTAACAGATGTTGTTAAGCGTAAACCTGAAGATATACGAAGTAAATTTGATCAGATAGTTCGAAAAAAGCGCGAAGTGTTTTCTAAGGACATTACCAAAGAGCGTGAGCAGTTTACTAAACAAGAAAGAAAATCACGCGAAGAATTTTTAAGGCAGCAAAAGCAAACCCGCGACGAATTCATGAAATCAAAAAACACTAAACAAGAAAAAGACGATTTCTTCAAAGCACAAGATGCGAAGCGCACGGAATATTTTGCAGCAGAACGAGAACGTCGAAATGATTTTGAATCTGATGTGACTGAACGTCGAAAAAACTTCGAAGATTATCTTCGAGAAAAAAATTCGATGTTTCAGCAAGAGTTAAATTCATATCGTAAACGCTACGAAGATGCTCAAAAACAAGAAGAAAAACAAAGACTCGAGCAACAAAAACTAGAACAGCAAAACCAACAAGGTCAATAATGCCAACTCCAGTAAATGACTGTTCATCGTAGCTATTTGTTGGTGCTATTTATGTGGCGTGGTGCTTTCGGTCGAGATTAAATTATCGAAGTCGAATTTTTTTGTAAATTTGAATTCCTAAAAATAACAGCAGACTTAATATGATAAGCGAAATAAAACCAATCACAGCTTGCTCGGTGTTTTTGAGCGTTGCTAAAAAAACAATGGCAAACAAAAAGATAGTCGCAACTTCATTCCATATTCTTAATTGATGGGATGAGTATTTAAAAATATTTTTTTTACAAAGTTTTAAAATATATCCACAACTAAAATGATACAACCATAAGCCAAATACAAATCCCAGTTTCATTATCAACCAAGTGTGTTCGTATAAAGGCCAATAGTATTGCATCAGCGAAAAGCCAAATAAGCTTGCCAGTACAGCCGAAGGCCAGGTGATGCCATACCAAAGGCGACGTTGCATGATCTGATATTGAGCCGATAGGATTTTTTGTGCAGAGGGCTCTAAATCTTGAGCCTCACGATCATAAATAAATAGTCGAACAATATAGAACAAACCAGCAAACCAGGTAATGACAAAAATAATATGAAGAGCTTTAAGTACTAACATGTCAGTCACTGTAGCATAGAAAAATGTTTATTATTAAGTAAAAAATTCGCGATATAAATCCATTACAAAAGCGGCTAGGCGATTTTTTTGAATTTCAGAGAACTGCATAAACTCCAGGCCCGCAAATGAAAAATGTTTATTACTGGAATCTTTTTGTAGATAACAAACACGACTCAGGCAAGATATGCTATCTCGATCAGGAATATGTAGGATGCCATTGATTTCCATTTTTTCCATTAATGGTATTTGCGAATCTCGATAATGAATCTTGCAACCACCTGCGGATAAATCAATGACCTCAATTTTTAGCGCGGTTTGCATGTTTTCAGCTGTCGAAGACCAGTCTAAGACTTCCAAAAACATGGGGTAAGATTTGGGAATTTTAATGCGAAAGTTTTCTCGGCGTTGCAGTTTATAAATGGGACCTGTCGTATTCAGCTTAATCACGGTTTCACGCTGGCCTGTTTTAACTTCAACAGGGCATTGTGTGAAATACTTTACTTCTGATAAGGTAAAACTTATGATCAGCATTTCTTCTGATTTAAAACCGACTGGCATTGAAGTCTTAAGTTGGCAGAACAAAAAAGGTTCCTGGAACTCATAAGGTTTTAAAATATTTAGATGCGCTTGTGGTTCTAAAGATTTTGTTAGTAGTTCAATTTTCGCTTTCGCTAAATCGTCGTAGATAATTTTCTTTTCATCCGGATCAGATATTTTTGTAAAGACATCCGGTGATAAGTGTTTTTTCACGGGTTACACTCCTTATGTCCTTGCAGAGGCGCCATTGCCGCCAGAGTGAAAGCTGGCTGTAACAGAGGCGCCCAGTAAAATTATATACCAAGTGATCAAAATCCAAATCAGCAATGCCGGAAGTGCGGCGACGCTACCATATACCTTGCTGTAGTTAAAAACTTCGGTTGTTAGTATTTTAAAAAATTTAAATAGTAAAATTAAGCCGAAGGTTCCAGCAGCAGCGCCAATCGCTGCTGGAAGATTTTTGACTTTTAAATTTGGCACTAATTTATACAAACAAAATAAAACAAAAAATAAAATGAAAGCAGGCCAAAACTGACTGGGTGCGAGACTAGAGGCAGTATGCAGCTGCTTAATTGAGGATAATGCCACTGATCCAGCTAATAAAAAGGGAATTAGCATTAATAAAAACCAATAGACGAAAATTCTTTTGTACAAGGGGCGTTTGTTGGAGATATTCCAAACACGATGAAAAGCTCTTTCGATATCCTTCATTAGTAACATCGAGGCTAATACCAAAGTGACAGCGCCGATGGTTCCGGCTCTGCCGTTTTGAATACGCCGAAATATTTTTTTGATAATTTCAATGCCCTCGTTACCTGCGGGGCCTTTAAAAAACGATAGTAAAAGAGCTTCAATTTTTGGATAGAAGGACTCTAGCCCGTTAAAATATTGAATGATAGCCAATGTAACGGCCAAAAATGGAATGATGGATAATATTGTCGAAAAGGACAAAGCAGCTGCATTGATTTGAAGATCTCCACTAAGCAGCTGCTCGTAAAATTTTTTAAAAAACCGCACGCTGGACTCCCAGGTAAAAAGCAATGGCGTATGGTTTAATTATTATCTTCATCTCCTAAAATGGAAAGTAAATTTCCAGAATCAGCTTCAGTGATTATTTTTTGATAGGATGTTTTTAGTCCAGTTTCTGCATAATTTAAAATCGCATTCATTACGGCTTGATTGGAAGGCGAGATGGCAGAAAAATAAGTAGCTAGACCATTGGTCATGATGTCCAGATTTTTGGTGCCGGCAGGATCTTGGTCGGTGGCTTTCATTTGAAAGTAGGGAGCACCATAATAAGGATACGAAGAACAACCATTAAAGAAAATTAGTTGATATTGATTTTTAGGTAACTGCAAACTGATGTTAGAAGTTTTTTTGATTTCACTTGGAGACAGATAAGATCCCAAACCGGAGTGACCAGCATAAATCACAACTGAATCCCGCATAAGTGCAGCTGCAAAAAATTTGTGAAAGCCATATCCACCATTTATGTCTGTGGATCCAAAAAACAATTGCACCTGTACGACATGAGTCCCTTGATTCGTGTTGATGGATTTTGTGAATGTTTCTACATAAGGAACATCAAAGGTGCGATTTTCTAATATTTTAGTGATTTCGTCAAAACTAAGAATGTAGGAAGTAAAACCTTTTTTCAGTAATAGTGAACGCATCGCACGTACGGATGTGGCATTGATGTCTCGAGATGTATTTGGATTAGTGTCGCCATAGGTATTTAGTCCATAAAAAACGCTGACTTTCAAATTGCCATCTGCATCCAACATGCGTTCGTATTCTGGGAAAGTTTCAGTGGTGCTTGGTAAGTCGCTTAATGTGCCTGTCACTGCAAAATAATCTACATTTTCTTTAAGTGGGCACCCGTAAGCTTTGGGATTAAAGAAATACCAAAAATATTGCGATTGATAATGTTGAGAATCTCCACAAGGATACTGAGAGACACCGTTTTTAACGACGATACTTTTTAAATAAACATTATCGGGGTTGGTGGGTAAGTAAAATTGATAATTCGCCCCAGATCCTGAAACTTGTACGGTGCCTTTGTAATGATAAGAAATAACGTATAAATTAGAGGAATCATTTTTAACGGAAGTGATTTCGATATTGTGATTTACTTTGGGAACCCCTTGCCTGTGATTATTATCAAAGGCTCCAAACAAAAATTCTACCTGACGATTCGCCTGGCTTCTAATTTTTTCATCCGATGGTGTGAAGATAGTTTTTAACTCGACTTTAGAATCAAAATCTAAGGTGTATTCTTGAGAATCTAAGGCCCAAAACTGTGGCTGCATTCCTAAATCTAACAACTGTGAATGTGCCCAGCCTGAACTCAACATTAACATTGACGTTAAAATTATTTTTTTGATGAACATAAATTCCCCCGAATAAGTAGCCATAAAATCTTTCTAAAAGTGTTAGAGAAAATTTTTGGTGTTTGTAAAATTATAAATCCATCGGTGTGTATACAATATCCATGCCGATGTTTTTGGTGTTAGCATTTAAGCCAGGGTGTAGTAGGGGTTTATTTGGTACGTGTTGAGGGGCATTTCTTCTCATGACCGTCATTTTGAATGAGAGCCCATGTCACCTCATGTTTGTTGGCCCACAAATGAAAAACGGTCGATCCGGGAATTTCTAAAAATTTTTTGGTAATGGTAAAATCAGTATGACCTTGAAACTTAATGGTGCAGATAAAGTTAGCTTTGGTGCCAGACTGGAGCCATTGGTGGATAAACTCTAAAAGTTTACTAGGGTAGCAAATCAAATCCGACAAAATCCAAGTTGGTGTTGTGTTCGGGAATTTATCTGGTGTCATTTGGAAGGCATCTTTTTTAGTGAAGTTGACTAGAGGGTTGGTCATAAGTTTTTCATCTAGTGGTGAGCGATCCACACTGATCACATGCGCGCCAAGTTCGGTCAGCACCCATGTCCAGCCGCCAGGGCAGGCTCCCAAATCCATGCACAGATCTTTGCTAGTAGGTTTTACACCCAGTCTTGTAAATACTTCCCATAATTTAAGATACGCTCTTGATGGTGGCTGAATGTGATCCTCGGCAAAAGGGATTTTGCCATCAGGATATGGCCATTGGCATTCCGAGCTATAGATCATTTCGTTATTTGAGATAACGGCATAAGAACTCAAGGGGATTGTTGAGATCGGTTGATAAGGTGCTTGAGTTTTGATTTTCCACTTGGGTAAACCGTCTTGAATCAGTAAAGCGCGTCGGTTCAAGTTGGCAGCACTTAGATGCCAGTGCTTAGCTGCGTCTCGCAGAATGTTTTGCGCGTCTTTGATGGAAGAATAGTTGCAAATAACTGGATTGAGCCATTGATTTTGTGACCAAACCAATGGCTTGCAAGGACCTTGAACTAAGAACACATTATCAATTTCTTTGACAAGCTTAAGTTCAGTATCCAGCAAGATCTCTTGCTGCAGTTGGGCTTTAAATTCAGAAGCTGCGACGTAAGCTGTTAATTGTTTCAATGCGAACCCTTATGGTTATAGAATAACGACTATGAAAAAAATAATAGTGGTTCTTAGCATGATTTTGGGTTTGTCGTTGAGTCTTTTTTTAGTGATTCAATACTATGGTTACATTTTTTCAAAAAATGTAACGGGTGTAATTGATAATTTGCAAAGAGTCGATGTGAATGTGGCCTTGTTGCAGTCGGCAGGCAAGGATTCAATACCCAATCAATTGTTTTCATTTGCAGTTGCTATCAAGGATAATAAGGGCGAGATATTTACGGCCTCAAGCGAAGATCGTCGTTGGGCCGTGGCTCGTGTTGGGCAATGTGTAGAGGTCCGATTTTTCCCATATCCATTTTGGAATTTAGAAAAATCAGGCATGTACTATAATGCTAAACTAGTTTCTTTAAGGGATTGTAATACCAATCCCACTAAATAATTTTCCCTAAAAGGACGCCAGATTGATCATTAGGTAAGTAAAAGCGACAAACATCAGAGTTCCCATTAATAATGAGGTTTTTATAATAGACAAACCAACTCTGTTTTGATTTGAGACTCTTTTGACTCTGGCTCTGTCCATATTTACTCTCTTATCCATATAACTCCTCCTCCACAAACGTACCACTTTAAGAATTGTTCTATTGGGCTTCGACTGACTTTTAATTATATTATTGGAGTTTTTGTGAAAAATCTTTTAAGAATTGTGGATGTATTCCTCAAATCGGATTTAAACGGTTTGGTGCAATTATCCCATCAAATTTAATCCAGGCTAAATTTAATTGTATCAAAAAATAATAAACAAAAATTGATCGTTAACCGGCTTTTTGTTTTTGTATAGCTAGCCAGATAGCCTCAAGTTTTCTAGATAACTGAATGACCGTGATGGGTTTGATTAGATAATCATTAACGCCCAACTTAACTGCGGTGACGACGTTAGATTTTTCAGACTCTGCCGTCAAAATAACATAGGGTAGGTTTTTGAATTCTGAAGTGTTACGCACAATTTTTAATAACTCCATCCCATCCATGACGGGCATTCGCAAGTCGGCAATGACCAACTCTATGGAATCCGTTTTTCCATAAAGCGATTTCAGCACATCTAAGCCTTCTTTACCGTTGCTGGCCTCTTTAATATTTTGATAACCTAGTTCCTTAAGTATTTTAGCGACCAAGACACGAACGCCCTTCATGTCATCGATTAATAAAATATTTGTTGATGTTGGAAACATAATTACTCCGGCAAATGATTTTCACTTCAATGCTCGTATCGGTGATTTTTCTTAAAGATAATAGGTTAAAAAAAATGTTTTGTTCTAGCTTTAGGTCCAGTCCAATCCAAGAATAATACAAGTTCATTGTCAGAACCAGCGTTAAAGCATTCAATAAATCTATGCCTGCAATTAGAAGTGTATCTCAACCTATATCTAAAGCTTTGATTCATGCTCTGCGAGAATCTTCATTAGAAAAAATAAAAATTCATGCCTTTAACCCCGACTTACGGATACGTGAAATGTCTAAGCCGATTCCATTGGTTTTGGGGTACTGGATGTCTTTGGTTTTGGCATCGAATCCTGCAACTAGAATTATTTTTAAATTTAATTTTGAAACACAAAGTGTATTGGGTATCGGTAAAGAGCTATTTGAAAAAATTGGAATGGAAAATCCTTCGACGGAGTTCATCGAAGACTTTGCCAAAGAATACTGTAATTTGGTGGCGGGATCACTGAAGGTGATTTTCGAAAAGCAATCTATCATATTGGGCGTTAGCTTACCCATGGTGACCAAGGGGTTTGATGAAATCTTTTTAGCTAATCAAATAAAAAAAGAATTTAACCATGTGGATTACTGGGAAATCACAGATGGTAAGTATGCCTTCCAAATGTCTTTGCATGTAGATTGGATTGATCCGCAACTGAAAAGCACATTTGATAATCTACAGGAATCTGATTTGACGGTAGGAGACATTGATTTTCTATGATTCACGCAAATCAAGACTTACAAGCTAGTTATCAAATTATTTCCTTACTGGAAAGATCGAAAAGATATTCAGAATCTATCATTGATGAATTTCCAGAGTTTTTTGCCGTGATTGATTCTGAAGGTGAAATTATCAGTGCAAATAAACATGTAGCAGATGTATTTAATACGTCGGTAGAAAATGTTTTGCGTCTACAATTATCAACATTGTTTTCGCAAGAAAAATGGCAAGTTTATCGAATGCAAATCGAAAAGTTGATTCAAGACCCGAAGCAAAAAGTTCATTTTGATTTACCCTTAGATGCCAAAGAACATCAGCTTCGATTTTACACTTGGTCGTTAATGCCATGTCAGGTAGGCCCTGGATTTTTGAATAATTTAGTCTGCGTGATAGGCAGAGACATTTCTTTACAGTTAGATTTAGAGGGTAACGTTAAAGATTTTTTAGAAGCCATACCGCTGGGTATTTTACTGGTGAACCTGGATGGTTTGGTCGGTAATAACTATTCCAGTTATGCACAGATGTTGTTGGGTGGGGAAGCTCTAAAAGGAAAAAGTTTAAACGATTTGATTTTTGAACCTTGCAAAGAATTTATGGATACGCAACAGCGTGAAGCTTGGAAAAGCTTGTTTGATTTTAGCACCTTGTCTCCAAAAGAATTTGATATTTTATTTTCTAATTTTCCGGGACAGATATTTTTTCCCAATGCGGACTTGGTGCCAGTCGGTGGTCGCTATTTAGGTGTAAAAGTTCAATCCATTATTAAAAATGGTAAAATCAATGGTTTGCTAGTTATCTTAGAAGATCGAACCAGTTTGACTTTAGAAGAGAAAAATTCAAAAGAAAAAGATATCTTAAGGGATGTCGGTATCGAGCGAGCTGTTGCTTTAAGACAAACTGATTCAACCGTCATCAAAATAATTATTAGCGATTTTAAAACATTATTTCATCAGGTTGGTGAAGCTTTATTTGCCAGAGATTTAAATGCCTTCAGCCAGATCCTACACGCGATAAAGGGCAATGCTCGGTTGGCTGGATTTCAGCAATTGATGAAATTAACTCACAACTTGGAATCTATGATTCAAGAAAGCCCTAATAAGGAATGGAATTTAATATATTTTCAGTTTGATGAGATTCGTCGAGAGTGGCAGGAAATCCAATCCTTGGCGCAGATTCTATTGGAAGAAAAAGAAATAAAACCGGAAGAAGATTTTAGCTTTGAACGAAACACCTTATCTTTGTATGAAGAGTATCAACGCATCAAGCAAAAATTAACAGGTTCGATTCAGACCGAAGAATTGGCGCAGTTAGAAAAAATGATTCGATCTATTTCATTTCATTCGTTGGTATCGCTGGAAAGTTTACTACGACAGTTGGTGCAAAGAACCGCAACGCAATTAAACAAGAATGTTAAGTTGCATTTTTTCTGTGATGCCAAAATTCAAATTTTAGAACATCACTTTTTTATTATCAGAACTTGTTTAATGCATTTATTAACGAACGCCGTGGATCACGGTATTGAATCTTCTGAAGAAAGAGTGCAAAAAAAGAAACCAAGTTTTGGTAATTTAAAAATCGACATTTATACGATCGCTAATCGGTTAGTGATTCAGGTGGAAGATGACGGACGCGGTTTGGATTTGCAAAACATCCAAGATACAGCTGTAAAGAAAAAATTGATCACACCAGCAGATTTAGTGAATTTAACGGAAGAGCAAATTGTACAACTGGTTTTTTTACCTGGATTTTCAACGGCCTCGCAGGTTAGCGTGACAAGTGGTCGTGGGGTGGGGCTAGATTCGGTTAAGGCTGAGGTTGAAAAATTGAATGGCTATGTCAGTGTAACAAATTCAAAAGCTGGAGGAGCCTTTTTCCAGTGTATTCTAAAAGTAGAAATGATTTTGGCTGAAAAAACTTAATGAAGTCTTTTTATGTTGAGTGATAGGAACGGAGTGCTTATTCATGGCAAAAATTTTATTGGTCGATGATTCTTCAACTATGCGAAGCCTGCTAAAAAAATATTTACTGCCGGCTGGTCATGAGATTTTGGAAGGTAAGGATGGTAGAGATGGTTTTGATAAATGGAAGAATATATATGAAAACCAAGGTCGTTTAGATTTAGTGATTACTGACATAAATATGCCAGGTATGGATGGGTTGAAGATGTGTGAAAAGATTCATTTAGAGCTGCCTCAATTTAAGGTGCCAATACTAATATTATCTACAGAGTCCAGCCCAGATCTCAAAATGAAAGGAAAACAGGTGGGTGTAATAGCCTGGATGTTGAAGCCTCCTCAGCCACATAAAGTCGTTGAAACTATTGAGAAAATACTAATCGCCATAAAAGCTTAAACTGAATTTATCTTGATTTAGCTAAACAATCAGCCTTATATTTATAGGTACAAAGGTCTAGCTTTTTGTTTGAACACACAGTACGTTTTTGGGTTCAAGGCAAAAGGGCATTCATAAAAAATTAGGGAATGAAATCAAAGTATTTTTAATGACTGCTGTTGCCCGACGGATTGGGTCGATGCGGGGAGACTCACATTTTTATGGCTATTGTTGAATAAAGGTAGTAAACAAAACTTTGATTGGGAGACAAGATGAATAAAATTACTAAAAACAGCGACAAGTTGAATTTATCAGAATTTTTAAAAGAAAAACGAACGTTGGTTGGATTGACACAAGGTCAGGTTGCCAAAGAGTTAGGTTATTCAACAGCTCAGTTCGTTTCTAACTGGGAGCGTGGTGTTTCTAGTCCGCCACTCAATGCTCTTCGCAAATTAGCGCAAATGTATAAAGTGGACGAAGAAGAAATGTTCGAATCGTTTTTAGCGGTCACGCTGCAAGAGGTCTCTGACAGTTTACGTAAACGATATTATTCGGTTAAGATGAAGGCCTAGGTTATTGTGGGCTCAGATTCGATTTGTGACTGAGGCCTAAAATTTTAGGCCTCGCAGAGGTAGTATAGCTGTTTAGTGTATCTGAGCGTTCATGGCTTTCGATATAAGAGTTTCAAGTTCACTGAAGGTAAACGGTTTTTGAATGTAAACATGAGCTCCATTCAGGATGGATTGATTACGAACGTTATCAAGAATTTCGCCACTCATCATAATCAACGTTGGATTTCCCGGTAAGGATTTTAACTGGGGAATTAAATCTAGGCTTTTTTGGCCACGCAGGAAAGCATCCAGAATAATTAAATCAAAATGTCGATTTTGCTCGATGATGGAACGGACAGCGGCAAGATCAAAGGCGATGGAGACGGCCATGTTCCAGTCTTCAAATAAACTGGTCAGACATTCGGCCAGATCTTTTTCATCCTCGATCAATAAAACTGATTTTTTCTGCATAGCCACCCGGCCTTCATTAAACAATTCTTTGTTTATTTCCATAAAGAGTGTTCTGCCATAACTTATACGGCTTGTAAATAAACTTTTGTCTAGAGTTTATTTTAACTCATGACAGAAGCGGTTAATGCCCTAAAAATACTATTATGTGGAACTATCAAGAGGCATTTTCTAGAAATTTTGGGTTGGTAACTCCCGCGGAACAGGAAATTTTGCGAAATAAAAAAGTGGCCATTTGTGGAATGGGAGGCGTCGGGGGTGGACATCTTGTCAGTCTTGCCAGGCTTGGCGTTGGACAATTTCATATAGCAGATCCCGACGTTTTTGAACCTGTTAACTTTAACAGACAGTATGGTGCAATGGTTTCTAATATTGGAAAATCAAAAGTGGAAGTCATGGCCAAAATAGCACAAGATATAAATCCCGAAATTAAGTTAAAAATATTTAAAGAGCCCATATCCGAAAATAACATGCATGAATTTTTAGAGGGTTGTGATCTGTTTATCGATGCAATCGATGCCTTTGTCGTTGGACTGCGTTATCATTTGTTTGGCTTAGCTCGCCAAAAAGGAATCTACTCAATCACGGCGGGACCTATGGGATACTCAACTGGATGGGTCAGCTTTTCACCGCATGGAATGAGCTTTTCCGAATACGCACAAATTTTCCCAGAGCTTAGTGACTTGGACAAAGTACTTCGTTTTTTGATGTCAGTGGCGCCCAGCGGATTGCATTGGAAACATATTATTGATCCAAGTTATGTGCGTTTGAAAGAGCAACGTGGCCCCTCCACCGGTGCCGCCTGTTTGCTAGCGTCTGGAGTTATTACCATTGAAAGTTTAAAAGTATTGGTGGGGCGTGGAAGTATATTATCTGCACCTTACTATCATCAATTTGATCCGTGGTCCTATCGTTTCGTTAGTAAACAATTAAGATGGGGCAACCGCGGTCCACTGCAAAAATTAAAATTAGCTTTGTTTAAAAAGAAAGTGGAATCACTATGAGTACACCAGTATTAGAGGTTAAAAATGTTTCCCGCTCGTATGCGATTAACAAAGTTCCAGTGCATGCTGTACGTGATGTCAGCTTAGAGGTTTATTCTGGCGAGTTCGCTGCCTTGGCTGGCAGCTCCGGTAGCGGTAAAACTACAATGCTAAATCTAATCGGATGTATCGACCTACCCAACAGTGGTGATGTTTTTATCGATGGACAAAATACCAAATTACTATCTGATAAAGGACAAGCCAAGTTACGAGCCCATAAAATTAGTTTTATATTTCAGACGTATAATTTACTACCTGTTTTAAGTGCGATTGAAAATGTGGAATATCCTTTAATATTAATTGGAACTTCGGAACATGAAGCCAAAAGATTAGCGAAAGAGGCCTTAGCCAAAGTCGGTTTAGAAAAATTTGAACATCACTACCCCAACGAAATGAGCGGTGGACAAAGACAACGCGTAGCTATAGCCAGAGCCATTGTTAAGTCGCCTAAAATTATCTTGGCTGATGAACCTACGGCCAACCTTGATTCCAAAACGGGGAAAGAAATTTTAGAGTTAATGTCACATTTAAATGAAGTAGAAAAAATTACGTTCTTGTTTTCAAGCCACGATCCAACGATATTAGAAAAGGCCCGAAAAGTTTTTCGAATGCAAGACGGAGTATTGTTAGAAACCATTAATAAACAAAAGTAGGATTTCATGTTAAGAATTAAATTGGCATTTCGAAACACCATGCGAAATCATCGCCGCACTTTGTTGAATGTGGTTATGATCGGTGGTGCCGTTGCTGGAATTATCATGTTTCGTGGATTTACTAAATATCTACAAATCGCATTGCGCGAAGGAATGATCTTAAGTGACATCGGACACACTCAGTTGGCGAATCAAAAATATTGGTCCAATAAATTTGAAAAACAAAAAGAAGTTCTGATTGAAAACTATCAGGACATCGAAAAAGAGATTCGACAGCATCCTGATGTTGTATCTGTAGCTGGACGGTCCTCCTTTTTTGGTCTGGTCAGTACGGGGGATAAATCAACAGCCGCAAGAGGAATGGGATTCAACATTGTTAATGAACCGAAGGTCATTGAACAGTTTCGTGTGATTAGCGGGGAAAAGTTGCAAGATCCAAGTGAGTTCGCGATTCTATTAGGTAAGGGCGTGGCCAACAAGCTGGGTGTGACTCCAGGCAATTCCATAACCATTCTAGGAAATACTTATGATGGTGTGGTGAATGCATTTGATGTTAAAATATCTGGTCTGTTTGAAACAGGTTTAGCAGATATTGATAATTTTTCTTATGTTATGCCGATTGGGTTATTACAAAAACTTTTAGACACGACGGCAGTGGAAAAAATTGTGATTAACTTAAAAGACACAGATTTGTCAGAATCCTTTTATCAAAACATGAAAAATACATATCAAGATAAGTGGGATGGATTAGAGTTTCGCCATTGGGAAAGTTTGGCTCCATTTTATAATGATGTAAAAGAGTTTTGGAAGGTGAACAATGGTATTATTGAAGCAATCGTGTTGGTGGTGGTCGCCATTGGTATTTTAAATACAATTGGTATGAGTGTCATGGAGCGCACGGGTGAGATTGGAATCTTACGCTCTTTAGGCGAAGAAAAAGCCACTCTTATTTATCAATTTGTATTAGAGGGCGTTATTCTGGGAATTGTAGGTGTGGTAGTAGGGGTGTTTTTTGCTGAAATTGGAGCCTTCAGTTTTCACGTAATGAATATTATGGTGACGATACCAACTGCGACGATACAGTTTCCAGTTAAAATTCAAGCGGAGGGCGTGGATTATTTTCGTGGATGCTTTATTGGCTTTATGGCCAGCGTAATAGCTGCTTTGATCCCATCATTTAAAGCTGCCAACATGAACATTGTTGATGCCATTCGCAGAAATATTTAGTACTAAAGTTATCAATGAAAAAACTTTTGTTGCTATCTAATATTGGTAGTCCATCATCGACTCAGGTTACAGACGTGCGTAAATACCTTGAAGAGTTTCTTATGGATCCACAGGTAATCGATATTCCCTATTTTTTTCGTTGGATCTTAGTCAAAGGTATTATCGGACCACGAAGATCAACAGAGTCCGCCAAAAAATATAACTCAATATGGACTACAAATGGTTCGCCTTTAGTTGTTAACAGTCAAAATTTTGCGAATCAGTTGCAACAATTGCTGGGTGATTCATATATTGTTAAATTTGCCTACCGTTATGGACAAAATCGAATTGATAATGTCATTCAAGAATTGGATTTTAATTCCATCGAACAGGTCCTATTTGTTCCAATGTTTCCACAATATGCCAGTGCAACGACACTGACTAGTTTGCAAATGTTCGAATCTAGTTTGCGAAAAACGCTGAGCGCTCAAAAAATCGACTCACAAAAAATATCTATTAAAACCGTTCCATATTTTTATCAGCATTCTTTTTTTACACAGGCCTGGGTGCAACAAATTTTAGATTTTGTAAAATGTCGATCTAGCAATGATAAAACCATAGATACCGACAATTCATTAACTCCGTTTTATTTATTTAGTTTTCATGGATTACCAGAACGACAAGTTTTAAAAACTAAGGGATGTCGATTAAGTGCGGGCTGTTGTCAGCAAGCCGAACAAGACAATCGCGTGTGCTATCGCGCTCAATGTTTGCAAACGGCGCAAAGAATATCGCAGGCTTTGGGGCTAGATTCTAAACAATATGCGATTTCATTTCAATCCCGCTTGGGACAAGCCGAGTGGTTAAAGCCATACACGTCTGAACTTGTTAAAGATTTATATCAGCAAGGGATCCGTCGTATCTTTGTAATCAGCCCTGCATTTGTTACAGATTGCCTTGAGACGCTAGAAGAGCTGGGAACTGAGCTAAAGCATGAATTTGAAAGTTTGGACAATGGCACCAATAAAAAGGCTCAATTGGAGTTGGTACCTAGTTTAAATGACAAAGCCTTCTGGGTAGAAGGCTTTGCACGATATATTCAAACTTTGTAGATTAAAAATTAGTTTTTATATCCCTTACCTTGAAGGTCTTCCTCTTCTTCATCGTCGGCGAAGTCAAAATCGTCGCCGCCTTCATCTTCTAAATCTCCATAGACTAGGTCGATATAATCCATAACTTCAGCTTTGGGAATATAGGTCACTTCAGTTAATGTCCCTAAGGTTCCTAATAGTTTTTTTAGATTTTCGACGGCTTCTGTTTCGCTGTCAGGATTTACAACATCCAAAACAAGTTTTTTAGGAGTTAAATGTAAATTATTAGTGGGCATAATACGTCCAAGGGCGGCCCAGTCTTCATCATCTTGCGATTCTAATATTTCAATATTTTGATCAATTTTGTCTGCCAAGGCTTCACTGATTGGATAAGCAATATCAATTTCAAGATCGCTTTCAGCTTCGCCAATGACTTCTTTGATCTCATCGATTTCTTCATCAGAAATCATTGTTAACAAAGGCAATACTTTTTCAAAAGTCTGCATAGGGTTATCAATTTTGAAGCAATATCTGTGAAGTGGAGATTGATCAGCTGTTGGGTTGTTGCTTGGATTCATGGTTACTCCTTTTGTGATGAGATCCCTTTTTCTGAACTCTATCTTAATAACAGGAAATTTGTCTATAACTCATTAGGTTAAATCAGCTTTTCTATATAAAATAAAAGAAATTTTTCATGGTTTTTTTAGATTGTAAATATCAAAACTCGTTTGTGTATATAGATTATTTGGGAACCAAAGGACTCTTCTAGTAAGTTGTGTTTATCAGTTTATCAATCATTTCAATGAATAGGACTATCTGTATGTGCTAACTTTTTCACTTCAAACTTAGGATAGCATTTTAGAAAGGAAGTTTTCTTTGTCGATTCCATTATTTTCTAACTTTAAAGATCATTATTCCTAAGAATTGAAAAAAAATTCATGAAAGTCTAAATTTCGCATAAAAAATGGACGATTTGGTTGGCACAAAGATTGAATTAGCCCGGATGACCAATAGGGGGTACTAATGAAGATAAATCAACCAAACCAATCCATGAATCCAACAAAATCAGCATATATTATCGATCTTGATCAGTCTGAAAATCCAATTCAAATAGATGACATCATATTAATTGGCAAAGCGGAATCAGCAAAAATCTTAGTCGGCGATGTTTTGGCTGAAGATCGTCATGCAAGAATTGAAAAGCTAGATGACAAATACATTGTGCGAGATCTGCGCTCTCACCTTGGTACTTACGTTAATGACGAAAGAATTTCTGAAAAAGTTTTGCACGAAAATGATCAAATTCAAATTGCAGGAAAGACTTTGGTATTCACTTACGAGCCAACAAAACCCCTTGGGACTGATTTAATGTCCAGTAAAAATCATCATTGGTCTCAGCAATTAAAAAGCTTACCTTCCATTTCTAGAACTGATTTTCCAGTGTTAATATTGGGGCCGTCAGGTACTGGCAAAGAAATCATGGCATCCTCAATCCATAATAATTCACATCGTAAAGCGGGTCCTTTTGTGACAGTTAACTGTAGTGCTTTGACCGAGACGCTGGTTGAAAGTGAGCTGTTTGGACATATTAAGGGTAGTTTTACAGGAGCCATAGCAGATCGCAAAGGTGCATTCGAGGCAGCTCGTGGTGGAACTTTATTTTTAGATGAAATAGGTGATTTGCCATATACCTTGCAGGCCAAATTGTTGCGCGCATTAGAAAATAACGAAATTCGCCCAGTAGGTTCTGACCGCGTGATTAAAACAGATGTTCGAATTGTTGCGGCTACTCACCAAAATTTATTTGAACGTATTAAGACTAATGAGTTTCGTTCTGATTTGTATTTTAGATTAAATGTTGTTTGCATAAATACACCATCGTTAAAAGATCGCATGGAGGACTTTGAGGATTTATTATATAAATTTGCAAAAGATATGCGAGTTCGATTTAGTTTTGGAGCCATTCAAAAGTTAAAAACTCATAATTGGCCTGGCAACATTCGTGAGCTTAAAAACACTGTATCACGTGCTAGCGCTTTGTTTCCACGTCAAACAATCGATGAAACACTAGTAGAAAGAATTTGCGATCAACTCAGCTATCGTCAATCAAATACCGATGCTGAATCGGGTGAAATCAAACCCAGACCCATCATTCGAGAAATCGAAAAGCAATTAATTTTAAAAAGACTGGCTGCAAATATGGGTAACCAAAGACGAACAGCAAAAGATTTGGGAATACCTAAATCAACTTTGCATGATCGATTAAAGCATTTTAATATCAATGCTAAAGAATTTAAAATGGCTTCGGAAATCAGCGCTTTTGTTTAATGTCCTAAAAATGCACGAAACTAAGCAATGCCAATTCCAATTAGTTAATGGAATTGGTATTTGATCGATGTTTTACAAATTTTAACTAAGACTAGTAATTGTCATTAAGGCTTTATAATAATTGTTTTGATGTATATTTTTTTAATTCGACCTGTGGTTAAAATATTATTAATTTCAGTTTTTAATTTTTCTGTTAATTCCTTTTTGCCGCTGACGGTATCTAGCTGTTCGAATGAAAACTCTTCAGCCACGCGCTGCATGCGATCGCGAATTTCAGATTCTCGGTCCTTAATTTCAACAGCCACTTCTGGCGTAATCCCTTGTATATAAAAATCAAATGCACCCATTGGATTAACATGATTTATTTTTTCTATAATTTTTAAGTTAACGACAATTTTCTGAATAAAAATCGTATTTCCAGCGCCGCGCAAATTATCATAGAATGATTCCAGTTCGCTATCTGTGGTCGAAAAAACTTGATCAGCTTTATCCTCTAAATTTTGAATGTATAAGGGGCTATCCTTGGGGATAATACCTTTGGTAAAGCTTAGTTTTAACATATAACCAACACCGACAAGACCAACAATAGTCGTAAATAGTACAATTTTTTGAATGGCACTTAGATTTTTGAAAGACTGAATTGCAGATTTGATTTTTGCAATTCCATATTTAAAACCCTTCTTTAAAAATATTTTTAGCACTTCTGCCAGATTAATGATCCAGATCTTTAAACTGCTAAGATGGTCTCCCATTCGACGAGTCAGCCGTTTTATTTTAAAAAATACAAAAACTAAGTATGGAAATTTTTTAGAAATCTTTTGTTGCCAAGATTTGCCAGTTTGCCACAGCTCTTTTTCGATTTGAAAGGCTTCGTTTTCATCCTCTTCTGCGGGCTCACTGGCAGATAGGGATTTATCAGAAGATAAATCTGACATTTGATGAAGGAATTCAGGATCCTCTTCCGCCAGAACTTTATCTAACTGTTCGGCATCGATTTCTTCAGGAAGTGTTTCAATCAGTTCTTCAGCTGTAATAGTTTTGTTTTCATTTTTAGCTGTATCCGTATTCATCTTGATAAATCTTATCAACGTTGCTGGATTTAAGTCAGTAATTAAATCTAACACAAATTGAATTTTTGGACTGGATAAAAGACCCGAGTTTTTCTTGAGCTATTTGAGTTCATCGACGATTTCTGTGAAAATGAGGTAATGAATACGATTTTACTTTTTTGCTTATTAGGATTTTGCTTCTTTTTAACGGCGGGTTGTTCTGTATTTGAAAGACATTCCGATAGTGGATACGCTGGTACCTCTACTGAAAAAAGCAGAGCTAGTTCTGCCAGTGGCAGAGATGCGATCAGCAGCCCAAATACAAATAATAAAAAATTTAATTTAAAAAAAATGGAAAACTCATTGCGCGGTCAAAAGGAATTGGATCAATATTCGAAAGCTTTGCCGAACTTTAAGAACGACGATGAAAGGTTAGAGTTTTTAGCCTTAGAGGATTATGAAACCAGACAAGAATGGTTGAAAGAGAAAAATTTTTTAAATCGTTCAAAGCAAATCGATACGGATATGCAGGAACTTGTGGATGCGCAAGATATTGCATTGGGTATGCCCCAAGGTCTAGTTCGAAAAAGTTGGGGGGAGCCGGATCAGATCGAAGTATCTGGTAATCCACAGTTAAAGAATGAAAGATGGAAATATTTAAAGCAAGTATCCACGACCAATGGCTATAGATCAGAGCGTAAAGTTGTCTACTTTGAAGGTGGACGAGTGGTGGGTTGGGAAGTAGAATAATTCCTGCATCAGTGTTGGATAACCTTTGGGGGAGTAATGGCTTTTTTGGAGTGGACAGCTAAGTTAGAGACCGGTATCGAGTCGATAGATTTTCAACATCAACAGTTAGTCAATATGATAAACAATCTTGCACAAGCTCTAAGTGATCCTCCAGGCCCCGGACAGGATCTAATTATCTCGGTGACGTTGGAACAGTTGATTAATTACACTCAGATGCATTTCGGTCATGAAGAATCACTAATGGAAAAAGCCGATTATGAGCATGCAAAATCTCACATTCTGTCTCATAAAGAATTAAAAGAAAAAGTGCAGGATTTTGCAGCTCGATTGGAAAGAGGCGAGTCGGATTTAGGTAAACCGATTCTTGAATTTTTAAAATCGTGGTTAATCAATCACATCATGAAGATCGATTTTCAATATGTCCCTTCGATGATCAAAGCCCGGATTGAATAACCATACCAATTCCACTAAATAATTGTCCTTCGTTGCTGCTGGATTGGCGCCGCTTAATCGGCGCAGTGCTGTCGTAGTATTACAATACGACTTCAAGCTTGCGCCTTGGACAATTAATTATTGGGCTTGATTGTGTTTTTACCTAGTGAGCTTCGTCCCAATTTTTTCCGGAGTTGGCATTCACCTTTAATGGCACGGATAGTGTTGCGACGGATTCCATCACACTGATTACTTTTGATTTCAAGTGTTGGATTTTTTCTTTGGCTCCTTCAAAAATCAATTCATCATGAATTTGTAGAATTAAATTAAGAGGAATTTTGTAAAAACATTCGATCATCGCTTTTTTTACTATATCACTGGCTGTTCCTTGCATGGGGGCATTGATAGCGGCCCGCTCACCAAATTTTTGAATGGCTGCATTTTTAGAACGTATCTCGTCGATGTATCGACGACGACCATATAAGGTTTCGACGAAACCATTTTCTTTGGCTAATGCAATCGTGTCTTCGATGTAGGATTTAACACCCGGAAATCGTGTAAAATATTTTTTAATAATCTCGGAAGATTCCGAGCGACTGATGCCCAAAGCCTCTGCTAAACCGAAGGCTCCTTGGCCGTATGCGATTCCAAAATTAACGGCCTTGGCTGTACGTCGCATTTCTGAAGTCACTTCTGACAAGGACACGCCAAATACTTCGCTAGCTGTTCGGGTGTGAATATCGATATCATTTTGAAAGGCTTCATTCAAGCCAGCGTCTTTAGAGTAATGCGCCAGTATTCTAAGCTCGATCTGACTGTAGTCCGCCGATAATAATTCTTGTCCCGGTTGTGCAATGAAGGCTTTGCGAATGCGCGCGCCTTTATCAGTACGAATCGGAATGTTTTGTAAATTAGGCTCAGAAGACGACAAGCGCCCAGTGGTCGTTAGCGCTTGTCTGAAGTTGGAGTGAATTCGACCATCTTCGTGCACTAATGCGGGTAAGGCATCGACATAAGTTGATTTTAATTTTGCGACTTCACGAAAATCTAAAATCAACTGCGCAATGGGATGAACGGATTTTAATTTTATCAAAACATCTTCATCGGTTGAAAATCCAGTTTTAGTTTTTTTGCTGGTGGGAAGGTTTAATTTTTGAAATAGCACTAGCCCTAATTGTTTAGGGGAAGCGATGTTAAAAACTTCACCCGCCATTTCGTGAATGGCTTTTTCGATTTGTGCTAACTCTGTCGTTAGTTCTTTACTTTGTTGATGAAGAGCTGGCACATCTAATAAAATTCCTAATCGCTCCATTGAATACAAAATGGGAGCAATCGGAAAATCTAATTCCTTTAGGACTTTCATGCCATGTACATATTCGACTTGCTCCAGAAGTTCGTGCTTGAGCGCTAGATGATTATGGAAATGCTCGACGGGGCTAGGAAGCTCTGCAGGTAAGCTAGCCATAAATTTAGAGTACACACGCACATAATCTGTGGAATCACCTGGGCGAATCACGTACGCAGCCAGTAAACTATCCCATGTGATTCCAGGAACCATGGTTTGAATTTTTTCCTGCACGCAGAAGGCTTGTTGATGTATGTTTTTATAATGACCAAATTGAATGAAATGCCAAAAAGACTTTAAATCAAAACCCATCCATTGAATTGTTTCAGTGGCAGAATGATGAGGATGTAAATTCACTGCCCACGTTCCAATGGTTTCTGGTGCTCCTAAAAAGCGAAACAAATGACCTGTTTTTTCAAAGCCCAGTAAAATACCGCCATTTAATTCTAAACCCCATAACTCAAAATGATTTTTTTCTAGCAAGGGTGATACTATTTTGTTTAGGCCCTCTTCATCAACTTCTTGATAGTGAATTTCTGGGGATTTGAAATTAGATTTTTTAGTTGCGTGTATAGCGAAATCTGTTACGGGCTTTTCTGAATCTGAATCTGAATCTGAATCTGAATTTTTGCTGGTAGTGTTTATTTCTATTCCAGCCTCAGAAGAAATACTGCTGCTGTTGCTATTCTGTATATCATTGTTCGTAATGTCGGCTTTCGAAATGCTTGAATTGCCAGCGATGGCTTGTAATGTTTTATCAAAATTTTTAAAGCCAAGTTCTTCCAGTAGCGGATTTAAGATGGCCCACTGCAAGCCCTGCATTTTATATGTCCGCATATCTTCGCTTAGTGGAATATTCGTGGTGATAGTCACTAATTTTTGCGATAAGAAAGCTTGCTCTTTATCGCGAATTAATTTTTCTTTTAAGGCCTTGGCAGATATTTTATCAACGTTGTTATAAATATTTTCTAAAGTGCCGAACTCTTCTAATAGTTTTTGTGCCCCTTTCGGGCCGACTCCGGTGACTCCTGGAATATTGTCAGAGGTGTCTCCAACTAAGGCTAAGAAATCAATAAATTGCTCGGGTGGAACTCCCCATTTTTCTTTCACACCTTTAGCATCGAGTTTTAAATTTTTCATGGTATCGACCAGATAAACATGATCAGTTATTAATTGACCGAAATCTTTGTCGCCACTGACGATGTCGACTTCCATTTGATTTTTTAATCCAATATGAGTCAAAGTTCCTATGATGTCATCGGCTTCAAATCCCGGAACCTCTAACGAGGTGATTCCCAAAGCGTCTGCAATTTTTCGGAAGTAGGGCATTTGCGGCACCAGATCTTCGGGCATTTCAGTGCGGTGAGCTTTGTATTCAGGATAAATTTCTTTGCGAAACGAAGGCTCTTTGCGGTCAAAGCAAAAAACGATATACTCTGGTTTTTCGTCTTTCAAAAGTTTCAATACCATCGAGAACACACCAAACAAGGCATTCGTAGGTGTGCCACTGGGACTTGTTAAGGGACGAACAGCATAAAAGGCACGAAATATCAGAGAACTGATATCAATCAAATAAATTTTTTTTTTCATGGATCAAGAATTCAATTCGATATCGACGATGTTGTCAATTTCGCATTGTTCTTGAGAGTGCTTTTCTAAAAAAGATTCAGCGCGTGGTCCGGCTAAGATTTCGTAAGCCGAAATTTCAGCCTGCTTAGAGAATAAATCTAACTTTTGATAAATAATCTCGGTGGGGGTTTCTTCCCCCGCTTCCCATTGAAAAATCACCGCAGTTTCAACCTCTAGATGCCGAGCTAAATCGGTATAAGTCCAACCTAAGCGCAGTCTTAAATGTCGTATGCTATCCATATTCCAATTCATATTTACCTCGATATAAATACGCTAACGGTTTAATGATAGACCAGCTTGACCCTTTGTCAATGAATAGAGCAAATACTCTTTGGAAAATGAAAAAAATGTATGAAATTAGCAACATAAGCTCACTAACCAGCGAATTTTCATGATGTTTTCTAGCCCTTATCAATCACTCTGTATCCACAGGCGGGGAGTGATCTAGTCGGAAAAAACAAAGACTAGATCTTCTTCGTTGGCCATGTCGTATAACTCTAGGGCTTGTCTTTCGATAAAACTGGGATCTTTGGCTTTTTTCAGTTGTGAATTTAGATTTGCAATTTGCGATTCAATGTCGGTGATTTGTGTCGCAATTAAATTAGAATCACGATGCAGTTTATATAAACGAATCCATGATCCGTTCAGCAAGCAATACATGATAAAAAAGATCAGACAGTAAATTAAGATTTTTCGTGGTTCGTGCAATTTACAATGAATCGAGTGTGCAAAGGCCTTCATAAAGATCATGTTAATTAGTTTTAGAAATTTATGAAAGCCCAGAAAAATTAGAATCCAGCTAAGCACTGGTCCAGTCTAGTATAATATAATAATTAATTCCCCAAGGCGCCAGCTTGAAGCTGTATTGTAATACAGCGAAAGCGCAGCAACGCCGGAGAATTAATTATTGAGATTAAATTTTAGAACTAAAAGCTTGTTGTCCCCAATACTGCGCGATGGGTCCCAAGTGCTCTTCAATGCGTAGTAATTGATTGTATTTTGCAGTTCGTTCGCCGCGACACAAGCTGCCTGTTTTGATCTGTTGGCAATTCAATCCCACGGCTAAATCAGCGATCGTTACATCTTCAGTTTCACCACTACGATGCGACATCACTGACTTGTAACCACTGCGCATCGCTAAACCAACAGCCTCTGCAGTTTCAGACAAGGTGCCGATCTGATTAACCTTCACTAATAAAGCATTACCGGCTTTGTCCTTAATTCCTTGAGCCAATCGCTTCGGATTAGTCACGAATAAATCATCGCCCACTAACTGTAATTTGTGACCTAAGTCGGCTGTGATTTTTTTCCAACATGTCCAATCGTCTTCACTTAAGCCGTCTTCGATGCTGACCATTGGATATTTATCGGTCCATGATTTATAAATTCCAATTAACTCTTCACCAGAAATTTTTTGACCTTCCCATTGGTACTTATTGTCTTTGTATAATTCTGTGGCCGCGACATCTAACGCTAAGAAAATATCTTCACCAGGTTTGTAGCCTGCTTTTTCAATGGCTGACATTAACAACTTCAAAGCCTCTTCATTCGAAGCTAATTTAGGTGCAAAGCCACCTTCATCACCGACAGCCGTAGACAAAGATTTTTCGGATAAGATTTTTTTCAGCGTGTGAAAAATCTCGCTACCAGCTCGTAAAGATTCGCGGAAACTGTTTTGAACATTAGGAACAATCATAAATTCCTGTACGTCTAAGCCGTTGTTCGCATGAGCTCCACCATTTAACACATTCATCAATGGCACGGGTAAACGAAACGCCTGACTGCCTCCGACGTATTTATACAAAGGCATTCCCGCATCGATGGCGGCCGCTTTGGCTGCGGCTAAGCTGACACCCAAAATAGCGTTCGCACCTAATCTAGATTTATTTTCTGATCCATCCAGTTTAATCAACATCTGGTCAATCATCACTTGGTAGGAAACATCCACGCCCAATAACTCTGGAGCAATTTTTTCTTTGATGTGTTGTACAGCTAAGCTGACACCTTTACCTAAATATCTTTTTTTATCGCCATCTCGTAGCTCGCAAGCTTCGTGAGCTCCTGTCGAGGCGCCTGATGGAACGGCAGCGCGGCCGATGGCTCCCTCTGAAGTGACCACGTCAACTTCTACAGTTGGATTTCCGCGGCTATCTAAAATTTCACGGGCTTCAATGGCGATAATTTCTGATGACATTATTTTTTCTCCTCTTTTTTCTGGCATTTACTTTTCTGACTTTGCACTAGTCTCAACAGTTAATTTATTTTCAATGAGGGAATTTTTACACTAAAATTGTTAAAATTCAATTTTTTCAAAAATAAAATTTATAACATGGTCATGGGAGGGGATTTGTGAATAGCGTTCGGATCCTCATATTGACTGCGATCTAAAAGCATTTCTTTGCACTCGTTGATTAGGCCGGGATAATTTTTTTGAATTTGCTCCCAATCCATACGTCGCATAGCCTCTTTCACTTGTGGACTAGTGCGATCTTGACCGACTAAAATAGTAATCAGTTGCTGGGCTCGAACCAAGTAATCACTTAAGCGTGAAAGATTTTGGCGAAGCACGTATTTTTCAGACTCAGTAATAGATTTAATTGCGGTGATCGGAGCCGCATTTTCGAAAAGTGGGAAACTCACTTTTGTTTCCATTTCTTTTTCACGGGCTTTTTGTGCCTTCGCTAGCTGATCATTTTTTTTCTGCAATTCTTTGTTTTTTTGCTCTAACTCACGCTGATGTTTTTCCAACGAGCTAACAATTGATTGCAACAAGTCTGGAGATAATTGATGACCAGGATCGATGTCTTGAAAAAATGTTTCTTGCGGTTTTTCAAAGATAACTTCGACGCGAATACCTTCCCATACACAATGAGCCATCGGTTGCCCCATAAACACAGGTAATGACTCTAAGGCTGATTTTAAGTACTCACACACCAGTGGATATTGCTCAGATGAAATCGGTAAATCAAAACCCAAGGACGAGCCATCTTGCGTACGAATTAAATTTTCTACCGGTGGTTCTGGTGAAATGAAATAACCTAAAAAACGATTGGGCTGCGCTAAAATGTCTTTTGAGTTAGGCATCATGCGGATCACACTGTCTAAAACTCCCCAACTGCGAAGCTCAGCACTGTGATGACCAATGTGTGTGATCAACGAAGGTTCATTGGATTTTTGATACAAATCCACAGCTAATTTTAAGAAGGCTTCCATCTCTTGTGAAAGCATCCAAAAACTAGAATCTTTTAAGAACTCTTCAGGCAAAAAGGTAGCCTCAAGGAGAGGGCTAATATCTTCTCCCTGACTTTCAAGAAACTGTAATACTGATGCGGAAATCTTACAGCTATAGTGCACATAAAAATGTGTAATCTATTTAAGTACTTAATGCGAGAATATTCTTGGGAATGACTTACTTGCTAGCAGTGGCTATTTTGCTGGCATCAGCTTAACTAGCCTTGCGGAATTTCGCTTCGGGAAATGGAAGTCGGTTGTCGGTAATCTCGTTCATGAAAGTGGGGATGTTTCCACTGGGCTCAATCTGACCCTCCAGTTTTCCATCTGGGCGGCGAATCATGCGAGACATTTGAAATATGGGGTTTACCTCGTAACTGCCATCAGCATTCAAACCGACGATTTCTGAGATAGCAGCAATTCGTCGAGAACCATCTGAAAATCTAGATACTTGAATGATCAGGTCCACAGCTGAAGCGACTTGTGACTTCAGGGCTTTTTCGCTGATCTTGCCATCGCCACCTTGAGCCAAAGCCTCTAGTCTAACGATCGCATCTTCTGGTGAGTTAGCATGCACGGTGCCCAAGCAACCTTTGTGGCCCGTATTCATAGCATTGATTAGCTCCATCGCTTCGGCCGAACGCACTTCGCCAACGATGATGCGATCTGGACGAAGGCGTAACGAACTTTTTAGCAGATCCTTCATCGAAACTTCGCCTTTGCCTTGTTGATTGGCCATTCGGGTTTCAAAGCGTACGACATGTTCGTAATTAATTGTTAACTCGGAAGAGTCCTCGATAACGATAATGCGTTGACCTTTGGGAATGCGCGAACACATCAAACTTAAAAGAGTGGTTTTACCGGAACCAGTTCCACCACTGACTAAAATATTTTTTCCCAAAAACATGCACACATCTAAAAACTGGGCTCCATCGGCAGTGATAGCCCCCAGCTGGATGTAGTCCTTAAAGGTAATACTTGTTTGCGTGAATTTTCGAATGGACACGGTCGTACCAGTTCTAGAAATGGGATACAAAACAGCGGCGATCCTTGAACCTGATGGCAGGCGGGCATCCAATCTCGGCTCTTCGTCGGTGATACGTCTGGACACAAAACCTGCGATACTAACAACGGCGGCTCGCAAAGTGTCTTCATCGGCAAACTTAGCATCCGTTTTTTGTAATTTTCCGCCGCGTTCGACAAAGACTTCATTCGGGCCATTGATTAAAATTTCGGTAACGGTCGGGTCTTTCATTAAATGAGCAACAGGTCGAAGTGATTCTTCGACTATGCGATCAACTGCATTTGAATTTTCAGGTGCACTTGATGGGTTGTCGCTCATAAGTTATCGCCCTATGCTTTCTTCGAGTTTGTTATTTACTAGAAGAGCTGGCCGGCTTGCGTTCGCCTTCTTCTTCGCCAGAGTAAATAACCACTCGCCCTTGCTTCGCTGTTTCTGGACACTGATAAGAAAAAATGCCGTCGGTTTTGGGTTGTAGTGAAAAAGTTTTTTGCTGACCAAAAAAAGTAGCGTGATGCTCGCTAAATGAGTCCATGATGAAGCTGATATTTTTTTCTTTTTCATTCACATTAACGACATGAATTCGATAGCTGCCGCCCTTTTTAAGGCGAATAGTCTCTGGAACGAAACCATTTGTTGTATTTAAGATAACAAGATCTTGCGTGGGACCAGACACATCCATAAAATTCGTAATTAAATCCTTTGCAGATGCTGTGGTTTCACTGTTCTGGCTATCCGATTTTTTTTCAACATCGGAAATAGAAGCAGGTACGCGCAATGATTTTAATTCTGTTTGTCGTCTAGAGAAATCCACTTCCCAAGCCTTCACCTGGACATGCACAAAAAAACTAAAACAGAAGACGGTAAAATCAATGAATCTCTTTACGGTCTTGAAATTCAGCAAATTCACGAGCGACCTCCATAGCAATATAAGTCAGTGACTTTTGATCCATAATATATAATTTTTCTTTCAATTTTTCGAAATCACCGCGACAAGAGTTAATTTCTTGAAAAGCTGACATCAACGCATCCGGGTGCTTTGCCATATCGGCTGTGACTTTTTGCCAATCCATTTTCAGCACGGGATCGATAGCGCCTACGGCATATAGAGCGTCGAATATAGGTTGTAGATTACCTTGAATAAACATTCCATGGAACTGAGTTAAGTCTGTTGTAAACGCATGATTTGCTGATCCAGAATGTGGCATAAACTTCCTCCGTGTGGGCCTCTGATTTCTTCAGGGGACTGCAATGAATGGCGATGCATTCACCACTCTTTTCGGAGTTTGCGAAATTTACTTGAGTCAATTCGAGACAGATTTGGAATTATTTTTTTAAAACTAGACCCATCATATAGCGCCCACATTTAACATATAGTTTTCTCCACCTAGGTCGGATTCCATATATTTTAGGATTTCTGTCCAGGTGGGATTCTTGGAAGGGTCGATGATGGTTTCTAAAAATTTCAATTCAACATCTGGTGCAGTATAAAAATAACTAGACAGACCATTGGTAAGGACATCAATTTTTGATTTTCTTTTGATTTCAGAAAATTGATTTAAATAATAAGAATAACTAGAACATGAGTTGAAAAATAAAATTTGTTTTTTATTGGGGTTAAATTCAAATTCACCGGCTTTGTCTTCTAACGAAGGAATATCTAAATTACCTCCTAATCCAGAGTGTCCAGCGTAGATAAGAACATCAGCATTCTCGATCGCATCTTTGAAAAACTTAGCAAATAATTTGCTGCGAGAAGACAGGCTGGTTTCAACAAGATAGTGGTAAATTTTGATATTTATATTTTTACCATTTGTGTCCTTGGTTTGTTTTTCTAGCAACACAGCAGGGCTGGTTGAAGTTCGTCGAATGATAGTCGTGGCAAAACCTTTTGCTTTTAGTCGTTCATTGACGGTATTGTAGTTGACTCGTCCATCGTCAGATTTTTCCTTGGGATCATGTGCAAAACCATGAATATAGGTAATCACTAAGTCCTCACCATTGCCGTTGTCGCCGCGAATTTGGTCAAGTTTGGGGCGATACTCAGTTTTAGAATCTTTGTTAGGAGTGAAATTGAAAGTCACGTTCGTGGCCAGGGGGCTGGTAGTGAATTTTTCGCAACCCGCTTGAAAGGCATCGTAAAAATACCAAAAATCACCTTGTGAATCATAAGTGGTGCTGGTGCAGTTTTTGTCATAAAAAGAATCCAAATCATAAGGCATAGGTAGTGTGATGGTTTTCATTTGTAACCATTGTGCAGCGACAGGCTTTTGTACAAGTAGCTTACCGCTTGCAGTGTAGGTAATTTGTCTGATTCCTGACTGTGTCTGATCGCTAATAATATTTATATTTAGTGGCATTAGTGGAGCAGCGACACCGCCAACCAGCGAGCTATCAAGTCCGAATTTATTAATAGTTGTTGGTGAGTGAAATAAGCCAAACATATGACTCGCGTGATCGTCGGCAATGTGGTTTGCTTTGCGGTTGAATTCGCTAGTGAAAAATGAGGCTTGAAAGTTAAAATTTAACTCCATACTGCTTGGAGAAATCACGGCAGCTAAAACAGCTGACGAAAAATAAAAACATTGAATCAAGGTTAATAATGTAAGCTTTTTCATTCGATAGGTCCCCTTACTGATTTGAGTTCCATATTACAAGATCGTTTAGGCTTGCGTCGTGGGTGAATATGTATTGAAAATGGTGTTAGCAATTGTGACGCAAAATTGGCACTGTAATGTTTCTGACAGGTATTTGTTACATTGATATGCTTTCGCAGTATTACAATGCTACTTCAAGCCTATGCCTTGGATAATTAATTATTGGAATTGGTATAAGAATGTTTTCATTTTTGAAATGGTATTATATCATGTTTGTAACTAATTATTTGGGAAGGTGAAAGCGATGAAACATTCACAGGGTGGAAATAACAAAACGACATCCAATACGAAAAATAAATCACACTCAAAAGATAACACGAAATCAAAAAACGCAAAACGGGCCCCCAAAACTGGAAAAAGCGGAGTGGCTTTTGCTGATCAATTCAAAAAGAACGGCAAGGTTGAAGTTAAAAATGCTAGTCATCAAATACCTGTGCGCTATTTGTTAAGCGCCGTAGACCCTAAGGATTATCCCAAGGCTGATCGACCAGAAGTCGCCATTGCTGGCAGGTCCAATGCAGGTAAGTCTAGTTTGTTGAATGCAATGACCGGCGCTAAAATTGCAAAGGTTAGTCAAACGCCGGGTAAAACTCGATTACTTAATTTTTTTGATGTCGGCGCTGTGTATAGGTTAGTGGATATGCCTGGATATGGTTATGCGTCTAGATCAGGGGATGAGATTCGCGAATGGGGCAAGATGATCGAGATGTATTTGGGTTTGAGAGGAAATTTATTCGGAGTTATTTTGGTGATGGATATTCGTCGCGAATGGGACGAGCACGAAGAAATGTTAAGGCAGTTCTGTCGTCGAATTAATTTACCAATGGCTTTGGTTTTAACAAAAGCGGATAAGTGCAATCAATCGGAGTTGAAGAAAAATACGGAACGCTTATTGGGTGATGCGCAAATCGAAACTGTGTTTGTGACTTCAACCTTGAATAAAACTGGCATTCGTGACGTGGAAACTTTTATTTTTAATGAGTGGGGTAAGTCCGGACAACAGGCACTCAAAGAAAGAAAAGTTTAATTTTATAGTTTAATTTTCAGAATAGGATGTAAAAGTGAACTTGTCATCGGGTGCCTTAGGTCAATCAAGCAAGAATAATTTTAACTCAAATAAAAATCATAAAAAAGTCGTCGCGGTATTGCCGGCCAGAATGGCTTCAACGCGATTTCCAAATAAACCCTTGGCAAAAATCTTGGGTAAGGAGATGATTTTATGGGTCGCCGAAGGCGCAGCTAAGTCTAAACTTGTAGACGAGGTCATTATAGCGACGGATCATATCGATATACAAAAGGTGGTACAAAAAGCAGGTTGGAAAGTATCCATGACGTCGTCAGATTTACCCTCGGGAAGTGATCGAATCTGGGCCGCGATTCAAGATTATGCGGCTGATATTGTGGTTAACGTGCAGGGGGATGAACCACTCATAAATGGGGACGTCATCGACGCTGCTGTTCGGCCATTGCTTGATAACTCAGATTTAGAAATGAGCACATTGGCACATACCATATCCGCAGATGAGCTTTATTCTGAAAATGTAGTTAAAGTTATTGTGGATGCAAATGGTTGTGCTATTTATTTTAGTCGGTTTCCAATTCCTTATTCGCGTGAAAAAGTGCTGCAAAAAGTCGAGAGTCAGCCATCTGACGTCAACGGTTGTCTTAAGCACATTGGCTTGTATGCGTATCAAAAGACTTTTTTACAAAAGTACTGTTCGATGGCTCCGGTTACGATAGAAACAAGTGAAAGCTTAGAGCAGTTGCGAGCCTTGTACTTGGGAGCAAAAATTAAAGTAGTTCCTGTTGATTTTCAAAGTCAAGGTGTGGACGTGCCATCTGATATTGCCAAAGTGGAAGCTCGCTTACAAAATTTTAAAAAATAATCTTTTGTAAGCCCAATAAATAGGTCTAGAATAAGATTGTTAAAAACAAAAGTTAACTGGTTCTAGAATAGAGAATAAACGAATTGTGAATCAATGAATTTTGAAATGATTTATTGAAGTGGATATTTAAAGCGAATTATTTTTATCAACATATGGAAAATAACAAATGAAAAAAGCAGTAAAAAAAATAACAAAAAGTTCTTCTAAGAAAACGCCCCCAAAAACGATCAAGAAAGCTGTCACTAAAACCACCATCAGATCGGCTGCGACTAAGTCCTCTGCTTCGAAAAAAATGTTGGCCTCAAAGGTACAGGTGATTAAAACTTCGACTCGTATTTCGACGAAAAATAAATTTAAGCAAAAATTTATTTTTGTGACAGGTGGAGTTGTTTCTTCGATCGGTAAAGGTTTAACGGCCGCCAGCTTGGGAACATTGTTAGAGGCAAGAGGTTTGAAAATTACTTTAATGAAATGTGATCCCTATATCAATGTGGATCCGGGAACTATGTCGCCTTTTCAGCACGGAGAAGTGTATGTCACAGAGGACGGCGCTGAAACTGATTTGGATTTGGGACATTACGAACGTTTTACCTCGGTGCAGTTAAATCGTTCTAATAGTGTTTCGACAGGACAGATTTATGACACAGTCATTTCTAGGGAACGCCGGGGAGATTATTTAGGTGGAACAGTGCAAGTTATTCCACATGTGACGGATGAAATTAAAGCTCGAATTTATGAAGCCGCTCAAGGATCGGAAGTGGCAATCATCGAAATTGGGGGTACAGTCGGTGACATTGAAAGTTTACCATTTTTGGAAGCCATTCGACAAATGCGGGGTGAATTAGGTTACGAAAATTCCGTTTTAGTGCATGTGACTTTTGTTCCTTACATCGCTGCGGCTGGTGAATTAAAAAGTAAGCCGACTCAACATTCAGTAAAAGAATTACGAGAAATTGGTTTGCAGCCAGATTTTTTAGTATGTCGCACAGAAAAACCAATGGACAGTTCGATCAAAGCAAAAATTGGATTGTTTTGTAATGTTTTAACAGATCATGTGGTTGGAGCGCCAGATGCGTCGACCATTTATGAAGTTCCGTTGAATTTGTATAAAGAAAAATTAGATCAACGCATATGTGAGCGCTTAGAGTTGGGAATGGATAAGCCGAATCTTCGTGGTTGGGAAAACATTGTCAAAGTTTTAAAAGCTCCGCAAAAGACAGTGCAGATTGCTGTTGTGGGAAAATATGTGGATTTGAAGGAATCCTACAAATCTTTGAATGAATCGATCGTGCACGGAGGAATTGCGAATCATTGTAAAGTCGAAATCGTGTATGTGGATTCTGAAAAAATTAATGATAAAAACGTGTCTCAAGCCTTATCGCAAGTGCAAGGAATTTTAGTTCCAGGTGGATTTGGTAATCGGGGAGTCGAAGGTAAAATGAGTGCTATCCGATTTGCACGTGAGCAACAAATTCCATTTTTTGGTATTTGTTATGGAATGCAATTGGCTGTTATTGAATTTGCTAGAAATGTTTGTGGCATCAAAGATGCCACCAGCCGTGAATGGCATGATGAAAATAAGCGCGGTGGTAATTTTGTAATTGATATTATGAATGAACAGCGTGGTATCACACAAAAAGGTGGAACTATGCGATTGGGATCCTATGCTTGTTCGTTGTCGGCTCATTCAAAAGCGCTACAGATTTATAAAAGCAGTTTAATTTACGAACGACATCGTCATCGATTTGAGTTTAATAATAAATTTAAAGCCTTGTTTGAAAAGAAGGGCTTATTGGCAGTAGGTATTAATAAGGAACGTGATCTTGTAGAAATTGTCGAGTTAGTGGATCATCCATGGTTTATTGGCGTTCAATTTCATCCTGAATTTAAATCCAAACCTTTAGAGCCACATCCTTTATTTTCGGCTTTTGTGAAAGCCTCGTTGAAGCGAAAGGAATTGACTCACTCTCATCGATCACACAAATCTAGTCATAAGCAAATGAGTCTATTTTGGCAGGAAGAAAACGAAGGAAATTAGTACCATGGCAATATTAGAAAATAGCAAAAAGGATTTAACTTCCGGTCGCATTACGGCTGAAAAGGTTTTTGAAATAGAGGCCCAGGCTATTTTAAATTTAAAAAAGCGCATCGACGAAAATTTTTTTAAAGCGGTTGATGCCATTTTAAATATGCAAGGTAAATTAGTTTTAGTCGGCATTGGCAAATCAGGTTTGATTGCCAGAAAAATTGCTAGCTCCTTTTCTTCTACGGGAACACCAAGTGTTTTTGTTCATCCTGCGGAAAGTAGTCATGGTGATTTGGGAATGATTGTAAATGCGGATGTGGTTTTGGCCATCAGTTATGGCGGCGAGATGCCAGAGTTGCTGCCGATCATAAGTTATCTATCAAGAAGAAATATTCCCTTGATCGCAATGACGGGGAATTTGAAATCAACATTGGCTAAGTCGGCACAAATCGTTTTGGATATTTCAGTTGAAAAAGAAGCTTGTCCACTGGAGCTTGCTCCGACGGCTAGTTCGACGGCCAGTTTGGCGATGGGTGATGCATTAGCCATGGTGGTGATGGAGCAAAAAGGTTTCTCTGAAAAAGATTTTGCTGAGTTTCATCCAGGAGGCAGTTTAGGTTTTAAGTTGTCTCGTATTCGTGATCGCATGCACACAGGCGGCGGTTTTGTTTTAGTTCCTAAAGAAACTCCTGTGCGAAAAGTTTTTTCATTGATGTCACAAGCTGATACTCGTGGTGCGGCCGGTGTTGTTGACGATAATGGTGATCTACTTGGTATAATCACTGACGGAGATATTCGTCGTCGATTGGAAAGCGTTGAAAATCCATTACAGGGATTAGCTGTGGACATGATGACGAAAAGCCCTCGCACCATTGATGCCGATGAAATTTGCGAAAAAGCTTTATTTTTGATGGAACAATTTCGCATTAATTTGCTTTTTGTTCTGGATAAAAATGCATCCCAGCCCAAAGCACCGATCGGAATTATTCATATCCAAGACCTTCTGAAATCGAAAGTTAAATAGGTGCCAGGCCCTGTTTCTTACTACAGGATGTCATTATCGTCTAAATATGGCGTATTAAATGACCTTCTTTTTTTGGAGGTAAAAACAGGCCTTTTCAGGCCATGCCTAACGGCTTCCAATTTTTCTGCATTGGGGGCAGTGTTAAGCCATTTTAGTATGTCAGAGGGATTATCTTTAAATAAAAGATCTTCTGCCATAGAAGGAATTGATAATTGATTGTTAATTTTATCTTTCAGAGTACTGAACGGATAGTCTTCAACAAAGGAACAAATATTTGCCGTTACAGGGTTTCGATAATTATATTTATATGCTGATAAGTAGTGATTAGTTTTTGAAAGAATACATTTAAAGTGGCGTCCTCCAAATGTCTGATTGATGCGATTTCCCCTAGCTGTTAAGCGACGACTAGACCGACCCATGAATCTGTGCATACATTTATCTATATTTGCATTTGGAGTAGATGCAATTAAATGAAAATGATTACTCATAAGAACGAAGCTATGAACTTTTAACTGATGAACTTGTATTGTTTCTTCTAGTTCATCACAAAAAATAGACCAAACTTCGCTCAAAGGAATTTGAAACCATTCTTTATTGATACACCTTGCACCAATATTATAAGGGAACTCATTTTGAAGTATTAATTTTGCTCGTGCCATGATGTGGCTGCGCAATTCAACTTCTGTTCGCAGCCATATTGTTCTTAATTTCGTTATTAAAACGCAATGTGTCCGGAAACAGGGCCTGGCACCGTACTCTACTATTGTCTAGTAAATCTTAGGAAAGCTTGCCGATTCTGGTTTCCATTTCAGACAATATAGAAATGATTATAAATGGAGAGCGCCTTAAAAAAATTAAAATGGTTGTGTTGGATGTTGATGGCGTGATGACGGACTGTCGAATTTTTTTGGATTCTGATGGCGAGTGGAAACGTTTTTTTTCGATTCGTGATGGGGCCGGTATTAAACGCATCATGAAACAAGGCTATAAAGTCGCCGTCATCACAGGTTCAAAAACTAAAGACATACAAACACGAATGAAAAATTTGGGGATACATTATTTCTACGAAGGTGCGGAAGATAAAGAGCCACCATTTTTAGATCTACAGAAAAAATCTGGTATTCAACCAGATGAAATGGCCTACATGGGAGACGATTATTTTGATGTCCCCTTGTTGAAGCAGGTTGGATTTGCCGCGACTGTTCCCGAAGCCATGGATGAAGTCAAAGACGTTGTTCAATACATTACTCGTCGACCAGGTGGTAATGGTGCTGTTCGTGAATTATGTGATTTAGTTTTTCAATATGGAGCTTTTTCGGGAAAGGATTATCCCAATGAATAAAAAATGGAATTGGTTATTAATTGCTGCCGCTTTATTTTTTACAAATGTTTCCAAAGCCGAAGTGATAGAGTTGCCAGAAGATGAGCTTGCAACGGAAACAGTGACTCCTATTTATGATCGACCGGATGTTGTGAAAAATAGAAACATCGTAACCGAGAAAAAATTTGAACTAGGTGGCTATCTAGGATGGAACACAACAGAGCCCATTTATAATCAGGGAAAATTTGGTCTAAACGTTGGATATCACTGGAGTGAACGTAGTGCGATCGTGTTTAACTATGCACAATGGTTATCAGGTTTAAATACGTTTTATACAGATGGTTTACGACAGGATCCAAATAACTTGGACTTTGATCGAGCTCCTAAAAAGAAATATTCAGTATATGGTCATTACGAATGGAAATTATTTTATGGAAAAATTTCTTTGGGCAAACACCTGACCTCCAATACTTCAACATATCCTATATTTGGTTTGGGAATGACCGCCTACGAGCATAAAAACTTTCCCGGATTGGATTTTGGAATTGGGCAAAAATTTTATTTCAATAAATATAGTGCGCTTAGAATTGACCTAAAGATGCAAGTCGCACAACAAGTCAGTCCATTTTTAGGTGATACAACAGCACCCTACAATAATGATAAGAGTGTAAAGGTAGGTAATCCTATTCCTGAACCAAGTGACTTTAAAGAACGTTGGGGAGTTAATACTATTCTTGATGTAGGTGTCAGCGCAATTTTCTAAAGTCTAGTCCAGTAAGTCCAGTCTAGATAATTGTTTTCTTCTACAAGAGTTTAAAAAAGTTAGTTATTTTTAATATATGGTTAATCTTTTAAAAAAATTACAAACTTTGAAGGTAAGTAAAAAAGACTCCAAAGATTATCAACTTTGGTTTGGTGTCGTGGTCTTTTTTATTTTTTGTTTGAATATAACTTCCAGTCGCGCAGCTACTTCGGCTGATGATCCTAATGTTTCCGTTGCAGATACAGTGGGTGAAAGCACAGATAGCGATTCATCAGCAGCGACCGCGAACAGTGAGGACAACGCAGCTGATACGCAAGAGCTTAATTCATTCGAAACCGAAATTAAAAAAGCGCCAGCCAAAAAAGAAGCCAAGCCAGAAGAAAAAAACATTCAAGATGAAAAAATTGAACAGGTATCTGATTTAACTAAATTACATTCGTTTAGTGATATTTCAGTTTTGCAAAAAAAATATTTATCAAAAACTGGGCGATTTCAATTATCCGGTGGGCTATCTGCGATTGCCAATAATCCATGGGCCAATACATTTGGATTGAATGGTAAGTTTGGTTATCATTTTACGGAAACATGGGGAATTGAATCCAGCTTTATGGCCATGACGGGCTCGGAAAGCGTTGATAAAAATGAACTACAAAAAGAAAATGACATTACGACATCCAATTTTGTAACTCTAAAAGGTTACTACGGATTAGATTTAGTCTGGATTCCTATCTACGGAAAAATGGCCTTACACAATCAGAAAATTGTTCCATTTGATATGTACTTTGCAGCGGGTGGTGGAACTTCACAAATCGAAGGCGGTCAAGGTGGTGGTACGATCCACATCGGTACCGGTCAAATTTTTGCTGTCTCCAAAAGTTATGGATATCGATGGGATTTTTCATGGAATGGATATCTAGCAAAACCTCAAGGTAATGAGCAGCGATTTTTTAATGACCTGATTTTATCATTTGGTGTGAGCTTTTTCTTTCCGGAGGTTAATTACCGATGAAAAACTGTAGAAGAAGCCTAATGGCATTTTGTTTAATATTCGGTTGTGCATCTTTATTGTCTAACCCTGTGTATGCAGCAAACTCAAATGTAGGTGGCGAAGTCAAAACCGATCGCTCGCCAGCAGCCAGTTCTAATGCCAATTTATACAGAGACGCTCTATCGAAAGCTTTGAATCAAGTCCGATCTGGGCAACACGAAAAAGCCATTCCAGTTTTATTAACACTATCTAGAAAGCCCGAGTTGGCAGCGGAAAAAGCACAGGTCAAATACATATTAGGTATCAGTCTGTTGGAATTAAAACTGTATCAGGTTGCTGCTTTTCAATTTGTGGAAGTGATTCGTATGGGCGAGTCTAAGTACACTCGACAAGCCATCGAAAAATTATCTTTAGTGGCAGATGCTCTTGGAGATGATTCATTGTTAAATTACGCTATCTCAAAAGTCGAAATGGATAAATTTCCACCGCAATATAAAGACATGATCAATTTTCGCTTAGGTGAGATCAAACAAAAAAATGGTAATTTTGAAGAAGCCGCCGAAATCTTTTCCAGAGTTACAACTCGAAGTCGTAACTACTATCAAGCTCAATTCAATCGGGGACTTTGTTATTTAGAAGTAAAACAAACGGATAAGGCTGTAGTTATTTTTCAAAGTTTATATGAAAACCGTTCAAATGCTAGAATTACAGATACAAATCGAGTCGCTGCACAGTTAGCAATAGCAAGAACCCATTACCAAGCCCAAAATTGGGAGGCTTCAATAGAAGCCTACAGAGCTATTCCAAAAGATTCACCAATGTGGCATGATGCCTTGTTCGAGATGACTTGGGCATATTTGCGAGCTGCCAAATTTCGTACGGCATTGTCAAATTTTCAGTCTTTGCACTCTAGTTTTTATGAAGATACGTATTTGCCTGAATCTTTATTGCTAAGATCTATTTTATATTTATATATATGTCGCTACGATGAAATGGATAAAGTGCTTGAGCTATTTCAAAAAACATACGGTCCAGTGCGAGCAAAGGTTGGTCAGTTTGTGTTAGCCTACGGTAAAGAAAATATGCCTTTTTATACTGAAATTGAAGCAGCATTAGCTATTAAAAATGGTGAAAAAACAAAGCAAGTTGCCAAGATTCCTTACAGCGTCACTCGACATATTTTAAATGAAGGCGATGTTAAACGATCTTTGAATTATTTAGAAAGACTACGCAGTGAAAGAAAATTGCTTTTGAAATTAAGAAGTTTACCTAGAACTGGGTTTGGTAGTTATGCTTTGAAAGTCATTGATAATCGAATTCGAAATACGAAAATTTCTATCGGAGAAATGGTACGTAATCATCTTTACGACGTACGCTCTGAATTGAAAGATCTGTACCAACAGACCGAGTTCGCTCGTGCGCAGATGTTAGAGGAGCAAAAAAATGCACAAATTAAAAAAATCGCAGGAAAAAATTTAAGCACTCAAATCGATGAAGATAAAAATCGAGAGTATTACATTCAAAATGGATTGGAATATTGGCCATTCGATGGTGAATACTGGTTAGATGAAATTGGAAACTATCATTATTTGGGCAAACAAAACTGCGAGTAAGGCATGACAGCAATGAAGAACTACCTTTGGTTAACAACATTGAGATTAGCAATATGGATGGGAGTAGCAGGATTCACTTTAATGATGGAGATGCCTTGCTATGCCGAAAATGCCAATGGAGCCACGAGTGCTCGTACGCCAGCTGCGAATAGTAGTAGGACGACGGTTGGCGATATGTTACGTCAAGTTGATCGCGGTGGTAAAATAAACAAAATGGAAAAAAAATCTTCGGTTGCCTTGCCGCAATACCAAGAAATGTTCGAGACCAAAAAAAATACCAGCGGCATTAATATGATGTCCGTTAAGCCTCCGAAATCCAGTAGTTTTTTTCAGGATCCAAATGATGATCAGGCCAAATTAGAAAAGTTATTAGATGGACAAATCAAACAGCTATTTCAACTAGCTGATAAATATAAAAATACGCCACAACGAGGAGAGTTGTGGTTACGATTAGCGGAAGTGTATGTTGAAAAAGCAAGTTATTTAAATTTTCGCAAGCAAACTGAATATGATCTAAAGTTGAAAGACTATCAAAGCAAAAAAACGAAAGTAAAACCCAGATTAGATTTACGTGAAGCAAAAGAATATAATAAAAAAGCTATCAATTTGTACGAATGGTTTGTGCGTGATTTTCCAAAAGATCAAAAAATGGATCAAGCTTTATTTTTCTTGGGGTATAATAACTACGAGCTAGGTGATACAAAAAAAGGAACTCATTACTATCAAGAGTTGACACAGCGATTTCCTAAAAGCTTATATGTTATTGAATCGAATTTTGCCTTAGCAGAGTTTTATTTTGAAAACGAAAAGTGGACAGAGGCAAGAACTCATTATGAACAAGTTATCAAATACAAACGACACCGCTTGTTTTCATTTTCATTGTACAAGTTAGCTTGGTGTGAGTTCCGATCAGGTAATACAGAACAAGCATTGAAATACATGGAAGGTCTTATACGTTATGGTCGTGAAACTCAGGCGCAAGCCGATCTAGAGGGTAAGCGTAATATCAATAAGAATAGATTAGAAAGTGAAGGTTTGCGGGATATCGTATTATTTTATGCCGAGGTCGGATCTTCGCAGCAAGCTCCTGATTATTTTGAAAGACTTGTCGGTGCAGACGCTCCCAATTATTTAGATAAGTTGGCTTACTTTTATGGAGATAAAGGTAATATCGAGGGATCTAGATACTTATTTAATTATTTAATTGAAAAAAATCCAACTGCTCCAAAAGCGTTTGATTACAAATACCAAGTCGTTCGATTATTTTCGAATGCTAAACAGTCTAAGGAATTTCGCGAGGAACTGTATTCTTTAGTGAAAGATTTCGGTCCAAGTTCAGCTTGGTTTCAAACGAATATTGCTAGAAAAGATTTAACCGATAATGCAGTGAAGTTACGAGAAGCCACATTGCGAAACTTTATCTTGAATCAACATCAAACGGCACAAAATTCACGTGCGCCATTTTCGCAAGCGCTAGCCTTGGATGGGTATCGATTGTACATTAAAGAAATCGATAGTTCACCAGTTATGCCTGACATGCATTTTTATTATGGTGAGTTGCTTTACGATATGGGTAAATATGACGAAGCCGGTGCTCAGTATAAGTGGGTTGTAGAGAACGGTGAAAAATCTAAGTTTTATGCTAAGGCAGCAGAAAATACATTGATCGCATTAGAAAAAGATTTACCTTCGGACGAGCAAATTGCAAAGAATGTGGGTAAGTCTTTGGAGCCGATGGCTTTAGATCCTAAATCAGAAAGATTCGTCGTATATGGTAAAGCTTATTTGGTCAAAGTACCTAATGGCGAAAAAGCACCTGAGGTTAAATTTAGAATTGGTCGGTTGTATTATTTGCATAATCAATTTGATCAAGCGACTCCTTACTTTAAAGACATCGTTAAAAACTATCCAAAATCTAAATACGCGGAATACTCTGCAAATTTATTATTAGACGCATTTAACTTAAAGAAAGATTATGATGGTTTAAGTAAAGCTGGCGAAGAGTTATTAACCATTCCATCTATTGCCAATTCGAAAGCCGGCTTGGAAATCAAAACTGTTTTAGAAAAAGCCAGCTTTAAAAAGGGTCAAGATTTAGAGTTACAAAAAGATTTCGCGGGTTCGGCAGCTCAATATGAAAGTTTCGGTCGAAAAAATCTGACTTCACCTTTGGCGACGACGGCATTTTTTAATGCCGGAATTAATTATGAAAGATCTGGCCAAACATCGAAGTCCATTGTGGCTCATCAAAGTGTATTAAGATCGCAAGACCCAAAGGCAGCACCGCTCAAGTTGAAATCCAGACGACTATTAGCCAAGTTGTACCAAGATTCCGGCCAGTTGGAAGAGGCTGCACAATTATTTGAAGCCTCGGCAAAAGAATCCGAGGGAGATCCATTGGTTTCAGCATTGTATTACAATGCCGCTATTTTGTATGAAGCCACGGGACAGACCAACAAGGCTTTAAGTTCCTACGAAAGTTATTACAAAAAATCCAGCGGACAAGAAAAAGCAGAAGCAATTTTTGCGATGGCTAATTTAGCTAAGCGCGAGAATCGCAAAGCTGAAGCTGTGAAGCTTTACAAAGAATTTTTATCCATGGGAGTTAGTTTGGGTGAAAAAAATGTTGAGGCTGCATTTTATATAGCTGGTTACTACAAAGAAAATGGGCAAGACGCTGAAGCTCAACAGTATCGCGGTAAAACATTAGTCTATCAATCCAGAATTAGTTCGCGACAAAAAGGACCTGGCGCTAAATATGCAGCTAAAGTTCTATTTGATGATGCTCTTTATTTGTTGGCCTTGTTAAAATCGACAAAAATACCCGCAGCACCAGAGCAACAAAAAGCGGCTGTCGAGAAAAAAATAAATATCTTAAATCGATTGAATGATGAGCTTACCA
>JBPOJH010000134.1:0-29801 GCA_052033755.1 Bdellovibrionota bacterium | reverse complement strand
AATGTATCTGCAAATTTTTTCTAAACGATCACGCTCATGGGCCTTTGTTGCAACTCCTGCATGTAATGAAAACCCAGAGTTCTTCGCGACAAGGCCTTTTATGACCGAGTGATCAGTATCGGTGACGGCCTTCAGAACCATTGCTTTTTTACCTTTGCTTTTCCCGGTGGCAAACCTGTAGGTCGCAGATCCTGCCTACCGACTTTTTGATCGCGTATTGAAAAATCCGCTTAACTTAAAGTTGTTAAAAAAATTGGTTGAGCGAGTCATCCTATTAAAAATGTAATTATTAGACAATACCCTTTCAAATTACTAAATATGTGATATCAATTCTGAAATCGAACAGATTAAAATTCAACTTTATTAGCTTATCAATAACCATGAAGAAGGTATACAGTATGTCGGCAAAACTTCAAATTTTAAAAATTAAAAATGGATTGTTAAAAACACTAACGATTTACTTTTTTTCATTGTTATTTTGGTTCGATCCTACCTTTGCCAATGCCAATTGGTGTTTTAATTCAAATATTGTATTGAATTGCCAGAAGACTCCGATTGAAATACAAAAATGTTCGTTATATCGAAGTGGTATACATTTGTACATTTGCGATCATGGGAATCAATTTGAAAACTTTGGATTTGGCAAAGAAACTTGTGATTTAAATGTTCAAAAAGCGAATCAACTTGGTTTAGTAGATTTTACTATTAGAAATGATACAATCGAGGGATGTGCTCGAGCACATCTTGAATTATTTGGATACGAAGCTGGTTTGTGCGAATAAGCTAAATTTGAAAATTCCATATAATAAAATGAAGGACGTACGTTTAGTATTTTTTTTTCTAAAATAATAGAATTTCATAATCCTTAATTTTAGAAAGTAATAATGTATTACGAATTAATACTCATTTAGTTTCCGACTGAGATGGTACGCACGTTGCTTAAGGCTCACCGAGCACACCAAAACAATGTATCACTCCATCAAAAAAGGAAACAATATGAAAGAATTCATTCTACAAAAAAATACAACTACTGTAAAAAAGTTCGTCACAATAATATTTGCACTTGTTATCACTACACTTCAAACAGCCAAAGCCGAATCACTGATCTATGATGAGTCTTGCGTCACAGATGGCCTTACTGAATTCAAACCGATGCATTCACGGTATCAAAATTTCGATAATTTAGACACCATAATTGCTAGTGATGACAGGAACTCAACAAATTATTTTACAGAATTTGATACTTATACAATGTCTGCAGGACGCACTAGTATCGGTCTACGTTGCGAAGATTTAAATAATTTTCGTTATGGACTTGAAGTCATGAAGATCACAGCTCTTCCTGCGTTAATGGCCTTAAGATCACCCGCCGTACATGCGCAACTGATTGAACTTGGATTAACGGCCGCCAATCCCGCCGTTCTTGGAGTGACCGTCTTAGGTGCTTCTGGTTATGTAGTGATCTATTTGATCTTAAAGAAAACCATTGAAGAGTGCGATGCCATGGCTAAAGACGAATTTCGAAAATCCATCATCAAAGAAATGCAAATCAAGTATGGTTTAAAAATACCGAAAAACATACCCATCCAAAGCGTTAGATAGTTTATCACACATTTAAATACAATTTTCTGTTATTGCTAATTTCATATTGGAGCTACATATGGAACAAATATTTTTTCTTGTTTTATTTTTATTCTTTTTAATCTCAATTTTTTATATTCATAAATCTTATCAAGACCAAAAACAAATTCGCAAAGCGATTTATATAAATGTTTTAGCCATCTGGTTAAGTTTTATTTTTGATTTTATTACAGACTTAAGATCAACTCAAATTTTCGCCATCACAGATAGCCTAAGCTTGATTAAGCAAGGGCAGTTTTTGTTATTCCTACAAACAAGCTATTTATTACTAAAATTTGCAAAATAATTTTGTAAGAAGTGACTTAGATAAAACTAGACCCAGCTAAGAGAGCATAGCAGGGCCCAGAAACAAATGTTTTTTGCTCAGTTCAATTTTTTATTAGATCGAAATATTGTATCCTAAATTTAAACTGTAGCCTGAAATTTTGTTGTCACCTTCTTTGCTGACACTTTGCAGACCCTTAATGTAATTCAAATCGTAAGTGACCGATTGATTTTTGCTAACTTCCTTGGAGCCACCTACGCCGACATAAGCTTGCAAATCAAAACTACGCATTTCTGATTTAATATCACTTTCTCCGACATCACCTAAATATCGTTTGTATTTTGCCGCCATCAAATAAGCCACATTTGCACCACCTTGCAAATAGACAGTACTTGTCGCCCCATCACCATAATGAAGAAATGTCCACTTTGCCCCAATTGGTATAACCAAATACTGTAAGTTCATTTCCGCCACTGTAAATGAGAAAATACCAGAATTATAATTTTGCTTACCACCAGCTTCGACATAAACTAATCCCGATTGCAATTCCAAGTTCGTGTCTAGATTTTTATAAACCATGATTCCACCACTAGTACTGCTTTTTGATTCTAAATCTAGGTCACCACTAAGTTTAAAATAGTTGTAGCCTAAACTCGGTGCTACAGACCAGCCACTAGCTGTGTCGGCCTCTGCCTTTAAGCCAATTAATAATAGTGCGAAAATAGTTAATGCATAAGAAAATTGTAGTTTTAGTTTTTTCATAATTGAATTCCTTTAATTGTATTTAAGTTAATGTTAAATTAGGTTTTAATTTTATTTCAGGTTTTAAAAATAAACTGCGTGTACGAACTATTTCTTTTTTGTTGTCTCTGGTTTGTCACTCAGGGCGCTGACTGGTTTTTGGCACGCATACTGAATTTGCCACTCGTTGATCGCTTTTACGACGGAACTGGAGTTAGATTCTTTACCTCCAGCATCTCCGCTAAAAACTGGCATACCTAAAAAACTACCCACATTGGTTTTCGTACGATCACGATTAGTTTCAGAAGTATTTCCATGAGTTTCTTGGCCAACTGAGACTTCACCTTCCTCAAGTACCTTTGCTGGATATGGCGCACAGTTTTCTTTCATGTACTGATCTGCTTTGGCCTTATCCTCAGGACGATAATTGGTCGTGATAGCGATGACACCACTTTCTTGTGGTTTCTTTTTCACATTTCTGGCCTGACCTTCATAAGGTACCGTTTGACATGCTGTTAGATAAAATGAGATCAGTAGCATTGAAACCTTCACTAATCCTTTAGTCTTTCGATGCACTTTATCTATATTTAGATTTCCTTTCATTTTTTGCTCCCTGTTATTGATTCGGGTTTATTCCCTTGAGCAAAGAATGACCCGCTTGGATGAAAAATAATATTATCTAAAAATATAAACTCTTTATTTTTTTTATATTTTTAGTATAAATTTATGAAATGAAGAAAAAATCAAAAATTTCCAAAAGAAATCAGCACAGCGCCGATCCACTAACGATCACAAATCTTCCACGACCCGATATCTATAAGTTGGCCGACTATAAAGAATCCATTCGACAGCAACTGCAGTTTCTAAGAAAAAATAAACCCGCCATTAATTTACAAAAACTGGCTAGCAGCATCGGCATTCAATATACTTTTTTAAGTAAGGTATTAAATTCCGAGACTCACCACCTTAGTGAAGATCATCTATATAAGGCCGCCACATTTTTAGAATTAACCGCTGATGAGATTGATTTTTTAATGTTATTACGAGCTAAACTGAACTCGACCGATAATAATCGCAAAGCCTATTTGGAAAAACAGATCAAAAGCTTACAACAACAACGATTCACTTCCGCCGACAATCAAGGTAAAAATTTAATTCAAAGCGAGTACGACATTAAGTACTTGTTCGATCCATTTGCGATGGTGGTGCATATTGCACTATTCATTGATGACTTTCGTAAAAATCCAAAAAAACTTTCACCATTGTTAGGACTGACCTTAAATAAATTAGAAGACTATCTGATCGTTTTAGAAAAACTGGACTATATTAAAACGAAGAACAGTCCTTTCGAAATCATTGAAGTCTTTAAAAAATATCCGCATTTTGGCCCAGAGCATCCACTCACGCGTATTCACCAGCTTTCGATAAAATCTTTTTTGTTGAATCGTTTACCCCATACGCCTGAGTCCGATAAAGAAAGTCTGTTTGTGACCTTCACGATGGACAATCAAGGATTCCAACAAATAAAACAGATGTTTAGAAAATTTCTGGGAGACGCACAAAAGGTGACTTTTAATTGTCACCATCAGCATCTGTATCAAATGAATTTCGACTTACTTAAGATCTTGTAAAGGTGTTGAATTAGAGATAAAAATTTCATAAATAAGCCTGTAAATATCTTCACAGATAAAAAAACTTTCTATTTCAAAGAATCTTCGATACTTTTTTTAAACAAAAACGAGGGGGAACTGAATGAGAACTATTTTAAGTCGAAATGAAGCCTTTACATTGTTATTCAAAAAATACCGTCATTTAACGCATACAATGACGACGTCAGCAACAGTGGGATTGGTAGCTGTATCACTTATTGGTTGCAGTGGGAGCGGTGGCGGAGACGGTGGTGGTGTTAACAGCAATGCTGCTAACCCCGATGCGATCAAAAAAATATCCGCATCAATGGTCGCATTAGGTAATGCAAAAGACAGTAGGAGCTCATCATCAGTATCTTCTTCAACAAAGTTAAACTTAAATACTTTCAGTCAACGCGTCATCGCAAATACAATCAGTAACAACAGCGCGAATGGTAATTCCCAACAAAAACAATTGGAGCAATCCTTAATTACAAAGTGAAATCTGTTCTAAATGAATCTGATTGTGAATTTATCTTGCCTGAAGAAAAAGATCCCAACAAACAACCAGCCAACGGTAACGACCCAATGGCGAACAAACTAACGAATTCGATCATTGAAATTAAAGGACCTAAGTGTCCAATGACCGCGCGAATGGAAATCAAAGTTCAAGATGCAGCCGGTGAAACTGCATTAATCACTGCTCAGTTTGTTGTTCACGACGAGCAATTGAAAAAAGACTTAGACATCTCTGAAGGATCTTATTCTGGTCAGATTAAAATGAAAGCGCCCACCAACAATGATCCGAATGCTAAAAAGATAAATATAGAAATGTATGCAAAGATTGCAATGAATGGAAACTCTTTAAGTTATGGACAATTTAGTTCAGAGATGGAAACCAGCGCGTCTATCAATATTAATTTTGAAGAAATGAACAAAAGATCTGAATCTACGAAGCCGATGCCACTATCGGCTGATGACTCTAACAATAGTGATCCTAGCAAATTGCTCGGAAATCTATTTCAAGGTTTTATGGCCGAACATCAAGTTTATCAAGTGGGTGGCGGCGCTACCGATTTTAGCTCAAAGATCACCTATGAAGGCAATGGTAATATGACTCAAGATTGTTTTATTAATGGAAAGAAAGTAACTCCAGAGGAATACGCCAATGCCCTATCTAAAATAGTCGATCCTATGAATCCAGGCGGCGGCAACAGTGGCGGAAGTGAGCACAACAAAGTTCCGACCAAACCCGAACCTATCAACTATAAATCTTCTTGCACCTTGTCTGTTTTTGATCAAAACAAGACGACTCAAAGCGAACTGGATTTATTTGTTTCAAAAAAACAATCCATTGCCGCATCTCCTGAATTTCAAGTTTCATCTTGTAGTAAAAACATTGATGTAGTTTCTGCGACCATATTTGGAAGTGAAATGGATTACGGAATTAACTTTTATCAAGACGTAATCAATGGCTACATTATCACTAAGAGTGACTATCAATCTTATAACATCAACCTACAACCAGCTTACTTAAGTCGTAATAGAGGTCATGTGAATAAAATGAAAGATGGTAATTACATCGTATTCACATGCGATTCGGTTCCCAAATGCAACTAAGTCAAATTCTTCTTACTGCTTTTTTCATGTGGTCCCATTCTGCGATGGCAGAGTGGGCCTTTCAAGGTGAGGAAAATATATTTAACTCCTATTGGTTTCGCCCACATGGAAACGCCTTTGAAACTTCGATGACTTGTAATACCTCACAAAGTTTTAGTTACAATATGCATGGGTGTGAATACAAGTGTTATACGAACTATTGCACAACAAAGTGCCCCATGGATGATACGAATCCTCCCACTCAAATTCTAGATTTTAAAATTGAAGATTGTAATTCCGAACAAGTATGGATTTATGGCGATGGCTTAAATTTAGAAATCAATAAATCCGAATATGTTCGTTATAACAATACATGGTTTATGTCTTTACTTCGAAATTTTGGTAATTACGTTCAACCCGAAGGCACCATCATTTTTGAAAACGTCTTGCCGGCAAAAATAAAAAAAATTAATGAAACAGGTCAGTTGGTCGAACAAGAAATCTTATCCATACATTTCTCGATCGAGTTTTTTCCCAACACATCAAGGCTTAACGGCGAAATCGCTATTGATCCTACACAGAATGGGTTGAATCAGCTGATATATTTAAAAGAGGATCAACATGTCTTTTTACAACAAATGTCTTATATTCTTCAGAAATAGTTGTGTTATTTTCCTAATGCTTTTTCAAATCCTTGCTCACGCAGACAGAGGCGGATGGGCCATGTCCGGTGGTGAAATATTTAAGTTCGATCGCAATCCCTGGTTTGTAGCAAAAAATACTCCGACAGCAAGATATTGTTTTCTAATAGACAAAGCTACACTGTCGATCTCTGAAGCTGATGTTCGTAAATCTTTTCAAGATGCTTTAGCCTGGTGGAAAGAAGAATTAGCAAATTCCACAATGCCGGCTAACAACTCGAAGCCCGGGATGGGTTCTGGAACGTTTACCACGGGCCCCGAACTATTCATCGAGGATTGCACGAATCCCGATCTTGAATTGAAAATCGGTTATGGTAGCTTGACCAAAGAAGAAATCGAAAAAATGCAGGGACCAAATCAAAATCCTGCAATAAATCATGTCTTGTCGTTTATTGGTGTTTCGGTTCGCAAAGAATACGATTTAAAATTATTAAAAGGAAAGGGCTTCATTTTTATCGCATCAGATTTAGGGCCCAATGCCTATAAAAACTCGGGCGAGCTGATTGAAAAATCTTGGACCAATCCTAAATTTATGACTTACGCTTTTATGCATGAGTTAGGTCACGTTTTTGGTTTTACTCATATGGGTGTTGGCCTGATGTCTGAGATTTTTCTAGATCAACTGCTGAATAAGCGGATGGCTCCTTTTTATGAAAAGAAACCTTTGATGAACTTTTTACGGATGGGTAAAGAGTTTGAAATTTGTAATTTTAGCGGGAATTTTAATTCAACATTTTTACTAATTAAAGAATCCGCAGCTTGTCTTGTTGTTCGAAAAACAACAGATACCGAGTGGAAAGTATATAAAAAAACTTATATTGATTCCAACGAAGAGGAAGTGGGTACTTTAGTTGCCAGATCCTCAAGTCTTTCTAAAAGTGCTGGTATGACTCCGGGTGTGTTACTTCAATTGCCTGACGAGCAAACCGTATTTTCAAGTCTAGAGAAAGGCTTTGCCGCATTTCTTGTGGGACCGATTTTTCAAGAGCAACAGTGGTCCGGTTACTTTGTCGTGAAAGCTTCGCCCAGACAATATCCCGTGTCCATTCATATCAAGCCGAATGACTTTACCGTCATTGGAACTGTTTCCAATCAACTACTACCAGTGATCGTATACAGCCCTCCCACTTTATTACGAATGCTATTTCCGATTCCGTAAACGAAAGTGGCTTCATAGTAAATTGATTTATTGGATCTTTTAAAAAACATGTATCGAAGCAGGGCGATAAGTTCTTATCGTCAGAAAAACTTGAACTTACAAATTTAATAATAAAATGTCTTCGGAATTAATCTCTCCATCTATATGGGAAATAAACTTTCCATATAAAATGTAATTTTTATTTTCAATACAAAGTTCATACTCAGTAACTTCATGTTGTATTGATATATAGTTATTCAACTTATTAAGTTTAATATTAAACGGAAATGAGTCATTGGATTTTTCTTTATTCCAAGTTTCACCGATAGAACTTACATAAAGCTTTTTAGGTTGAATAAAATAATCTGCATTGTTAATCAAGGCGTGGTTTTTAATACTACTCATCGAAGGAATGTCGAAATAGTCAGTCACTTGAATAAATTTATTAGCATCAAAAACTTCTTTTAATTTATTAATTTTGAGGTTTAATTCTTTCATTTTCAGAATAGAGTTATTTATATTTTCACTTACGTCGTAGCAATACTCTAGCTTATTCGAACATTTATCAAAATACGTTTTAATTAACACTGAGTAATTCGATAATTCTTTTAATAGAAACTGCTTTGAGTTTTCAATCTCTTTTTTAGCGTTAATATAGCTTTGACAATTTTTATAGATAGAATTTGTTTGCAGTTCTTTATATTCTGATTTCATTTTGTAAATGGATGTGACTTTGGACTGTTCACACACAATATTTTCCATATCTTTTTTAAAGGATACTAAATCATCTAAAGAATAACCAATTTTTTCATTGTTTAAATAATTCTGTATATAGTTAATTTGGATATTGTCAATAAATGAAGCCCCTTTTAAATAGGATCGTATTTTACATAAGTGTTGTTTGAAAACTTTATTATTCAGTGAATTGATGGAAGAATAAGACCAACATTGTATGTGATTGAATAACAAAAAGCATAAAAGAACGATTACATATTTCTTATTCAAATAATTAATCTTAAAGTTTTTAACACGCATGTTCCACCCTCAATCCATAAATTGCATTCCAAAAATGTGCCATCAAAAAATAACAATTCGGTCCGGTCATTTTAAATACGCAAAATTTATGAGTGAATGTGCACTTGAATCATTTCTTGAAATTGGAATTTTCTTTCATTTATCCAAAATTTTCGAAACTAAAGCCATAAACTCAATTTAAAATAGAAATCGGAATTTCGATTTATAGGTACACATTTTGCTAACAGTCTCTTCGCTTAATTATAAGCAATTAATCTTTGCGCTGGGGGATTTTAATGAAGAAAAATAAAACGTTAATTGCGACTTTTATAGCGTCGCAAGTCTTGTCTTTTTATGCCAAGGCTTTACCGGACCCATTAAGGGGGGATGTACTTTCAAAATATGGAATTGTAAATAATACGAATACTCCAGTGATTGGAGATTCAGAAAATTACAATTTGGTATATTTAGCTCCCCAGAATAATCAAAAAATTATTGGATCTTATCAGAATCTAGCCAGCACCATTGATTGCACCTCTTTAAGGGACGTTCAAAATCGATTTTACGCCAGTCCAAAAGATGATGCTGAGTTTGCAGAAGCAGTCAGTAATGGTAGACCCGTGAGCCCATATTTTGATTACACTGTCGGATTTGGGATGTACCACATGGATAAGTTAAGTTACTTAGCTAATGCTAAATTAAAAACAACCAAATTCATTGAAGAGCATAAAGAGATTTACGGTAAGTATGTTTCAGATAAAGAGAAGTATGAGGCCATTAGCGATAAGATGAAAGAACTTTCAGGGAATGAGCTAGCTGTGCAGTCCAGTTTTTTTTCTAAAATCAACGCTTTAAATATGGACCACAATTTAAGCCAACAAGACAAAAATAAGCAGTATGATCAATTTCAATCGGAATATCAAAGACAATTGAATCAAATTTTATCAGAAAAACTTGTTGTTCAAGATAAGTTTTTAGCGGCGCAATCGGAATATTTTAAATCAAAACGGGCCTGGGCGCCTTATGCGGATCAACTGGAATGGTTAGTTAAAGTAGAGCAGTCAGTATCTGAATCTTTAGAAAATTTATATGCTTTATCAAAAACTCATTATGAAGATGGTTTAAAGGTTCTTAAAGCCACAGAGCGAAGAGTTGTGGGTTTAGCTACATCTGCATATAATATTTATAGTAATGAGCAGTCTCAAATTGGAAATCTAATTACTAATTCTGGGGTCAATTTATCAACACAACAGCTTCCTATATTTAATATCAGTTTTAACTCTGGCTATTCTAAGTTCGTTTTAGATAGCAATGATGCAATAGGTGGTGCCGTACCAGGATATAATCAGGTCGTAATTTCTGTGCCCTCTGATGCGGTCAGAGCTTACGGTGGTAAGATTTCCCAATTGTCTTCATTCGCAGACAGTTCGGAAAAACCAGGAACATTATCGGTGTTAATGGGAGACTACTTAGAAAATATGGCATCGAGTGGATTTTTTGAAATGCCAGTGACACAAGGGGCCTATTGCGGAACACCTATCGAGAAAGAAGTCTCTTATACATATACAGATGATCAAAAAGAAAAAACAAAATATAATTACAGAACTAAGATTTATAACAATCCCGCTCCTAATCAGGCTGTGTTTATTCAAGATGTCGCTTTAAGATATAGTTATGTAGCAAAAGCCGAAAAGCTAGAAGGATCATGCACTATGAACGTAAAGCAAATGAGTGATTACTGGAGAAGTTCAGGACGTCAGAGCAGTTGGTCTTTGTTTGGAGGAAGCCGTTCGCATTCATGGGATGACACGCGGGAAACTTTAAACAAAAGAATGGGTCTTTCCTGTCATATTAAAAATAGACCTCAAGGTAGTAACCCTGCCGAATGGTCAGAGAAAGAAATACAGTTAGAAAAAAATCTATATGCAGATATGTTTGCTATGTTTGTTATTGAAAATGCAAAATCCTTTTCTGTAGAGAAAAAAGAACCGAAAGTGAGCGAAGGCCCTCATCCTTTCGCATCAGCTGGGGGTGCTGTGATGAACTTATGTGGTAGTACTACTACTGAGTGCGCTGTCACTGGAATTGTATTGAAAACTCTGGATGAAATGACAGGTGGACGGGCCACGGGTTCAACATCTGCCGTTATTAATTATGATCAAACTATTACGAAAGATTATTCAATTGATGGCTATTTTATTGCAAATGGCGCCACTGCTATTGAAATGAAAGTCTGTGTATATCAACATAAATGTAATTGATGAAGATGGACTCTTCTAAATTTAAGTAATTTAGAAGAGTCCCAATTGGAGGCTAATCATGAAATCAAAATTCAAAATATTCATTTTTTTAATTGTAATAGGAAGTATTCTTTTTATCTATAAAACGAAGTATTTAGCTGATAACAAAATCTTTTCTTCTTTTTCAACGGATGCAAAAGTTACTAATTCCGATTCTAATAAATTTAATCCACCGGAAGGAGGTGCAAATAAAAATAGTGCTCCAGATAAATTAGATTTGGATGGTGAAATAAATGCAAAATCAACTTCAGAATTAAAAGAATTTAGTGATTTAGATTTCATTAAAAAAAGTGTCGCTAACAAATCATTAGATACCTTGATTATGAAAAAAAAACATACAGAAGAGGTCACCCTTAGTTTTAAAGCATTTAAAAGAAATCAATTAAATCTATCCAGTTTAGTGAACGAGCTTTCAGAATTGAATAAGGTGAGTTATTTAAAATCTGATAAAAGCCTAGAATATCAGTCTTTATACAATCAAAAACTGGAAAAAATATATAAACAGTATGAAATTTATTTAAGGTCTCAAGATGATTTAAGAAATTCTCTTGAAAAAGAGTTAGAGTCATTTATATCCAGTCATCAAATATAGGGGTTATTTATGAATAAAGTCAAAGCGTTATTTTTGTCTGGATTATTCTTACTTTGCAGTTGCGCGCAATCGCCAGACGCAAAAGAGAAAAAAAACCCAACACCTACCCCATCGACCCCAATTCCAGGTCCTAAAAAAGAAACTATAAAATACTTTTATACACAATCAGAGATATCAGACCTAGAACAGATCAAACCAGCTGAAGTAGAACAAAATAAAAATAGTTGTAAAGAGTTTGTTTCAAAAATTGATTCATTAGAAAAGACACAAAAAGAAGAATTAAAAAAAGAAAAGTTTTATTTTGCAAGTGAAAATGATATTAGCGATTGGAATAAAAAACTTATAGAGGGTGATGAGTCCATATTTGTTCGAGTCGATAAGGCAGAAGTTTTTAATTTAATTTCTGAAAAAGAAAATTATAAAAAAAACTTGATATCCTGTTTTGTGCCAAGGTCAGTCTCTGTATTTAACACTAAATTGAATATTGAAGTAAATCAGAAATTGAAAGCGGTTAATGCTTTACAGGAAACTAATGACTTAAGTTCATATTCTATCATGAGAGCTGGGATAGATTGGCGACCAAGGAAAATTTTTTTAAATTTTAGAAAATTTGATAACTTGATGTTTCATTGGTACGTTTCCAGTCAACAACACAATATGAAAGACTATATTTCAAAACTATTTGGATATGGTATACCTTTTGTCCAAAAAAACATTTTTGATTTGGTTCAAAATGATGGATGCCGTATTCGGCAATTACAAGTTTCTGCGGATAATTTTAAAAATGATAATTCGTATTGGATTGTTAAAAAAAGATGGCATCCTGAAATCACCAACACTGAAACATTTTGTAACGAAACATCTGCTTTCTTTCAGAATGAAAACTCTGACTTGATCATAAATGATCCGTATGATGATAAAGTACCCAAAGTGGAGTTAATTACTCCTGGGGCGAATATTCATATATATGACAATATGACTAGCCAACGAGTAGACTGTGGTGAATTTGAGTGTTCGGATTATTTAATTCTTTCGATTCGAAAGATATTTAGTAAAGCTTTTTCTCCTAATAATTCAAAAGGTTTAGTTTGGGTTCGCTTTGTTTGGAAAAATGAAGAATTAAATCTTTCTGTTTTGACGACTGTTGAAGTCGCCGTCGGTAATGGTGATATATTGTCAGTTAAATCTAAATTTATTGAAAGCACTCACAATATACCAGAGGTCAAGTTGTGAAGAAATTTTTATTTAAAATCGGCGGAATACTTTTGTTGAGTCAATGCTTTTTTTTGACCCTAGCAAGTGCTGACTGTGATATTTCAAAAAATGAAGATTGGTTTTTTGCAGCTCGAACAGGCCAAATTAATTGTTTGGAAAAATTTACGAAAAATAGATTTTCCATAAACTATGAAAATGAAAACGGTGAAACGGCGTTATTTCAAGCTATCGCTGAAAAACAAATGAGCTCAGTCACATATTTGTTAAAACAACCTCAAATTAATTTAAATATTGCCACAAGAGCCGAGGGATTAACGCCATTAATGGCGGCTTCCATACTGGGGCAGGATAAGGTGGTTGCTGCATTGGTAAGTCAAAACACACTCATCGATCAGGTGGATTTGAATAACCAGACTGCTTTAATTCATTCCGCTAAATCGGGACACCTAGACACAGTGAAAATACTATTATCGGCAGGTGTTGATTTTGAAAAAAAAGATATTTTTTCCAAAAGTGCTTCGGACTGGGCTGATAGCTATGGAGATATGGCAACATCAGCTGTCATTAAGCAAGAAGAAAATTTAATCGTAAATTGGCAGCTGGGTTTAAGAAAATATAATTTAAATCTGGATCAAAAAACATTTAGACAAGCCATATTAAATAACGATTTAAAGTGTTTAAAAATTTTATTAGCTGCGGGATTTAAAATTAACGAATTTGACTGGAATGGAACCACTCCTCTTGATTATGCCACGTACAATAAAGTTTTCGATAGGACGCTAAACCTTTTAATTAAGAATAATGCTTTTGTAACAAAATATGGAAGTGCACGATTAAACTTAAAAGAAAAATGGGATCAAGATTATAACAAAAGCTTTTCATTTTTTTTAGAGAGTATTAAATCAAAAGACGATACAATTTTTGATTTATTTGTTAAAGCCGAAATCACTGTTATGAAAAGTGATTTGATTAGCCTTAAAGACTTTTCAAATTTTAGAAACCCATTGTTATTCGCTGCAGAACAGAAAAATTATCATGTTTTAAAGGCTTTGTTGGAAATAGGACCAGACCTTGAATGGGAAAATGCCTTATGTTTGCTATATAAAAACCAAGACAAAATGATTTCTGAAATTCTTTCTCAACATTTTTCTGGTGGAAAAAGTCCAATTTTTTATAGTTCTACACTTGATAAATGTGGCTTTGTAGACCTAGATAATTTAAAAGAAATAATTGAAAAAAGGAAGTTTTTAAAACCTAGATTTCCATTCCCATTACCTAATCCTGGTTCTGGTCCAGATCCAGATCCATTTCCAAATCCAATTCCAACTCCTGAATGGATTGAGAGAAGAGTTCAGACTCCATCATCCATTCGCGGTCAGAATTAAACTAGCTGGGTTATATATTTCAGATTTGTTGATCATCGCCATCGACTGCTTTAACAATTTTAATAATAATGGAAATATTTATTTTTCGAATTTAACATTTTATAATTTCTGGACTTGCGTCGCGTTTGAGTCATTAGCTAAAGTATCTATGCATGAAATCAAAATTCCAAAATAATCAGTGTGTAAAATTAATGACTGTGATGGCTTTTATTTTAACCAACGCTTGTGCGCAGTTACATCATGTGCAAATTGGTGAAGTCGTCAATAATCCGAATTACACGCAAAAGCCATTCGACATTAAAATCAGCGAAACAGGAATTAATCTGCAAGAGGCCGCGGATATTGCTAAATTCGTTGGTAACAAGGACCAGGGAGATACCGCTCAATCGATTGCAAATACGATTGGTTTGTTTCAAATGGGACCCGTTACTGGCAATCCCGTTTACGTCAAAGATTATGCGAAAAACCTAATACAAGTGATTTATGAAAAATGTCCCAGCGGTCGAGTCACAGGATTAACCTCCATTCGTGAAACCAGAAAGTACCCCGTCGTCTCGGGCGAAATCGTCAAAGTCACTGGTTATTGCTTAATTCCAAAAGGCGGATAATATATGAAACACATTTTATTTTTAATTCTTATTAGTCCTCTATTTGTCAGTTGCGCTTCAGTCAATAGCGTATCACTGACATCCATCCCTAGCGATCGTAGCAAAAGTGTAAAGGTCGTCAAAGACAAATTTATTGTCCTAGGGTTTAACTTTGATAACGACTTTGTCGACACCATCGTCGAAGATCTTAAACGACAATGCCCCAACGGTAAAGTCACAGGCTTACTAACTAAAGATGAAAATATTAATTATTTCCTTTATATTTTTTGGAAGAAGCAGATTACAGCCACTGGATATTGCGTGAAAAACGGCGTAGCTCTTGATACTCACTTCAAATCCAACACGGAAGAAGTTGCGTACTCAGACTCTGCAAATAACGGAGCTCAGCTGTGAAAAAAAGTTTTTTACAAAAACTGTTACTACGACTAATCGGTCTGTGGTTGCTGGCCATCGTGGGTATCGGTTGCACTCACAGCTTGCATGTTTCCCATATTAGTGATTTCTCACCTACATTTAAAAAGTATACCGAAGGAAAATTGATCAAGGCGAAATCAGAACAGTTTGTTATCATGCATTTCACAACGCAAACGAATTATGTTGAAATCGCCTATAATCAATTACAAAAGCAATGTCAAAACGGACAGATCCAAGGTATCACCACACAGTACTCCACTAGTCATGGCTTTTTTTCTTGGACTAATTACATTGAGATGCAAGGTCTTTGCATCTTGTAGTTTTGTCCTATTTTAATTATTGATTTTTAATTTTCGATATTCACCGGAATATCTAAGTTATATGCGTTGCCATTTAATGTAAATTGCGCACGCACAACCCAAGGGCCTGACATTACAAAGTAGGCCTTTGAAATTAAAAATTTATTCTGACCTAGACTTTTAATTTCAACTGGTGATGAGCCATGCCCATGACCATTTCCCATATCCATCCACAACTTTATTTTTAAATCGCTAATTTCGCCCAAATCCGTCATAACATGAAACATAAATTTAGCTTCCGTCGAAGACGTTGGTAAACCCCAGTGATAACCTAAATGCGCACAAATCGCTTGATCCGCAGACGTGCAAACATTTTCGGAATGCTCTTCCGCCTGACTCTGATTTGTAAAACCAACAGTTACTAAAAATAAACCTAACACTAATAATAATTTCATCTGAATTCTCCTTTTTATTGATAACTCAGAGCTAAAATTATTGTATCAAAAAATCAAGCATAATCGAAAGAAAACAGTAACTTGAAAATCAGCTACGAGGAAAATATACGCAGTCCGTAGGACAATTTATCCCATTTTTTCCCTTAAGACAGCTATCTTCTACATAACGTCGGGTACTAAATTGCAATACCATACACCTACTAGCAGTTCGCATAAGGAGGTAATATGAACTTGGCAGTTGAGAAGTTTGTTAATGATATTAAAAATATTCACAAATATGATTACGGTGATTTTATGCGTTCGGCAAATCACTGTCTTGTCGATCTGAAGCACGAGTTGGATCGACTTCCCTACAACGATGTACATAAAAAATTAGAAGAGATGCAGGGCTACATCCAATTCAATCCTAATTGGGACGTTGATTCTACATTAGAAAAAGCCTTGAAAGATGCTTTGACATTAGAAACTTTGCTGCAAGCCCACAAACAAGATTGGGAATCCTAATATTTCAGAGTTGTCATTTTACTAAAGCTTGCTGCATCCTTGTGAAACAGCATAGAATAAAAAATATTACGGCAAGGAGCGCAACTTTTGAAAACAAAAAGAACTCGTATCGAGAAAGACTCTTTTGGGGAAATTGCAGTTCCAATGAATAAGTACTGGGGAGCGCAAACTCAAAGATCTTTAGAAAATTTTCGCATCGGCGATGAGCGCATGCCAATAGAAATTATCCACGCCCTAGCGATCGTCAAAAAAGCCGCTGCACAAAGCAATTATCAGTTAAAACTACTAGACTCCAAGAAAGCAAAGGCTATTGCTAATGCTGCCGAGGAGGTCAGACAGGGACAATGGGATGATCATTTCCCCTTAGTCGTTTGGCAAACGGGTTCAGGGACACAAACCAATATGAACTTAAATGAAGTCATTTCCCACCGAGCACAAGAGCTTTTGCCAAATACAAATATTCACCCGAACGACGACGTGAACAAGGGGCAGTCATCAAATGACACATTTCCAACATCTATGCACATTGCCACAGCGCTAGCTATTCATCAACGGTTGTTACCAACGTTGTCCGTACTTGAAAAAGCTTTAGCAAAAAAAGAAAAAGAATTTCAAAAAATTATAAAAATTGGTCGCACGCATTTGATGGATGCAACACCAATTACTTTAGGGCAAGAATTCTCGGCGTATAAAACACAAGTTAGTAAATCCATTCAACGTCTTAAAAACACTTTCACGAATTTATCCGAATTAGCAATCGGTGGAACTGCTGTCGGTACAGGTTTAAATACACATCCAAAATTTGGTGCATTGATGGCGACTCATATTAGTCGGCAAACAAAATTTAAGTTCACTAGCGCAAAAAATAAATTTGAAGCACTGGCTACAAATGACACATTGGTGGAAGTCAGTGGATCCCTTAACAACACGGCCGTCTCCTTAATGAAAATAGCCAACGATATTCGCTTACTAGCTAGTGGTCCTCGCGCTGGACTGAATGAAATTACGATTCCAGCCAATGAACCCGGATCATCTATCATGCCCGGCAAAGTGAATCCCACACAATGTGAAGCGATGACGATGGTGTGCGCACAAGTTATGGGTAATCACACGGCCATCAGCATTGGTGCCTCGTATGGGCACTTAGAGCTAAATGTTTTTAAACCGATGATTGCAGCTAACATTTTGCGCTCGATTCGATTACTGACAGACGCTTGTGACTCGTTCACGCATCATTGCATTGTCGGTATTCAAGCTAATAAAGAGCAAATTCAATGGCTCATGGAAAATTCTTTGATGCTAGTGACTGCTTTAAATCCGCATATTGGTTATGAAAAAGCTGCCGAAATTGCAAAGCTAGCTTATAAAAACAAAATCAGTTTAAAAGAAGCCGCTTTGCAATCGGGATACTTATCGGAAAAACAATTTAATCAATGGGTTCGACCTGAAAAAATGGTGTAATACGTGATTATTTAATTAATTTTACAACGCCTTTTTCAAGGTAGCTAACATCAACAAACGTCGTACAGACTCATCTGCGATTCGATTTTGCTTCATGTCGCTTAGCACTTCAATCATATTAGCTCTAGCTGCTAAAAGATACTTTAACTCATTTGGATGGTCGAACTTTGCTGCAAGAATTTCACTTTTAGTTGGAATCTCAACTCGGTCCATACCCACCTTCGCAGTCACTTTGCCGTTTTCATTTTTAAAGTCCCAAATTCTAGCACCATTAGCATCCACTGCCGTATCTAAACTGGATTTCAAATTGGCCACTGTTTTATCCGGATTATCGTCTACAAGATTTAAAAATACATTCACAGTTTTAAAGGATTCCTCTAAGGATTTTACTAATTGTGCCTTCAGAAAGTTTTTTCTAGCCAATTCATTTAAATGCAGGAAGCAAGCTTTTTCACTTAAATTTTTATCTACTAAGCAATCAGTGGCTTTTATAGTCGTATTATTTATTACGCTTAACTCAGCATTACTAAGTCCAACTAGGTAAACTCCACTTAAATAAGTCATCTGCACAATTGCACTGTTTAAAAAACCTAATAGTTTAGTATAAGGTTCGGAGAAATTATCAACTTTTCCTAAACGAGCATTAACCAAATCACCGATATTATCCTTAATCCCTATCGAGTATGCAGACAAATAGGGTGCTAATTTCAAAGCTGCAGATGTGTATGCCGTCAAGTACTGAGCATCTAAAAAATCATCTGGTCGGTAATTTTCTTTCACAACAAATTGTACTAACTTTTGAGAGGTCTCATTGATTTGTATATTGCGATCTGACATGTCGTGAAAAAAACTAGCCACGCTATTGATCGGATTTAGCGAATAGGCAATCGTTCTAAACTCCAACTTTGCGTGATTCGCAGTAATTATAGCTCGACTATACATATCTCCGTCAGACTCTTTCTTGATCGATTTATAAATATCTAAGCTTGGTTTTAAGCTAAGCTCAAGACTGGCCATCGATGACATGCACTTATCCAATGACAACTCATTAAATCGATCGCTATCTAATATATATTCAACGGGTCGTTTTTCTTTTGTCTCAATAGAAATACATGCCGAGGAATCCTGCCTAAGGCTAGATTGTACTAAATCACGCACTTGCTTAACGACACCCGAGACGGATTCTAACTCTTCAAATAATACTTTATTTGCATCAGCAATCTGTACGGATAACTCACCAATCAATTTTTGCGTATCAGCCATTGATTTTCTTAACTCAGCCAGATCTTGTCTGGTTTTTTGAATTTCATCTAACGTACGATTTTGCAAAGTGATCATTAAATCCATTTTCGCTTGCATTTGCTTCATCTCTATCTCTTGCTGAGTCGACCCCGCGCCACCGAATACAGAACCAGCACCAAAGACACTACTGACAGCTCCGATAATGGCAATAGGATTACTACTTGCAAAGGCCTTAACTAACTGAACACCTTTACCGGCTAAATCAAGTCCTTGTTGAGCTTTATCACAAATCTCAGAATCTACACCCAGTCCTTTAGCAATATTAAGCAATTGCTGACCATCATCAACATAGCCTGAAACTTTTTTCCCGAACTCATCAGCTTGCTTTTTAAAAGCTGGATTTTTCGTAATATCTGTTAAATCAATCTTGATAATCCCATCACTAGAAAAACGGTTCAACTGCCCCGAAATATCTAACAATAAATCACGTTTCTCTTCAGAGTATTTTGCTAAAATTCCCGCTATCTTAGAAAATCCAGCAGCCGCATTTTGTGTTTTTGCATCATTTACTTTTAACAACAAGTCATTGTTAAATTTCTCAGGATCTTTTAATCCTTTTTGGATTTCTTCATAAAAATAAGCAGTCATTGCTTTTTTTTCGTTTTCAGAAGACTGCGCTACTTGACTTGCTAACTCGGCCGCATATTTTAAAGACTCAATGCGAGCCTCTTTTTCACGTAACGTAGACATCCATTTGATTTTATCTTGAGCGTCTTTTAACTGCGAGGCAGCTAAACTAGCCATTGTATCTGATGCTAACTTCTGAGCATGTTCGTCCAAAGCTTTAAAAACTACACCATTATTTTTTTGTGCTTTTTGAACCGCCAACTCCAATCGCATTTGTTGATAAAAGTTCTTCGTTCTTAGTCGCGTTATCTCTTCACTGTCAGATAAAAAATCAAAATTGAAATTAGTAGAAAGGCCTGTTCGAGTAGGAATACCCGCCTGGCTAGCAATATTAGCTTGCAAGTCCAACAATGCAGTCTTAGCCGCAGTCAATTTTTCAAGAATTTCTCCTTCTGTTGGTACTTGAAAGTAATCTTCAATCGATCGTACAACTTGCATTCGTGGTACATGTAAAGTTTCAGATAAAAAGGTGATATATTCTTGAATGATATCAACTTTAGTCTTAGTCGGAAAACCTGTATTTAATAAAAAGTATTCTAACTTATGTAAGTCTGCTTTAACAAGAGGACTGTTCGCTGGTAATGGGCGCTCTTGTGGCTGTATAACATGTATTTTATCGGCAATTGAATTTCCTTCGAGCTCACTATGCTGATTCCATCTAGATGTGCAAGCTGAGTTCAATAACAGTGTAAAACCCAATGTACCATTCAAAATTTTATTAAAAGACAATTTTTTTTCGTTTATCATAGTCAATAATCCGTTCTAATTGGAAATGTTTATTATCAATTATTTTCAAGTCGTGAGGTTAAAATAAGTGTTCACTAATCTTTAGCTTTAGCTATTTCTTCTTGAATTAATCTTCGGATGATTTCTTCAAGCTTAATTCCCGCTGAGGTTTTGACGCCATTAGAACCAGCTGGAGTGGTAAGAATTTCTTCTATAGAATAAGCCACCTTAGCGGCTAATCGAACCTCCAACTGAGTGGCCTCTGCACTGACTTTGTTGTCAAGATTCTGCATTCTCTGCATTAACTCCGCAGTTAGATTTGTAAATTTGGCGTCGGAGTTATTTAGTCGATTAACCATGACTCCAACAAGATTATTATGCACGGCTTGCAAGTCAGCAGCTGTGGCTAAATTATAAAATTCATAACAAGGAGCCCCCTGCGCTAAAATATATGTTCGAATATCATAACTATTTAAAGGACACTTTGTCAGACTATAGACATAGACCTGTTCTGCTGCAGACCCTAATGATGGAGTCAGTAGCGCCACGATTACTGCTAATTTAGAAACTTGAATTCGTATGTTTTTCATAAAATCCCCTTTGTATTAGAAATTGGGTAATTAGTTTAATTGTTTGTGTTTGGACATGGGTCGCTAAAGCAAGGGACGGACCAGTGCTCTGCATCCGTCAAACTAAGTTATATTTGATCTGAGGTCCGGATTTATTAAACTCAGGAATTTGTGTCTTGAAATTCGGAAACTTTTTAACTTTTAATAAAACTGTGTCATTCTATTAGACACGAAACCTTTACAAAAAGGAGTTCTTTTGAAATTGAAAACCTTGCAAGAATGGTTGGATGAATATGCGTTGACCCATCAACATCCGATCAACCAAATCATTCATCAAATTTGTGTGCCGATTATAATGATGTCACTTCTGGGAATGCTACGCCGTGTGCTCATGCGCTTGGGCTCTGACTGAAAAGTTACGGAAACTCATATTGTCATCCGACGAGCTTTCATTGACAGAGTCTAGAAATCAAAGACAAAATCAAGAGGACACAGAACAGGAAGGCTCAGATAATGGCGACAACTCCAATTGATAATTCATTACAAAATCATCCTTACCAAAAACTGATTTCTCCACTAAAAGTAGGAACACAAATTATTCGTAATCGGATGATCATGGGATCTATGCACACAGGTCTTGAAGACGAATTGTGGAGCTTAAAAAAATTAGCTGATTTTTATGAAGAGCGCGCCAAAGGCGGAGTTGGTCTGATCATCACTGGAGGCTTTTCGCCAAATTGGCGAGGATGGCTATTGCCGTTTGCCTCGACGATGCATTCTTTTTGGCAAATACAAAAACATAAGACGGTCACGCAAGCTGTTCATAAACATGGTGCTAAAATTGCGTTGCAGTTATTGCATGCGGGTCGATATGCGTATCATCCCTTTTCTGTAGCTCCAACGGGTATTAAAGCGCCCATCAATCCCTTTAAACCGAAAGCCATGTCACCATCCAGTATACGACAAACCATTAAGGATTTTGCTAACGCTGCCAAGCTAGCACAGAAAGCTGGCTATGACGGTGTTGAGGTCATGGGCTCTGAAGGGTATTTGATCAATGAATTCTTATCGGAAAAAACCAACCAACGTAAGGATGAATGGGGTGGCTCTTTACAAAATCGCATGCGCTTTGCCGTGGAAATAATTAAAGCCGTGCGAGCAGCTGTTGGCGCAGATTTTTTAATTATTTATCGATTGTCGATGTTAGAACTTGTAGAAAAAGGAAACTCGATCCAAGACAATATTCAAATTGCCAAAGCGATCGAGGCCGCAGGCGCTAGTATCATTGGTACAGGCATTGGATGGCATGAAGCCAGAATACCAACTATCGCGACCGATGTTCCTCGTGCTGCATTTGCCTGGGTGACAGCTGAAATTAAAAAAAATATTTCAATACCAGTGATAGCGTCCAATCGAATTAATACGCCAGAGGTGGCTGAAAATATTTTAGTTAGTGAACAAGCTGATTTTGTTTCAATGGCAAGACCATGGTTAGCAGATGCCGAGTTTGGCAGTAAAACCTTGCAACAAAAATCACATCTGATCAACACTTGCATCGGTTGCAATCAAGCTTGTTTGGATCATATCTTTTCCAGAAAGCAGGCCAGCTGTTTAGTAAATCCACAAGCCGGTTATGAAAAAGAATTTGCAATCACCAAGACTATAACACGAAAAAAATTGGCCGTCGTGGGTGCGGGTCCATCGGGAATGTCAGCGGCCGTTACCCTAGCCGAGCGTGGCCACGAAGTGCATTTATTCGATCAAGCGACTAGTATTGGTGGGCAATTTAATTTAGCCAAACAAGTTCCAGGTAAAATTGAATTTGCGGAAACCATTCGCTACTTTACAAATCGCCTGCAACAGTTAGGTGTTCAGGTTCATTTAGGAAAAAAAATCTCCGCACCGGACTTAAAAAAAGAAAATTTTGTCGAAGTGATTGTGGCGACGGGAATTTTACCGCGAATTCCTCCTATTCCTGGATTAAGCGAGGCTTTGACATCGCCTTCTGTCTTGACCGCATCCTCTTCCGTATCCACGAAATCGTGTCAGGTGGTTTCTTATATTCAGGTTTTAAAAAAAGAAGTCTCGATCGGAAAAAGAATCGCTGTGATCGGCGCTGGTGGAATTGGTTTTGATATTTCTAAGTTTATTTTACATCAAATGCAACACCCCGGAGTGGATTCATTTCAACAACCTTTGTTAAATGATTTTGAAAAAGAATGGGGTATCGATCGTAATTTGTCGACAGTGGGCGGTTTAAGAAAAGCAGCGCCGTTTGAGCTCGGCAAAGGGAATGATTTTAAATTATACTTAATGCAGCGAAAAGCCGAAGCCTTGGGACGCAATTTAGGAAAGACGACTGGCTGGATTCACCGCGCCGTTTTAAAAAATGCGGGCGTCGAAATGTTATCTGGAGTGGATTACAAGCAAGTCACTACTCAAGGACTTATTATTACTCATAAAGGACAAGAACGCTTATTGGACGTAGATCAAATTATTGTTTGCGCGGGTCAAGAATCGTTAAATGAATTGCAAAAGGCTTGTTTAGAGGCTGGCTATGGTAACGAACAAGTGCACTTAATCGGAGGTGCCAAGGTCGCACTGGAATTAGATGCTAAGGCCGCAATTCGCGACGGCTTATTGATTGGATTGAAATGTTAGAATCTATTTTTCGAAATAAAAATAATTTTCCGTACCGACTGAGCAGCTCTTTGCATTTTTGCTTGGGATGTTTGTTGCTGGTATTACAAATTGGATTAAATGCATCGGCGGATCCAATTCAAGATAACAAGAGCCTCCTGAAAATGAAGTCTTGGGATTTAAATGATGTTTCTTTTTTATATCCTTTACCTACGGCAGAACAAATTGGCAAAGACGATTCTTTTATTTATTTTACATCGACCACAAATCCTCAAACAAAAGTCGACCCATTCGTACTACCACAAGATTTACTACAGCACATTCCTGCTTTGATAATTCCGCGCTCTTTAGAGGAAATTCAAGCCTCACTACAGGTCGTTGCTATTCGAATCGACCCTTGCTTTTTAGAAGGAGTAGCGGCCCCGTATCGCTGTCAAAAGCAAGTTCGTTTTGTCTGGCAACCCATTGAAGTTGGTCGTAGACAGCAAGTTGTGGCCTTAGATGTCGCACTTCATTCCTTTTATTTACTGACGGATCAGCAATTTTCTTCTTTGTTGATGAGTTTGCAAAAGTTAAAAAATGAATATCTGTATAATGGCAACGATCAGCCCTTGTTTATCCACTCTGGATTGGCGGCAAATTTGTCTTATAGAAAATCTTTGTCTAATTTATTTTTATCTGTAGCAAATATAAATAATTTAACTCGCGTAACAAGCATGGGCTTACGTGGAGCTGGTGACATGTGGACCTTTCAATCCTTTGCTTATCACAACCATCAACTGACTGAAGAAATCATACCAAGAACTCAAGATGCAACCATGCAAACCTTTATGAACTCAGCCATACCTGCTACCAGCTTTGATGGTGGTTCACTTGATCCAATGCCTGAAGGATCCGATACATTTAATGAATTGATGTTAGGATCTATTGAATTACCTGAGAATAAAATTTTAATGCAAAAGCAAGTGCAATCCATATTGAATATTGAAAATCCATTAAAGCATCATCCAAAAACTATCGACTGCGTCAGCTGTCATGTCGCTGGCCCTGCAAAAATTTGGAGTCTGAGTAGTGGCTTAGATTGGTTGGATTTTATTAAAAATAATTCTTATCAAAATTCTAATTACAATTTAACAAATCCCACGGAGCTTTACATCAACACACAAAGATTGCGGGCCTTTGGCTATAACGATAGCTTGCCTATAATTTCTCAAAGAGTCATCAATGAATCCGCTGTAGTCGCTACCTACTTAAATTCATTGTAAGACAATGAGAGCACAGCGACGAAGGACAATTATATATTGGAGTTAGTATACGTGTCCTTGCTTTAAAATAACAGGCACCTTAGCACAACTATTGGCATTCAGGTCCAAGGAGCAGTATGCTTGCCATTTTGTTCGTATCTGATTGGCTACTAACTTATAATACTGCCGATGCAGTTCACTTTGGTTTTTCATATTCGATTGTGAGTGTTGCAAAGTCGCAACTTCAGAAATTTAAGTTAGTGATATTCAATATCCATTCCAGAGGAATCTTAGCACAATTACTAGTCGCAATATTAGTCTGTTAACTTTAATGGATACATCTAATCAAATCGTGGTCATTTGCTCCACAGAAAAATAGATAGTCTTTGAATACTCATATTTTGACGAGCCTCTTTAAAACGGAGGCTTGTTTTTCACCCTATCGACTTTCAACCAGGTGGTTGTTACTCTATAAAAGTCTTATAATGATACATATAAGTTATCATAATCAATTCCTGAGTCCTCTTTTAAGTGATTAAAATTGTTGTGATCTCCACGTGGGAAATTCCCACTTGTTAAGTTGTGGGAAACATGGTAACTTAGACGCAAGAGGAAAGTTATGGATATAGTTACAAAAGATAATAAAAATAGAGTCAGCCTAGGCCCCAATGTTACTTCAGAGCTTTTCATTCGAGAAGTGGATCAGCTTGGACGAATTATTTTTACACCTCAGGTTCTTGTCAATCAGGAAGTCTACGAAAACAGCATCTTAAAGTTGACGGATGAAGATAGGAATCGTTTTATAGAGGCCTTATCCGAAAAACCAAAAAGAAATGCAGCGCTCAACAAAGCACTACAACGACACGATAAAAAGCTCAAAAGCAAATGAGTTGGAAATACGTTTCTTATGATTCAAACTATATTAAGTCGAATTTTGATTGTGGCGTTAAGCCCCTGAATGACTATCTTCAAAAACATATGTCTCAAGATATCAAACGTAAGGCTTGCGCTTCAACATTGGCCATCAACTCCCAACGCGAAATTATTGGCTACTATACTTTGAGCGCGGGAGAAATTCATTTTGATAATTTTCCAAGTTCTTTGAAAAAGAAAATTGCACCTTACCCAGTTTCTGTTGCACGCATAGGAAGACTTGCTGTTGATAAATCTATGCAAGGAAAAAAATTGGGTGCAGATCTGCTTGCAAACGCTCTTCGAAAAACCGAGTATTTGTCTTTAGAAATTGGAATAAGAGCTCTTGTTGTTGATGCAAAAGACTTAAATGCAGAAAAATTTTACTTACATTTCGGTTTTCAGTATTTGCAAACAAATACTTTGCGAAAGTCCTTGTTCATTATTATTTAAGTATTGTAGGTGCCTAATGCCAGAACTTCCAGAAGTAGAATCCGTCGCAATCGGTTTAAACAAAATATTACCCAACATAGCCGAGGTGGGACAGGTACAACAAAATTGTAAAATGTTGCGATTTCCAATTCCAAAGAAATTATTGCAAAATCTACCACATGCTCATTTAGTTAAAGTCTATCGTCGTGCTAAATATTTAATTTTTGATTTTAAATCTTTTGCAATGCTAAGCCACTTGGGAATGACTATTTCGTGCCGGCATTCATCCACAAAAAATGGCTAGCCGATTAACAGCAACAGGTGCTGATCGTTTGGTACAAGCCATTCAACAAATTTTGTTGCTAGCGATACAAAGCGGTGGCTCGTCCATACGCGACTATAAAAACGCTGAAGGACAAAGTGGTGGTTTTCAAAAATTGTTTCAAGTCTATGGCCGCGAACAACAACCCTGTATTAGATGTGGGACTTTGATCCGACAAATCACGCAAGCTGGTCGCAGCACTTACTTCTGTCCCAATTGTCAGAAAAAGTAATGAACTTATTTCATTATTTTCCATGTTAGAATCCTGACATCTAGGATTCTATTTATGATTTCATTATATTGTAAGCATTGCAATACGATGCAATCGCGACCGCAATTATCATTCCGTTTAGGTTTTTAGTTTATGCTGGTTGTTGATCGAAGTTGGAAATTTTGGGAATTAAGTGACTTATGAGTCTTATTCAAATGCTATCTTCATTAAGTACAATATTGATCATCAGTTTCAGTAATTTTTTTAGCTTAGCCTCTTTCGCGCAATTTATCCCCTCAGCTTCGCCGGAAACTGAAAAGGCCTGTCAACAAATTTACTATAGTACCAATCAACTGATTTTTGCAGATTCCATTTTAAGTCCACTCTTAGAAAAAGAAATCGCACAGTACTCTATTGAAGATTTTAATTTGTCTGTTTATGGTAATCGATTCAATAAACAAGATTTATTTCAAAAATGGGCCTCGCAATCGGCCAATAACATCGTATCTTTTAATGTGCGATCCGAATCTGACTTGGTAAAAGTTTTAGATAAATTAGCCGTCACGCGCAGGCAATTAGCAAGACAACAAGGTGAATTTGATAGCAAGGCTGAACGCTTTGGCAAGAAACGCGAGCAAAATGCCTACACTAATTTTATTATTTATACGCTACATGATCCCCTGAAAGATTCCTTGCTAATCGAGCTGAAACGCCTTGCTGAAAAAGAACTGACATCTGAAAATCCAACACCAAAGATTGATTTACAGGAAGAGTCTCAGACTTGGTCTGTAGCGAATGAATACAAAACCTTGAACGGTGAAAGCATCAAAGCCTCAATCCTTGAAAAAACCCTTTATGTTGAGGGCGCTGTCTACATGACGATTCGACATCAAAGTTACTTGACCTATGATTTTGTATTGCAAGATATCTTTCAGCGACTGATGCTTTTACTAAATGAAAATAGGATAGTGCAAACGACAGAAGTCGCCTTTAGTGCCGAAGGAAATCTTGCCAGAAAGAAAAAAGAGTTTCTTCGAGCGATGTACGGCTATTACAATGCGATGCCCTTTGAGCGCGGAAGCGCTGCCATCGGTCGCGTATTTTTTTCGGCTATGTATTCTAAAATTTTTCATCGGAAAATACCAATTTTTCCCGATGGTGTTGACCTACGAGCCATGATCATGAAAGAAGACGACTTTGTCGCCAGAATGATGATAAACTTGAACTAGCCAGGAAGACTATCGATACTTGCAACAATATTTTCCAATGCAACATACCCACCAGAAGCTAACGTATTATTCATCACTCCCATCATCGTAACAGTGCTGTTTCCATTTAATGGACCATGAAATTGTTTTTTGAAAATCATTCGCATACCATTCATATTTTGCAAAACCTCATCCGCAGGTTGAGGACAAGAAGTCACATCAAAGGTACCTTGAATTGTTTTTTGCATAGTCTAATTTTCCTTTTCGTAAAGTCCGTGTTCCGAAACTGATTATATTGGTGTTTGCATCGTGTGTATATATAAATATGAGAAGTCGAATTCAGCTTGTTGTGGGGCGCTCAAACTTAATAATAATCATTATTTAGAAAATATCAAAATAGCACTGCCATTTGGCGGCAGTTGATTTTGCGTAAATTAGAAATGTGAAACTAGTTCTTCACTCAACTTGTCTTGGTCGTAAGTTTCAGAATGGTACTCACTAGAATAAACATAGCCATTGGTCGTTAATCAGCAATACGTCAGAGCGAATAGAAGAATGGAAGAATAGAAGAATAGAAGAATAGAAGAATAGAAGAATCATATAAGTAGAAAAATCATGTGAGAAGAAAAATCTGCGGATGAACTAATTAAAATTAAAATTAAAATTAAAATTAAAATTAAAATTAAAATTAAAATTAACGCCACCACTAAAAATAATTTCATACAAGCTTTTTATCTCCACTTTTTTCTTTTTTTATTGTATATAGAAAATAATTTTTCTCTCTTATTTCATGAGGTATTTATGAATCTAAAGTTTCTTAATCGTGCCGAGTTGGATCAAAGAATTCGCTCGCTGGCAACAAAGGAGAAAGAATTACTTCACGATATTTTACAGACTATTAAGGAAATTGATGTTCGTAAGTTGTATCTTGATTTTGGTTATCCTAATTTGTTTTCTTATCTGACTCAAGCAGTAGGCTATAGTGAGGGTTCAGCTCAGCGGCGCATTGATGGAGCTCGACTACTAAAAGAATTACCTGAAGTCGGACACCTTCTTCATTCGGGTGAGTTGAAATTAAGTCAAGTCGCATTAGTTCAAAAAACTGCGCGACTAGTTTTCAAAACGCAACATCGAAAAGTCGACACCGAACAAAAGAAGTTATTGCTTGAAAGGCTAATCAATAAAAATCATGTGGATACTCAGTTTGAAGTATCTCACTTCTTTACACTACCAAGTTTACAAGAAATAAAAACCACCAAACAATCCGACGAGAGCGTACGTCTGGAAATAACTTTATCAAAAGCATTATTTGATAAGATTAGTTTTGCTCAACAATTATTATCTCACACGATACCTAGTGGGGACTTAGTACAATATCTAGAGCATGTAACTGATTGTTTGATAAAATCAAAAGTTGGTAAAAATGCACCTGCTTCAGATGTAATTAGCAACCAAGCTACTGCTGCAGAGTCAAAAAAATCTCAACCCATTATACATCAGAAAGATATGTGTCCGTCATCTGTCTCTAACTTTACAAATAATACGACTACGAACCACACGCATGCTTGTAGTATGTCTGCGGTTAATACTTCAGAAATCGATAAGTCGCACAAATCAGAATCAGAATCAGAATCAGAATCAGAATCAG
>JBPOJH010000156.1:0-5017 GCA_052033755.1 Bdellovibrionota bacterium | reverse complement strand
TCCAGGTTGCGAATTTGCCGTACGCCCCTCCAACAAGTATTTTGGCCAGTGGGATTTAAGATTACTAATTTTTGATTTCAATTCAGCCGGAACAATGGGGTCGTCCAAAAAAGTTAAAAGCTCTTTGGCCTCCTCACTTAGGCCACGATAGTGAGCTTCATTCCAACTTACAGAAATACGATCCGTTTGTATTCGTAATTCATCAATTTTTTTTTGCAAATCACCCAACTGATAATTCGCAATAGCATCACCATCTGCGGTCAGCGCACATTTGATCAATTCCAAAACTTGGTCCAAATGAGAATTCACCAGTGTTCTGAATTTAATTAATGGACCAAAAGCCCCTGACTGCGATGAAACTGAGTCCATCAATTTAGATATCCGATCAACTTTGGCCGCCTTTTTGGCATAATCATCCAAACAGTCCTGCGATAATTTGTGAATTTGATCGGGAGTGTCCGCCTCTTCAGCGTTAAAAGTGTAGGATTTCCCATGACAGTCATCGACCGTTACAAATTCTGCCGCATACAACGATGAATATGAAAAACAAAATATCAATAACAGCATTAAGAAGTTAAATTTCACTTTCGTCATCCATTTCCAATGTTTTTCATTTTATGTCCGTTCACTTATACTTATTTAAATTTGTTGAATATATTGGACTAGGCCTTGAAGACTATCCTTCAAGCTTTCCCGAACCGTAGATATTACGTTGATCATTTGGTCTTTGCTTAAATCTTTATTTTGATACCAACTTTGAAGAGCATCCATGATTTGATCTGCTGAACCAGATTCCATGACCAGCAAACACACATCTCTGAATTTTTCATAAGAGTCAGCGTCGTCGCCTTCTAAGGCCTGTTGCGCCTCATCAAGGCGATTGACAATTGCATTGAATTCCTGACTTCGTAGTTCGGCGAGTTTTTTTAAATATTCAATTGCAAAATCAATATATATTGGATCCTCAGAATTAGTTTTTTCCGTGATCACTTCTTTCAGAATGTTTACTCCTTCGGAAGCGTCAAAATTCAAAAATGATATGTAAACATCAAAGATCTTCAATTCAGGAATTTCCACATGCAGAGCTTGTTGGCTTTTTATATGAGTCATTAATCTAGTCTTTATTCCATCGATGGCTCTTTTCTTGTTATCAATTTCATCAAATAAAATTCCGACGATTTTCTTTTTGGCCACTGAAAATTTTAAATTGATTAAGCTGAGTTCCTCGCCGATGGTTTGTTTATGATCCGCTGATAAATCCGTCTCATCAAGCATTTCATTGATCTGCTCGATATCGCCACTGGAAACTTGTCGGTTTTCATTATTGTTTCTAGCTCCATTATTCCTTGTGCTTTCTCCGGCTGAATTAGTCGATTTCTTCTGAAGATTAGTCACTAGGTCTACGGCCATCCACAATTTCGACAATGCTTTTTCGTAAGGCTCAATCATTATCATTTGTTTCAAAACATAGAATTGAATTAGTGGCATGACCTGATGTTGATTTTGTCGTACAGCTGAAATTTCAGAATATAACCAATTAGAGTCCATTCGTCTAACTAGGCCAAATGGCAAATCATATTCGACGCGATATAAAACGGCGAAGTCATTAGACTGCATCATTCGAATCCATTGCTTCAATTCAATTTGTGCGTTAAGGACTTCACTCTTTGACATTCGATTCAATAGAATATCACGAGCCATGTAACCTTCGTCTCTATTAATCAAATTAATGACGGCTCGACTTTCGGGAGTTCTTCCATAGTGATCTACATAATTTAGATCAGAGGCATCTAAAGTTTTAGGGATCTTAAAATAGTCATCGTACAAATATTTTTGTTTCAACTTTAAGGCAAAAATAAACATTCGAAATTCGGCATCAGACAGTATTTTTTTTCTTGCTGTTAGATCGGAAATCAACTGTGCAAAACATTGGTCAACACTTTGCGGAGTCATTTTATGACTCGAGTTTTTTCGACCAAGAACAATCTCATTGGGTTGTTCAAAGTCAGATGGAATACATTGCGTCGTTTTAAGATTACTTGTTTATAAAATAGGAATTATATTTGCATCATCAATACCGCGCCCAGGTAATCGTCGTTCAGCCATCACTGTATCATCCCCCTCTTTTACCACCAAACAAGCATAGCCAGTGTCTTTGGAATTATTATTTCTAGGCGTCTGCCTATACCGACAAAAGTAAGCTTTTTTTTCAGATGACTTATGTTGCGCATCCGCTATACTACAATCTTGAAATAATTCGAAAAAATTTGGATTCGAAAAACAAACTTCATTGGTGTAAGTCATAGTAAGAAAGCTGGCCTGAGTCAGAGGATAATAAATACAAATTAGGAACAAAAAATGGCAAGCATATCTGGACATAACGTCACCTCGTGATTAGTTGGAGCAAAAGGACTCACTAGCTATCTTCGCTCTCCACCATTAAGCAAAATTGATGCCGTATGATAAATTTTTAAATTTTCGGAAAATTATATCAATTCAACTTATCAAAGGCTCCGTATTTTAATTCACAGAGGATATTTAATTCGAATTATTTTTAATCTAAATAAAGAAGCATAAAACTTTTATACAAGTCTTATAATTTCTCCATTGATCGATTTTTTTTAAATCTTAAGTTTTATGAATTCGGTTCGATAGATGTTTGTGAGGTACAATTGAATCCAGAATGGACACATCAAATTATAACGACTAAAATGATCTCTCTAAAAATGGAATCCAAAGATAACAAAAGATAGCACTCATGATTGAGGACTATCTTTTGAAAATTCTCTTTACTGGTAAGCCTTAGCTTTCGTATAAGAAAACCCTGTAACGCATTCTTTTGAATGCAATTCTATCCTGTAGTTTCATATAGTTATGTGTTTATATGTAAATGTACTAAAAAAACTTTTACAGCTATTGGTAGTTATGACGATATTTGAATACAAGTCTTATAAAAAATTTGTGAATGACTGGTTGAAGTTACGACCTAAAGCCGGGCATGGTGAGTTTCGTCGTTTTGCGGAACATCTTTCGGTGAACTCGACATTTATTACGCAGGTGTTTCGTGGTTCTGTGGATTTATCTGTGGAGCAGGCTTATAAGTTGACTCAGTATTTGGGTTTAACCGACAAAGAAAAAGATTATTTTTTATTGTTAGTCCAAGTGGAGCGCGCCGGAGATAAATCTTTAAAGGATTATTTTCAAAATAAATTGACGGCGGCCAAACAAGAATCCACTAATTTAAAAGATCGCTTGAAAGCCAGTTCCGAATTAAAGAAGGAACACTATTACCAATTTTTTTCGCATTGGCAGTACACTGTGATTGTGTTGTTAACGGCCCTAGATAAATACCAAACAGCCGCACAAATTTCTGAGCATTTACAATTGCCATTATTACAGCTTCGTCCCATGTTGGATTTTTTAATGGAAATTGGAATTTTACACGAAACCAAAGGCAAAATTAAAATTAAAAATTTAAATATTTTTGTTGGGCAGGACTCAGAGTCTGTTCGTCGACATCACCAAAACTTTCGACATAAAAGCCAACAGTTTTTAGACAATGCGGATCTTAGTAAAAATTTATTTTTCACCAATCCAGCCGTCGTTTCCAAAGAAGACGCAGAGTTGATTCGTGAAAAACTCATTCAATTCATCGAACAGTACCGCAAGATTGCAGTACCTTCGCCATCGGAAGAATTGTATTGCTTGAATATCGACTGGTTTAAAATGGGCTAGATTGGTATTACCACATAAAACCGAAAATCCATAGCGGCCATTCTTTTTTATAGACTCCATCTAAGAAATCTTTAACTACAACATCAGATTTTTTTGCAGACTTATTTTTTCCACCGATTTCAAAACGTATGGAGTCTGCTAAAAAATCATATTCTTCTTCATTTTTAGAAGTGATGACTTTGTAACCTGCGGATTGAAGAATATTACAAAAGTAGGCCTCACGCATACTACCTAAATTTCCGCCAAGGGCTGCATAAAATGAACAGTCTTGAAAAAAAATTTTATCTCCTTTTGAATTCCCTTTAGGAGTTTTCGTATTATAAATTATTTGAATCATTCCTGTTTGCTGCAAGACCTCTAATAACTCGTAGACTTTTTCTTTTCCCATTTCCCATTGTGTGCAAATATTTTGTATGTTGATGGTGGGGATTGCCGAATTAGCTAAGTAATCTAGAATTGATTTCAACGAATTTAAATGATTTTGCTGAATAGAGGGAATAAAATATGGAACATCGTAATAAATAGTTTTTTCAATCACATTTAAAATTCGATCCTTATATCTTCCCTCTAAAAAAAATGGACGCATGCCCTCAGACAAGTATTCTGCAAACATTTTTGAAACATTGTTTTTATCTAACCACTCATCTAATTCAGGTGGTAATTGAATTTTTCCATTTTTCGTATATTGCTCGATGGGATTGAATGTTGGTAATGACTGTTGGGTCTTTAAAAAAATAAACTCACGGAAAGATAATAACTTCATTTGATTCTTGGGAAATCGTCTTGATAAATCAGCAACACCTAACCGCAATGCTAGGCTACTACTATCTGATAAAATAATTTTTGCGTTTGGAAAAGAGTCATAAATACTTTTCACACTTAAGGACCAGTTCATTAAAAAATGGACTTCATCTAAATAAAACTCTCTTACTCCCTGATGGTATGCCATTTCGACAAGATCATATAAAGAAATATTCTGTAAATAAACACTATCAAGGCTGATATAAAGCGCTTTGTGATTATCTTTGCATTGATTGAGCAAGAATGTTGTTTTGCCAGTGCCCCTGGGGCCGATTAAAATACTCCCCCTTGAATCCAGTGGAATACTTTGAAAATAAGGCCTTGCGGACAGTTTACTTAATCCACGAACTAGACGTTCCTGATTGGTTTGCACTTTATCTAAGATTTTTTCAATTCCAGTTTGTGTAGTTACCATGATCTAGAAATTGCCATTAAAAGAGTGAAAAGTCAAAAAAGTTCTAATATAGGACTAGTTTTACAT
>JBPOJH010000033.1:0-9574 GCA_052033755.1 Bdellovibrionota bacterium | reverse complement strand
ACATACTATCAATGGGCCAATCAACTAGCGGAATAGCTCGAAGTGCGAATTAAAAAACAAAAAAAAGCTCGATTGTGTAATCGAGCTTTTTTTGTTTTAGTATTATTAAAATTTAAATCTAACTTTATTATGAATTATTTAAAAAAATTCTAAAAACAATTACATATGCTTAGAAACGAATGCGACTAAGTTTTCTTTGGGTTGATTTCCCATAATTTGATCGACAGCTTTTCCGCCCTTGAATAAAATCAAAGTTGGGATACTGCGAATACCAAATTGCGCAGGAACATTTTGATTTTCATCCACGTTCACTTTATCAATTTTAACTTTGCCGTTCATTTCATTGGCGATTTCTTCTAGCTTAGGAGCCACCGCACGGCATGGTCCACACCACTCGGCCCAAAAATCGACAACCACTGGAACATTCGATTTTAATACTTCATTTTCAAAAGAACTATCAGTCACTGCTATTGTATTTTGCCCCATTTTAAGGCCTCCTTAATTTTCCTTGTTATTACTCTAAAAGATGGTGTTCGGGACATGCTTTGTCAAGGTTCAGGAAATTCTAAAATTGAGATTTATTAAGCCGGTTTGAAACTAACCGAATTAAAGCTGAATTCAATTCAAGTTAATCCAATCCATTCCGATTCAATTGAATTTAAATTAACTAAAGCAAGATGCCGATAATATAAGTGCATTGTTTCATGCTGTATTTTGCTGATAAGCAAATTGTCATTTTTTTGTGGCTTTATCAGCTTTTTGAAACATCGCCTGCACAAATTCGCGCTTTAAACGATCTTGCTCGGCCAGCTGATTCTTATCCCAATCTTTGGTCATTTCTTCTTGCGCCTTTTTTAAATTCGATTTTTCAAAGACCGTCTGATTGACATCAAATGCGGCTTGCTTGGCGATAATGTCGTATTTTTTAGCCCTAGCCGGGTCGTTAAATGAACCCACATTAGCATTCGCTTTTGATTGAAAGAATTTTTCGTATTTTTCCCACAAGGGCTTATCATCGATGCCAAGAATTTTAGCTACGGCGACGACTAGATTTTTGGGCTCTAAGGGCGCCTCTAATATTCCATCTACACGCATCGTCGCTAAATCTGCCGAAGCAAAACGCTCGCCCTTTTCAACAACAACGACAACCTTACCCTTAAACTGCGTATCTAACTTCAGTTTTTGCGACACCGCCACTGTGTGCAGTCGACGATTGCGTCCATGGATCATCACCAATTGAGGATTAAATCCCAGCACCTGCTCTTTAAGCGAGTACTCATTGGACGAACTCATGGTATCAAAGCCCAACTTTTTCAGCAGGCTTTCCACCATTCCTAACTCATTAATGTCTTCAAACAACAATAGAACTTTCGACATAAGACTGATTTATTCTGACAGAAAGTTTTCCTCTAAACAAAGAGTTCCTTTTCGTTCATACTATCTTTATATATAAGTCATGCGAAATATAAGTTGGCGAACCACACAGTATATCCTATTCGAAATGATCCCTTCCTTTTTGTTGGGCTTAGCGGTTTTCATTTTTATCCTATTAATGTTTCAAGCCTTACGTCTAACTGAGTTTGTCCTGATTCATGGAGTCTCGATTAAAGTCGTGGGCGAGATGATGGGCTACTTAGCCATCAGTTTTTTGCCCGCCTTGTTTCCGATGAGTTTACTGTTTGCCATTCTGCTGACTTATAGTCGACTTAGCCAAGATTCAGAAATAGTCGCTTTTAAAGCCTGTGGTATGAGTCAAGTTGCACTGACTTTTCCTGCACTGCTTTTAGGAATCATTGTTACAGTTTTGTCTGCACAAACTAGTTTTCAATTGGCGCCTTGGGGCAATCGACAATTCGAAATATTAATCACGGAACTGGGACAAACCAAAGCCAGCGCGACCATACGTGAAGGAACTTTTTCCGAAGGTTTTTTTGATCTTGTCGTTTATGCCAACAAAGTACAAACCGAAACCGGGCAACTGGAAAAAGTTTTTATTTACGATGAAAAACCGGGTGAGATCCCATTGACGATCATTGCCAAAAAAGGTGAATTAATACAAGATCCACAAAAGCCTGGCCATTCAGCTTTGTTACGATTGTTTAATGGCGATATCCATCGTAAAACCGAGACTCATACGAAAATAAATTTTAACAGTTTTGATATTAAATTAGTGGATCCGATTCGCGAAGAAAAACGCGCAAAATCCCCACCCAGCTTAAGTTTGCCGGAAATTTCCGAAAAAATTTCGGATCATTTTAGTAAAAAATCAGAACTGAATGCCGAAGATCTTTTAACCCTGCAGTCTGAATATCATAAACGTTGGGCCATCAGTATTGTTTGTTTAATATTCGCCGTCTTAGGAGTCGGACTTGGCACTCAAGCCAATCGTCGCAATCAAAAGTCCTCTAGCATGATCACCTGTTTGATTGTGATTGTGATTTATTGGATTTTATACGTCAGCTTAGAAGGAATGGCTCGATCTGGAAAAGCCCCTGTCGCTTTGTCGATCTGGACACCTAATACATTGTTCTTAGTTTTTACTATTTACCGAATGAAGTTGATCTGGAATTAAACTGCGGGAGCTTGATAATTAGAGCGATGCAGCAGCATCCTTACTACCATGGTCATCCTTGACCACATCGCCCCTCCCTTAAGATTAAGTTTAAGGGTAGGAAACCTAAAAAGACAAAAACTTTTTTCATTTTTTTTCACTTTTTTTTCTAATAGCATTAATTAGAAATATTTTATCCGTAGTTTTCACTCATAAACCCTACATTTAGTAAGGCGCATGTGCAAACTAACTACCTATTGTTTTAAGAATCTTTGTTGGCGTTGATCTTTGACTTGCTTAGTCTTACTGCAAATGCTGCGAGCTATATAAATTAAATTGTGGCATCTCACTCAATATCACTTCAACAATATCGGCAGCATCACGAACCATCGCAGCTCCGTCTTTGATCAAATCCAAGCCCCCCAATCCTTTATTATCAAACGGATGAGTTGGTAAAACCATCAAGGCTCTACCTTGAGTTGCACAATGCTGGGCCGTCAACATAGTTCCACTTCTGCGTCTAGCATCCACAATCAAAGTGGCTATGGAAATTCCAGATATCAAACGATTGCGACGTGCAAATAACCCCTTATTCATTTTTTGGCTGGGCAGAAATTCACTGACAAAAACTCCATCGAAATGCAAACAACTTTGATATATCTCGTTCAAGTTGGCAGGATAGATCTCATTCAAACCTGATGGTACGAATACGATCGTTGGAGTTTCTAAGCGAATGGCTAACGAATGACAGATCTGATCTACACCTCGCGCACCGCCGCTGACTAAATTTAAGCGTGGCACGGTTCCTTCTTCTGTCACCTTGCCGGAAAAATATTGAATCACATAAGGAATCTGCATTTCTAACCACTCATGACTGGCCAAACTTGGTTCCCTTGAGCCCACAATAGATAATCCCAAGCGCGAATGCCAGATTGGCTTCCCATGATAGTTCAAAAAAAATGGAGGATCCTGCATTCGATAAAAAGATTTTGGATAATGCTCGTGTCCTGGATAAGTAAATTGCATTCCTTTTTTGAGTGCTTCATCGATTTCTCGAAAAAAATTTAACACTTTTTCCTTAGGAATGGATTTAATGATCTGAGCCACGTCATTAAATTCGGTCCACAACCAGGGTTTAAACAAATGCCCCTCCTGTTGCAGACGATTGGAAATGGCAAAGAAATAACTTAACTCCCAATATGATTTAGAGGAAAACACCCATGATAAAAAAATTTGATGATAGTTTAGCATAATGAAAAAGCCGACTTCAAAAAGTCGGCCCAGATCAAATAGCTTTAAACTTCATTCGCAACAAATACTTGCTCAGATCGGACATGATTTATTGGATCTCGGATCCTTTGGAAAAATCACCTGGCACTAAGGCCTCATCTGAACTAATGACGACACCTGTAGAAACATGTTCTGAAACATTAATGATTTTTACCAACCCTGCTTTACGATGGTTTTCCTTCAAAACAGTATCCGGATTGCGTTGAGACAAGTCCATATACAATTGAACAACCTGCCCGGGACTTACACCCTCGGCCTGACCACCTTTTAAATAAACGATATGATCACTACCAAACAGAACTGAACTTTCTTTGGTTTGCCCACCAATCAATTTCACATCTACAGAAGACAACGATCCACTCATCGATTTATCATAGGTAATCCAGTCCTGCACAACTAAGAAACTATCAACCTCAATCTGAGTCAGACTTTCACGCACGATCGCACGATAAATATTTTTCTTTTCGTTGATGCGATCTAAGACCTCTATCTTACCTTGCACTTCAACGATTCGCCCCCGGCCTCCAAACTGTTTGATCTTTTCTTTTTCCTGCATAACCAAATAAAACTTTTGTGGCGTTGTTACTTCGGAATCAAATTTAACATGTATGTATTGATAATCGGCCGCTGTGTTCATACCCATTTCGGTTTCTTTGACGACACCTTCTTTTTTGATACCCGTGTCAGATAGAAAATAAGAAAGCTTTCGACTGGCTTCCGAAAATTTTGTACGCACTTCCACCGTTTTAAACTCTGACGAGCTAGGGGGATTCCGAAATTTCCAATATGGCAAACTAACCGGAAGTTTACCTGCAACCACCCTGCTGTCATTCTTAGGAATTTCTGTTTTGACTTCTTCGGCGGCAACTTCTGTTTTTTCTTCTGGTGGCGCTTCTGCTTTGCTAGCACTTGTAGCGTCCGTCAAACTCAGTTGCGGAGGAGCCAATAAGTTTCCACCTTCAAATTGTATTTTTTTTTGGGCATTGATTTCATGCGGGTTATCAATTGTATCCGAATTCACCGACCATAACTTGGGCCAGAAATAGGGATCGCCGAACAGCGTTTCGCTTAATCCCCATAATGTATCACCACTTTGAATTTGATAACTTTTTTGTTTTGATTTTTCTTTAGCATTCTGCCAAAGACCTGAATCTGTCGGAGTGGAATTATAATTCTTATAAATTTCATGCATGCGATTTTCACGCTGCAAATCAGGTTCATCATAGGCCTGAACCAAACTTACTCCTAAAACAGATACTGCAAAAATGAGCGGACTGTATTTATTTGAACTCATAATAGTTTGATATCCTTATCCGATTTGCGGGCCTCAACACTTCCAGGAAAAAGTTTTTTGATCTGCAAATGAACATCCTTAGATTGCTCCAATAAATTCATCTGTCGCAACGTCAGCGCTTTAGAATAATAGGCGGAAGGAACTCGATTACTGCCTGCATAATCTTGAATCACTTGATTAAATATTTTTAGTGCGACTCCGTAATGCTTATTGCCTAACTCCATTTGCCCTTCCAAAAATAAAACATCATCAGCATAGGAACTATTTGGAAATCGACTCAAAAATTGATGAGACAGCTCCATGAAATCAGTGCGATTATTATCTTCGTAACGTTTAAGCACCTCTAAATAAAAAGTGCCTTCATCCCAGGTCTGAACAGGGAAAAAAGTTTTTCCTTGCAGATTGGCTTTTTTTTCTAGAATTAAAGCTTTATCTTTTTCATTCTGTTTATTTTCCGACAACTGTAAACGCGATTCAGCTGTTTTATTTCTAAGCTGAATTTCTGTTGTGTCCTTGTTAGAGATCTGTGTGTGTGCACACCCTAAAAGCATTATTGGTATAAGTAGTAAATATTTTTCCATATAAAAATTATGACATGCTTTTTTTGTCATGGACAAGCCAAGATTCCAATTAAGTTATCCACATAAATTGGGGAATAACTAGTTATCTAGACCTTAGGCCTATTTAAAGACAAGGCTTTCAGCGATTTGCAACCTATTTAACCACTACATAACTATATGTAATTGATATGATTTTTTGATTTTCATACCGGATGAAGTTTTGTTCGATTTAAGAATCTGAAATTACAATAGCCGGACTAGCCGTCCGTTGATTTAAGTTTTTTTATTTTCTTAAATCGGAAGTCAATTTGCTAAGCCTCTAATAAATGAAGATTTTTTTATATATTAGTTTGTTAACTCTAGTTTTCGCATCCCATGGTATGCGTGATTACGTATCAAATTTTTCTTACAATTTACAAAAAACCTGTCTTAGATACAGCCCAAAGGACTTACAGCACCACGAAACCTTAGCCGCGTTGGTATGTGGTTCCAAGTTGAAACCAAAATCTGACATCCAACAGATTATGATTCAGGCGCAATTAATTCATATTATTGTTGTTAGTGGTAGCCACTTGCAGGTTCTGCAAAATATTTTCCAATTTTTTAAAGTACCCAGATTTTTCATACATCTTTTATTAGTTCTATATAGTTTGTTGACTGGATTTCAACCTCCCTGCGTGCGAGCCTTGCTTCTGCATTTTTTTCGAGGCTTCAATCAATCGTTTCACTGGTCGATACATCCAATATCTTTGCAAATTTATGTGACTTTGATTTTGCTAACTGTATTTCCAGAATGGATTCACTCTTTTAGTTTTACTTTGTCGTGTTTAGCGTCTATGGCACTTTCCTTTCCCATTTGGAAATTTAAAAATAAGGCGTTCAATGAATGGCAACGAACACTATTGGTTCACATTTTTGTTTGCGGCATGATGTCCGCGTTTTCCTTCAAAGGCTTCATAGCAAACTTGTTATTTGCGCCTTTGGTGGGATGGGGATTGTTCCCCTTAGCGTTAAGCATCTATGGCGCTCACATTTTTTATGATCAATGGGACCTGTTTTTAACAAGCCTGCACACTGATTTTTACTGGAACCTGCCAGCTCCTCTTATTTATTATTTAAAGTTTTTGTTTGATGGTTTTTTGAATACTTTATTAACAACCCTTAAGCAGTTATTAATCTTTCCCTTACAAAATAACATGTCCGCACCGTATTTAGTTAGGCCTTGGTCCTTAGCCCTATTTTGGATTTTATTCCTAATTCCCATGCAAATTTTGGTCAAGATACGGGAATGGAAAATTCGATTTTTCGATTAGGCTTATAACAATCTTAATGTCCTGATTCGCCTCATCGGCATCTTTGTCTTAATTGGCTTGATTGCCAGGTCGCGACGGAGTCAGAAAATGATCATCACTTTATTGCCTATGAAATTAGGACTATGATAAACGCGAAAACTGTGACAAATTTCAAATAGAAACAAAAAACAGACAGTGAATATCGAACATCAATAAACGATGAACCTTTAAAAAAGTGATGACAAAATGGATAACAAAAAATCAGATACTAAAAATTTATCACAAAATAAAAACTCAACCGGCTCGGCGCCGTCCAAATCTGGAGCTGAACATAAGCATCCAGAACCAACTAATTTTTTACGTCAGATCATCGAAAAAGATTTAGCAAATAACACCAATCCAAATACCGCAAATAAGAACCGCGTGGTGACTCGCTTTCCTCCTGAACCCAATGGTTATTTGCATTTAGGACATGCGAAAGCGATTTGTTTGAATTTTGGTTTGGCGAAAGATTACAATGGTCAGTGCCATTTGCGTTTTGATGATACCAATCCGGAAACAGAAGATGTCGAGTACGTGGATTCGATTCAGGAAGACGTCAAGTGGTTGGGATTTGATTGGGGCCAAAATATGTTTTACGCCTCGGACTATTTTGAACAAATTTATTTATGGGCAGAAGATTTAATCAAACAAGGCAAGGCCTATGTTTGTCATTTGAACGAACAACAAACTAAGGAATACCGTGGGGATTTTACAACTCCCGGCAAAGATTCCCCTTATCGCAATCGCAGCGTCGAAGAAAATTTAGAATTATTTCGTCGCATGCGTTCCGGTGAATTTAAAGAAGGCGAATGCACTTTGCGAGCAAAGATCGATATGAAATCACCGAATATGAATATGCGCGATCCACTGTTATATCGAATTAAAAAAGTGGCTCATCATCGCACGGGGGACAAGTGGTGCATTTATCCGATGTATGATTATGCTCACCCCTTAAGTGATGCGATTGAAAAAATCACGCATTCGATTTGTACGTTAGAGTTTCAAGATCACCGTCCGTTTTATGATTGGTGCATCGATAATGTTCCAGTACCTGCTCAGCCGCGACAATATGAATTTGCACGCATGAATATGACTTACTTAGTAATGAGCAAACGAAAGCTTTTACAATTAGTCAAAGAAGGTTTGGTCAGCGGTTGGGATGATCCAAGGATGCCCACCATTTGTGGCGTACGTCGTCGTGGTTACACACCGGAAGCCATGCGCATGTTTGCCCATCGTATTGGTGTGGCTAAAGCAGAAAGCTTGATTGATATTGAAATTTTAGAAGCTTGTGTGAAAGAGGATTTGGATTTGGTTTCTCATCGAGCGATGGTGGTGATGGATCCAATCAAGGTCGTCATTAACAATTATCCCGAAGATAAATCCGAAGAATTACATGCCAACGTTCATCCCAAAAATGAATCTTTAGGGAAGCGTCAGTTTTACTTTACGAAAGAAGTATTTATTGAACGAACTGATTTTATGGAAAATCCACCAGATGATTATTTTAGATTAGCTCCTGGCAAACAAGTGCGCTTACGAAATGCTTACGTGATCACTTGTAAAGAGGTCATCAAAGACTCTGCCGGAAAAGTGGCTGAACTGCGATGTGAATATGACCCTGTGACTTTGGGTGGTAAACCCACCGCCGAAGGTAAAAAACCAAAAGGTATTATTCACTGGGTGTCAGCGAAACATTATATCGAAGCTGAAATCCGTATGTATGGTCGATTATTCTCTGTAGCTAATCCTGATGACGTTCCTGAAGGCAAAGATTTTAAATCCAATTTAAATCCAAATTCATTGACAATCATTAAGACAGCAAAGTTAGAGCCTAGTTTAGCTGCGGCATCTTTAGAGCACCGATATCAATTCGAACGCACGGGTTATTTTTGTTTGGACAGCAAAGATTCTGTTGCTGGCAAATTGGTATTTAACAAGACCGTGGAGTTGTAATGTGGTTATTAAAACTAATAAAAGGAAATTCCACTGACATTGATCCTATATATTACCAAGGCCGCAGCATAGGTTGCTACAGTTGATCAAATCAAGATCATTTCTGATTGAATCGATTTCAGGAAGGGGTCAGTCTTAAAATCCTCTGACGTGGCGGCTTTGATGTCAATGCGTCGTTGTCCAACCATTGGGGACTTTTTAAATTCAACTAATATATCTAAATGCGATTCCTGAAATATTTTTTTCCCGCGGGAGTCAGTTAGAACAACTAGATCAATATCCCCACCTTTGAATTGATCCATGACTCGGCTACCAAAAAGATAAAGCTGATACTTGTCAGCGTCAAGAAATCGATCTAGTACGGTATGAAAATGTGTAATTTGCTCTTTCGTTAGTCTCAAAGTTTGAATCCTTTAAGTTCAGATAAAACAAATGGTGTCCACTTTGTAACATCACCAAGAGTGATTATTAAATCTTCTTTTGTGTATTCATGAGCAATTTTATTTCGTAGTTCTCGAATTTTCATCCATTGATCTGCGCTAGAAATTAAACTAGTTTTTTCGGCCTTGTCTAAATAGTCACGCATCTC
>JBPOJH010000058.1:0-27566 GCA_052033755.1 Bdellovibrionota bacterium | reverse complement strand
GAATTCTATCTATCCACTTCTGTGAATATTCACGCTTTGAAAAAATATGTCTTTCTAGTGTAGGTAATTGAATGGCTTCTAACATGCTCCAGAATATAAATGATACAACTAACCACCTAAGAGAAACGAATCCTGCAGAAATAACCAATACCCAGGCTAGTATGCTCATCGATCTAAGTTTTCTGGTTAAATCAATTCTTTCAAGAAACTCTTTTGCAAAAAACGATTTTAAAAATAAAACTACTATTACTACAAAGGCGTTTAGGCTAAAAAGCTTTCCATTTGTTTCAACATTTAACCCCAATGCTTTAGTTTTAAATGGTATTAAAGACATCATGATACCGTACGGAATAACAAAACTTCCAAGGTAAAAAATATCTACAAATATTTCCCATAAGTTTGGACTAGTTTGTGCTGTAAAAGAATTTGACTGATCCAATTGTATTTTGTTTGTATCATTATCTGGATTATTAAATTGTACAGTTATCTTATTCTTACTTATTAATAAATTTCCAATTATTGAAAAGAAAAAAGCAAGCATCATTAATACGGATGAAGAAAAATATTTTATTAGCTCAGCTCCTGCGACCGGTATAAGTAGATAGGAAAGGTTTAATGCTAATGCCATTAGTGTGAAAACTTGATCTATTTCAGTTGGATTATTCTTCCAATATACGCTAACCATTTGTCTACTGAAACGATAAAACAGGGCTTGTGATAAGCCGATCAAGCCAGCTCCAATGATAATGGAAAAAGAATTATCGACCAAGTACAAGAACCCACCGATTGCTCTCAATATATTCCAAAAGTTAATCTTAGATAAAATTGTTCTAGGTAGCCATGAGATTAACCATACACCTCCTACTTGGATGGCAGAGTAGAGTCCCATAGAAAATACTACTGCCCATTGGTACTCATTTTCTTTACCACTGCGTAAAAAAACACCATGAACAAGCACTAGGCAAAAAGGAAATACTTGAAAGAAATTAGATAAAAATAAACGAATTTTCATCACATGCCATTAGGGAGATTTACTAACAGTTTCAAAATATTTTCCGTCAGTCTTTCATGACTAAAAATAACATGTCCCCTACCTGATGTAGCCACAACCACATTGATATGCTCACGACTCTCTTCAGAAATAAATTGTCTTAAAGAGTCTTGTTCTACTTGAGTCCATGGATTAAAACGGATATGCAAATATTTCTTGATATATGGTTGCTCCCAAGTCATTGGCCACGGTTGAGCTAAATATAAGTTATATCCCAAATTGATAAAGTCCTTTAACCAATATTCACGAGACAACTGCAACCCAGATTCCAAAATAAGAAGATTATTACTTAGAGAGGATAGATTTTGCAGCATTTCAACTCCATTTATACTTGTAAAGTATTATAATAATCACGCCTTTAGATACTGGCCAAACCCCGCTTAATACCGGAGACGGCTCGGGCAAAGTCTTTAAACTGTTACTACTATTTTCAATATCTGTCCGAACGACTGACGGTAACAATCCCGTCGACTTGCAGTATTATATCAAAGTCCTAGAATAGGTTCACTTATTTCTGTGGTTAACGAATCTAAATACCATTTAGCATATAGAAAATTCTTGTATGTAAAAATCTTATACATTCGTATTCGGTCGCAACTAATGTAGTATTCAGGTAAACAATTGGAAATCTCGTTTTTTTCAATTTATTTAGATGATCTTCCTATCTTTCTAGAAATAGGTTATCATCCATAGCCGGTAGGCCGGTAGGTCTGTAGTTTGCAATACCACATCAATTTTATTTTTTCAGACAGAGCCATTCGGCTTTGTCTGTCGGAGCTTCCATTACACTTTGGAATAGCAGGCAATGTTCTGTTCCATCTTCGCTGTCAGCTTGATATACGAATTTTTTACTGACGCCTACTTCATGTTTATAACCAAGGGCCTTTTGCATTTTACTGGTATTTTCAAAATATTTTTTCCAATCAGGATTTTCAAAAATATAATTAAAATCTTCTTTTATTTTTAAATGCCCTTTTTGCACAAAGGCTTGTTTCCATGGCTTTAGAATATCTACAAACGAGTACTTAAATTTAACGCCATTTTTTTCAAACTGTCCCAAGATATTTGTCGATGCCGACTTACCATCATTCGCGTCTAAGCTGGGGCGGAAACGAAATCCACCGGTGATTTTTTCCACTTTATCAACACCACTCAAAGTGCGATTGAGCTCAGTTACTTTTTTCGCGTAGGTATCATATAACAAAGCCGCTTGTCCGCTTTTGGTTTTAAACAAAATAGCGACAATAGCTCCTCCAGCAGGACCCGCCATCGAGAAAGCTAGAGCCTTATCACAAATGGAATCCTTACTGACATCTAAAAATTGATAGCCGGGGTTTTCCTCAGTCTCGTTGGTGGCCATAACTACCTTGGAATCCGTTTTTACAAACAAATATGGGGATCCTGATTTTGTTTCTTCTTCATCTGGTCGATATGTTTTTCCTCGAATCATCACTTCGAAATTGCGCTCGCCCAATTTACATAAGGTACTTTGACGTGGAAAACTAAGGTCATATAAATATTGATCGGTAATTTTTTCTGGTCCTTTTTTACGACGACGCTTTTTAGCTTCAGCCACATTACCGTCAGTAAAAATTTGAAGAAATAAAATCGCCGCCAAAAACCAATATTTTTTTCTGATCATAAAGAAATCCTTTTCTTTTTTATCCTCTAACAAAATATACTTTAAATAATTATGACCGAGGCTTTTTACATAGCCAATAGATTATTTATTTTTCAGAGGCGATATACGCTATCCAAGACTGGCAAGCCTCACCCTTTTCAGTTCGTGAAAAATTCCCGTCCCCTCGCCCGTCTTTGGTCGTACCTTCCCAATAAACATGCGTCTTTTTAAATCCAGCTTCTTGCAGGATTTCTCGCAATTCGGGAATTGTCCACATTCGCCAATCATAAGTAAAAACCCGTTCGATACGCTTTTTTCCCTTTATACGAAAGTGAATATGAAACAACGCATGGTTTGTCACAGGATCAAAACCCGTTTGATGCCAATAATAAGTAAAGCCTTTATGGATTGTTTTTTCTTCATTTTCATCGTGACAAAGACTACCACCAAATAAATCAATAATAAAAATTCCGTCTTTTTTTAACGACTGAAAAACATTGGAAAAATACTGTTTTAAAGTTTCTCGCTGCTTGAAAATAAAATAAGAAAAATTCATCGCAGCAACGATATCCGCTGCCGGTAATTTAGAGGTTAAAACATTCCCCTCAACTAATTGAACTCGCTTTTGCTGAGGCTCATTCAATTTTGTTAAATAATGGGACTTGCCATATTCTATGGGTTCGGGATCCAAGTCGACGCCGATAGATTCAAACTTACTATTCAACTTGACCCACTCGCAACTGAGGGCAAACGTCCCACAAAAATCTTCACGAAAAATCTGTGGTTGATGACCTCGCAGTTCTAAATAAGTCTCTTTTAAAAAGACAACATCAGATTCAGCACTTTGAACTGCTTTACGATACAAAGTGTATTTATCAAAAACTTGATGTTCATTTTTTTTCGCAACTCGGCGTTTGACAGAGGTTCTTTGCATTAAGGAACCTCACTTAAAATAGATAATATAGCGCTTTCGATTTCATGCTTTTGAGGAACACTGGCATCTTCTAAATTTGGATGCAAACCAATTCCCGGCACATGTTTACCTGCTAAGACTTGTGGTCGGGCTAATAAAGAATAAAATAATTCCTGTACACAACGATATACTAAATGCTCACCAAAATTTGTGACTTCGGTATCCTCATTCACAAACAATACGCGACCAGTTTTTTGTACGCTACTTTTGATGGCCTGCCAATCATATGGATAGATCGTTCGTAAATCGATCACCTCAACAGAAACACCTTGCTCTTTTAATTTGTCGGCGACTTCATTGCATAGTAATAAATGCCTTCCCCAACTGACGACAGTCACTTGCTCACCGGCTCGAGTCACCTTTGCTTTACCAATTGGTATTTCAACATCTTGTACAGCAGGCCACTGCGCCTTCCATTTGGAACGATCTCCAATCGGAGCATCAATCATTGCCTTCAACTCTTTTTCATCAGCGGGTTCGCCGGGAATAAGTTCCTCGCCCTTGACTCGCATCAAGGCCTTAGGTTTTAAAAATAAAACTGGATTTGGATCTTTGATAGCCGACAACAACAAACCATAAGCATCCAAAGGCGTCGATGGCATTACCACTTTCCATCCTGCCAATCGTGAAGCCCAAGAATCAAAAGAATGAGAGTGATAAATGGAACCACGAATACCTGCTCCCACTGGTGTCATCACAACCAATGGCATCGGATAATTTCCATTCGTCACCCACAATGAATTCCCAGCCATCTTCAATAAATCAATGGTATTAAAAATATAGTCACAAAATTGAATCTCTGCGACACATCTTTCCCCAGTCATTGCAATTCCCATGGCCATACCAATAATCCCACGTTCATCTAATGGTGTATTCCAAGTGGTCTGCAAACCTTGAGTCGCAGTAAAAACCCCACCCAAAGGAGCTCCCACGTCTTGGCCAAAAATATCTTTTACTTGTAAATGTTTTTCACCGTAATGTAATGCCAAACGAATGGCTTGAGCCATATTAGCCATTAGAACTTCCTCCAGTCCGCATTTTCATCGTCCACATAAATCTGATCCCATATCGACTCAGCCATTGGCACAGATTCTTTTTTTACAATCTGCTGAGCTTCAATACCTTCAGCTTCGTACTTTTCTGTGATGGTTTGAATTTCTGCAGTGGTAATTAGTTTTGCCGTGACTAATTTCTTCTGATACTCTTTCAAACAATCTACTTCTGAATCGATAAAATTAGCACCACTAGCAGACGAGTGACCGTAAAGCCTAGACAATCGTGCTTCGATAAACGAAGGTTTTCCCGTTTCACGAATGTAATTCATCTCCTCTTGAATCGCTAAATAGGACTCAATCGGATCATTACCATTGACGACTCTGGATCGAATATTAAACGCCTTAGCTCGGTCTGCGATATTTGTTTCACCATGTTGTCCTTCATAGGCCGTTGAAATACCCCATCGATTATTCTGTACAGTCAATAAAATGGGTAGCTCTTGGCCTTTTCTAGAAGACCAAATCAAACTACTTGCAAAATCACCTTCAGCCGTTCCCGCATCACCACCTGTTACGATACTAATTGTTTTTTTATTATTTCTTTTTTGCACGTGGGCCGTTCCCAATGCCATCACATATTGAACTTCGATCGGTGATGTTACTGGCACAACATTCATTTTTGGAAAAGCATAGTGATTCGAAAAGTTGCGACCACCTGTTGAAGGATCTGTAGATTTATTCATAATCAAACGAATACTATCGATCATCGGCATCCCCATCGCAATCAAAGTGGGCGTACAACGATAGTGCAAATGCAGATAATCATAATCAGGTCCCTGTCCCTTTTTTGCTAACAAACCTAATGGGACACTCCAAGCCTCTTCACCTGGTCCACCAATCCAAAAATACGCATCACCAGCTTTATAGATTTTAATCAGACGCTCTTCTAAAGCGCGGCTTTTCACCATAAGATCATGGATTTTTAATAATAATTCCTTCGACAATCCTCCAAAATCAGAAGAATTCGGATTCGATTTTTTTGTTGTCATGGATCAACCTCCTAACGACTTTGATGATGGTTTGATCGCACTTTGTGGTCCATCAAAGGCTAGACAATCATTTTTTAAAATTCTATTTCAAAAGTTAAGATGTATTATAACTAGCCCTATTTGTCATGAAATTTAGGGTTTTTTAAAGAAAGATTTTACCTCCCGGGCGCACTTTCCGCAAAGTTCCCGTAATTCAGGATTCAAGGCGACCGCTGAAAACCTTTCAAATCTTTCTTGCGTAAATTCGTCCACTGGCTCTAATGGAACAAACTCAGCCCCGGCTAAATCTATATTCTTCATTGTAGAATTTTGATGCAAGTACTCTTTAGACTCAGTCCCTGTTTCATTTAATTTTACCACGTGATAAGCGTGACGAAACTCCCTGGTTTTTTTAGCTTGCAACCGACGATCTGTATACACTTCTTTTTCTGTAAAACCATTTTCATACAACAATAAAACTTTGATCAATGACTTAGTGTTCATTCCAATCTCTAAACCCAAAACTTTTTTATCACAAAAAATATTATTAAAACTAATTGCAGCTTGCTCTAAGGATCTGCGAAATAGTTCTAATTTTTGATGACAGTCGCTATTGCCTTTGTTTTTCGAAGAGCTCAGCCCCCAGCGAATTTCCAACTCTTTTTTGAATTGATGTCGCAACCACATCGAACTTAAAATAAAAGCGAAACTTTTAAGATCTTTTTCTTTTGTTAACGGCTCTAATTGAGCAAATCTCTCAGATGAAAATCCCATGACATCTAAATCAATAATAACGTCTTTACTTTTAATCAATAACGGCTGAAGAGTGATTTGCATTTCAGTACCAGAATCTTCGTTTTTCTTTTTGATAAGATATTTTCCGCCATTGGCTTCCTTAGCCGCTGTCACAAAATATTCACGATTCCACAATTCTGAATTGGATTGCATTTGACGATCAAAATAAAGAGCATCCCCTGGGGTCAGCTCCTTCTTATATATAGTAAAGAATTCTTTGAACGTTCCCTGAAAAGCCATGCTAGCCAAATCTGCAGCTGAGTTAGAACCCTGTTGCAAAGACTCAGCTAGCGGCTGCGTGGATGGCTGTGATGGACGCTGCAGTTGGGCCATCGATTCAGCAAAGCTAAAATGAAAACTCAGGACACTGACTAGCGCCAGCCGTTGGCAAACCGAGCCCGCGGATTTGGAAAGGCAAAACCTATATTTCAAAGGTCCTCCCTTGCGCTCAAACATTTACTTTTGAGTCACTGTTGCAGACTTCGCAGAAACCTCCATCAAGTCCAACAACACGTTCACTCCCTCATTGATATCAGCTCGCTTTAAATACTCTTTATCTTTATCTTCCTTGCTGGCCTTTTTGGTCGCTTTCTTTTTGTCTTTCTTTTCTTTCTCTTTAGTCATTTCACTTAATTTAATGACCTTACCCTTGGCTTTCGTTTTCGCTAGCTCTTCAACAATCTTTTTGAAATCCTCACTTTTATCGACACGTGCTTTTGATTTTTCTTTTAATGTTTTCACCCATACATCATTAATCGGAGCCCAACCATCTTTCGCATCTGGCGATAAAAACGCATCAATTTGCTTGGGTGGTAAAGAGTAATCTAAACTTTTTTCACCGACTTCGTCTGTCACATAAGGACCAGGAATTTCCACATCAGACTCCACACCTCGATGTTGAGTCGAAAAACCACCCGGAGTAAAAAACATACCAACAGTGACTTTCAAGGCTCCTAAATTATTTGGAATAGGTAAAACAGATTGCACACTGCCTTTACCAAACGTGTGATCATTACCAACGATTATTGCTCGCTTGTAATCCTTCAAAGTACCAGCCACAATTTCCGAAGCACTCGCAGAAATACGCGATGTCAATACCACCAATGGGCCGCCCCAATCCACTGTCGCATCGATGTCTTTTAGTGTTTGTTCTGGTCGATTGGGATCTTTTGAAGATTGCTTAACCACATTACCGGTTTTAAAAAATAGACCAGCAATTTTGACAGCATCATCCAAACTACCACCACCATTATTTGATAAATCTAGGACAATACCGTCTACCTTTTTATTCTTTGCTTCTGCTAATAATTTTTTTAAATCAGCCGCAGAAGATCGACCACCTCTTTTAGAGTCCGCATAAAAAGACGGGAAATTAATGATACCGATTTTTTTCTTTTGTCCACTGATGTCCTTATCTTGATATAAAATACTAGCCGCTTCTTCCTCTAAATTAACCTTATCGCGAACTAAAACCACTTCCATTTTTTCAGTGGCCTCACCTTTACGTCGCAACACCTTCAATTTTACTTTAGATCCCTTTTTACCACGAATTTTACGTACAACATCTCGTAAGTCCAACTCCACAACGTTTTCTAATGTCCCACTTTCGCCTTGACCAACGGCTACGATCTTATCTTGTGGTTCTAACATTCCTGACTTAGCTGCAGGTCCTCCAGGTACTAAGGCCTCGACAACTGTAAAGCCGTCCTGACTAGATAAGGTCGCTCCAATCCCCTCTAAAGAAAGTCCCATTTGTATTTCAAAATCCTCAAAATAATCTTTACTGAAAAAAGAACTGTGCGGGTCTAAGGCTCTAGCAAAAGAATCTAAATATCCTGCATAAGTATCATCTTTTTTTGTTTCACCTAATTTTTTAACGACGCGATCCCAATTCTTCACAACATTGGTTTTGGCTTCATCTATTTTCATATCCGTCGCTAGATAATTCGAAACTTGAAAGTGAATGTATTTTTTCAAGAACTCATTGGCTTCTTTCACATCAGCTGGATACGGCTTTTTATCTGGATCAAAAATAAATTCGACTTTATTATCAAACTTATAATCTTTTCCTAAAAACTCTTTAGCAAACTGGGCTCGTTCTTTCACGCGGGTAACCATTAAATCTTGTACATCATCCAAAGCCTTACAATCAGGTTTTGCTCCAGATATTTTTTCAAAGATATTACTCATTACTTTTTTAACTTGTTCTGCATCCGCTTTTGTAAAGTAAACTTTCGTCGGATCTAATCGTTTTAAATATTGTTCAATCACACGCTCTTGCAAAGCCGAATCGGCAACAGAAAATTTAATATGTTGAGCTAAGTAACCTTGTTCGATGGGATTTAAAAATCGACATTGAAGTTCCGCATCTAAACTGATGGCCTGAGTAACGGAAGAAAATAAAAACAAAATACTAACGGCCATTGCGGCCAATGTAGATCCACGCTTTGCTGCTATCATGTTGTGTCCTTCTTTTTGGTAAAACTTGAATTCTAGCTACCAAGTATGGATCGGAAGTTTTCATTTGTCTCTAAATGGCCAGCCGCCTAAAACAACCTGCGTTAAGACCTAGGTCGGTAGACTTGTGCAAGTGCTCGTGGGTGGGAACAGTACGATCAGATTATAAGAAGCTGATTTGTTCGGTAGACTCTGGACTTAAATTCTGGCTACGAGTTTCATTTAGCGAAATCTCATGCTTAATGAATTGCCCTTTTTGCGTTTCAATTAAGAAAAAACCCATCTCTGGATAAGCCTTCTTCAAAGTTTTCATCTCGGCAGCGATAAACTCTATGTTTTTAGGATCATCATCCGACATTCCAAAACGATGGTGAGGACTGTATCCATACACTTTTATAGCGTGTTCAACCGAGGCTCGGATGGCCGCTTGTTTAAGTGCAGGTGTTTTCATAGTTAGATCCTTATCCCCCAAATGATGTCTAGTCGGAATATGACTAACAGGAAAAACACTTAAGTAATTAGGACGACAAGGCAGTTTTTTAGCTTCCACAAACAGATCGACCCCATCCATAATTGTTTTTGGATTATGACCTCTAGCAGTGATCACGCTAATCGGACGCTGATTAAAAGTGGCATGAAAAAAGCAGTCCCAACTAGGCCCCTTCCAATGAAAATCAGGAAACCCCAATGCATGGGCTACATCATGAATAAAAATCTGTTTCTTTAAACCTAGTTTTTCAAGTTCCGCTTGGTGATGATCTCGAAAACATCGAAAGGTTCCCGTGCTGTCATCCCAACGAATTTCATAATCACGATAAGGACCAGATTCGCCAATGCGACTATGCTCTTGGGCAAAGTCACCACTAGAAATTTTCAACTCATCCCCCGTGTTTTTATGAAATAAAACTAAAGGAGTTGTCAGAAAAACAACATTATCATCAAAATCGAAAAAATAAAAACTTCGCCCACCTAAATGATAGTTACGGTCGTTTTCTTTTTCGCGCGTAATTCCTAATTCTAGCTGCCCTTCTTCCTTGGGAACGATCGCTAATTCCTCCAAAAGCGCAGGCTGAGCTGAAGGTGATGATAAGGATTCAGATTCAGTTGTAACGGCCGGAAAGATGTCGCTTTTCATACAAGGGGGACCATAGCAGAGCCCTGCCTATTTTTCAAACCAAGCCACTCAAACCACTTGGTTTACGAAGTTTCCCTCTTAGATACAGCCGTAAACCCTATTATTTTTTCACGACTGTCAATTGTGCTATCACTTCTTGCGACGGCTTTTGGAAACCTTGGGTTGTCCCGCCTTATCACTTAACCATTGTATAGCTTGAGCTATCGTCACATCTTCTACCTTAATACCCTCCGGCACACTGACATTAGTTTTTCCAGACTTGATATAAGGACCATATGGACCATTCAATATTTCGACTTTATCTTGAGTTTCAGGGTGAGCTCCTAACTCTTTCAAGATGGAAGATCTTGAACCGCGACCTTTTTTCGGAGTCGCCATCAAAGCCAACGCCTTCTCCAGTGTCATCTGAAACAAACTTTCCCCTTTCGGTATCGAACGAAAATCATCGCCACAAACGACATAGGGTCCAAAACGTCCTAAGCCAACTTTTATATCTTTACCTAATTCGGGATGCGTCCCCAAGGTCTTCGGTAACGTTAATAAATCTAAGGCTTCTGCCAAGGTTAAAGTTTCATAGTTCATACCTGCAGGAATTGAAACACGCTTAGGCTTGTCATCTTCTTTGGAAACATCACCCAGCTGTACATAGGGACCAAAGCGACCATTCAAAACATAAATTGGCAAACCCGTTTTGGGATCTTTCCCTAAGGCATCCGCGCCATTTATTTTTTGTTCGATCAGCTTCAGCGCGACTTCTTTTGTGATGTCGGCAGGTGTTTCATTTTCAGGAAGGGAAGCACAAACCTCAGCGCCATCTTTTTGTGTGCAAACATAAGCGCCGTATTTTCCAACTCGAAAACTAAATTCCGGTAAACCCTCGATATCAATCGCTCGTGCTTGGTCAGGATCAATCACTTTTTCTTGCGTTTCCACAAGTTCTTTCAATCCAGTTTTTCCAAAATATATTTTCTTTAAATAATCCTCAGCTATCAAGTCACCTTCAGCAATATTATCCAAAGATTTTTCCATCTCAGAGGTAAATCCAACATCTACATATTGAGGCAAATATTGATTCAATAATTTCGAAACCACCATGGCGGTGAAAGTGGGTACCAATGCTGTTCCATTTTTCTTAACGTAACCACGATCGATGATCGTTCCCAAAATGGAAGCGTAAGTGGAAGGACGACCAATGCCTTCTTTTTCCATCGTTTGAACTAAACTAGCTTCGGTAAATCTAGCCGGTGGTTTCGTTTCATGCGACGTAGGTTCTAATTGCGAACAACTAATTTTATCGCCAACCTTCAATGCTGGTAACTTTACTTCACGACTTTCCAATTCTGCTTCAGGATCATCAGAACCCTCCACATAAGCACGTAAATATCCTGGAAATTCAATCGTAGTACCACTCGATGAAAAAATGGCGTCACCGACCTCAATCTTAGCCGAAACTTGTTTCTGTCTAGAATCCACCATCTGACTGGCTACGGTTCTTTTCCAAATCAAATCATAAATTTTTAATTGAACCCCAGTTAAATCCGTCTCTTCTGGCGTTTGAAATACTTGCCCCGCAGGTCGAATCGCCTCATGGGCTTCTTGAGCCCCTTTTACTTTTTTAGCTTCATATAATCTGGGTTGTTGAGGTAAATAATCATTACCGTATTTTTCTGAAATACAGCTTCTGGCTGCCGAGATCGCCTCGTTAGACAAAAAAGTTGAGTCGGTACGCATATAGGTGATATAACCTTGTTCGTACAATTTCTGTGCGACTTGCATGGTTTCTCTGGCCGATAAACTAAACTTACGATTGGCTTCCTGTTGCAGTGTTGAAGTGATAAATGGAGCTGCTGGCTTTCTTGAAACCGGTTTTTCTTCGACCTCTTTAACCAACCATGTTTTTGATTTCAAAGTAGTAACTAAATCCTTGGCCTCTTTCTCGACTAAGATTTTGACTTTTGAGTCCACAACCAACTTCCCGGTAGTTCCATCAAAATCTTTACCAGTGGCGACACGAGTCCCTGCAACGCTTAGCAATTTGCTTTCAAAATCCGAACCTTTTTGCAGTTGTGCTAGTACACCCCAATAATCCGCTTTCTTAAAACGAATTCTTTCAAGCTCTCGTTGTACAATCAAAGTGACTGCCACAGATTGCACACGTCCCGCCGACAATCCATAGGCCACTTTCTTCCATAATAAGGGGGAAATAGTATAACCCACTAAACGATCTAAAATTCTTCTAGCTTCTTGCGCTCTGACTAAGTTCAAATCAATCTCACGCGTGTCTTTTAATGCTTTTTGAATGGCTTCTTTGGTGATCTCATTAAAAACCATTCGACGAGTTGGAATTTTTGTTTTCAATACTTCCGACAAATGCCAACTAATGCTTTCCCCTTCGCGGTCTTCATCGGTTGCTAGATATAATTCACTGGCTTCACCCAGTTTATCTTTTAAAGTTTTCACGACTTTTGTTTTGTCTTTGGGTATGCAATAGATCGGTGCAAAATGCTCATTGGGATTCACACCTAACGTGGCCCATTTTTCTTTCTTATACTTTTCAGGAATATCTTTCGCAGACTGAGGCAAATCTCGGATATGCCCCATGCAGCTTTCAACAAAAAAATCTTTTCCTAAAAACTTACGGATAGTTTTTGCTTTCGTTGGCGACTCAACGATAACTAATTTTTTACCGGAAGATAAGGCAAAAACATCCTCGGCATTTTGACTCATTTTTTTTACAATTGATTTTGTCGCATTGGCCTTGCTGTTAGCTGAACCACTGGTTTTACCACTCAGTTTACTGCTTAATTTACCACTTGCTTTATCGCCAGGTTTTGCTTTCACTACCGTTTTTTTTGCCATGAATCCCCTATTTCTAACACGCATTAACAAGTTCTAAAAAAATAATTAAACACTGCCGAGTTTTATTGTCCGTCGTTTATTCATTATTGTCTCTATTCTGTATTCTCGGCTCACGATGCACAACACATTTAACAGTTAAAAAATGACGGCACTTAGTAACTCGTGGCAAGTGGAATCTGTGAGTATATTAATTTCGACACTCAGCTTCAGGCCTCGACAAAATCCTTTTCCATCTGTCCCATGATAGGATGCAAGCCTTAAATGAATTCAAAAATAAAATCACCGTTGTGCTAACAGACATTGATGACACCTTGACCGATCATGGACAGCTGGGATCACAAGCTTATCAAGCGCTATGGAAATTACATCAGTCGCACGTAAAAATTATTCCCGTCACCGGTCGCCCTGCAGGTTGGTGTGAAATGATCGCTCGTGTCTGGCCTGTGCATGGTATCGTTGGTGAAAATGGTGGTTTTTATTTTCGCTATCATAATAAAAAAATGCATCGGCATTATGTATTTGACCATGCAACAATGTTACAAAATCGCCACAAACTGGACCTGATTCAGCAAGAAGTTCATCGACTTGTACCGCATGCTGGAATTGCTTCCGATCAATTTTGTCGTTTGATGGATTTAGCCATCGATTTTTGCGAGGACGTCCCCGCTTTATCCAAACAAGAAGTCGAACAAATCGTAGCCATTTTTGAAAGACATGGAGCCCAGGCCAAAGTCAGCAGCATTCATGTCAACGGTTGGTTTGGCAATTACAACAAGGTCACTCAAAGTCTTCATTATCTAAAAACGGAACTGGGTCTTAGCGAATCATCTATTCAAGAGCAATGTGCCTTTATTGGCGACTCTCCCAACGATGAACCCATGTTTGATTTTTTTCAAAATAGTTTTGCAGTTGCCAACATCGCGCCATTTCTAAACCAAATCAGCAAAAAACCAAAGTTTATTTGCACTCAGACTGGCGGCCAGGGATTCAGCGAGTTTGCACGACAAATTCTAGACAACAATAGCCAAAAATAATTATACCAAACCAGTAACTTGGATTTGGTATAATTCTATTATTTTTTATTTCCAATTCCAGTCAATGCTGCAAATGGATTATTGAATGGCTGAGCAGGTGGTCGACCTGAAGGCTGACGATGATCCTGATGACGATCATTATTAAAGCCACCAGAGTTTCTGTTCTGTCCACCGTGACCTCTTCCACCAGGTTGTTGACCTTGCTGAGAAGTGCCACCCTCTCTAAATGTAGACTTGCCAGCACCACTACCTTGCGCCGGACGCCCGCCAAAATCTTTACCATTATTAGCGCCACTATTAAATGGTCTTTGGCCAGGCTTAGCTCCTGCTTTTCCGGAAGCTGCACTCTTATTCTGACCAGCGTTTTGAGTAAATTTATCTTGCTCTGTTTTCTCAAACGATTTCGCTCGGCGTTCAGCTGTAGCTTCTAACTTCATCGATAAAGAAATCTGATTTTTATCTTTATCGACAGCCAAAACACGAACGGTCACTTGATCTCCAGGGTTTACCACTTTGCGAGGATCATCGATAAACTTATTGGACAACTCACTAATATGAACTAATCCATCCTGATGAACACCTATATCAACAAAGGCTCCAAAGTTCGTCACATTCGAAACGATCCCTGGACAAATCATGCCTTCCTTTAAATCCTTCACTTCAAAAATATCATCTCTAAAATGAAAAACTTTAAATGGATCGCGAGGGTCTCGTCCAGGCTTCTCTAATTCTCTGACGATATCATCAAATGTAAATTCACCTACTAACTTCGACCATTTTTCTCTTAGCGGAGCTAATTTCTTTGCACCTTCACCAACCAAGTCAGTTATATTGACTCCTAATTCATGAGCTATATCCCGAACAGCCGAATAACGCTCAGGGTGAATTCCTGTAGAATCTAAAAAAACCTTCCCACTTTGAATTCTTAAAAAACCAGCACACTGCTCGTAAATTTTTGTCGAAAATCGAGGAACATTTAATAATTCACTTCGATCGTGAAACAAAGTCTTCTTTCTGGCTTCCACGATATTTTGCGCTAAAGCCGGCCCTATACCAGAGACATAGGACAACAAAGAAACAGAGGCTGTATTTAAATCAACGCCAACATTATTTACACAACTTTCAACAACGGCCTCTAGACTCTTTTTCAAATGAGACTGATTTACATCGTGTTGATATTGACCAACCCCAATGCTTTTCGGATCTACTTTAACCAATTCCGACAAAGGATCTCTTAAGCGTCTGGCGATTGAAATCGCACCACGCACTGTTAGGTCTAAATCTGGAAATTCAGATTTTGCAATTTCTGATGCTGAGTACACACTCGCACCTGCTTCATTCACCATAATAACCGGGATGGATTCTTTACCTAATTCTTTCAATACTTTTCTTAAGAAAACCTCAGTCTCTCGACCGGCAGTTCCATTCCCAACAGCAATAGCTTCAATGTGAATTTGCTTTAAGACTTCACCCAACAAGGCCAAGGCTTTTGAATGAGCCTCTTCTCCCAAAATCTGCATCACCGTGTGTGAAATATAATTTCCGGCTTTGTCGACCAAAGCCACTTTACAACCTGTTCTCAATCCAGGATCAACTCCCAATACCACTTTTGGTCCATACGGAGATCCCAACAACAGTCGCTTCACATTTTCAGCAAACACGGTAATAGCATCTGCGTCCGATTTTTCCTTCAAAGCTCTATGAATTTCGTTATTGACGGAGGGAATTACGTAAACAGTTAATGCCAACTTAGCACATTGCTTTAAAAAACTACCCACATTATTATCTGGAGTGCTGGTTGAAAAATTTTCGTAATCTTTTAATAATGAATCTACATCACCTACCACTTCAACTGTCAGTTCCTCTTCTTGCCAACCCCGTCTCATAGCCAAATAACGATGTGAACTTTTTGTTTCTAACAAGGACTTCGCTTTTTCTTCAAACTCAGCATACATTTCGTATTTTGAATGTGGCTTAAAATTCTTAGTTCTTTTGGAAACAATTTTACCCTCTTCAAAAAAGTTTTTATGAACTTTTTCACGCAAACCTGGTTCATTGGCAATTTTCTCGACCAAAATATCTTGAGCGCCTTTTAGGGCCAAATCATAACTCGCAATACCTGCTGGCAAATTTAAAAAGGCTTTTGCCTTCACTTCCATTGTTGTTTCATCTTGAATTAAGGCATGTCCTAAATCCCAAATCCATTGAGCCAATGGCTCCAAGCCAGCTTCTCTGGCCAAAGTCGCCTTGGTCTTTTTTTTCTTTTTGAATGGACGATAAATTTCTTCCAATTCACCAAGATCCCAAGACAAATCAATCCGTTTTTTTATTTCATCGGTTAAATTGTTTTGCTCACCGATCTCTTTCAATAGAAATGCTTTTCTTTTCACGATTTCTTGATAAGTGTCGTTAGATTCGATAACTTGCCGTATTTGTGTTTCATCCAGATTGCCCGTTTTCTCTTTACGGTAACGAGCTATAAACGGAACCGTCGCTCCCTCTGCTGTCAATTCGATAACTGCAGAGGCCGATTTCCAACTCACTCCTGGGACGACTTTACTTAGATAAACCTGTAACGAAAGATCCATAAAAAAACCTCATGAATTTTTATAAATGATGTGCCTTATTTTTTAAGCCTATTTGTGGCGGTACATGATTAAACCGTGGGTAGGGTCATATGGAGATACCCCCACCTTAACCTTATCACCGACTACAACTCGAATATTAAATCTGCGCATTTTACCACAAAGCTTCGCTTGAATTTCTACATTGTTTTCAAGCTGAACTTTGTAAATGCCACCTGCTAATGCATCAATGATTTTTCCATCTACCTGTGCTAAATCGTCTTTTGCCATACTTTTTTGTGAACCTTTTCTGTTAAATTTTCGCTAATTTACTGTGATTTATAGTTGCTGATCAAGTGTTTAATTCCATCTTTGAATAGTACCTCTAAGCGATCATTAAGAACACTTATAATATAACCCCAACCCAACACTTTATGCTCTAATGGCGTATTCGCTTCAAAAACGCCCGAAATTGAGTAAACGGCTGCAGGCTCGGCACCATGTTTTTTCCAGTAATCAACCCACTTGCGTCCTTCTTCCGTATCTGGAACATCTGCTGGCAAGTCTAGCGAATTTGGTTTTTTACTACTGCCTTTTGTTGCCTCTTTTTTGGAATCTGTTGATTCCATTTTTTTCTTGTCGTCTTTTTTAACAGGTAAGCTTTTTTCAACTTTTTGACCAACTTTTACAGTTTGAGTCTCTTTTATTGCTGTTAACTTCTGTGGCTGTGTTTTCTCTTTCGCAATAGAAGTTTTTACACCGACTGTTTTTTTCTCTGTCGAATTTACTTTCTTTATAGCTTTATTAGTCGCAACTGTTTTTTTGCTTTCTTTGACCATCCCGGTTTTAGAATTCTTCTTGGCTAATGTTGCTTCCTTTTTAGCGTTTTTAACGACTGATTTTTCTTTCTCAGTTTTGCTTTTGACTTTAGCTCCACCTTTTTTCACATCCTTTGAGGCTTTCTTAGCCATTCGACACTCCTTTTAAAATACAAATACTGTACAAAAAACATTTGATGCAAATAAAGCACACTCAACAATAGGCTAAATATTCATTGAATTCGACAGAAAATCCAGTTTATTTTAAGAGGACACTTAAGGATTATTTTGCAGAGCGAAATCTTGACGAAAGATTTTCCTTCGAAAAATTAACTTTTCTCAACACTACAACCTTACTGGGGGCTCTTCGATGAAAAAACAAGTGCCAGTTTCATATCTGCAAATTTTAAATTTAAACTCTCAAGACTATCCACATTTTTTTAGCGCTATTTTCACACCATCAGCGCCTAGCAGTGTAATTCAAGTCAAAAAGCCCCAAGACAAAGCTACAGAGCTAAAACTATCCTTAGTGTTCGTTTCTTCACTCACCGATTTCAAATCAGCTCTTCATCATCAAGCGGCAATTATTATCACAACGAACGATATCGCCAAATCGACAGAGGCCTCTAGCCTAATGAACAATTGCAATTCCGTTGTTATCGCATGCAAAAATATTCAGTTAGCCATGGGGTTGGTATTACCACTTTTTAGTAGCTACCATCAGACACGCAGCTCTTCCGTGGCGCAATCCTTTATTCATCCAAGTGCGCAAATAGACCCAACTGCCGTTATCGGTGCCTTTGTCACTATCGAAGAAGATGTCATTATCGACGCCGGCTGCGTGATTCAGTCTCAATCGTTTATTGGAGCTGGTTCGCGCTTAGGAAAAAAAACATTCCTTCATCCACAGGTGTTCGTGGGACATCAAACGATCATAGGTAATCACTGTATTATTCACTCTGGAAGTCGATTGGGAACTGATGGATTTGGTTATGCACCTACTAGATCTGGTCCAATGAAAATTCCTCAAATCGGCAATGTCGTTATAGGCGATTATGTCGAGATCGGTGGGAATTGCTCTATCGACAGAGCCACAATCCAATCTACTGTAATTGGTGATCATACTAAAATTGATAACTTGGTACATATTGCTCACAACTGCATCATTGGTAAGAACTGCTTAATAACCGCTGGATTTATGATGGCTGGCTCAAGCCAAATTGGTGATAACTTCATGTGTGGAGGAGGCGTCGTTGTGGCTGATCACACAAGCATATGCTCGGATGTCACACTTGGTGGACGCTCCGTTGTGACCAAAGACATCACAACACCGGGCGCCTATGCTGGCTATCCACTCCTTCCGCTCAAAGAAGCCCTGAAGGTCACTTCGACTCTTGCCAGTTTAGTAGAAATCAGAAAAGACGTCGCTCAACTTAAAAAGACAGCCGCAAAAAGTTAATAGCACAGGAGAATTCACACATGAGTTACATTAGTTTTAAATTTTTACATATTCTTGGTTTCATTTTTATTTTGTCTGGATTGGTCTTCGTCAATGTCGTAAATCATCTTCATTCCAAACCAACTATCAGACTTAGACTATATGGATCCGTTATTCATGGTTTGGGAATGGCTTTTGTCCTGTATACAGGGTTAAAGATGGCTCAATTGTTAAACTTTATCGAGTGGCCAACTTGGCTCAAATATAAAATTGCTATTTGGTTATTCCTGGGCTTAAGCATTTCCCTCGCAAAACGGAACTCTAAAAATATTCTAATTAATTTCACAATTTTCTTTGCCCTAGCGGCTATGGCGATTCACATAGCTCTTACCAAAGGATTTACTTTACCTATTTAATTACGTATTTCAATAAACGACATTCTAGCTGCCCATTATAAACAGGTATTCTTCGTTCAGCCTTTAATGATAAAAGTGGAATCAAGTCTTTATTTCCCGAAAGTATCCACGCTGTCCATCCTGAAAATTTCTTTCTTAAGGAAAACCCAAAATCACGATAAACATCTCGCAAATTATCTTCATCCCCTAATCGGGCCCCATAAGGAGGGTTTACAAAAATAATACCTTTTTCAAAAGGTGGGACTATGGTTGCTACTGAATCTGATTTAAAATTTATCAAATGATCCACACCTGCTCTTTTGGCGTTAATCTTCGCAAATCCTAACACTTTTTTATCAATATCAGAGCCATAGAACGTCCAATTTTTTGCAACATCCACTTTTTCTTTTGCTTCTTTTGCTTCTTTTGTTTTTCTTTTTTCTATTTGGCCACCATCAGAGTTTGACTCTAGTTCTCCACCTGGCAATAAAGCAGAATCATCCTCACGCTCAATCTCTGCCTGAACGGCCGAATCCCACAATTCAGAATCAAAATTATTTAATTTCATTAAACCAAATTCTTTGCGTAGTAAACCCGGAGAAAAATTCATCGCCATCAACGCCGCTTCAATTAATATGGTGCCCGAACCACACATAGGATCGTAGATTGGTGTTTTCATATCCCAATCAGACAACAACAACAATCCCGCTGCCACGGTTTCCTTCAAAGGAGCTGGCCCAGCATCCATTCGATAGCCTCGTTGAAACAAAGACTCACCGGTTGTATCTATGGCAACACTAAATTGATTCTTATACACCTTTACTAAGATACGAATATCAGGCGAACCATTTTCCACACTCGGTCTTTCGCCAAACTCTTCCCTAAACTGATCCACAATGGCATCTTTGACTTTCATGGCAACCATTCGCTGATCACTAATCATTGACTCCTTGACTGAAGCATCAATTTTAAAAGTTTTATCCACTGAAAAATACTGAACGAAATTATGATTATAGATATTATTATACAACTCATCCAATTGATAAGCTGGGAAATCTAATATTGGTTTAATAATTCTGGATGCAGTTCTTAGTCTAAGGTTTAATCGATAAACATCTTCCCAAGAGCCCTCAAAAGCCACACCCGTGCCAGAAACGCTCACTCGCTTGGCCCCATAAGCATTTAATTCTTTTGCTAAAGCAATTTCTAATCCCTTTGAGGTCACCGCAAAAAATTGAGCCATATAATTCCTTATTTAAATGTAAAAGTAAAAGGACTAAGTATCCTGGTACTTTGGCCCCCCACCGCCCTCAGGCACTGTCCAATCAATATTTTCGAATGGACACTTAATATCACAAGTTTTGCAGTGAATACAATTTGTAAAATTAATTTGTAATTCCTTCTTACCCGCATACTGAGTTGAGGGAACCATTTCATAGACAGCGGCTGGGCAAAAATGATTACACGGTGATTTATATTGAGGTTCACAAATCTCACGACAAATATCCCCATCCTTCAAAAGCAAATGATTTGGAGAGTCCTCGTCATGCATGGTACCGGTCAAATAAACTGAGGACAGCTTATCAAAAAACAATTCGCCATCAGGTTTTGGCAACTGATTTTCCGGTCTAGAAAACGGATCGGCTCCCCAAAAATCAACAACTTTTTCCGTGGTCTTACTATCCACATGTGAAGGCATGTTATCTTGTAGCCCCTTCCCTCCTGTTAGTTCCTGAATCGCGATCAATGGTAAACCGGCAGGAATTCCCAAGCTCAATGCTTGGTGAAAGTTTCGCACTTTATAAAGCTCTTCTTTGATGTAGGAAGAGTGTAATTTTTGTTCATATTTTTTAAGTCCAGTTTCAGAGGTATCTCCGTCAATCAAGGCTTGAACAGCCGTTTCTCCAGCTAACATACCCGACTTCATGGCTAGATGAATACCCTTCAGTCTTTGCACATCAACTAAACTTGCTGAATCACCTGTCACCATCCAAGAGTCTCCATACAATTTCGGAATTGAAAACCAACCCCCTGCTGGTAAGGTCTTACCACCATAAGAAATCACTTTTCCACCTTGAAGCATTTTTCTAAAAAACGGATGTGTTTTCAGCTTTTGTAGTTCGCGGTGCGGATCTAAAAGTGGATCTTTCGAATCCAGATAAGCCACTAATCCAACGACTATCTTATCATCTGGAAGTGTGTATACAAAAGTGCCTCCCACAGATTTCGATAAAGGAAATCCCATCGTATGAACCACTCGTCCTGGCGTCACTGTGCCCTTGGGCATTTGCACAATCTCTTTTACGCCTTCCTCAAACACTTCATGATTTCTATCTTGTCGCAAATTTAATTTCTTACTGACTTGTTTAAATAATGACCCACGAGTCCCCTCTGCAAAAATAGTTACCTTTGGTCGTAAAATAATACCCGGCTCAAAATTCGCTTTTTGCTCACCCGATTTACTAAGACCTTTATCTCCCGTTCTTATACCAACAATTTTGTCTCCTTCATATAGAGCCTCAACAGCGGCAAAACCAGGTAGAATATTAATCCCACGAGCTTCACATAAACCGCCCAACCAACGATTAAACTTAGCAATAGAAATTATTTTATTCCCGATATTATGAAATGGTGGAGGAGTGATGGGTAATTTAAAACTAAAGCTTTCCCCAAGATAGTGAACAGCATCATATGTGACATTTGCTTCTATAGGACAACCTTGCTCTTCATAATCTGGAACTAGTTCTTTTAAAGCGATTGGGTTTAATACGGCTCCTGACAGACTGTGAGCACCAATTTCAGAGGCCTTCTCAATGACAACAATCATCGGGTCATTTATTGGAGCACCTTGCGTTTTCCCTTCGGCAATACTTTTATTATGGGCTTCGATTTGATTGCTAATTTGCAATGCGGCAGACAGTCCAGCAACGCCACCACCAATAATGGCTACGTCCACTTCCATCTCTTCTCGTTTAATTGAAGCGGCGTATTCGCTACTGCCTGTTATATGCTGGTTCCCTACGATTGATTCCATAAACACTCCTCTAGTTTATCTTTATCGAAACTTTTATCCAAACTAATGCCAATCTCACTTGCACGATCTGATTTTTCAATTTGACCTTACCAATTCAGCACCCCATTTGATTATTTAACTTACACAACAACTTCCCTGAAGAGGGGGGATACCCTTCGTTGTTGTGCAGATGTCTTTTAAAATACAGCTGCAAGTTATATCAACTCTACTTACTTCGTACTTTCGTTACTCGCTCGCTTTGTAAGTCCTGTCACGCGGGCCGAAGGTATTCGCGTTGCCACCGACATCTCGCTTTCGCACTTTCCTCTCGCCTTTTCCACTCCCCATTTGATTATTTAACTTACACGACTCTTCCCTGAAACTGGGGGGGGGAGGTAACAGAGACTGGTTCAACGAAGGAACTAGATTTAGTATTATACAACTCAGATAATTTTACCAATTCCACTAAATAATTGTTCTTCGTTGCTAATATCTTGGCGCAGCTTAAGCCGCACAGTGCTTTCGCAGTATTTCCATACAATTTCAAACTTGCGCCTCGAACAATTAATTATTGGCATCGAAATTAAATCACCAAAAATTCAAATCTTATCCGATTCTAAATCCAACTATCTAAACTCTCAACAGATATCTAATCTGTAATTTATATGTATTTTATACCGCCCCGACTCCAAGTAATACCAATTCCACTAAATAATTGTCCTTCGTTGCTAATATCTTAGCGATGTTTAAGCTGCACAGTGCTTTCGCAGTATTTCCATACAGCTTCAAGCTAGCCTCTTGGCCAATTAATTATTGGAATTGGCATTAGTTGCTACTTGGCAGGCCGTATTATCAGCCTGCGAGTAGCACAAACCTCTACTCATACTGATACTGATATTCATACTCCTATTCCTATTCCTATTCCTATTCCTACTCCTACTCCTACTCCTACAGATACTGATACTGATACTGATACTGATACTGATACCAATTCCAATAAATAATTCGCAAAGGCTTAAGCTTAAAGCTGTACAGTAATACTTCGAAAGTACGGCACTGTCTTAGCGGTGCCAAGCCCAAGCAACAAAAGAAATATTTTTATAGGAATTGGAAGTAGCAATTACCTCATCCTTTACATGTCCTGATTCGCTTGGCAGATGAGGTAAAGATAATTATTTATTAATCAACTTCAACTGCGCGATAGATTTTTTTCTAAAATTAAACACCTGAATAAAAGATAAACAGTCTTACTGACGAACCAAATTCTTCAAGTTTGTCACACTCGAAAAAAATAGTTCACCATTCATCACAATCCTTCGTAAATCTTTATTCTTGGTAAACTTGTGATAAATTCCAATCACGAATAGCCGTCACTTCAGCCTCGATGCCGATATCTTTTTAAAATTTGTCAGCCTTATGACACTCCATTATCTTAATTTATACGATAATACTCAATCCTTTAGAATCAGCTAGGATTGCACTTAAACAATCACTTCTAATTGTCGGAGATAGGCTCAGTGGTATTTACTCCTTCAATATACAATTCAATAAATTTTTCCCATTTGGTTATTTAGCTTACACGACAACTTCCCTGAAACAGGGGGCACACAACTTCCCTGTTGTTTTTTTTTGGGGGGGTGTCACCCCTAAAACAATGAAATATGATTCATCCTCATTTTTTGAATCCCAAAAGTTTTTTATAAATAACTGCATTGGAGGTCCCCCAATACTTTAGCTCACTTTTTTTTGTAGAAATCCACTTTACTCTCAGAGCCATCAGCTTCAAAATAGTGACCGTATAAGTTAATATCCATAGGTTACGTAATCCTCCTGCCTCAGGGAAGTTGTTGTATAAGTTAAATAGCCTTATGTTTCATTTAATTGCATAACGTGTGCAATTAAATGAAACACTGAAAATATAAAAACCAACCAAACGTTAAACATTTCCAAAAATTGGAGATACTCAGAAAGATTCAGAAATTTAAGATTGGCTTAAGTGATTTCTGCAGGCTTATAAAAATCGAAAGATCATCACAAGATTATCTAATTTCTTCTCATCAACCATATTTACAAATAATTTGGCTGCGAAATTACATGTCGATCAATCTATATGAAAATCGTACCATTCCCCTTACCTCGAACCCTTCGCAGTTTTATCGGTACTTTGCGTGTCTTCGGCAGGTAGTAGGTCTCGATGTCTGACTCCGTTAAGCCACCAGGCATAAGAAGTATGTTTGATAGTATTAATATTCTTTGATCAAGAATTGCCAAGTAACTGTATAATATTAACCCTTATTTTAGACTATTATAGTGTTGCCAATTAGAATAAATGACTCCCCTTTAGGGCTTAGGTTTTTATTCCTGACCCCGATTTGATTTGGACACCCAACCCAAGGGGGTCTTTATGAAAGTTACGTCTAGCGGACGGAAACAATTTACACAGCAAAAGTAGGAAGTGATCGTTCAAGAGCACTATTCAATGGGAATTCCCGTCACTGTTCTTGCCAGGAGATACTGGATTCAGGCTAGCAGCTTGGGTATTTAGCTATTGGAATTTATTTAATCGATGTTTAGCCATTGGCATTTTAGCTTTTATGCTGTCTATTTTGTCTTTTGTAAGAGTAACAGTTAGAACTTGAGGTTCTGGAGTTGTTGCTTCGGCTACAATCTCACCCCAGGGATCAACCACTAAAGAATGTCCATAAGTACGTCTGAAGTTTCCCGATTTATCCTTGTGTACTCCACTTTGCGCTGGTGCAATTACATAGGATTGGCTCTCGATAGCTCGAGCTCGCAATAGGACGTGCCAATGTGCTGCTCCTGTTTCTGGTAAAAATGCGGAGGGAATTAATAAACATTCAGCACCTGCCTTCGCATAAAAATTATAAAGCTCGGAAAAGCGAACATCATAACAAATACTAGAACCAAATTTCCAATTTTTAAACTGAAAAATCCTCGGAGTTTCTCCTCGGGTGAACACATCCGACTCACGGATTGGAGGTCGATTAGGCATATCCACATCAAATAAATGTATTTTATCGTAAAGAATTTTTGGCGACTCTGTAGGGGTCAACAACACTGAGGATGAAAACGTTTTCCCATTATTATCTAAGGGCAATGAACCTAAATAAATACTTAGATTCGTCTCATCGCTTAACGTCTGTATTTCTTTAACGACTGGAGATTCCATATTAAATTTTGGAATTGTTGATCCCTCCTGTATTCGAAAAAACAATGCATTTTCTGGCAAAAATACAATATCCGTATTCAGGGTTATTGAATGTATTAGTGATCTGATTTGACTAATATTTTCCGAAATATTATCTGTGCTCGTAAGTTGAATCATGGCCACATTTAAATTGTCGTTCATCGAAACACTCCTTTGCTACCCACATTCAGATTTTAATAACACACTTACTTTAAGTTGATAATTAAACGATCATTGGTTTATCTTAGATAGTTTACAGTATTTAAATGTGTATTGCTACTCAACGTCGTATTATTGATTTACTAATATAACTATTGCCACTTTTCATGGTTTCAGATGGAAGAACATTCATACAAAATTTCACTGAGATATAATGAACGGAATCGCAAAAAAAAAGCCCACTATTTTAATTAGTGAGCGTATTGCAAATATCATTAAAAATGATTAGACGGCTAATTTGACTACTTCTTCGCAGAAGCTGTGTGTGAAGAAGACTTCTTTGCTTTAGCCGAAGAAATAAGTTTTACATTTGAATAATCAATAAATCCTTCTGATTTCTTAGGTCCTTCTTCCTTATTGTCAAAATGTGTCATCATTCGAACGCCTTGAACTTTAATTTTTAAAGAATCTTTATTAATTTCAAGCACAAGACCTTTTTTTCCTTTATCAGATCCCGTTATAACCTGCACTGTCGAACCCTTAGTTATTTTTAATTTCATACCCACACAGTCTCCTATTTGCTTTTAGCACTCTTAGTAGAATTTAACTTAGACAATATTTTAAATTTTAAGGACAATGCTCTCTTTGAAAGTAGATTGTCTTTTTGATTGATAATATATCGGTCTAAACCACCAGTTTTTTCTAAATCTCGTATAGCACTTACAGCTACTTTGAATCTAATCATCTGATCTAGTGCCTGACTATATAATCTTTTATATTGAACATTAGGCTGGGCAATTGTTTTAGTCTTGCGATTAGAATGACTTACTAAATTTTTTACCACTGGCCCCTTCGCAGATAACTCGCACTTACTCATAATTAAATCCTCCTGGAAAATCAGGAATATATTTAAAAAGATACTTGTTGGCAACTAATTTTTGGACTATAACGTCTGATAACTTTAAAAGTTTTATTTTTTGAATTATTCACTTAATTAACAAGGAGATCTAATGAAAAAAAACACAAAGAGCAAATATCGACAAGAGTTCCAAGGTGATCAAAGCTTTGACTACAAAGACCCCGTTTCACTTTCTAGATTTATTAGTGATGGCGGTAAAATCACACCAGCTAGAATCTCCAAACTAAGTCTAGCTCAACAACGACGAGTATCAAATGCAGTCAAAAAAGCAAGAAATATCGCCCTACTTCCTAGTGGTACAATTGCTTATGACTTGTTTTACAGAGCCGAAAATATCAATTCAGTTCCTTTTGAATATTAAATCAACCATATCATAAATAAAAAAAACGGAGCTATATGCTCCGTTTTTTTTTTAATATTAATGTATTTGACAGAAGACACTACCAGCAAAATCCTTATTAATTCATAAAAAGTTCTTGATTAGAAACTACAAATAGCCAGATTAATAATCAAAAAACAAAAAAAAAGCCACCTATTCTATGAATAGATGGCTTAAAATTAGTCCTGGCATCTAGCTACTTTCTCACACAGTCACCTGTGCAATATCATCACCGCAAAGAACCTTAACTACTGAGTTCGAAATGGGATCAGGTGTTTCCTTCTCGCTAGCGACACCAGAAATTAATTGAAGAGATTTTTAGCGGTAAAAATTTTAAAAAAGCCTCACGATCTATTAGTACGGATCAGCTGAATGCATTACTGCACTTACACCTTCCGCCTATCACCTTGTAGTCTACAAGGAATCTTTAGAGATATTTCTGAGATTTCTAATCTTACAGTTGGCTTCCCGCTTAGATGCTTTCAGCGGTTATCCATTCCAAACATAGCTACCCTGCAATGCCGCTGGCGCGACAACAGGAACACCAGAGGTTTGTCCATCCCGGTCCTCTCGTACTAAGGACAGCTCTGTTCAAAAATCTTACGCCCACAGAAGATAAGGACCAAACTGTCTCACGACGTTCTGAACCCAGCTCGCGTACCACTTTAATTGGCGAACAGCCAAACCCTTGGGACCTGCTCCAGCCCCAGGATGTGATGAGCCGA
>JBPOJH010000059.1:0-7350 GCA_052033755.1 Bdellovibrionota bacterium | reverse complement strand
CTGCCAATGCTTGCTCAGAATAATCCCAAATAGAAACCTTCGCTCCAGCAGCTAAAAAACTGTGAACGATTTGAAAGCCAATACCTTGAGCGCCGCCAGTAACAACAGCCACTTTATCTGTAAATGAGTAATTTACGTTTGTCATTTTTCCCCCTAATGTGTGTTTGTCAGAATTCCCACAGGCCACTTCATGAAGTCAAAAAAAATCATTGTAAACCACTGTAAATCATAGCGATGAACAACGCATTCGCACACTGAATAAAGCAAAAACTCTAATATTTTGACTTGCAAAGCTTGCATTTTCGATCAACAAATTATAGCCAAACTAATAGAATAATAACGCAAATAAAACATGAACCCCGTTGAAACCGCGAATGCGAAATGGAGAGGGCAAACTATATGAGCACGAACACAAGCACAGGAAATTCTTCAAACACAACTCGAGCCGTCATCAAGGGCACGGGATATTATGTTCCCGAAAGAGTCGTCACGAATCAATTCTTCAATGAGATGTACCAAAAAGACATCGACTCTTTCTTAAGAGCGCAGCGAAACATTCTTGAACGTCGCTACATGGCGCCAGAGCAAGCCACCTCCGATTTAATTATTCCCGCTGCACAAGAGGCCATGAAAAACGCCGGCATCACAGCAAAAGACATCGACTTAATCGTCGTCTCTACAGATACTCCCGATTATATTTCACCAAGTACAGCCAGCGTCGTTCAACACAAATTAGGTGCAACGAATGCAGGAACATTTGATATCAACACGGCTTGCGCTGGATTTGTGACGGCTGTTGATTTGGCTAGTAAATATATCGTTGCTGACAAAAAATATAAAAATATCTTAGTCGTCGGCGCCTACGGCATGAGTAAATATTTAAATTTTGATGATTTTAAAATTGCGACTTTGTTTGCTGATGGTGCCGGAGCTGCAATTTTACAACCAAGCACAGATGGCTCTGGTATTTTAGCCACTGAGTTGTATGCTGATGGTCAGTATCATGACTACATGGGAATCTACGCTGGCGGAACGCACATGCCTGTGACTCACGAAGTGATCGAGCGTAAGGATCACTTACTAAATTTTGCTAAAAAAATTCCTATCGAAACGAATGGTACACACTGGCCACGATTGACGAAAATTATTTTAGATCGCATTGGTAAAAAACCATCTGATGTAAAACATTTTTTCATGACACAAATTAATATCAACAGCATCAATGAGGCGTTAACGAATCTTCAAGTCCCAACAACATTATCTCACAATATTATGGATCGCTTTGGTTATACCGGTTCAGCGGCTGTTGGTATGTGTGTAGCGGATGCCGTTCGCCAACATAAATTGAAAAAAGGTGATCTGTGTGTGCTTCTTGGTAGCGGTGGTGGAATGTCAATGGCCGCAGCTGCGATGGAATGGGGATACGATACATAGTTTAAAGTGATTGCTGTTTCGGACTCGTTTATTTAATTTTTTTAAAGTTAAATAAACAGTCTGAAAAAACAATCACGATGATTTTTGGGGGAGATAATTTTTAATCGACTAAATAAAAAATTATTTTTTGTTTGAATTAAAAAGAATCGTATTTTGAAAAAAATTAGTTAAGGGGGATAAAATGGCAAATGCAATGGAGATGGATTGGCTAAAAAAATGGAATTTATATTCTCCGAACAATGTGGCTTTGATGGATGGAGATACTGGTCGAGAAATCACTTACTCTCAATTGTATCAATCGGCCTGTGTCGGAGCTGAGGTTCTAAAAAAGCAATTCCATATTGAATCCGGCGATCGCATTGCTGTTTTATCCGTGAATGAATTAGAGTATATCACTTTGTTTTTTGCAGCCCAAAGATTAGGGGCCATGATTGTGCCGATTAACTATCGCTTAACGGCACGTGAAGTTGAGCATATCGTTGGCGATTGCAAACCAAAATTATTAGTGCATGAAAGTAGTTTTGACGATTTAGTTCAGCAATTAACTGCCGGTGTTCGCCCCGAACAATGCCTGCATTTAATTGGAAAAAATAGTTTTGCCGAATTGGTTACAGCAAAACTAACTTCGACTTCATCGACCTCTAGAAGTTCAGATAGTATTGTCGGTTTATCCAATTTTGCTGGAGATGAAAACTCTATCGCACAAATTATTTATACCTCTGGAACGACTGGAGCTCCCAAAGGAGCGATGATTTCTAACGGAATGTTGTTTTGGAACTCCATCAACACCAGCTTACGATTGAACATCAATCAATCAGATGCAACAGTGATCTTTTTACCATTTTTCCACACCGGTGGTTGGAATGTTTTAACGACACCGTTTTTGCATCGTGGTGCTAAAATAATTTTATTGAAAAAATTTGATCCCGATCGAATTTTAGAATTATCGGACTCACAAAAATGCACCTTATTATTTGGCGTACCGACCACTATGGACATGATGTCACGCTCGACAGTATTTCCTAAAGTGGAATTAAAAAATATTCGTTATGCCATCGTGGGTGGTGAACCGATGCCCGTTGAGTTAATCCAAACTTGGCACAACAAGGGCATTCCCATTCGACAAGGTTACGGACTAACAGAATTTGGTCCGAATGTATTTTCATTGAATGAGCAAGATGCGATTCGCAAGATCGGCTCGATTGGTTTTCCAAATTTTTACATCGATATCAAAGTGGTCGATGATGATGGACAGACTGTGGCTGCCAACGAAGTCGGAGAATTATTATTAAAGGGCCCTAGCATGATGACTGGCTATTGGCACAACGATAAGGCCACCAAGGAAACCATCGTCGATGGGTGGTTGCATACGGGGGATTTAGTTCGCCAGGACACGGAAGGTTATGTGTATGTCGTGGGTCGCAAAAAAGACATGTACAAATCTGGTGGTGAAAATGTTTATCCCGCTGAGTTAGAAAAGGTGATTCGTTCCTTACCAGGGATTCGCGATGTAGCGGTGATTGGGGTGAAGGACGAAAAATGGGGCGAGGTCGGCAAAGCTTATGTTGTGCTAGAATCCAACTGTGATTTCAACTCGGAACAGGCTTCGCAAAAATTATCCGATCACTGTTTAAAAAACTTAGCAAAATTTAAAATTCCAAAATATTTCAAAGTCGTCCCCGAACTACCCAAAGGCGACTCCGGCAAAATCTTAAAACGCAAATTACTAGAAGTTTATCCCGATTAAAAGGTGCCAGGCCGTGTTTCTTGGCGCTACGCTCTAAGAAACACGGCCTGGCACCTTTTTAGATTCTGTAAATTCCTAGGGTTTTGAATATCGCCCCATGAACAATATGGATCCTGAGTTTAAATGGCGAATAAAAAATAAAAATGGTCGGTCGGCCTTAAAGGTTTTGGGTTGCTTTTGCGGCACTAATGCAGAGCCAAGTACGGCAACTACGGCTGTTGCAGCGGCAGCTTCCGTACCTGTTTCGTTGACGTCAACATAGGCCTTGTGAATCACCTTAGAAATATAAAGAGTCTCGCCAGGATTTAGTTTTCTGATTCCCTTAAAATTAGCTTTGGAGGAGTCAAAAGCCAATGGCATTCCAAGTGTTGCCAGTATCTGCTCCATATCAAATTCTGATTCGGCTTTAAAACGAGGGAGTGCAACAATCACATCATCGGGCTGAGCATGCAAGGCCAGTTCGGAAAATGTTTGCAAATTCAGTTTTTGCTCAAGACTAGTCAATGTTAGCGATTCACGTGGCAACAGTATTTCCATGACAAGTTCTTTTCCTTTGTAAGGAATTTGTAAGTATTGCCATTTCGCATTTTCAGCATAATTGAAATTCGATTTCATATGCATAAAGGGAATGGATTTTTTTTGTTGTGTAGACAGGTAAAAAATATCGTCAGTGGTTTGTGATTTATCAAACTCTTCATCCCAATTGCCCTTGAAATAAACCGCATTCGTCAACACAAGTTCTGTATCGGCTTTAATGACCCCGGGTTTAAGAAGGTCTTTAATTTTATTTTCCGTTTGTTTTTCAACCCATTGATTGATGGTGACTCTAGAGGACTCAGTCTGATTTTTAAAATCAAGTGGTACTAATGTGGCGTTATAGTTTTCAATTAATTGTTTTAAGAATTCAGGGTCATAACTTGTCCCCGACGTCCCCCATAATTGATTAGCGATTAAAAGTTGAAACGATTTGTTCCCTTTTAATTGTTTTAAAATATTTTTAAAATTAGAGTGATAGTTCTTTTTTAAATGAAGGATGCTAATAATTTGCTGAAGTGTCTCTTGTTGAGCACCCGCACTTGTCATCGCTATTGCCACTTCAATACTTAAGGGTGAAAAAAACAAATTTCCATCCGACTTTGAAAGTTTCTTATAAAGATCGAAACCAAACTGATTGCTGGCTAAAGAGATCACATTGCTTTCTGTTGCCATCAATAGCGTCTTTGATAAAGTCACAAACACTATAAACAAGAGTGAAATCAACAACCTAATTTTTTTCATCATCTCCCCAAAACTATACAAAAATGCTAAAAGCCCAGTACAGCGATGTCAAATGAGTTCACTGATTTAAATGCTTCAAATACGGTCTACAAAATGCAAAACAGCGAACTGGTTCCATCAGATTCGCTGCTTTGAAAGGACTCTAGTTTCTGTGTCCGCAAAGGAGGAAACTATGTCCGTAAAACCTACACGATATAGGTCTTATCGGCGATTTTTACTGGTTCTTAAATATATTCTCAAATTAGCTTGGCTAATTTGGAAAATTGTTGAGAGCTTAGAAAAAATCTTCTAATGAGGATATTTTGTTTTTGGGTCGATTATAAGGTTTTGTATGTATTTAGATAGACTTCATGATGAAGATTTATCTGAAAGCTCAACAGGAAAAAGACAAGACTTAAGTCTTACTTAAATCTTGTCTTAAATTCAATCACCCATAACTGGATATATCAGATGCTAAAGTTCAAACAACTTGAACGAACTGATGGAACCGCTTTTCTTGACCCGAATATGCTTGCTAATCGGGTCAATAAAGGACGTCCAATGACTACGCATTCACGAAGTCAAGGTCGGCGAATGGCGCTCTTCGAAAGAAACCATGCAAGTTATTTCTGGTCAAATAGGTAAAGCCAAAGTTCACTTCATTGCCCCTCCCAGTGATCAAATAAAAAATGAAATGGATGAATTCATTGCGTGGTTTAATTCCAAAACCAATAAGCAGGAATGACAGATTCGCGCAGCAATGGCACACTTATGGTTTATCACGATTCACCCATTCGAAGATGGTAATGGGCGAGTTGCACGAGCTATTACCGATTTAGCTCTTGCTCAGGACGAAGCCAGTCAAAAAAGATGTTACAGCTTATTCGTGCAAATCAGCCAGCAGCGAAAAGAATACCATCAAATTTTGAAAAATCTCAAAAAGGCAATTTAGATATTACAGATTGGATACTTTGGTTTTTGAAAGTATTCATCAAAGCTATTGAGAAATCGAAAGCAACAATTCAAAAAGTAAAACTGACTAATAATTTTTGGAAAAACCAAGTTGCGACGGAATTAAATGCACGTCAAAAAAAAGTACTATAAAATATGATAGAGTGTGAACCAGAAGGATTTATTGGCGGGATGACCAACAAGAAATACGTCAGCATCGCCAAGGTTAGTCCAGCTACCGCAAAAAGAGACTTAGCCGATCTGGTCGAAAAAAAATTACTCAAGAAAAACGAATCTAAGGGAAGATCTGTCAGCTACTCATTAGTGTTGAGGTAGATAAAGGTCTACAAAATGCAAAACAGCGAACTGGTTCCATCAGATTCGCTGCCTTGAAAGGACTCTAGTTTCTGTGTCCGCAAAGGAGGAAACTATGTCCGTAAAACCTACACGATATAGGTCTTATCGGCGACTTTTACTGTTTCTTAAATATATTCTAAAGCTAGCGGACTAATTGGCATTTTTCCTTATTAGAAATTACAACATCGTAATTTTTTTGTTTGTCTAGCTCAACTCCACATTGAGTTCCCTTCGTTGGTTCATAATATCTTGCTACCTTAGTTTCATTATTAACTAACCTCAATTTAGCGCAGATTAAATAATGATCGTTTATTGTTTTCAATTCATTTGAATATCTCTTGAAATCAATACTGCAATCACCAATCAAAGTTTCTTTTGCATTTGATAGAGTCACGCTAGAACGAGTAATTTCCATTTTTATATATGGAACAAAGTCGTTCTTTTCAACAGTAAAACTGTAGCTTGGTTTGTCCACGTATTCTAAATTAAATTTTATTGGCGTGTTGGACTTATCATTTATCGTCAATGTAAATGGCAAGATCGAACTGCCAACTTTTAATAAAGGAGTCAAATCCATTTCCGGATTTATTGCGAAAAAATTTAATGAATAAAAGGGAACTCCATAAGATACATCAACAGTGCTTAATCCATTGAACCTAAAACCAAACCAACTAATATTATTGTTAGCATATATCGCTTCGTCAAATTCGCCACATTTTTTGCGATTTGCTAAATTTTCGATTTCCTCACACTTACTTCCTAATTTTCGTAACTTTTCATTAAATTCAGCAGTTGAGATGTTCTCGATTTGCTTTGATAAAATAAAATAGTTTAAATGTCTTACTAAAACTGAATCCACTGATCCCCTCAATCTAGCATCTCGCAAAATAATTTCGTGAAAATATAACTGCACAATTAAGTCTTGGGATAAATTATCAAATATTTCTTTGACAAATACATGCCGTTTAAAACCTGAGTTAACAAACAGGTTTTCTCTTTGAAGAGTGGCTTGCAACACTTCGCAGTTTTTTGGAATTACCGTCATTCGACCTATATAATCATGGAAGGGTAATGTTGAATATTCAGCCAATTCACTTTGCGATATGATCAATTCTGAAATCCATTTTTCGTAGATCTTAGCTCTGAAAGGTGCCACCTTTGATAGGCGATTCAAGACATATTTTATTTTCTCTTCCAAAGACTGACCTGGTCCCAAATCGATTTGATAACCAGATTGTATTCCTTCATAAATATCAAGAAGCATCGGAGTGATTACTTTTTTATTTCCTAAATTGGGACAAAGTAAAATTTTACCACCACCTGAATCAAATCCACTAATGTAGCTAACTCCTTTTGATGTTTCAGTGCGAGATTTTAGATAAAGCCGCATCAAATTAGTCTCTTTTAGATCGCTAGCTGTCGCTTGCAAAGTTGCTGTACAGCCCATTAGTACTAGTAAAAGTTTAAAGATCATTTTTTGTCGAGTAGTCATATAATTTTCTCCTAATAAATAATTGTGAGAAGATTTATTTCCCTCACAGAACCGTACTTGCGGTTTTCCCGCATACGGCTCTTCGTTAATGTTCACGTCCTTGCAAAACCCG
>JBPOJH010000022.1:0-38915 GCA_052033755.1 Bdellovibrionota bacterium | reverse complement strand
ATTTGTTTGGGGTAATATAATGGATTGGAAAATATATTCCTAGATGTAATGATTCTGACATTTGGACAATAAACGTCACTTATTGTTCTTAGGCGAATTTATTTGAATTAATTCGCATAGTTATTTTGCCAAATTCACACTTCAATTTTGTCAAAAATGACAAATTATGTGCTATGTTACTAATATTATGAATATATTTGAACACGATAATTACCGAAAAATAGTACAAAAATGGGTTTATGAGCAACCTAAACATGGTCGCGGATTATATTTGAAAATAGCGGAATATTTGGGACTTGATTCAAGCATCCTTAGTAAAATCCTTAATGGCGAACGCGAACTGGGTATTGAAAACGCATACCTATTGGCCGATTACATGGGTCTGATTCCTATCGAAAAAGAATATTTTATCAACCTTGCGCTACTGGAAAAATCTTCGAATCACAAATTTAAAAAATATGTTCGTGAAAAAGTGGATGGCATTAAAAAAGAATCGCAAAATATTTCTCGTCGTATTCAAAACGAAAAAAAAATGGATGAACTTGAGCAATCGAAGTTTTATTCCACATGGCTTTACTCTGCCATCTGGTTGAAATGTTCTATCGGTAAAGGCCTAAGTTTTAATGAGCTCCTAAACGAATTTTCAATACAGCCAGAAACTTTAACCAACATCATCGAGTTCTTGTTGCAATCTGGTTTGCTAAAATCGATCGATGGGAAATTCCAAATGGGACCTACCACAGTTTTTGTTGGCAAAGACTCGCCCATGCTGATTCGACATCATATGAATTGGCGAATGAAATCTTTAGAGCGAGCTTCTGCGCTGGACAAAACAGATCTGATGTTCACCGCTCCGCTGACCTGTAGTCACAAAGATTTTGAAAAAATTAAAACTAAAATCACACAGCTCATTCAAGAAGTCTCAGCAACCGCACAGGCTTCAGAGTCTGAAACCTTAGTATACTTTGGAGTCGACTGCTTTACTGTTAAAACTTAATTCCTGACAAAATTAGGACAGCTTTTTATGCAAGCTTCGCCCACCAATGGAATCGTTGTGCCCATGCAATCTGTTGTCCCCTTATGACGAACAACACTTAACTCTGCCGACTTTGGCGTGCGCATTGTTTTTTGAATTTTTGCCAAACAAGCTTCCTTAGCATACACCATTAAACCCACTTGAAAAGTTGGATTGTTTTCAATGTAGTCCTTTGCTGTAAAACGATCGATCCCCACTGCACCTTTCGTATTGCTGGATTGACTGATTACAAAATCAAACTGACTCCACTTCAATTGATTGCAATCAGCCGCAGTGCTGACATTGGCAATTCCAAATGGGTCCTCACCCACTTGATCCACGATCACCACATGACCAGAAGTTGCAATGATATCACCAGCCGACAAATACACTTCTTTAATTGGTATTCCCTTGGCTGAGGATGGCACTCCAACACTGATTTTTTGAAAACAACTAAGCCCGTTGTCTTGAGGATTCTGATACATTTTTGCACTAATGCCATTGACTTGTGGTGCTTTCAAATTTTTTCCAGCAGCAACACGCAATCCTCCAGCAGCTAATGCGCTAAACACAAAACCTGAACAATCAACTCCTAAAACGTTCGTCCCGCTGCCAGCATTCACGAAAAAATTCAAATTTTTTTGCGTATTTGAATCAACATAGGGCTTACCGCCATAATCATATATTAAAGGGCTATCTGAGACCTTAGTGCAGTTGTTATCATAGTGAATGTCTTTTAAATACGGATGAGTCATTTGTACTAATTTAAGATCACCGATGATTCGTTTCGTGCCGACGCCGTCTGCATGATGTCCAACTTCAACAACACCTTCAAGTATTGGCGTACTTACACTCAATGGCGACATCGCCAACACTTGGCACGATTGATAAGCCGTTGCCATCGCCCAATATGTTCCTTGCACAAACCTAGAGGTCTCACCATTTTTAGGTTCGCCAGTTGATCCATTCACTGAATCAATTGGTATTTTTAATGTTGTACTTGTTGGAACGTCCGATTCGCAGTTCATATTTTTAATGTCTGCATTGGATTTCAAATCCTTGATAGATAAAGAAATTTCATTTGGCTGCAATCCTAACTCTAAGCGGACTAGTTCTTCCCATTGCAAATCTAAAATTCCAGAATCAGCATTATCAGTGGCACCTGCATTTGCATTCGTAGATTTAGTTTTACTTTTTAACGATTGTAATTTAGTTAAGGCTTGCGTCTGAACTTTATTAAGAATTTTTGCATAAGCGTTTTCGAATTTAAATGAGTGCTTTTTTAAAACTGGATTTTGCTTTTCTAAAGTTGTTAAATGTGATCGAATAAAATCGATATCAGGCATTTTCTTATACCGCAATAAATGATAGTAAATAGAATCAAAAACTTTTCCTTCTACGGAATTGCAACCAACCTGTGAAACTGCCTCGGAAATTTTAGCTGAAAATTGAGGATCGTTTTTAGCGCAAGCACTGACGGCTAAAGTAATAAATAAAATACTTAAAATTTGAATATTGGTTTTTAAAAAAGAAATAGTTTTAAACACGATTCCACCTATTCTATTAATTTTAACAATACTTGTATCGAATAGTGGTTAATATTTTTTTCAAAACTTAACGTTAGTCCAGTTTAAGTTCTAACAATCACGGTCTAGAATAAGTCATGCTTAAAGAAATGCTTCATTACCTGATAGAGGACGCAAATCCCGTCGCAAAAAGAAATGGTTATACATACGAAAGCATAGCTTTGAAAGAGCGATACTTGCGCAACAAAATACAATGGCAACCACACATATTAAAGTGTCATGACTTTGTTTTAAGAAAAATAGACCGTCATCCTATGGCTAAATCCATTATGATTTTTGGAAGTGGACATTTAATCGAAATTCCGATTGAACAGATACTAGCAAAATTTGAAAAAATTTACTTAGTTGATTTAGTACATCCGAAATCGGTAAAAGAACTAGCGACTTTATATTCAGAAAAAATTATTTTAATTCCCGCAGATTTAAGTTCCTATTTTGAAGTCAGCAAAGTTTGCTTACCGAAAACAGATTTAGTTTTTTCAGCTAATATGATTTCTCAAATCGCTTTTTTGCCGGGAAAAAAGATGCTTGGTAATGGAATGCCTGCTGATTTGGTATGGAAAGAAAGTAAAAATATTCTACAACAACATTTGCGCTGGCTGAAAGCCCTTTCCATTGACAGAAAAGTATTTTACTTTTGTGATAATAAAAAAATGGTATCAACAACAGAACGCTTTAATAGAATTTCTATCTTGTCATTATTTAAAAAAAATATATTTTCACAAGCAAAGATATCAATCAACGAGCCTGCAAGTGAATTCCCTGACGAATTTACAACGATATACGACATTCACCTACCCTTTGAAGACGAGTGGATATGGGACATCGCTTTGTCACCCGAATACAAAAAAAATCAAGATGTCAGACTGCATATGATTGCCGGGACCATTTAAATTTTCAGCAACATGAGATTCCGCGTGAGATTCAGCTAGGGCAAGTGTTAATGAGCTTACATACCGCTTAACTTAATGAGTTTGGTAACCTGCTTACCCCGATCAATAACTACACCTATACTTTCGTCGTAATTTCGAAAAACTTGATAGTTATTTTGACAAAAAAATCGAACTTTCATCGGATTTTAATTTAAATTCGTAAAAAAATATCTGACTTGTTTCATTATAAGATTTTCAAAATATTTTGCTTTACATTTTTATGGATAAACGTCGAAGACGTTAACAAACACACACACAGATTTTAGACCAGCCACTGATTTCATATTTATTTAGTATTTGGTATCAAAGACCAGAATACTTAAGAAATCGTCAAGTACTTAGTCAGTCCTCCGATATTACGTACATGGGATTTTGCAAATTTTTTGTTTTTAATCTGATCGCAATCATTTTGGCAGGATGTAGTTCTGCTTTGATCGTTACTAGTGAACCTAGCGGAGCATCAGTATTTGTTAAAACTTCGAACGGCACAGACCGTGTCGAACTTGGTAAAACACCGTTAGAAATGCGCACATCTGAATTAGAATTAAAAGCAAAGATCGACAACAATTCTGGAGAATACCGCGAACTATTTGTCGAATCAGAAGGATTTGAGGCCCAAAAACTATTTTTACCTCCTGCTCGCTTTACAACTTTAGAAACTAAAATTTTTGCTAAACTTGAACCAAGCCCTCCACCCAAACCGGAATTGGCTGAACAAATGGTGCAACACTTGTTCAACGCCCAATCCTTTGCACAAAAAGCGGATTATGAAAAAGCCCAATTAGAAATTGATTCTGCTATTAAAATTTCACCTAAATTTGCTAGAGCTTATTCGATGCGTGGAACCATTTACTATTTGCAAAGTAATTTTTTAGAAAGCTTAAAGTGGTATGAAAAAGCTCTCGAAGTGGATCCTAAAAATCAGGATTCCATGAAAATGATCACTGTCCTTCGAGAAAAAATTAAAGCGAAGGGGGAAACAAAATGATAAATTATTTTCGTTTGTTTCTAAGATCAATTTCATTCGTCCCAAATAATTTTGTAAGTAATAGATTGTTATTACTTGGGATTTCATTGCTACTTTGCTTCCATCCCAAAGCATTTGCAGCAGGTGACTTAGAACAATTGGTGGCTAAAACTCAATTTGAAAAAATGATCACCGAACGCTTGAATCAGGCACTAAAGACAACGCTAGCAAAAGACAGTTATGAAGTGAATGTTGAAGTATCTTTACAAATCAAACCGGAACCAGTCAAAGACCCCAATGTAACTCAAAAAAATCCTTTAGATAAGGAGCCAATTCCTGGAGATTTAACATTAGGCGTGATTGATGCGGAACCACTTATTAGAAATTATGCGCAGAAAATTGCAGAGTTGGAATCCGCAAAAAAAGAAAATTCACAGACATCTATCAGTTTAGACAAATACGAAATTCAATCAGTCAAAGTTTCGCTGGGTCTTATGGGTGACTATCCAAAAGACTACCAAAATAACATGTCTAAATGGTTAAAATCTTGGTCGACGACAAATTATGGTGATAAAGCCACCTCGTCTGTTTCTGTCATACAAGCACCTCCACCTAAAAAGACAGATGCAGAAAAAGCAAAAGAAGATAAAAAAGATTCCAAACAGGATCCTGAAAAGAAAGAAGAATCTTTTTTAGATAAGCTGTCTAAAATTCAACATCTATTAGGATTTGGATTATTGGCCTTAGTAGCATTAATTGCTGCTGGAATATTTTCTTTAGTATCCACTCAAAATAATAAACGTCATATGGATGCCTTGACTCAACAAGCAAAAGCGGCAGCAGCACCCGCACCCGCACCAGCTCCCTCATTACCTCAACCAGTCGCTGAAGCTAACAAAGACGACGATAGTAAATCTGGCTTGACCGATGATTCTGTAATGGTCATGCGTGATTTAAAAGAACTAAAAGAAGTGACTCATAAGATGATTGCGATCCATAGCGAATTAGGTCCAGTGCTTGGACAGTTGGTTTCTATCTGGCTAGAGTCAGGCCGTGAAGGTTTATTCAAGATTGCCGGCTTGTTAGATGCGCGTATGGAATTGATCAGCAAAAATCAAAGTGACAATGGATTTCCTTCTATTCCTGAATCGCATCGCGAAGAAGTCTTAGAAGTTTTTCGAGAAATGTCATTACTAAAAATAAAAGAAAAATTATCTCTATTTCAATCCATATATTGGGATATGATGGCTTCCCGCGTATTAGGCAACGATACAATGAAAAAACCATTTTCATACTTGGCGAATGTCGCACCGATTGATGTTAAAAAGATTGTGGATACGCAGTCTCCAGATGTTCAAGCATTATTGGTATTAAATATGCCAGAAGACTCTCGAGTTGAATATGTAAAATCATTAGATATCGACAAGAAAAAACGTATTGTTAAGCAATCATTGAACTTAGACGAAGTCGAAGTGAAAGATTTAGAAGTCCTTAGCGAAACTGTAAAATCAACTGTGAATTCCTCACAAAAAACAGGACGAAAACTTTCTATGCTGCCAATGTCAACCCAGTTGTTAGAAAGTTTAACTGTACTGGAAGAAATGCGTGTCTTAAGAGAAATCACCAGCGGACTGCGCGATCAAGGTCGTCGTTTGAAAAAGACATATCCCACTTTGGCATTTATTGATGAATGGAATGCCGATTCATTAAAACTATTGCTGGAACGCCTGCAACCAGATCACGTTGTAACTTTGATTCGACAAATACCTCAGGCGAAAGACCACATTATCAAAAATCTAATGCCTCGAACCGCAGAGATCGTAAATGACGATTTAAAAATGACAGATACTACTAAAGAAAGTGATATTGAATCAAAATTAGGAATAGCACGTGGAATACTACGATCGATGGTGCAAGGCGGATTTATAGATATTGAACAAGCATATGCGACCACAGAGGCAGGCAACAATGCAAAAGCTGCATAACCTATTCTGCATTTTAATTATCAGCCTGTTAGTAGATAAAAGTCACGCTGTGATTCGCTTTGGCGCCTTAGCCGGTTTTGCGAATGCTAGCGCCGCAAATAGCGAAGCTAGTTTAACAGAAGGTCCTTTTGGAGGTTCTGCATTTATTGACTATTCCATCGATGATCGACGAAGTGTTGGTGTGGAGCATTTACGAAGCGCCAGTTTATCGCCACTATCAACAGCGTGCTCATTCACAGGATTATTTAGCAAATGGTATCCATATACTCCGCAACCTCAGTATGCCGCTGCAGATAAAGATTTAACAATATCAACAATAACTATTCGTGATTTGTCCCCGTATGTAGCTGTTGGTTTGGGTTTTTCACAAACAAATATTCCTGGCAAATATAAGGGTGACAAACCTGCGAATACAGTTGGTTTGTATGCTGCACTCAAAGGGGGATTTGAATATCCAGTCTGGCGAAATTGGGGTGCTAGAATGGAATATGGTTCTGCGTTTTCATTTGCAGGCACTGGAACAGTCAGTTTTCCCTACATGATGGTTGGATTTTATACTTTTTTTTAAGGAGCACGTCGTATGAACATAAATGGTGTACTTGGAATTTTGGCTGCAATTGGAATGTTTGTCGCTTCATTGATGATGTCGTCTGGATCATCAGCCGTGTTCTTTGATAAGCATGGTATGTTCATTGTCTTTGGAGGTACACTCGCAGCATGTATGCTTTGCTTTCCATTACCAACACTATTCGGACTAACCAAAGTAATTTTTCAAAAAATTCTAGGTAAGTTTTCACATCGACACGAAATGGTCATTCGAGAAATTGTTGATCTGGCCAAAGGTAATCGTGAAAATCCAAGTTACTTGAACCAGAATGTTGCTAACATTAAAACTCATTTTTTAAAGGAAGCCATCGAATTGCAAATTCAAGGTGGTATCACTGACGATGAAATCGATGTGATTTTAGAAAAACGAGCTGCCACTCATTTTGTGCGCTATGAAGAAGAAGCGGCTATCTTTAAAACCATGGCTAAATTCCCGCCCGCATTTGGATTGATGGGAACGACTCTTGGTATGATCACTTTGTTGAACAGTTTAGGTTCACCTGATTCGATGAAATCCTTAGGCCCCTCGATGGCGATCGGTCTTGTTGCGACTTTGTATGGTATCGCTTTAGCCAACTTAGTTTTCATTCCAATGGCTGAAAATTTATCTAAAATGACCAAGGATGACGAAATTCTAAGAGACATCGTCATGGACGGAGTTAAGCTAGTCCGACAAAAAAAGCACCCCCTCGTAGTTGAAGAATACTTGCAATCATATTTGCTACCAAAAGAAAGAGCTAAAGCAAAAAAGGCGGCATAGTTTTTTGAAAAAAAGAAATGGACTAAAATGGGCGAAAGAAAACTAGATTTTGATTTTCAAAAAAGAAAAAACCCTTTCTCTGAGTCTGCTGAAAAAGAGTCTGAGAAAAAAAACGTCATCGGTCTTAATAATCCCGGACAGATGGTCAAGCTACGCCGTGAAAAAAAACGTCACACTTCAGGTGGTGGTCATGATGATGAATCAAACTGGCTAGTTTCTTATGCGGATATGATGACCCTTCTTGTGGGATTTTTCGTTATGCTACAAAGCTTTTCTAAAGTTGACATGATGAAGTATGAACAAATAAAAAAAGAAACAACAAAAGTATTTGGTGGCGAATACAAAGTTCCCTTCGAAAAACTAAGTCAACAAATGAAAGAAATGGTTAAAAAAGAAAATTTAACGGATCAAGTTTTATTTCAAGAATCAGAAGAGGGAATCAATATCACATTTCGTGGCGCTTTATTTTTTGATTCTGGTTTAGCAAAACTCAAAGTTGAAGCGATTGATTTATTGGGTAAACTTATCCCCGTTATTTCTGATCAAGCCAAAGAGTTTGGTATCGTCGTTGAGGGGCATACAGATAATCGACCTATTGTAAGTCCTATTTTTGCAAGTAACTGGGAATTATCCAGTAACCGAGCTTGTACCGTCTTGCGCATGTTTGAAGAAAAAGGATTTAATCGCAGTCGAATCAAAGCGATTGGCTGGGGAGACACTCGCCCCATAGTCCCCAATGTGGACGAAAATGGAAATCAAATTCCTGAAAACCAAGCTCAAAATCGTCGTGTGGTTATTCGCATCCTGCGCAATTTTGATGTCAATTGATATAACTTAAGTTGATTTTGTTTTTTTAATAATCATAAACGAAAGATCGTCCGCCAATTCTGTTTGCATGCGATGTTTCAAAGCCTGCGTTTTTATTTTTGTTAGAATCTCTTCGGAAGACAGTTCTTTATAGTGGTCTGTACCAATCACTTTAATAAGTCGACGCTCACCAAAGTTTTCACCTTTAGCATCTTTGAGCTCAGTCAATCCATCTGAATATAAAACCAGTGTTTCATTATCTTCCAGCTGGATTGAAATTTCTTGATAAGTAGAATCTGATTTTTCCCCAAGTCTAGGACCAGGTTCGGTATCTAATATTTTCATCTGACTTTTCTTTAAATCGCCATTTTCAGCTGGGATAATAAAAGGAACTTCATGACTTGCGTTGGCCGCTTTTAATTCACCTGTTTTTAAATTCAAACAGCCAACAAGTGCTGTCATCATCAACTCGCCCTTGGCCGCATCAAAGATGGCTTTATTCAATAGTCGTAAACTTTCTGAAGTACTTTCATATTTTTGTTCGATTAAGCTGAAAGCGGATCTAGAAACACCCGTAATCATAGCACTGTTTAAACCATGTCCCGTTACATCTCCGATAACAAAAATGAATAAATCCTCTTTTTGAAAGTAAAACCACCAATCTCCTCCGGCATCACTAGCTGGTTCAAAATAAGCAGACAAATCCACGCCATTCGTTTGATATTGATTTGTTGGAAAGAATCTTTTTTGTAAACTACCAGCCAATCGCATTTCGGTTTCAATTTTGGCTTTTTCTTGTTGTTCCAATATTAATTTCTTAATTTGCTCGCGCATGGAACCAAATTGCTTGGCCATTTGGCCAACCTCATCGTCTTCAAGTTTTGGTAACGGCGAATCGAAATCACCCTTTTCAAATGCCAACATGCTATTTGATAAGCTACGAATACCAAAAGTTAACTTGTTAGAAAAAACAATACTGACTACCACTGCTAGCGACACCAAAGCCACCAAGGTACTAATAGATTTTAGAAGAAAAATTAGAGTAGCCCTTGTTGCTCCTGATTTATCTACTTGCAGTAACAATACCAAAGGCGCTTGTACCGGCTTGACCTCTGCCGGACTTATAGTTGGCAAAGTTGTAGAGGTTGTTGTCGTCGTTGTGGTGGGTGGCAGTGTCGTAGTTGTCACCACACCTTTCTTGGGTAGCTTAGAAGGCAATGCTTTTGACTTAACATGTACTACAGTTGTTGGAGCTTTATGCGATTTCTGTTCTATAGCCAGAGTAGTGCTAGTGACGGGCTCGACAATGGCTACTGCTGCATTGTTTGCGACAATTGTTTTGTCTGCTGGCGGTAGAAAATTGGGCTGAATTCGCAAAAATGAAACTAATTTTTTTTCGCTATTAAAATCACGTTCTTCAAAGCTACCTTCTTCGTTTGTCTGTGAAACTAATCGATTTAAGATTGTGTGTCCCAATACTTCTGAAATATTTTTTCCGATTTCATTCGCTTTGTTGGATTGTTTTATGACACCATTCGTATCTATCACCAACAAGCTATCAAAACCTTCCTGCTTAGACAAAGACTGTATTCCCGACAAAAACTTTTCTTCAATATTCAAACTGTCTTTTAAATATAAATTCGCAGAGTTTAATAACTGAAATTGCGTCTCCAGCAAGTTAGTGGCCTTATCAGATACAAATGTGCTTACCGCAAAGTACAAAAATAGCGCTAAACATAGCGAGGGAATAACAACTAACAGGCCTAAAAACTTGATTCTTAAACTCATACTATCCCTTTCTGAAATTCTCTCCTAGAATAGGAACTATGAATGCAAATGTCAGTACCATCATCGACTTAAGTCGTGCTAAAACGAAAAATAAATTTTCATTTTGGCTCGAGAAAACTATTTTAGGCTTTTTCACGATTCTACTTGTATTTAGTCTTTATACATTAATCAGTGATTCCTTTTGGCTGAATTTCGTAAGTGAGTACAATCAAGGTCTGAATCAAATAGGAACAATTCTAGACAAAAGCGGTTACAGCAAAAGACGAACCTATGTTGATACGCTATGGTTGCCACTCAAGTTGGCCTCTATCATATATTCAGGTGATACATTATCTACCACTTCAAACGCCACTTTAGAGGTCGAGGTAAAGCCAACCTTAAAGTTCAAGATGGAGCCAGACTCATTGATTCGCGTTCGTGTATTTGATGGAAAACCGCTTGTTCGCGTTACTGAAGGAAAAATCAAAACACATGCGACAGAGCAACAAACAATCTATGTTAAAAAAGGCACCGAAGTTAAAGAAGTCGAAGTGAAACAAGGGGAAAACCCTGTCGAAACAGAATCTACACCACTTATGAATGATCAACCAGATGCGCCGACGGCTGTACCCAAAGAATCTGAATCGGTAGCAACGACAACAATACCTAATCTAACAACCACTACTCGTTTGATAACGACAACAACTGTGGGAAAAGTGAATGCTGAAACTATTTTAACCAAATATGGCAAGCTACAACTGCCGACACCTAAGGAAGGCACAACATTTTTGGTCAACACACCTGGCGAAATTGTCATTGCGGCTATCGCCATTTGTCCAGATAACTGTGAAATTCGCGTTTCATTTAACGGAGCCGAGTATTATCGACGTTCCTTTCGAATGAACGAACAGCCCATAGCTCGCATACCTGGATCTAGCATACAATATGGCGACTATAATTGGACATTTACTACTGGTGACAAGGATTTCAAGCACAGCTTTAAAATCAAGAAATACAGCAATGAAAATTTAATGGAAGCCATGAAATCCAAAGCACCTGTTGAAATAATGAATTGATTATTTGTCTAATGAAAATCGCATTTGTACTTCAGCTTGTCCGACAAACATAATATCTCCACCAACATAAATGCATTTAGCTTGCAGTGCTAGTTCACGTGCCATGGAGTCTTCTCGATAATTTAAATCAATCACCAAGTCTGGCTTTATCTGCGTTGGAGGAATAGCATCAGTTGGTCCACACGCCCAGATTACAATTAATTTCTTGGAATCATCTGGTAGCCAATTTTTTTGTAAGTCATCGCGTGGCTGTCCCGTTCGCATAGAAAAAGCAACCGCCTGTGGCCATACCCGTTTTACTACTTCTAAAGTGCCCCCACCTCCCCAAATTATGATTTGTGGATGAGCATGAATAATTTCTGGATACTGCTCTGTAATTTTGTTTTTAGTCGCAATCAAACCTTGTAAGTCAGTATTTGTAGATCGAATGGGATGCATGACTTTTTCAAACTTCAAAGTGTTCACACTTTGTAATTCCTTAGATAAAGGATTGTGCTCAGTCGCTAATTCAAATGCTAATTTTTTTAAGGGCGATGTCACTGCCGCAAAACGCAAGCCTAATTTGTGACAGACCGTTACCGAATAGGGCCACTGGTTTTCTGCAATATCAATAGCAAATACAGGCATCCCTTGCTTTTGCCAAAAAGATTTTTGCTCCTGTGGCGTTCTTGAATGTCTAACAGGATAACCCAAAACAGCCGCAAAGGGACCGGGCGCATTTGGCGTTGAAATCCATTCAAATAATGTCGGTTGATCGGCAGCAGAACCTGAAAAATCTTTCCAGAAATTTATTTTCTGTCGACCCTTCATATATAATCGTACCCATCCCCAACGTCCCTCACCAAATCCAATGTCTTTGACCCACTGTTGGTTAGTTCTGGGTAATATACTGCGGTTGTGCGGGTCTTTATTTTGCCAATCCATTAATTGTATTAAATCATAAAAAGTTTCAATCACAGGAGAGGCTTTTAGATGCTGACCAGCTTGACCACCGTCCTCTAATCGATACAAGAAACATTCTAAATCTTCGCCAGGTAGGTACTCATGTAGTGAAACTATATGAATGCCGCCAGCTGGACAGGGACCTAATTCAAGTGCCCAATCATAAATAATTCGATCATTCGATTGGTTTATTTTTTGTAGCCACTCATCAGAAATTTTTTCTGTTTTACGTACTGTATTTCGAAAACTATAAATGAATTTATTAGATGATAGCTGTTCAAATATCTGTAGAAATTTGTCGTCAGGAAGAAGATCTTCACGCCACTCAAAAAAATCTGTAGTTAGTCTTTTCAAATATCGCATTTGGTTTAAATGCATGGGTAGTAATGTTAAAATACCAGCTGCCTGAATTCTATTTTGCAAATTATCATCACCTAGAATTATTTTTTCTTCGTTATCTGGAATACGAATACCTTCAGGCATTAAATAAATTTGACTTGCATATTGTAAATACTTTGGTTCCCGCATTTGCCGACGAAAATGATATTCATCAATTGATTTCATTTCAGGATTTAATCTGGGACGATCCCAGAAAATTCGTCCCAAAACATCTGTTTTTCTTTTTACAAATAATACATCGATATCTTGTGGTAGGGCCCCTAAGGAAAAGCCCGCTCCAAGCGAAATAATAAAATGAGAATTTTCTTGATAGACTTTTTTAAATACTTGAATTTCTAATTTGCGAAACGAAGCTTCGCCTTCGCGTTCAAAATAAGTTTTAATTGGTTCATGAATTACAGATTCAATTTCAAGATCTAGGTCGACACGTTTTACATTCGGATAATACACGCTCATGCGCTGTAAAAGCTGTGATTTTCCAACGCCGCGATGACCGATGATACAATATTTCATTATTAAAACCTATCTGGGCTGAAAATTTTTCGATTCCACTGTGAGCTACCTGTCATTACCAAATCGGAAACCAAAACCCCCGTACCGTAACCAGACTGCAATCCTAACATTTGATGGCCGCAAGCTAATACTAGATTATCTACTTTTTTTGTAGGACCAATCAATGGTACTCCATCCGGCGTACAGGGTCGTAGTCCATTCCAAGTTTCTTGTATTTCTAAATGCGGGGGTAATTTTAAAAACTGACGGGCGCCTTTTTCAATTGCACGAACTCGACGTTCTGTAATTGAAAAATCTTGATCTACTAACTCTAAGGTGCCCGCAATTCGTAAACTGTTGGCTCTTGGAGTAATAGCGATTTTCTTTTCTACTAGCATTAATGGATATGTAGGCTGGCTTGCTAATGGCGGGACGATCATCGCATAACCCTTACCGCCCAGAATAGGAACATTTAGTCGCAACTGTTTTGCCAAATCAGCCGACCAGCTACCGGCCGCCATCACATACTTTTCTGCCGCAATGTGGTCGGTGATATCAGTATTTTGAGTGTGACTATGTATTTTTAGTCTTTGTAGTTTTTTATTTTCAATTTGAAATTGTAAGACTTCGGTGTTTTCTAAAATTCTAACACCTAATTTTAATGCTTTTTCTTGTAAGGAAGTAACCACTGCTAATGGCTCGGCATGCGCTTCATTGGGAAAATACACTCCTCCTAAAATGGGCCCCTGCAATGCTGGTTCGAATTGTTTAATTTCATCCGCATTCAATGCACGACCAGGAACTGCAAATTGACTAACTAGGTTTAGCTCGTCGATTGCCGCTTGCAATCCATCCTGTGTTTGTGAAGCCATCAACAATCCCTTTTTATGAAAATCAATCTGAGGATATTCTTTGGCTAAAGCTTCATATTTATTCAAACTGAGCTTAGACAACTCGACTAAGCCCTCAATGGCTTGATGACATTGCTGTTGGTTCATATTTTTTAAAAATAATAACAACCACTGCGCCAATTTCCAATTTAATGACGGCTTAATATACAATGGTCCTTCGGGATCCAACATCCACTTCATCGACTTAATCAACATACCAGGCATAGGTAAAGGCATTGCAAAACAGGGAGTCATCCAACCGGCATTTCCATATGAACAACCCATTCCCACTTTGCCTTTTTCAATCACAGTCACCTGTGCACCACGAGTTGCTAACTCGACTGCGCAAGACATTCCAATAATTCCACCACCGATAACAATTACGTCTTTTTTCATATTTATAATATTGAATCATACGAAGGCACTATTGCAAACTGGATTTTCCCAAAATGAGATTTGATCTTGTCAGATTAAATTGATTTCCTACAAAACATTCGTAAAGTGACGAAATTAAAAACACATTTATAAAAAATCATTCTGTAGACTTTCCAAAGAAAAAGTATTTCAATAAGTTTCGCTAAACAGTTGTATCTGCTGTTAAGTCTTAAGTCTAGCATCCGAAAAGAGTTCTATGAAGAATGAACCTTCTATGACCACCAATTCTATTGAGCACCATCGTAAAATCATCAATGATCTAGATGCTCAAATTGTTTCCCTTCTTAATCGAAGAGCCACTGAAGTGTTTGCCATCGGTAAGATCAAGAAAGAAACCGGCCTAGCAGTTCACGATCCCAAACGCGAATCGCTGGTGTTACAAAAAATTCGTGATTTGCAAATGAAAAGTAGCGATACACCACTAACCAAAGATGAAATGGTGAATATATACTTTAAAATTATCGATAGCTTTCGTTCTTATGAAGAGGTCCACAACCGCGGTCACGAATCCATCCAAGAAAATGAGCAAGGAACAAAAACTTTTACAAAAAATTTAAATGTAGTTTTTTGGGGCTTTGGTTTAATGAGCGGCAGTTTTTTTCTAGCACTACAAGAGCACTTTCCACATTGGAATTTCACAGCTTGTGATCCCTTTATTCAGGAAAACGAATTCAAACAATGGACCGCGGAACGTAACGCCAATATTAAATGGCTGAACACACAAGAGGTACCAGAAAGTGATATTTTAATTCTTGGGGCACCCGTTAAAGAAATCATGCAGTTTGTTCGTTCGGGAAAATTTAAAAATGCCAAAGTGGTTATTGATTTAGGAAGCGTGAAGGGTCCCATTTTATCAGAGGTCGAAGCTTATTTTAAGACAGAAAATTCTAATAGTTTAAATTCTAAAACAGAATCAAAAGTTTTATTCGTCGGTGGTCACCCTTTGGCTGGAAAAGAAAAATCGGGATATCAACACTCAGACGCTACCTTGTTTTACAACAAAGTATTTATTTTGAATAAAGAAGCACCTGAGGTCATACAGCTAGTGAAAGTAATTGGAGCCATTCCCTTTGTTGTCAATGCCGATACACATGATCGCACATTGGCCGCAAGTAGTCACTTGTTACAAATATTATCTACGCTGTTAGCGATTCAGTTCTCTGAATCAGAAATAGACCAAAACTTGTGTTTATTACCAGGATACTCTCGAGAGGTTTTGCGAGTCAGTGGCTCTGCTTTTTCGATGTGGGAACCCATTTTTACTGCAAATAAAAAAAATATCGTTGATGAAATTTCAAAACTAACAGTCGCTTTGGATAAAACCAAGAAGTGGATCGAAGAAGGAAACATGACAGGCATGAAGTCCTTATTCGAAAAAGCAAATCAATTTTATAAAAAAATACAGGAAACAAAATTGTTTTAATTTTGCATTTATTATTTCAAAAAGGAGTTGTTTATGATTATTGTAGTTAAACGCGGAACACAAAAACATCAAATTGACGATGTTGTAAAAAAAATCCAAGACCTTGGCGCTTCTCCTCACATTGTTGAAGGACGTGAACAAATCACTATTAGTGTGTTGGGTAAAACTGAAAAAATCACACTGTCTACCTTTGAAGTTTATCCTTACATTGAGCGAGTGGTGCGAGTTTCTAAACCTTTCAAATTGGCATCACGTGCAGCCAATCCTGAGGGCTCAACATTCATGATCAAGAATGTCCCCATTGGTCCCAAAGACTTCGTTGTCATGGCAGGACCCTGCTCTGTTGAAAGTGAAGATCAAACTATGCGTATTGCACGCGCGGTTAGAAAATCAGGCGCTACTATTTTACGTGGAGGCGCCTTTAAACCCCGAAGCTCTCCATATGCTTTTCAAGGTATGGGCAAAGAAGGGCTTCAAATTTTACAAAAGGCCTCTAAAGAAACAGGTATGCCCATCGTTAGTGAAGCGATGGATTTAGAACAAGTCGAATTATTGATGGACTATGTAGATATCATTCAAATTGGTGCTCGTAATATGCAAAACTTTGCTTTACTAAAAGAGCTTGGAAAAATTGATAAACCTATCTTATTAAAACGAGGTATGTCAGCTACTGTAGAAGAATGGTTGATGAGTGCCGAGTACATTTTAGCTGGAGGCAACAGTAAAGTAATGTTGTGTGAACGAGGCATTCGTTCATTCGACAATCAGTTTTCACGCAACACTTTGGATTTAAATGTGGTTCCAATATTGAAAAACTTAACTCACTTACCAATCGTTGTAGATCCAAGTCATGGTACTGGTCATCGTCATTTGGTGGCTCCGATGGCGTTAGCAGGAATGGCCGCTGGTGGTGACGCTCTGATTGTTGAAGTTCATGATAAACCTGAAGAGGCTTTATCCGATGGACCACAAGCATTGCTACCCAGTGATTTTGAAGAGCTGATGGGGAAATTAAAGCAAATGGGTCCAGTTGTAGGTCGTAAAGTCATTACAGAAGTGTGAGTCTTTCCATGTTGTATCCACTTAAGTATCAGGGCGTAGTTCCTGCTTCAAAATCATTAATGAACCGCGCCCTGATTGTAAAAACTTTTTTTCCAAAGTTAAATCTGCTGGGGCAGTCGCAATGTGATGATGTCACGAAGATGATCGAGTCTGTTAAAAATTTTGGTACAGATTCGATCTATGATTGTGGTGCCGCTGGAACGGTGTTGCGCTTTTTAGCTTTCCGAGTGTCGCGTGAGCCAGGTCTGCATATTTTGCGTGGCACTCCCCGTTTATTAAGTCGCCCTCAAAAAGATCTAATTGAAATGCTGGGACACTTAGGAGTTCGTGTCGATTCTTATTCGGATCATTTGCGAATTCTGTCACAAGGGTGGAAATACAACGAAAATGGAATTTCCGTAAATCGCAGTAAATCCAGTCAATTCGCCTCTGGCTTGTTATTAAGCTCTTGGAATTTACCAATGGATTTGAAAATTCAATTAGATGCTGGTGGCGTATCCGAAGGCTATTGGGAAATGACAGTGGAGTTGGTCAAAGACTTAGGTATGAAATTAGTTGAAAAAGAAAACTTAATCGTTGTTCCTAAAAATTCACAGCCGAATACGACGGAATATCGTGTGGAAAGCGATTTAAGCAGTGCTTTTGCCTTAGCAGCTTTGGCGGCATTGAACGGCCAAGCTAAATTTGAAAACTATCCATTTAAAAGTTTGCAACCAGATCAAGTTTTTGTCGATATATTAAAAAAAATGAAAGTCTCTGTTCAGGAAGATCAAAAATTAAATCTACTAAGTATTCAGCAAACAAAAAATCTGCAAGGCGTAGAAGTGGATTTACTGAATTCGCCTGATTTATTTCCGGTGTTGGGAACCTTGTGTGCGTTTGCAAACTCTGCTTCGACATTAAAGGGAGCACCTCACTTGGTTTACAAAGAATCAGATCGTTTAAAAAAAACAGCCGAGTTGGTTGAATATCTTGGTTGCAAATATGAATTAATGTCTGACGGAATGAAGATTTTCCCGAATGAAAATAGCGGATGGAAACGTTTGCAAACTAATCCTGCAACGTTAACTTATGATACAGATCACGACCATCGTCTGGCCTTTGCAGCTGCATTGATCAGATCCGTTGGTTTTCCAATTCGTATTTTACATCCCGAAGTGGTGAATAAAAGTTTTCCTGAATTTTGGGAAGCGATTCAACAGACAGATGTATACACATCCAAGTAAATATGTTCCAATAATTTCATGAGTGCGAATCAATTTGGACAAAGATTTCAAGTAACAACTTTTGGTGAAAGTCATGGTGTGGCTTTGGGTGCGGTGATCGATGGTTGCCCGGCAGGCCTTGATTTTGATTTTGAATTATTGCAAAAGAACATGGCTCGTCGCCGACCGGGCTCTAGTCAGATTGTCTCTGGCCGTGCCGAGCGAGATCAGCCCGAAGTTTTAAGTGGCGTATTCGAAGGTAAAACCCTAGGAACACCCATTGCGGTGATGGTTCGCAATCAAGATGCCAGATCGAAAGACTATGATGAAGTCAAAGCAAAGGCGCGCACGGGACACGCGGATGATATGTGGAAAGAAAAATTTTCGCATTCTGATCATCGCGGTGGTGGCCGCTCCTCTGGACGAGAAACTTTGTGTCGAGTCATTGCTGGGTCGATCGCACAAATGATGGTCGGTAAAATTTCTCCACAAACTGATGTGGTGGGTGTAACGACACAAATCGGTTCGATTTGTCATCCTTTAGAAAATATGTCGCCCTTGGAGTTCGAAAAATTTTTAAATTCAAACTTGGCACAATTAACAACCACACAAGTGGATCAATTTGCGACTCGAATGCCGGATGCGAACAAAAATTCTGAAATTGAAAAAATACTTCTAGATGCTAAGGCCAATGGAAAAAGTTACGGTGGTAAGGTGCGAATTTTTATTAAAAATCCACCAAAGTATTTAGGACAACCTGTCTTTCACAAATTTAAATCTGATTTAGGTGCGGCCTTTATGAGTATTGGAGCCACTAGTGGCGTCAGTCTGGGGATCGGTGATGAGGCTGCGGCCCAAGAGGGTTCGCAATTTCACGCACAAAGTGGTAGTGCCCACTACGGTGGTGTGCGTGGCGGAATCACCACTGGTGAAACGATTTATTTAGATATTTTTTTTAAGCCAACAGCGACAGTATTGGATGTCGCCAAAAAAGGTCGACACGATCCATGCATTGTTCCTCGTGCGGTTCCAGTGATTGAGGCGATGACTTGGTTGGTGTTAGCTGATCACTTGTTGTGGCAACGACAAGATCAAGTGAGCTACTAATGAGATTATCAAAATTAGCCAACACGATTATTCCTTCTGCGACAATGGCAGCAACATTAAAAGCACAAGAGCTAATCGCAAAGGGTCATGATATTGTGTTAGCCACGGTTGGTGAACCATTGGATCCTGTTCCCGAAAACGTCAAACAAGAAGCGATCCGTTTTTTATCAAATAATAATTCAAAATATGGATCGGCACAGGGATTATTGCCATTTCGAAAATCCATCGCTTTATGGATGAATCAGCTTTATGATCAAATGTGGACAGAATCACAAATCGTAGTCAGTCCTGGCTCAAAATATTCTTTACATGCGCTGATGCAAATCATTTGCGACCCGGGCGACGAAGTGATTATACCTGCTCCGTACTGGGTCAGCTACGAAACATTAGCCGTGATGGCACAAGCAAAGCCCGTGATCGTGAATTGTCCATCAGAAGCCAAGTATAAATTAACTCCTGAATTATTAAGACAAAATTTAAATAGCAAATCTAGATTGATGATTTTGAATTCTCCGAATAATCCTACGGGAGCGATTTATTCAAAGGATGAATTACAAGCTTTGTACAAAGAGATTCAAAAATTTCCAGATTTATTTGTTATCTGTGATGATATATATAATCAGTTGATTTTCTCTGATGCTATGAAGCGAGCTCCATCAATATTAGATGTGTGTTCCACAGAGGACCGTCAGCGTATCGTCATCGTACATGGTGCTTCGAAAAGTTTTGCGATGACGGGTTGGCGTGTGGGCTGGACAAGTAGCAGTCCGGAAGTCGCCTCGAAATTAAATTATTTTAATAGTCAAACTTTGACCTGCATTCCTGATTTTGTACAAAAGGCTGCACAGGTTGCTTTGGAATCTGAGTCTCAGTTTGTTATCGACTTAAAAAATGCTATTCATAAAAAATTTCAATTTGCTTACCAAGCTTTGGCAGATGAAAAATTACTGCATGTCTACCCTTCGGAAGGGGCCTTTTATTTATGGATGAAGTTTCCTTCCACCAAAAAATCCGCTGTGGTCGCAGATGAGTTACTAAATCAATATGGTTTATCTGTCGTTCCAGGGTCTTCTTTTGGAATGGAATATCACATTCGTCTTTCGTTGACGATTAGTGAGGACTCTTTAAAAAAAGCAATCGATCGATTAAAAAAATATTTGTTTGATCAAAATAAATTAGTTTAGAAAATTATTTTATAAGTATTAAAAAATAGAAATGGTAATTACTATGCTGAACAAATTTCCACACAAAACCCAGTTAATTTTCAAAAAAAAATGGATTAAACTTTCAGACATTCCAGGCAAGCCTTTAGTCATTTACGATTCTTATTTTGACGGTAAAAAAAATGAGATCTCTAAGTGGTTATCTTTATTTCCGCATAAGTATTCCGTACCTGCTGGAGAAAAATTAAAATCATTAACTGAGTTTCCAGCACACATGGAAAACATTTTAAAATTGGTTGAGAAAATCAATTCAAAAGATATTACCATCGTTGCTGTTGGCGGTGGAAGTGTCGGTGATTTTGCAGGTTTTGTAGCCAGTATTTTAAAACGTGGCGTGCGTTTTGTTCAAATTCCCAGTACATGGTTAGCCGCAATTGACTCTGCCCATGGTGGAAAAACAGCGTTGAATGTTTCTGGATATAAAAATCAAGTGGGAACTTTTTATCCCGCAGAGCAAGTGATTTTAATGCAGACACTATTATCAAATCAACCAACGGATCGTTTGACGGATAGTTTTAGTGAATCTTTGAAAATTGCATTGATTCAGGGTGGATCATTATGGAAAAAATTTTCTAAATTGAAAAAGTGGGACGAAAATACTTTGTGGCGTTTGTTGCCAGATTTAATCAAAGCTAAATATCGTGTGGTAAATTTAGATCCCTACGAAAAAAAAGGAGTGCGCCATATTTTAAATTTAGGACACACGATGGGACATGTGTGGGAAGCCTCGCAAGGGTTATCTCACGGTCAAGCTGTGTTGTATGGATTGCGATTCGCATTGGATTTATCGATGTACAGTAAAACCATGAAGGCGAAAGAGTTTCAAAAATTAATGGGATTAAAAATTATGAGCTTACTGCCCACACCTGCACAGCTTCGATCAGTAATTCTAAAAACAAAAAACGAAGATCAATATTTGCGTCAGGATAAAAAACTAACCAAAGACGGTAAGGTTAGATTTGTTCTTATTAAGAAACCAGGCTTAACCCCCATCAAAGAAGTCCCCATCGAACAATTAGTACAAATCCTTGAACAAATTAAAAATTAATTCCGCTACTCTAAAATTCAAAATCTAGAATCACAATAAAAATAATTTCAGACTCAGACAATTCAGAATGAAGTTATCATTTTGAACGACCTCGAGCGGGCCATGGATGGCCCATGGCTCGTGAAGCAGGAAGCTGTGTCGTTCAAAATGATAACTTCATTCTGAATTGTCGTGCGTGTAAAAACTTTCTACAACTCTGATTATTTTACACGATAGAATAATAACTCTTTGCTTGTGAAATAAACTTTGGCATATACACCTTCAACAAAACGACAAAAATTGTCACTACGAATGAATAAAATTAGTAATGACTTAACAACAGCGAAACACCAATTAATGGTATAAATACGATCACAAATTCGAACGGTAACAGAGGGAGCTCATATGAACCACACTATTAATATACTTGCTAACAACTCATCATCAGAAATAGTTTGTATGCCAATTCAAAATCCATTTCTAAATTTTAAATCCATCTTTACTTCCGTGTTCACTTCTATGGTTTTGTTTACTTCTGTTAGTCTGCATAGCTCACCATCTGTGGCCATGACGGAAATGACAGATGAAGAATTATCTAACGTCTATGTTTCAGGTGCTGTGTTTACGGCTGATGGCATTGCCATTTCTTTAGCTGAAGCCATTAACAATGCAAAAAACCAGGCTGATCAAATTGAAGCTCAACGATTATTGCGATTACTTCCAAAATTATCCGATGATTTAAGCTATCAAAAAGAAGTATTAAGTTACTTTATGCATACAGGTATACCAATTAGTTACACCATTATTTTCAAGGGTCAAACCTACGATAAAGGTGTCGTTGGTTATGCTCCTGATTACTATGAAAAAATATATATCAAAGACATTCGCATCGGCGATGGCCCTTCTTACGGAAGCGTCCTTATTCGCGGCATGGATCTTCGCGGTACTGCCGTTCACATCACCGTCAATTACGACGCTGTACAACCCTATAACTTGAAATAGACAGAGGCATTCACCGCTAATAAAAAATATCAAGCCCAAGTATTTGGTTAAAGTAATCTTCTTTGTGAACTGCTTCGGTCGCACCACTTGCTGATATTAAGACTTTTTCTATAGTATATTTTGTAGGAATCTGTAAAAATTCTATCTTTCGTTCGACTTCTTTAATCACCTTAGTGTCCACTGGATTTTCCGTGAATTTACACTCAACAATCGTTAGGATGTTTTTTCTTTTAAGTATTAAATCAATCTGAGTTCCTTTAGACGAACTATGGATTTTCCCTTTCGTTCTTGTAGCTTGTTGAAAATACGGTCCAAAGGTATCTAAATCCCATAAAGATATACCCATTGCAGAACAGATTTTTTCGATATTTTTTTGGCAAAATCGCTCGAACGCTAAACCTAAATAGATATCGAAAGAACCCGACATTAAACGATGAAAAACAGATTCAGTCGTATTCATCTGAATTTTTTTTAGGTTTTTTTCCATATATCTAAAATAGAAAAACAACCACTCATCCCAAATTTCATATTTGGCAGTTTTAGTTTTCAAATTAGAATTTGAAATACTGATCGATGCTTTTTTTCTGATGAAATCAGAATTTTCAAGATTAGATAAATAAGTTGTCAAACTACCACCACTAGACTTCTTTAAGTGGTCTGCAATTTCTTCTTTTGTTGATTTTTTTTCAGATAATTTACGAACAATGCTTTCGTAAGTCCTAATGACTTTAAATTGCTCTTTAAATAGAGTTTCGAATTCATTGACAAAAAAGCCACCTTTTTTAAAACAAAGTTCCTCTAAATTTACTACCAATGATCGATTTACATTCAACTGTTCAAGATATTTGGGAATACCTCCAAATACCATTAAGAATTGGGTGATTTCATATGTAGATCTTTTCTTTTTAAAAAAGAGTGCGGCTTCATTGCTAGGTAAAGGCTCCAGCTTTATCTCAAATGTCTTTCGATTATGCAAAACTTCTGAGTGCACTACGTGATTAACCATAAATTTTGCAATGGAGCCACACAAAACCATGGTCAACTTCGAATTTTGCTTCCACTTATTATCCCAGTAATATTTTAAAATGCTAACTAACTGAGGTTTTTCAGAGGCCATCCAGGGAAGTTCATCCAGCACAACATACCAACGACCTGAAGTAATATAAATGCTGAGTGTATCGAAAGCCTCTTGCCACGATTTCGCCGCCGCCGGAACAGTTTTAGTTTGTTCGGCTATCTGTTTGCAAAAGTGATCTATTTGCTCCTGTAGAGATAGCCCACGAATAGCTTCAAAATATAATTCATTTTTAGCTTTCAAGCTTTTTAAAAGAAAACTTTTACCCACACGTCGTCGACCATAAACAACGCCTAATTCAGCCCTATTTGACTCTTGTGTTTTTTTTAAAATAGATAGTTCATATTTTCTACCGATCATGACTTAACATTAAGTCGGCTATTTGAGATAGTCAACCACAAATAGCCGACTTATATATGTTTATTAAGTCGGCTATTTGCAATCGCATAGTCCAAATAGCCGACTTATTATTGCTTGGCTTAGCATTTATAATTACTACGAATGATTCTGCCAATTCCAACAAGCAACCCCGTCGACCAAAGCAGGAGTTTGCTCTGTACATTGAGGCGTGCTCCAGGCGCAACGATTGCGAAAGGCGCAGCCTGAGGGTGGGCTCAGCGGTGAAGGCAATTCACTATTTGCTATGAAGGATTTAGCGGTAACCGCTTGATGAGTATCTGATTTTTTCTCCATGCGTGGAATGCTATCTAATAACATTTGTGTATACGGATGTTTAGGATTGTTGAAAATTTCTTGTGTCGAACCTTCCTCGACAATGCTACCTAGGTACATCACCGCGATTCGATCTGAAATGAATCGCACCACATGTAAGTCATGAGAAATAAAAATAAGACTAATATTTTTTTCTTTCTGAATATCCAGTAATAAATTCAAAACCTGCGCCTGCACCGACACATCCAAAGCCGATACCGGCTCGTCGCAAATCAAAATAGATGGCGATGTCATTAGAGCTCTAGCGATACCAACACGCTGTCGTTGGCCACCACTTAACATATGCGGATAGCGGTGATGAAAGTTTTCCGAAAGTCCTACCGATTGCAAAACTTGAACGGCCTTAGCGTTCACTAGCTGACTGGCTTCACCCTGAATCAGCAATGGCTCTGAAACAATATCAATAATTTTTCGACGAGGATTCAAAGATGAAAATGGATCTTGAAATACCATTTGCATATGATTGACCAAATTTTTCGAACTGATGTTTTTTAAATTCTGACCATCGACATTTATGGCGCCTGCTTGAAAGGATTCTAATTTCATTAGGACCTTTGCCAAAGTTGATTTACCGCAACCGGACTCGCCAACAATGGCCAAGGTCTCGCCTTTATGTACATGTAATGAAATTCCACGCAAGGCTTGCAAAAACTTCTTTGGTCCAAAAAAATTAGATACCAAATATTCTTTGTGAAGATTTTTTATATTTAATAATTCATTCTTCGACGGAATCATAAAGAAGAATCCATTTCTGTATTTATTATTTTTAATGGAAATAAACAGCGAACGCCTTCCAAGCTCAACGCAATCTCGCCCCGACGACAGCTTTCTTGAGCGTACTCACAGCGAGGGTGAAATTGACATCCAATGGGACGATTCGCCAAATTAGGAACCACACCTTTCATCACCGGAATACGAAAATTTTTATTAAGCTCATGATAACGAGACGGTAGTGAATTCAACAAACTGACCGTATAAGGATGTTGTGGATTTTTTAGTATTTGTCGAACAGAGCCCATCTCGACAATTTCCCCTGCATACATAACAGCTAAACGATCAACATTTTCCGCTACTAATCCCAGATCATGCGAAATCAAAATCATCGACAGATTTTTTTCTTGTCGCAATTTTTGTAATAAATCTAAAATTTGTTTTTGAATCGTCACATCCAAAGCTGTCGTTGGCTCATCGGCAATAATTAATTCCGGTTCACCCGCAAGAGCCATGGCAATCATGATTCGCTGGCACATGCCACCCGACAGCTGATGCGGATAAGCCTTTAATCGTGAGTGTGGATCGGGTATACCCACTTGCTCTAAGGCTTGTATGACTTTATCTTGCACTTGTTCTGCTGGAGTCGATGTATGCAATCGAATCACTTCCGCAATTTGTTCTTCGATAGTAAAGCACGGATCTAAGCTGGATAAAGGGTCCTGAAAAATCATAGCGATCTTAGAACCACGAAATTGGTTTTTTTCTGACAAACTAGCTGTTAACCAAGGTCGACCAAATAAAGAAATATCTCCCTGCACGCGTGCATACTCGGGTAACAAATCCATGATCGCGAAACTGGTCACACTTTTACCAGAGCCAGATTCTCCGACAATACCTAGGGCTTCGCCATACGCTAAGTTAAAATTCAAACCGCGTAATATCGGAATTGTGTGCACCGAACCCTTCGCAGATTTCGCCGCTTGAAACCCTAAATGCAAATTTTTAACTTCTAAAATATTTTCCGAACTCACGCGAAATGGCCCCCAGTACACATTGAATATCTTAAAGATCCTTTGCTAGGTTAGCAATTTCAATATTTTTCAATTTCATTTTTTTTGGAAACGAACTTGAACATCCTAGCATTTAACATACTCAGCGGAATCTCTTTAGCCATTTTAGATTCCGCTGAGTATAAATAAACATACTCAGCGGAATCTTTCTTGATTAATTAGATTCCGCTGAGTATGATCATGGGATGAAATCTATTAAAAATAAAGTTTTTGGCCGATCGAAGGAAGACAGTGTGCTTAAATCACTGCTGAAGAGCAATAAGTCGGAATTTATTGCTGTATACGGCCGGCGACGAGTAGGTAAAACTTATTTTTTACGAGAAACTTTAAAATCTAGCGGTTATTCCTATTTTGATATTTCAGGGCAGAAAAAAGCCCCCCGTACGAAGCAGTTACAAAATTTTACATTAGCTTTTCAACAAAAGTTTAGCCCAGAACACGCCTTATCTACACCAAAGACTTGGAATGAGGCATTTGAATCTGTAACGAAAGAAATTAAAAAATCCAAAAAAACATTTATATTTTTAATAGATGAATTACCCTGGCTGTGTGGACAAAAATCAGGTTGCTACGAGGCTTTGGATTATTATTGGAACAAAGAATGGAGCTTAATTCCATATTTCAAATTAATAGTGTGCGGATCAGCGGCCGCATGGATGATTGAAAAAATAATAAATGCAAAAGGAGGCCTGCATAACCGAATAACCTATTCGATGCTAATGCAACCATTCGATTTACTACAGACAAAAGATTACCTAGTAGGGCAAGGATTTAGGTATACCACAGATCAAACAATTCGAGTTCAGATGTGCTTCGGTGGGATTCCATATTATTTAAGTCTTTTAAAGCCCTCGCTATCAGACGGCCAAAATATAGATCAGCTGTTTTATTCCTCAGATAGCCCTCTGTTTGATGAGTTCGAAAAACTATTTGAATCTTTGTTCGAACATCATCGTGATCATCAACGAATCGTACAAATCTTAGCAAAAAAACGTATTGGAATGAATAGCAGTGAGTTGCTTAAAGCAACGCAAATGAGTTCTGGAGGTACGTTTCAAAAAAGATTGGTAGAGCTAGAAAAGTCTGGATTCATTCAGTCCAGAGTTCCACTGGGAAGAAAAAAAAAGGAAACCACATTTTTTTTGACAGACGAGTACAGTTTTTTTTACTTAACCTGGATTAAAGATAGTAAAAAAATACAATCGCAATTGAAACAAAAAAATTTCTGGTCTCAACAGTTTCAAAAACCAGAGTGGTATGCGTGGGCAGGATACTGTTTTGAGGCCTTAGTTATGAAAAACTTTAGCTGGGTACAAAAACAATTACACTTAGATGGCCTTATTAAGAACATGGGACCCCTGAGAGTTAAAGGAGCTCAGATAGATTTGCTTTTGGAACGTACTGATGGCGTGGCTCATATTATTGAAATAAAATATCATCAAAGTAAATTCGAAATTTCTAAAGAGTATTCCTTTCAATTAAAAAATAAAATTCATTCCGTCATCCAACACTACAAAGAAAAAAAGCAAATTATTTTATCGGTCGTCACGTTGAACGGCTTCAAAGAAAACAACTGGAGTCATGGTTTAGTGGACTCCTCAGTCGCGCTTAAAGATCTATTAAAATAACACAACAATCAAACTCGTTTTGATTTGGGATCTAGATGATCGCGCAAACCATCACCCAGTAAGTTAAACGATAAGACGACGATCAAAATACACAGCCCAGGTAGTGTCACTAGCCAACCTGCGGATTCGATATACTGACGAGAATCCGACAACATGGTTCCCCACTCGGGGTTCGGTGGCTGCACTCCTAAGCCCAAAAATCCTAAAGCCGCTGCATTTAATATTCCATCACTAAACCCAAATGTGGCTTGCACAATCAGCGGTGCCATACAATTCGGTAATATATTTATAATGTAAATACGAAACCAACTGGCACCACAACTTTTTAATGCCATCACATAAATTTTTCTTTTTTCGATCAACACACTTGAGCGCACTAAGCGCACCATGTTTGGCAAACCCACTATTGCAATGGATATCACGGTATTGACTAAGCTAGGGCCTAAGACGGCCACCACAACAATTGCCAATAAAATACTTGGTAACGCTAATAAGATGTCCATGGTTCTAGATATCACCTGGTCCACAAGACCTTCAAAACTGGCGGCTAAGACTCCAAGAACCCCACCCACTAATATTGTTACCACGACAACTAATAATCCCAACCCCAAACTAAAACGAGCACCATAAATCAATCGAGATAAAACATCGCGGCCCACATCATCTGTTCCAAAATAAAAATTTCTGATGTCCGTTCCCTGAAAAGGTGGAATCATCAATGCATTTTCAAAAATATGTGTCGGATCATGAGGTGCAATAAAAGATGCAAACACGGCAAAGATAGAAAACACAATAATAACAGCCAAACCAAAATACGAGCCACGACTCATATTTTCTTCCCTTCGCGCAATCGGGGCTGCGCCCATAAATATAAAATATCTACTAGCAAATTAATCAATACAACGACCATCGATAAAAATAAAACTCCACCTTGTAAAACAGGATAATCTCGAGCTTCGACACTTTTAACTAACCAGCGACCTATTCCCGGCCATGAAAAAATCGTTTCCGTCAATATGGCACCCACCAATAAACTTCCCAACATTAATCCCATCACCGTGATAATCGGAATCATCGCATTTCGCAAACCGTGTTTGTATATCCAATTGAATTTCGAAATTCCCTTCGCTTTTAATGAGCGCATAAAATCTTCTTGAAAAACTTCGATCATTGATGACCGAGTCATTCGCGCAATCACCGCCAGTGGAATGGTTGACAACACAAAAGCTGGTAAAAATATATGATGAATAGCGCTTTTAAAAGCAACCCAACTATCATCTGCAAACCAAACATCCACTAACAAAAATCCTGTTTTCATCGGCACATCAAACATGGCATCCATCCGACCTGATACTGGAAACCATCCCAATCTGACTGAAAAAAACATGATGAGTAGCAACCCCCACCAGAAAATCGGCATTGAATATCCCACTAGTGAGCCGCCCATTACCACGTTATCTACCCAGGTTCCCTTACGAGTTGCAGCCCAAATACCCAATGGAATTCCCAACAAAACCGAAAAAGCAAATGCCAACAAAGACAATTCTGCTGTGGCAGTAAAATGCTCCACAATTTCTTCTTTGACAGAACGTTGGGAAACAATAGATTCCCCTAAATCACCTGTCACAGCACGACCTAAAAACTTCAAATATTGTTGTGGCAAAGATTGATTCAATCCCAACTTTTCTTTCATGACTTCGATACGCTCTGGTGAACTACCACGCTCGCCCAGCAAATGCGTGACGGGATCTCCTGGAACTAAGCGAATTAAAAAAAACGCCACCAAAGAAGCCCCCACCGCCGTTATCGCTAAAGAAAAAATTTTTCCTAAAAATCTTTGCATTTATTTTCCCAATATTATTTTTCGACACCTAAATATATTATTTTAAGTCAACCTTTTCGAATTTTTCTGAATTCAACGGATGCTGTTTGTAACCAATAACATTGGCTTGCATGGCGCGATAAACTTTTGAATGTGCTAACGTCACCCATGGCGCTTGTTCTTTGAAAACTTTCTGCGCCTTCAAATAAAATTCAGTTCGTTTTTTTACATCCGCGGTTTGCTTAGCCTTTGTTACTAGCTCATCAAAATTTTTATCACACCATCTAGAGTAATTCGAACCACCCTTCACCGCTGCGCAACCTAACAAGACAAATAGGAAATTATCTGGATCTCCATTATCACCATTCCAACCCATTTGTAACATTTGTGTTTGTCCTGTTTTCGCTTTATCCAAATATTGAGTCCAATCATAAGTGACTAACTTCACTTTGATACCCACTTTGGCTAAATCTGCTTGCATCATTTCACCCATTTTTTTACCACCTGGGTTGTAAGGTCTAGAGACTGGCAAAGTCATCAGCTCGGCTTCAAATCCATTCGGGAAACCAGCTTTCTTTAATAATGCTTTCGCTTTTTCAACGTCGTAATCATAGTCTTTGGTATCTTTCGCATATGACCAAATGGTCGGAGGAATCGGATTAACAGCCACGATTGCATTATTCAAATAAATGGCTTCAATGTATGATTTTTTTTTCAAAGCATGACTGATCGCCTGACGAACTTCCACTTTGTTGAATGGCGCTTTTTCGACGTTGAAGGATAAATAACCAACATTCAAACCTTCTAGTTCAGTGACCACGATCTTTTGATTATCTTTCAAGGATTTTAAATCCGTCGGAGAAGGTTCAGCAATTAAATGACACTCGCCCGCTTTTAATTTCTGTGTGCGCACGGAGGCATCCGGAGTGATTGCAAAAACTAAATTATCAATTTTTGGTCTTTGATTCCAATATTGATCAAAAGCCTTGTAGCGAATCATCGAATCCTTTTGATAGCTTGAAAATACAAAGGGTCCTGTTCCAATTGGCTGAATGTCCATTTTTTCAATAGTTTTATTTTTTAATAATACATCTCCATACTCGGCTGATAAAATACTGGCAAAGTCCATCGCCAAATTTGCCAAAATTGGAGCCTCACGCATATTCAAAATAAACTTCACTGTGTAAGCATCGACCTTTTTTACTTCTTTAATTATTTTCGGCATGTCCATGCTTTCGTAGTATTCATACTTGCCGCCACTGACATTGTGAAAAGGATGGCTAGTCTTTGCCTGACGATCAAAACTAAATACAACATCATCCGCATTGAAATCTCGAGTGGGTTTAAATATTTCATTCGAATGAAATTTAACACCTTTGCGTAATTTAAATTCAATTTCTAAACCATCTTTAGAAACCTTCCAAGACTCTGCCAAGCCAGGCTCTAATTCTGTAGAACCATTTTTAAATTCAATCAGGCGGTTGTAAATTTGTTGTGAACTTGCATTAAAGGAAGGCCCATCAGAAGCAACTTGAGGATTAAATGAGCTAGGACTGCCTTCAGAGCAGTAAACGAATGTCTTTGCTGCCATTGCTGAAAAACTAAAACATGCTAGCATCATTCCTGTTACACAAGCCGTAAGTCCAAGATATTTCTTCATTAGTAATAATCTCCTTTTTTTTAAACTTAATTGTGTCCTGCAAATCACAGTCTGCAATTCTGCTTTCATGAATGCAAATTAATTATTCCACATGACAAACGTTAACGAACATTTTAGCATAGATACAAAATGTATTATCTGCGAGGGTTTTATCGGACGCCGTTCAAACATTCAAACTAGTCACACAATGCCAGCATTAGTACTTGGCGCCTTAGGCGTCGTCTTTGGCGACATCGGAACTTCACCTTTGTATGCACTCAGAGAATGCTTCACTCATCATTCGGGCATTGCCCTGAATGAAGTAAATATCATGGGCATATTGTCTTTGATTTTGTGGGCCTTAATTTTAGCTATTAGCTTCAAGTACATGGTCATTGTCATGAGAGCCGACAATAAAGGTGAAGGTGGTATTTTGGCATTGATGGCCCTGGCAACTTCCACAGTAGAAAAGGGCACCAAACGACATTTTCTGATTTTAACTTTAGGCTTATTTGGAGCCGCATTGCTGTATGGTGATGGAATTATTACACCAGCAATCTCGGTTTTATCGGCTGTCGAAGGATTAGTTGTAGTGGCCCCAGGCGCGCAAGATCTAGTGATTCCTATCACGTGTGGTGTCTTAGCTGGATTATTTGTTTTTCAAGCGCAAGGAACAGCAAAGATTGGATTATTTTTTGGTCCATTAATTTTGCTTTGGTTTATTTTGATTGGCGGAATGGGCCTGCATGAAATATTTTTGAACCCTGATGTACTGGCTTCTATAAATCCAATACATGCCTATCGTTTTTTTGAAGCCAATCCTGGAACAGGATTTATCGTTCTTGGCAGTGTTGTTTTGGTAATCACAGGTGGAGAGGCTTTATATGCAGACATGGGGCATTTTGGACGAACTCCCATTCGCATCGCTTGGTTTACAGTCGCGTTGCCAGGGTTAATGTTAAATTATTATGGCCAAGGAGCCTTGTTGTTAAAACAACCCGAAGCTATTAGTAATCCATTTTTTTTATTAGCTCCCGAGTGGGCCAAATTTCCTTTGGTCTTACTGGCAACAGCTGCGACTGTCATTGCCTCTCAGGCTTTAATTTCCGGAGTTTTTTCCTTAACTAGACAAGCCATCCAATTAGGTTTTTGCCCCAGAATCGATATCGTCCACACTTCGGTTCGTGAAATTGGTCAAATATATATACCTTCGGTGAATTGGACTTTGTTCATCGGAGTTATTTGGTTGGTTTTAAATTTTAAAACATCTAGTAACTTAGCTAGCGCATATGGCTTAGCTGTAACTGCAACGATGGTCATTACGACGATGATTGCATTTTGGGTGGCTTTGAAAAAATGGCAGTGGCCATTTATTCCTGCTTTTCTTTTGTTCTCTCTTTTGGGGATTTTTGATGTGGCTTTTTTCTTTCCAAATTTACTTAAAACCTTTCATGGTGGTTGGGTTCCTTTATTGATCGGAGCTTTCATTTATTTATTAATGACAACATGGCAAAAGGGCCGAAGAATTTTAGCCGAGGCCCTTAAGGGGCGCTCGATGCCAGTCAATGACTTCATACAAAAAATACAAGATGAAAATACATATCGCGTGCCTGGTACTGGGATTTATATGTCATCTGAACCTTGGGGCGTACCGATTCCGTTGTTGCATAATTTTCGCCACAACAAAGTGTTACACAAAAGAATTATTTTCTTAACCATAGTTACGAAAGATATCCCGTTCGTTTCCAAAGAAGAACGTGTTAGCTTAGAAAAATTTGGTCCTGAATTTTATCGCATCATTGCTAGCTATGGATTTATGGAAACTCCAAAAATTCGTCATATCCTAGAATCCAGTCGAGAAAAAGGTTTAGATATACACTTGGATGATTCCACCTTTGTTTTGGGACGTGAAACTATTTTGCCTTCTAATATTCCAGGAATGGCCCTGTGGCGAGAATGGATTTTTGCAGTCATGTCTAGAAATGCGGCTCGCCCGACTGCCTTTTTTAAAATTCCGCCAAACTCTGTCATCGAGGTTGGAATTCAGATTGAAATTTAACCAAGATTGTCACTTCAAGAATATTTTTCAGTATTGTACATAATCTGTTAATAGGATTTTTTTACAATTTTTTGTAAGCTCAAATTTAATTTGAGCTGAACCCGATTTTTCATTGGCACAAGGCTTGCCTATACTAATTCAGAAAAGATAACAATTTTTTTCAAGTCTGGGTGGGACTTTGAATAGGGGGCAAAAATGTTACTAGAGGTGCAGGAATCATCCTCGATGAAAAAACTACAAGGGGTTTTGCAATCACGCTATGGGGTAGATGTGATGCTAAAAAGTATTTCCGATGTAAATGATTTATTCCATGATGAGTGGATCAACGATGAAAACGAATTAGTTGTTCCCATCAGTCATCAAAATAAATATTTAGCCACAGCGCTGGTATCAGACGCTTGGAAACTAAATAGTAGTGATCAAGCAATTGTTACTAGCTTAGTGCAAATGTACTTAGAAAATACTTTATATAATTGGTATTTATGTCGACAGGAACAAGCACAGTATTCTAGAAATGGCTTTTCTGCTGATGTTCATGTAAATGACGACACACAGTTTTCGATTCCGCAGGTGGAGCCGATCGCTGATAAAAAATCACTTAAAATTTTTAGTTTTGAACAAGCCGTGAATCCAGAGCCCTCTTCAGTTAGTTCATTAAATAGATTAGCACTTAAAATTCACGAAAAATCTGAACGTTGGGCCTTTATGAGCTTTAAAGATATAGCGGCTCAATTAAAGACAACGAAAGACCTTTCTGAAATGGGGGCGATCACTTTATTTGTTGAAGATGTGACAACATTAGATCTAGCTAGTCAAAAACTGATCGTTGATTATGTTCAACAAGTTAAAAACGAAAATGCCGTATCTTCCATTTCTGGAGATATCAGCAGTGAGGGAATTCAATTTATCTTGGGATTTAACACTGGACTTAACGAGCTTTCACAAAAGTTAGAAACTAATTTCTACAATCTATTGAAAGATAACTATATCGACATGGCTAGACTTCCGATAGATAAAGAAAAACTAGATGCAACTTTACAGCTACTGGTTTAGATTTTTTTAAGTTTCCTTGATATTCTTCCAAAGATTTGCAACCATTTTTATTATGGTTGCAATTCAAGAAGATTCTTTTTTTTCATTTTTACGTTCCCATTACAATTCTAATGAATTTAGCGTTTACCAATTAGCTGGTGATGCTTCTAATCGCAGATATTACCGAGTTGTTCAGGGGAATGATTCATGGGTATTGATGCGCTGGGAACCCTTTGATCCTAAATCTTATCCTTTTTTATCTGTCTTGAATCATTTTCATAATAATCAAATTCATGTTCCACAGGTGGTTGCCATGTCACCAGCCGAAGGTCTAGTGCTTTTGGAAGATCTAGGAGATCTAACGTTGGAAAGAAAATTTTGGGAAAGTCAAAATCCTGAAAGCTCATTTTCGTTTTATCAACAAGCAATTGATGAAATTATTAAAATTCACTTTAAAGCCACGGCAGATAGATCCGATTGCTCGGCATTTAAAATTAAGTTCGATACGGAAAAATTCTTGTGGGAAATGAATTATGGAAAAGACAATTTACTATCTGGCATTTGTCACTTTTCGTTTTCAGAAGCCGTCGATAAAGAAGTGACCAATTGCTTTAAAGAAATTTGCACTCGATTAGATATTGAACCCAAATATATTGCTCATCGTGACTATCACTCTAGAAATTTAATGATTAAGTTGAATAAAATGCGAGTCATTGATTTTCAGGATGCTCGTCTGGGTCCGATTCAATATGACTTAGTCAGTCTGGTTCGCGATAGTTACGTTCAAATTAGCGATGAGTACGCAAATAAAATAATTTCCTATTACTTAGATGAAGCTAAACCGTATTTGCCTAAAAACTTTTCCAAAGATCACTTTGATGAAATTTACGAATTGCAAACTATACAACGGTGCTTCAAGGCTTGCGGTAGTTTTGCTAGTTTTTACAATCAAAGATCAGATACTAGATATCTGAAATATATTTCTCATACTTTAAAGCGGGTTTTAAAAAGCTTAAGTTCATTTCCAGAATACAAAGTTTTTACAGATATCTTAATTGATAGTGGTGCGTTGGAACGAAAGTACGAGATGCCATGAATGTTATGTTGTTATGTGCGGGAACTGGTTCTCGTTTACAACCCTACACTTTAACAAAGCCAAAACCTCTGATACCATTTTTAGGAGTGCCTTTGGTTTGTTATTCGTTATCATTGCTAGATAATTTGCCGGTAAATAATTTGGTTATAAATCTATTTCATTTACCTGACCAAATAAAAAAGTTTTTTGAACACGAACCTGTTAGCGCCAAAAAAATAATTTACTCAGAAGAAAAAGATGGCTTATTAGGAAGTGGTGGTGGAATTCACAAGGCTTTTGAATCCTTACAAGGGCGTGGCGCTTTCATGGTTATGAATGCCGACGAGGTCATTTTGCCATTTGAGCCCTTCTTGCTACAAGAGATGATTCGTTATCATCATTGGCACAAGGGCATCGCAACTTTGTTAACAATGCAGCACCCAGAGGTCGGACATCAGTTTGGAGGAGCATGGGTTGACAAAAATAATCAAGTCAACTGCTTCGCAAAAAAAACACCAACCGATACCACATTGCAAGGACAGCATTTTTTGGGTGTTATGATTTTAGAAGAACGTATTCAAAAATTTTTTAAATACGGTTTTGTGGAAGAAAATATTTTATATGAAACCCTCACTTTGGCGATGAGCCAACATCAAGATGTTTTTACCTTCCCTATTCAAGCCAATTGGTTTGAAACTGGCAATCCATCTGATTTCTTAACGGCGACAAGATCGTGTCTGGATCTGTTGTCCACTTCAAATCAATTTCCTTCTCAGTATCTAAAACAAACTGTTACAAAATATTCTAGACGAGAAATTTTTATTGAGGATGCCGAGCCCACGCTTAAGAAAAAAATCATCGATTTATGGAACTAATTTAATGAAGAAGTCGAAATCCGGCGATAACCAAAACACCAAAAATAAAGTGCGAAAGGCGACTAAATCCCCAATAAGCAAAAATTCTTTGGCACAGATAAGCCAATCTTCAGCTAATAAACCGGGCGAAGCATTAGTCACGCTTTTGTTATCCGTCGATCCAATAGTTCTTAAAAACCTAATGGCTAATTTGCAGGGTTTTATTCGAACCGATTTGCATCAAAAAATTCAATCCGAATTAGATGATCTTGAAAACATCAGTAGTCAAATCGATACATCTAAAATTAAAGATTTAGAAAATCATATTTTTCAAATAGAAAATCTAAGCTTTAAAAACATTGTGCAATCCAAAGTTGTACAAGAACAATACAAGGATCAGCTTGTGGATTTTCGCTCAACGGAAAAGTCCGCAGAGTTGGCCAGGCAAATCGCTCACGATATTCGCTCACCCCTATCGGCATTAAATATGCTAATTCCAACATTAAATAATATACCAGAAGAAAAAAAAGTAGTTATCTTAGAATCACTTTCCAGAATTAACGATATGGCATCCGCCTTACTGGCTCGCTGTAAGGAATTACAAAAAACTGCAGGTGAAATACGTGCTCAGATTGAGAAATCGGTTTCATTGGCCGAACTGGTGAACACCTTAATTCTTGAAAAACGTGTTCAACATCAGGTTAAATCCTACATCAGCTTAGAATCTAATTTTAGCAATGCATATACACATTTTGTGCAAGTAGATCCATTTGGATTAAAACGAGTTTTATCCAATATTATTGAAAATGCCATTGAAGCTATTGAATGCCTTCAACCCAAAATCACAAAAGGTGTTGTCGAATTATTTTTAACTATAGAAGATAACAGTTCTAACTCGCGCGCCTCAGATACTGTTAAATATGTCTCTATTCATATTAAAGATAATGGTCGAGGTATTGAATCTGAATTCATCGATTGTGTCGGTGAAAAAGGTTTTACCTTTGGAAAAGGTACAAACGGCAACGGCATAGGAGTGCATAGTGCTAAAGAATGGCTAAGCGAAAATAATGGACAATTTAAAATCAAAAGTAATTTGGGTAAAGGGACAGAGGTCATTATTTCAATTCCGATGGTGAAAACTCCCGCTTGGTTTTTACCAAAATTAAGCATTGCCATCGATCAAAAAATTTTAATTATCGATGATGATGTTTTTGTTCACAAACTATGGAAGGATCGTCTTGAACATTTGGGATTCAAAGGCGAGATAATTCATTTTTATTCAATCGCAGGATTTACCACAGAATATAAGACTGAAAAAAATATTCTTTACCTAATAGATCATGACTTTAAAGACGAAAATATGACAGGTCTGCAAGTAATAGAAAAATTTGATTTAGCCAGCCAGGCCATACTATGTACGAACCGCAGTGATGACCCGGCTTTGTTGCAAAAAATTCAGATACTAAACATTCAGCTTATTCCTAAATTACTAGCTCTTCACTTGCCCATTTTTTTCAGCTAGTTTACATAGACCAATTTCTAAAGGGCAAAACTTAGTGAATGCCGACTGCAATAAGTTCGCACCAACAAAAGCTGTTAAGTATAGCCAATTCGGTGAATAATAGTGAGCCAAAGCCAGGCTGACCAAAATCACAGTCCCTGCAAAAGCGCGTATTTTATTTTCGATTGTCATGTTAAACCTCCGGATTAATAGTTTGTATGATGGCTTGTCGTTGTTTACCAACAAACCAATAATATAAAACAGGTACAGTTAAGCGACTGATCAATGTCGCTGCGACTTCACCAAACATCAAGCTGACGGCCAGTCCTTGAAAGATTGGATCAAAGATCATAACAGCACTTCCGACGACGACTGCAGCTGCAGTCAATATCATAGGACGAAAACGCAAGACCCCAGCGCTGACGACAGCTAATTTTAATCCCATTCCTTGTTGAAGTTGATGTTCTATAAAGTCGACTAAAATAATTGAATTACGTACGATGATACCTGCACCAGCAATAAATCCTATCATAGAGGTCGCAGTAAAATAGGCTCCTGTTACCCAATGACCTGGAATAATACCAATTAAACTAATTGGTATCGGTGCCATAATAATTAATGGAACCGTAAAACTTTTAAACCAACCAAGAACAAGAATGTAAATCAATATCATGACTACGGCAAAGGCTCCGCCCAGATCGCGAAACACTTCATAGGTAATAAACCATTCTCCATCCCATTTGATGACTGGCTTTTGTGTATCCCATGGCACCTCGGCTGTCTGAGACTCATAAGGAATTTTATCAGCAATTTTTAGCATACCATAAACGGGAGCTTCTTCGCTTCCAGATAGCTCTGACATCACATAGGAAACAGGCTTCAAATTTTTTCTGTATAAATTTTCCGTCGATTCGATCCTTGGTTTTTTCAATACTGATTCAGCAGCCATCGTCCCCGATTCAAAAGAAGGCACTGTCAGATTTTTAAACGGTGTTGCTGATGTGCG
>JBPOJH010000097.1:0-54249 GCA_052033755.1 Bdellovibrionota bacterium | reverse complement strand
AAGTAAACGAATGCCGTCGTCATCGATCTTTATTTTTTTAGCTTTGTACAGAATTCCAATCGCAATTTTAAATTTCTTTTTACTGGCTCCGAATCGACTGTAGATTTCTTCTGGCGAGGTCTTATCTGTGACGGACAGAAATCCTGCATTCTGGCGAAGAGCCTCAAGCACTTGAGGTATTAATTCCTCGCCGCCCTGATGGCCGGTCTTGGTTAAAGATAAGTCGACCTTACCATCTTCGCGAATGGTCTTGATATAACCATTCAAAGTCTGTGCATAAACGATTCTTTGAAAAACTTCGTTCTTATATAACATTCCCTTGTATGAATTTCCATCAGCCGCAATGACAGCTTTATATCCCAGCTTTGTTTTATCAAATATGGTTAGCTGTACGGCCTGACCGCTTTTAAGTCCATCAACTGATTTACTTAAATGTTTTTCGATTTTCATTGTAGCTGATATTCTTTGAGACTTATCTAGATACACGGCAACGACTAGATCATCACCCGCTTGAACTTCCCACAGTTGTTCAGCGAACGGTAAAAAAAGGTCCTTACCAATTCCCCAATCTAGAAATGCACCATACTGACTTAGGCTGACTACTTTTAAAACCCCTACCTGACCAACAGTTAAAATAGGAGCTTCACGCATAGCTACCAGACGATCTTCAGAATCGTAGGCAATAAAAGCATCCATATATTCATTTGCAACAGGTTCTGGGTCTAAGCCCACTAAATACTTTTTAGGAAGTAAGATGTCTCCCAGGCGACCACCATCTAAAATTAAACCATATTCAATTTTTCGTAATACCTTCAGACTGTTAATGTCGCCAATTTTCAAAGATTCTGCGGTTTGAATTTCCTCAGCCTTAGTTGGATATTCTATCGGTGGATGTTCTGTTGAATGTTCTATTTTTTTTGAAGTCGATGCCAATGTGGAATCTAGTACTGGATTTTTTGGTGAACTGAATATTGTCTTTTTCATAAATTATGCACATGACTTTCAAATTAAATAAGTGATCCGTTTATGAGCTTATGCCCTTGCTACAAAGACATTAGCAAGCAAAATCACAGGCCACTTTCTTGTTTAAATGTGTATCTTTTACAGATTTTGTAAAAGTTACTAGCAGTTATGAGATTTTCCTGTATAACCACCACATGCAAAAATTAAAATTCGAACAGATGCCTCTTATCGCTCCCATTCAACAAGCTTTAGTGAAAACCGGGTACATTCACCCGACTCCTATTCAGCAACAAGCCATCCCATTGATCATTGATAATCATGATTTATTGGGAATTGCTCAAACTGGCACAGGCAAAACAGCTGCTTTTTGTTTGCCAATCATTCAAAAATTATATCAAACCGCTTTTAAACCAAAAGCTTATACGCCAAGAGCATTAATCTTAGCTCCAACGCGTGAATTAGCTTTGCAAATTCAACAGAATTTAGAAGCATACAGTTCATTTTCAAAACTAACCTCGACCGTTGTATTTGGTGGCGTTGGTTACGGAAATCAAATTGATGCAATGGCAAAAGGGGTCGATATTTTAGTGGCGACCACAGGCCGCTTGCTAGATTTATTGAACCAAAGATACGTCAATCTAGAAAAAATTGAAGTTCTTGTCTTGGACGAAGCCGATCGTATGTTAGACATGGGGTTTTTCCCTGACATCAATCGCATTTTGACTTTGATTCCCAAGAAGCGTCAGACCTTGTTCTTTTCAGCGACGATGCCGAAAGAAGTTCAAGCCTTAGCTGGTAAGATTTTAACGGCTCCTAAAACAGTCGAAATCACTCCTGAATCTAGAACTGCAGATAAAGTAAAACAATCTGTGATCTACGTCGAAAAAGAAGACAAATTAAGTTTATTGATCGAATTATTGAAGGACAATAGTCTTTATAAAGTCATCGTTTTTATGGAAATGAAACACGCTGCGAATCGAGTCACAGAAAAACTGCAAGCTGTGAATATCCCAACGGCTGCGATTCATAGTGATAAAACACAAGGGGCTCGTCAACGGGCTCTGGAAGATTTCCGTAACGATAAAATTCGTGTACTAGTGGCAACAGACATTGCGGCCCGCGGAATTGATGTAGACGGTATTACTCACGTTATCAATTTTGACTTAGGTCATATCACGGAAAATTATGTACATCGTATTGGCCGAACAGCACGAGCTGGCGCTACAGGCGAATCGATCACATTTTGCACGGGCCAAGAAAAATCATTTTTATTTGCTATTGAAAAAGAAACAGGCGCCAAGATTCATATGATCACCGATATCCCATATTACTCAGACCGAGCAGCAACAGCTCCAGTAATGAGTGTTGGTAAAGCGAAAGCTCAGATGGAAGCTCAACGAAATCAAGCCAAGATCGCCAGAGTGCGAGGCAATGTTGGTGGTGGTCGCAATGCGGGATCACGTGGTGGTAAAAGCAGCGGTGGAGGTTCCGGTCGCGGTGGTCCTTCTAAATTTAAATCTAAACCCTTAGCTGGTGGTGGAGGTCGTCGACCTTCTAGCGGTGGCTTTAAGGGCAGTAATAGCGAAAAGCCATCTTGGCGATAAAACTAAATATTAGCTAATACTTCGTTATTGGCTGGTATCAAAACCAGCTCTCCAGGATTTTCTAATATCTTTTGAGTTTCTAGAACTTCGAATAAAGCATTTGCCACCTCGGGATCTTCAGCGATTTCGTTTAGCGCTTGGCCGACTATTTGTGGCCTTAGGGCGGCGGCTTTAGCAAATTCGATGGAAGCCGTTCGTTGAGCCGTATTGGTGATGACGTGAACTTGGTTATCACCATCTTGTTTAATAGCAGCTGTTACTTGTCGTAATCGATTCACGACTTTGGCTTCAATTTCACGAATCATATTTTCGTCTCTAAAATGCACTTTGCGAATATAAACGGATCCCAACTTGTAACCCCAGTCGAGTGATCGTTGACTGACCTCGGCGCGCACGGTTTGGCTTAACATATGGCGATCCTCTAGCATTTTCGAAAGTGGTAAATTACTTAAACAGCGAACAGTGGCATTACTGACATTGGCGGCCAGCGAGCCATTTGGATCTGAATTTTTAAATAAATACGCAATCGGATTATTAATATACATTTCATACCAAATCCCGACTCCCATGGGGGCGCCCTCTTCCGAGTTAACGGGCTGACTGCGCAAATAATTTTGGTCCATACGCATATCTAAAACATACACTCGTCCTAAAAAATTTATGACGAAAGCTTTCCAAGTTAATCGCGGCCATAGGAAATGCAACCCTGGCTCATCGATAGTGGCAACGACTTCACCAAACAAGGTATATACCTGACAAGTCGATTCTTGAACGGTGGTGTAAAATAAAAAAAACTTTAAAACTTTCAACGCTAACGTTTCGAAAATTAAAGCCAAAATAAATCCAAAAACAATTCCATTTATTCCTGTATGATCACTTGCCAAAATTAAATCTAACATTTTTTATCCTTTCGTACTTCACTAACTCTTCCTGGCTCAAATCATAGTTAATTTTTTGTCAGGCTTATTACTAGCGACTTGTCCGATGACTATTTCGTAATTACAATTTTCTTCGCTTTTTGAAACATTGCTAATTTCACATTGCGAACAAAATTCGGAAGACTATCTTTGCCATTTTTTTTCAGTGCAGATAATTGATTGGCCAGGGCTCGTAAGGGTTCAACTTCTGCTTGTACTTTTAAAGTTTCTATTTCAACAGCTCTTCTGGATAACACAATGGTTTGATCGGCAGAGGCTTTGGCCAAACTGATTTCAGAGGACACATTGTTGTAGGCCGTGTTGATGGCAGCCAAAGCCGATTCCACTTCATTGGGAGGTTCGATCCCGGTGATCAATGAAGCCTCTAGATAAATTCCATACCTTGCCGCCGAGGAGGCGCATTCTTTCAACATGCTATCATTAATTTCACGCAGATTTTTTCGTAGATCATTGATCGAGACAGAGTCAGAAATATGTGTTGCGCCTTCTTCGGCGGGAACTATTTTTTCATGTCCTTGAAAGTTGGCGATTTTTTCTCGTAAAACAGAAACAAAATATCCCATTACGTGCACGATGGGGTTTTTAATTCCAAAAAAGAAGGCGTAAAGATTTTGTTCACAAACGCGATAACGAATTTGTCCCTTCAGCCCAATATTCAGATGATCTTGCGTCACAGCCTCTAACAGACTACCATTTTTATTCGCCTGATAATTATCTGGATCCATGGCCATGTTGATGGTTTCAGTCGCGATAGAGATTTTATAGATTTTCTCCCACGGCATTTTAAAATGCAGACCTGGCCCAATCACTTGGACGACGGGAAAGTTATAACGCTTTTTTTCTTCCTCATCCAAAGAGTCTGCCAACGCTGACTGCGCCGTCGTTTGATTCGCCAAACGCTCGGCACGACCAAAAATTGTTTTCACCGCTCGCTCATTTTGATCAATGGTATAAAATCCCGACAAAACACAACGAATAAAAAAATAAATTCCTATTCCAATTAAAACGGACATAAAATCTCCTTCAAGACTAAAGTGTTACCGTCCTAAGTCAGTAGGTCAATTACCATGTGTTTACAATTAGACTTAGGGCTAATTACATACTAATCTCAGATTGTGGAATTTAGATGTCATTATTCAGAAAACTGCCTTATAAGTAGTAAATTAAAGTAATGAGTGCTTGATTGGAACATGTCCTACCACCCCTTTGGGAATTATTTTTACCTTCAGCTTTTCGCATCTTTCTCTAATCTTAGGTTCTTCATATCTACTAGTAACCAAAATTGATTTTTGACCTATCTTTAAATCTTCAATTAGATCCAAACCATTTCGCAGTTGCCCTTCAAGTTCATAATCCACAAGATATATACCTTCTGTTAATGAGTTTATATGTCGATTTGTCCATTCACAAAACTCATTTCCAGATGAAAAAGTGTATAGATTTACATTATCACTTACTAAGTCTTTAAATCTTTGACTCCAAACTTGCAAAATACTTTGATCATCATCCAACGCTGCAACATATTGATTTTGTCCTAAATTTATTTCCGGGACATACCAAATTGGTTCATCACATTTAGGAAATTCCATACGTATTTCGGTACCCAAGTTTTCCTCGCTCTGTATTAAAAATATTGCTCCAAACGATTCAATAGTCTTTTTAGCGTGATAAATACCAAGACCTGATCCAGATTGTGACGATGATTGTTCTTTTCCGTAGGTGATGCCTCTCTCACCCAATTTTGCAATAATATGCTTTGGAATACCTATACCATTATCTCTTACTACGACTAATTTTTTTGAATTATAATTCTTAACAGAGACTACAACTTTTCCGCTATTCTTTGGCAAAGCCTCTACGGCATTATTTATCAGATTGGATAATACTCGTTTAAACTCCACCGAATCAATTCTTGCAAAAGCCCCATAACTTTCTTCCAAATCAGCCTCGATTAAAATAGAAGCCCTTTCGCGATACTGAAATCTTTTTTCAGATATGATAGCATCAACGATTGAAGGTAATAACTCTATGGTTTGCTTAGGTAGCTGTGACTCCGATTTATTATTGTTAGTCATTAAAGTTAAGCTATTTTCACTATTAGTTTTAGTATTTTTTTGTAATAACTGGTTTGCAATGTCATTAATTCTATTCACCGCAGAGCGAATAATGATTTTTTGATCTTCAGAAATATTTTTTATTGTACCTACTACCATATTCAATGCAGAAAGAGGCGATCGTATATCATGTGAAATCTGTGCCGCCAACAGAGATTTAGATTCAAGAAAATGAATTTTATTCAAATGTAATTTGTAGATTAGTGATACAATTATAGAAATCAAAATCGAAATAAATATGCAACTAAAAATATGAACTTTTGAGGGAACCACTTGAATAGTAATATTAATAAAATCTTCTCCAAGCATTTTAATTTGTTCCTTTTTTTTATATCCAAAAAACGATAGTGGCTTACTACAATTTCGGGATGACCAAAGAGAGAGTATTACTAAATTTTCAGATGAGTTTCTAATTTCAATACAATCAAAGTATTTTAATTTATATAAATCATTCACTGATCTAGAAAAATAATTATAGTCACCAATTTGTATTTCTGATTTTAAAATTGTCTGCAACGAAACTAGTACGGTATCTGTTTTTTCTTTTAAGAAAAGAAATGAACCGAAGAGCGAAATAAAAATCATAATTACTAAAGTGTACACAAACAATGTCATTGGTGCATTTTTTACAGTGAAAACATTTTTTAAAAATTTGTTGAAAATAAACATGCTAGAAAGTATATCATCGAGACTGGAAAATTAGAAGGAGGTATCTGATTATGTTAAAAAGATATAAAATTTTCTTAGTTGCTTTCGTCGTTCCATATCACTCATTATTTGCCAGTGAGTTACGCCTAACCAGAATTAAAAATTTAAATTTTAAGGTATCGCCAGAGGCGACAAAAAGCGCTATTTATAATGAAGTTCCTACAACTTCAGAATACTATAAATTTATTTTAGAAAAATATGGAGTATTTACAGATGGCTATTCAAAAGTTTGGTCTAGGTCTGAAACAGAAAAAGTTGAGCTTAGCTGTCTTGATTGTCTTGTTTATACTGACAATAGCGCTCTATCTGATATCCTTGAAGTTGCAAATGAAGAGCACAATCACTAACAACACACTGTATTTTAATATCATAGCAAGCAAGGACGGCGGAGGACATGTATATTCACTAGATCCTAAAGATTCCGATGTTGCAACCAACCAATTAATTTTAAATTCGTTGGTTGGTACTTTAATGAAATATGGGAACTCTGGCAAAATTGAGCCATATTTAGCACACTCAGTAGAAGCATCTACAGATCAACTGAAGTGGGTTTTTAAGTTAAGAGAAAATCTTGTATGTCAAGATGGCTCAAGAATAACTGCCTATTCATTTAAACAAAATCTTGAAAGACGAATTAGATTATACCAATCACAGGGCTCAGCTCTTGAGTTTGAAAAGTTAGTAAATTGGGAATCGTTTGTATCTGGGGGCGACCTAAGCGGTATTCAGGCCACTGATGAATCAACTCTAGTTTTCAGTTTTTCAAAAAAACCAAATCAGCTTCTAGAGTTTTTAAGAATGCCTTATTTTGGTTACTGGTGTGATAAAAACTTCAAGTCTAATACATTTGTCGGTCATGAAAATTTTATCTCCTCTGGCGCCTACCAAGTTATTTCAAACGAAGACGATAAAATATTAACTGTCGAATTGCGAAAAGACTGGTTTTCTGCAACTGACAAATCTCCAAAGTTTATTATATTTAAGGGCTTAACATTAGATGAAGTGCGAAATCAGAAAAAAAATTCTATTACACATCTAGGAGTAAATACTCCTAATAATTTAGATAAAGATAATTTTAATTTAATTTATGGAGTTCCAACACTGCTGACGAGCTTGGTTGTGAGCCCGTTCAAAGAAGGTCCGTTTAAAGATTCAAATACTCGTCATTATTTGTTTTCAAAATTATTCTATTCAAACTTCAAAGCGCATTCATTTAATAGAATTCGAGCCAAAGGATTCGTTATTGGAAATGATGGCATCAAACCTGATATAATAAATTATCCATCGAAATATCAAAAAAACTCTAAAATACAAATAGCCATAGGCACCTTACTTGCCTCTGAAGATATTGAGCCAATTAAACAATCAATCACAGCAGTTTTTCCAGATGTTGAGGTTCAATTTGTTTATCCTGACAAAACCAATAAGGAATGGCGCGCAAAACTATTGAGTAATAAAGAATATGATGCACGTGTTGCTACTGTTGATGCTGGCGGTTCTTTTTTAAACAGCAACATCAATATGATTTTCTGTAGCGAACTTGGTGTGAAGTATCCAGATTCTTCTGGACGTATTTGCAAGCTGGTAAAGGAATACAATAACGCCGATAAAGAGGTTGATTCGGAATATATATCAAGATTCAACAAAATTCTAACAGACGATGCATGCGTAATTCCAATATACTGGGGATCGGTTTCTTGGGTCGTATCTAAAAATATTGACATTGAAACACTCCCCCCTTCGGCGCTTTACATTCAATTTGAAAACGTTAAAATTAATGAATAGTCTGTTAAGTATTGTTAAACAATTGCATCCCAATCTTTCCGGCTTAAAGGAAACCACCATTGCCGACAAAAATAATTCTATTGTCGGGTATAATTCTACGTTTTATGACACTGCTTTATCGCCTCTCGGTGGTGGGTTAACAGATTCTTTCGAAGAGGCTAGAAGAATCGCCGTCGCAGAAACAATTGAAAGAGGACTATACAGGAAAATCAGGTTAGATCCAAAATATAGAAATTTGCTCAGATTGGATTGTATTGACTCTACTTTGGGTTTCGCTTGTGGCTTTGAGAAAGAACCCACTGCATATAGATCATTTTGCGAAGCACTTGAAAAGTGGTGCCTAAGCCAAATAATCGATTTTAATTACAAAATTGATCGTGTAGATAAACACAATAACAATTTAAGTAAGTTGGCAAATTTTTTAGTTTCTGATTTCAATCAATTTAATTTCTTTCAAAAAAAATTTCACGTTAAGGCTCCATTTGAGAAATCTGACCTAGAGTTAACTTTCAATTTTTTTGTTGGATTTACCGAAACTGGCATCTTCCCGGGCAGTCAAGTGACTTCAGTTAATGATAATGCTTTTACTCATCCCGTTGTGGAGGCTTGGCGACATTTAAAAAATTATCAACTTTTAAAGAAGAGAAATCCGAACACCACAAATCTTATTGAAAAGAGATTGCTTTATTTTGGTGATCAAAAAACTACTGGCCTCGCGCAAATTCTAAGCTCTAAAAACACAAATTGGAAGAAGCCTGAGTTGGAACTATTTGAAGAAATTGATACCAACTTTCAAGGAGTATATCTATATAGAACGCTATTGAAAGATTTTATTCCTGTTTCAAAAGGCGATGTCGGAAGATTTGTCATATAATCTCATAATTAAAAAATAATTCCCAACTACACGATACTAGAATTAATTTGTCAGCAGCAAAAACATCTATTAAATTTCAGTCGCATATTAATCAATTTTTAGCAGCAGGAGTAATTTATGAGTGGAAAAAAAGTATTACTGGCACTTTTAGTAACAATGACCGTCATGGCGGGTCTATTGTTTACTATTTTCAAAAACTCGACAGCGATTCGCACACAAACGGAAGACAAGTTGCACTCCAATGTCGTCGATTTCTTGAAAACACCTGCCGCCGCTGAAGGTTTAAGCACTATTAAGGACCCAGAATTCATCAAAGTTGAGATTTCAGGTGATAATTTGGTGGTGACGGTACCGGTTACCAATGTGGCTGAAGACAAGGCTGTCACCGAGGCGGCCCTATTTAAAGTTTTGTCAGAGTGGATAAAAAATGAATTCCCCTCAAAGCCCCCCACTTTAAAAGTAGAAATTCTGCAATAAATCCTTGAAGGTGCTGGTTGTTCATGCTAACCCAGATCAACAATAACTCACTTCCGGTCATTTAACTGGTCCCCGTTTTGGGGTAATACTTGGCAAGCATTCTTCGCCGAGTCCCTGACTGGAAGGCGGTACAACCAGAAAGGAGAATGTGACATGGCACAAGTTACCATGAAAGAAATGCTAGACGCTGGCGTGCATTTCGGACACCAAACGCAACGGTGGAACCCTAAGATGAAACCTTATGTTTATACATCAAGAGGGGGCATCCACATCATCGATCTACAAAAAACTGTAGTTAAAGCTAATAAGGCAGCTGATTTCGTAAAACAAATCGCAGCTGATGGCGGACGCATGATTTTTGTAGGAACCAAAAAACAAGCTGTAGAGCCTGTTGTAGAGGCTGCTCAAAGATGCGGTCAATACCATGTAACCAAAAGATGGTTAGGTGGAATGATGACGAACTTTGAAACTATCAAAGCTTCTATTGATCGTTTAAGAAAAATCGATCAAATGCGTGAAAAAGGCGAATTAGAATTTTTCACTAAAAAAGAACGTGCAGGAATCGAAAAAGAGTATATCCGTCTATCTGAATACTTAAACGGTATCCGCGATATGAAGGAAGCTCCTTCTGTTATGTTCGTTGTTGATCTTCCTAAGGAACACATCGCAGTTGCAGAAGCAAAACGTTTGGGTATCCCAGTTGTTGCTATTGCAGATACAAACTCTGATCCTGAGTTGGTTGAATATCCAATCCCAGGAAATGACGATGCTATTCGCTCTATCAAATTGTTCACGAATTTAGTGGCTGATGCATATATTGAAGGTGCAAAAGAGTACGAATCTAAATTACGTGCTAGTACTGATAAAGCTTCTGACGTTGCTAAAGAGGCAGCTGAAGTTGCTACTGCGGCTAAAGAAGATAAGCGTAGACCAGGTGCTCGTGGAGCGAAGCCTGCTGATAAAAAACCAGTTGGACCTACAGTTGTTAAGGCTAGTAAGCAACGTAAATTAGTTGCTGCTGGAACTGCAGAACTTGTGGAAATCCAAGCTGAGCTTGAAAATCCAGATGCAGCTAAGGACGAAGCTGCGGAATAAGATCCTTTACAGGGCCGCCAAAAGCGGCTCTGTTTATATTAGGATATCAATGTAATACTATGTGCATTTAAAATGACGGCCCCTTACTTCGTTTAAAAATGGCCTGTCTGTAAGATGATTCGAAAAAATTAATTATCAATAAAAAATTTAGGAGAGTACTTATGTCTATTTCAGCTACAATGGTAAAAGATTTAAGAGAAAAAACTAACGCCGGTATGATGGATTGTAAAAAAGCCCTTCAAGAAACCAACGGTGATTTTGATGCGGCTGTCGAGTGGTTGCGTAAAAAAGGTTTAGCTTCTGCTGCAAAAAAAGCGGGTCGTATTGCGGCTGAGGGTGTGGTGGCAGCGGCCTCTAATGCACAGGCGGCAGTAATTGCGGAAATCAATTCTGAAACTGACTTTGTTGCTAGAAATGATAACTTCAAAAATTTCGTTACTGCAGTTGTGAACCATATTTTAACTGCGGCTCCAAAAACTGTGGAAGAGTTAATGACTCAAAAGCATGCTTCTGGAAAATCAATGGAAGAATTTGCTAAAGAAAACGTGGCAACAATCGGTGAAAATATTGTTATTCGTCGTTTTGAAAGATTCGCTGCTAATAATAATATCGTTCATACTTACATTCATGGTGAAGGCCGTATCGGTGTTATTATTGAAGCGACTGGTTCTGGCGAGGCAGCAAGAACCGCGGTTAATGATGTGGCCCTACATATCGCTGCAATGAATCCATTATCGCTATCTGCAGATCAAGTTCCAGCAGATGTTGTTAATAAGGAAAAAGAAATCCTAAAAGCTAAAAACTTAGAGGCTGGTAAAAAAGCAGAGATGGTTGATAAAATCGTCGAGGGACAAATCAAAAAATGGTTAGCTGAAAACTGCTTATTAGAACAAGCTTTCGTTAAAAATCCAGATGTTAAAGTGGCTGATTATTTGAAACAAAATGGCGTGACTTTAACTCAGTACAAGCGTTTCGAAATGGGTGAAGGTTTAGAAAAGCGTCAAGACAACTTCGCAGAAGAAGTTGCCGCTCAAATGAAAGGACACTAGTTTTGCAACCACTAGCCTACAAACGCATTTTGCTCAAATTAAGCGGCGAAGTATTAGCTGGCAAACAAGGATATGGTATCAATACCAATGTCATTCAAAGCATAGCTGAAGATGTTGCTGAGGCTTTCAAAACTGGAGTTCAAATTGGTGTGGTCATTGGCGGCGGCAATATCTTTCGTGGTGTTGCTGCCTCTGCCGAAGGAATGGATCGAGCTAGCTCAGACTATATGGGCATGTTAGCTACCGTCATTAATTCGTTGGCCTTGCAAGATGCTTTAGAAAAAGCGGGTGTACCTACTAGAGTGCAAACGGCTATTTCAATGGCTGAAATTGCAGAACCCTACATTCGCAGACGAGCGATTCGTCATTTAGAAAAAAATCGAGTTGTTATTTTTGGTGCAGGAACGGGAAATCCGTTTTTTACTACCGACACGGCTGCAGCCTTAAGAGCCATGGAAATCAATGCTGACGTATTGATGAAGGCCACAAAAGTAGCTGGTATTTACGATAAAGACCCAGTTAAATTTTCTGATGCGGTTAAGTTTGATAAAATCAGTTATATTGAAGTTTTAAATCGTGACTTAAAAGTGATGGACCTAACGGCGGTCAGTTTGTGCATGGATAACAAACTACCAATTCTAAGTTTTGACTTAACACAAAAAGGCAATATTCTTAGGGCTGTTCAAGGTGAAAATATTGGTACTTTAGTACATTAATGAATTTACTCAGGAGGATGTAATGATTGCTGAGATAAAAAAACAAGCTAATGATAAAATGGAAAAGTCTGTAGTTTCTTTACAGAATGAATTGAAAAAAATCAGAACTGGGCGAGCTCAAGTGGGAATGTTGGATGGAATCCGTGTTAACTACTATGGCACTGTGACTCCGTTAAGCCAGGTGGCTGCAGTATCCACTCCGGATGCTCGTTCGTTTTTGATTGCTCCTTGGGAAGCTTCTATTTTGAAGGAAATCGAATCTGCTCTTGTTAAAAGTGACATTGGAATGACTCCCATGAATGACGGTAAGGTCATTCGTTTAAAAGTGCCTGAGTTAACAGAAGAGCGTCGCAAAGACCTTGTCAAACAATCTAAAAAAGTAGTTGAAGAGGCGCGTGTAGCTGTTCGTCTGGCAAGACGTGATGCCAATGAAGAAGTGAAAAAACTATTGAAAGAAAAAAAGATCAGCGAAGATGATGCTAAAAAAGGTGAAGCTGATATTCAGAAATTAACCGATGATACAATCAAAAAAGTAGACTTAATTGGTGATGAAAAAGAAAAAAGCATCATGACTATTTAGTCTGTTCCCTGGAGCCCTATGTTACCGAAGCATATCGCAATAATTATGGATGGAAATGGTCGCTGGGCTCAGTTGCGCGGACGACCCAGAACCTTTGGTCACATCAAAGGCGCTCGAGTCGCAAAAAAAATCATTACTGCTTGCGCTCAGCAGGGTATTGAAAATCTAACACTATATGCGTTTAGTAGCGAAAATTGGTTGCGTCCAGTCAGTGAAGTTTCCTTTTTAATGACTTTGCTTCGACGATATTTAAAAAAAGAAGCCGCCAATTTGGTAAAGGAAAATATTCAATTCACTGTCATTGGTGAAATTGAAAAACTACCATCTGATGTTATTGAAGCCATTCAATACGTTAAAAAATCCACTGAACAAAATACGGGAATGAAATTAACATTCGCGATCAGTTACGGATCAAGAAATGAAATCTTAGACGCTGTCAAAAAGATTGCAGCCAAAGTGAAATTTCAAGAAATGGATATCCAGCAAATTAATGAAGATGTTTTTTCTAAACATCTTCAAACTAAAGATACTCCTGACCCAGATTTAATTATTCGCACTAGTGGTGAAAACCGTTTGTCGAATTTTTTAATGTGGCAAGCTGCTTATAGCGAATTTTATTTTACTGATATTTTGTGGCCCGACTTTACAGAGCAAGATTTAAATTTAGCATTGATTGATTTTCAAAAACGCGAACGTAGATTTGGAGCTGTTGATACTCATGAAGTCACTCATTATTAGAACTGTTTCTGCACTAGCTGCACTTGTGATCTTGTTTCTGACTATTTACTTTTTTGATGTCAATGGGTTGCGTTTTTTGTGTTTTATTACACCTTTTTTGGGCGTGCGTGAGTTACGTCGTATTTTATTTTCTGACATTCAATCATTGGAGTTGTTAGGTGTATTTTCACTATTCACCATTTTAGTTTTTGCATTGACTGTTTTATTTCCTAACGTGGGTGCCTTGGTTTTTGCCAGTCTAGCTGTGTTTTATTGCGCTTTAATTTTAATGTTTCAAAATAAATTTCAGGATCTAAATGCCCTTTGCGTATTTCACGCTAAAAGTTTATTAGGCTTTTTTTACGTCGGCCTATTGCCAGCAACAGCGTGCATGATTTTAAATTTGCCTAATGGCAAGTTGTGGTTTTATGCCTTATTAGCCGTAGTTTTATGTGGCGACTCAATGGCTTATCTTGTCGGGATCAGTATTGGAAAACACAAGGTCATGCCAGCCATTTCTCCTAAAAAAACTTTTGAAGGTGCCGTTGGAGGATTGATTGGATCAGGAATAGCCGGCGCTATGATGGCTATCCAATTTTTGCCTCACGTGCCCTTACTTAATATGATTTTGCTATCAATATTAACAGGAGCCGTTGCACAGTTTGGCGATTTTTTTGAAAGCCTGCTAAAGCGAGTAGCGAATATCAAAGACTCAGGACGATTAATGCCAGGACATGGTGGCATCCTAGATCGCTTAGATGGGGTTTTGTTTGGAGCTCCTATAATTTTGGCAGGCGCTTTATGGGTAGAGGTTTATTTAAAGAGTCTAAATTAACACTTAGACTGGATATTAGTCCAAATCATTCCCAGATGGTATCAGTTTAACTTATTTGTCATATCTGCTAATTATCAATAATTTCAACCTTTACGAAGCTGATAGAAAATTCAGTCCGTTTTCATTGAAAAAACCATTAAAAAAAAGAATAGCGCTTTTGATTTTTGATGAATAAAATATTCGTTATCGGCATTAAGGATATTTTTGCCGCCTAATAAGCGGAAAAGGTTTTCTATTACATTTAAACTTCCAAATTGATGTTTGAATGTAATAGAAAATATTTAGACGCAAAATTTGGGTATAACTATTTAAATTAGAAGATTGGATAATTCATGGAGATGATTATTAGTTACATGCAGTCAGGCGTATACGCCATTGTTCCATTTGTACTATTGTTGGGTATTTTAATTTTTGTTCATGAATTAGGTCACTTTTTGGTCGCAAAGTATTATGGCGTGCGTGTTGAAATTTTCAGTCTTGGTTTTGGTAAAAAAATATTGCAAGTCAAACGCGGCGATACCAATTATTGTATTTCATTAATTCCACTGGGTGGCTATGTAAAAATGTATGGTGATGAGCTAGGTGGAACCATTCCCGAAGATCAAAAAAAGTATTCTTTTACGCATAAACCAGTTGGTCAGCGCATTGGTGTTGTATTAGCTGGGCCATTAATGAATTTCTTTTTTGCTATTTTGATTTTTACGATTGTTGCCCTTAAGGGTGAAGAAGTTCGTTCTCCAATTTTGGGAGATATTTATCCTAATACTACAGCCTATACATTGGGTTTCAGATCAGGTGATGAAATCAAAAAAGTCGATGGCACTTTGATTCAAACATGGGACGAGTATCAGAATTTATTGACAAGCAAACAGGGTAAAGAGATTGCCATCGAGGTCAAACGGTCGGGCTCTGATTTAACAGAGACTATTAAAGCTGAGCCTAAGTTAGGGCCAAATCCAAACATCCTTAGTCTAGAGTCCATGATTGGTGAAATCGATGGCGCCTCTTATCAAGCCAAAGGACCTGCCGTCGGAGTCATGGCTAATTCTAAAGCTGCAAATTCTGGTTTTCAAACTGGTGATATAATATTAAGTATCAACGGTAAGGAAATTAAATATTTTCGTGAAATTGAAAATGCTATTTTACCATTACAAAATCAAGATATTGAAATCAAGGTGGCTCGTGCAACACCACCAAGTTTCAAGGATGTCAGTGAAAAAACTTTTACAATTAGTAAATCACAATTTTCTTCGTTGACCGCCTTGGGTTTTGAAGGTGCCGAATTATATCTAGCCAAGATTGTAGAAGGGTCCCCAGCAGCAAAGGCTGGATTAAAAGAAAATGATCGAGTTCTTAAAATCAACGAAACTGTTTTACAGCAATGGGAAGATATCGTTAACGCCGTAAAAAAATCGGATGGAAAAAATCCCATCAAAGTCACTGCACAACGTGGTAATGAAACTCTGACCATGGATATGATTCCCGAAATGTCTTCACACATGAATACTCAAGGTGGAGAAGAAAAAAGATTTACTATAGGCATCGCCACTTGGTTACAACCAGCTATGCCGATTACCAAGACACAAAAATATACTGGTATAGATTCAATTACTCGTGGCTTTAAAAGAACCATTGATGTGACAGCAATGACGGTTGTTAGCTTTTTAAGATTGGCGCAAGCAAAAATTTCACCGAAAAATATCGGTGGTGTCATTTCCATCGGTCAAGCCGCTAGCGAAACATTTAAAGTTGGTATTTCACATTTTCTGTCGATGATGGCCATCATTTCCGTCAATTTGTTTATTTTGAATTTACTTCCGATTCCTGTACTAGATGGTGGACACCTTTTATTTTATGTTGTGGAAGCTCTTCGAGGAGCACCAATTTCTATGCGTAAAATGGAAATCGCACAGCAAGTCGGTTTATTTGTGTTAATGAGCTTAATGGTATTCGCCTTATTTAATGATTTTTCTAGATTATTGGGATCCTAGTGAAAATTGCACTTTCGATAGAGGCCAGCACCACTCTTGCCAGCGTGTGCTTGGCCAAATTTGATGAATCAAAATGTTCTGAATCTCAGAAGCCGTTGTGTGATTCAAATACTCCAAATCCATACGGAATTGAGATATTGGGATATCAATCCTCATTGAAACAAAAAGCTCATAGTGAATTTTTAAATGAAGCTATTCAAAAAATATTCATAGCTAGCCAAACAGCCTATAAAGATATTGATGTTATATTTTGTGGAAATGGTCCTGGTAGCTTTACTGGTATTCGGGTTGCGGGAGCCATTGCAAAAACTTTTGGTAGCTTTTTACAGCGCCCACTTGTGTCTATGGATTCATTAAGAATCTTAGCAGCACAGGCGGGTTTTCCCAGTTTATGCGTACCAATGATCAATGCACATAAGAATATGATTTACTGGAGTTGTTTTCAAGGTGAGCAACAACAAATTCCACCTAGAGCCGACTTTGTCAGTGATATTCCAAAAATTTTTGCGACAGAAGTTTTTCCAAAATTAACAGCTAATGAAAAGTTGTTGTGTATCGGCGATGGTTTTAAACTTTATCAACCGTATTATCCACAAGATTTTATAGAAAGAATTTCTTTGGTAAATGATTATCCGATGAATTCCATTTTGTCCGATAAGAAAATTCAGTTCGCACTGACTTGGCAAACTGCAGACGTAGTTTTGTTGGATAAGCCAAATCTAAATGTAAATAATTTGTCAGATCGTTCGGTGATTGATTATCCAAATGCAGTGACCTTGGTCCGTGCCGGCATAAAAAAATACTTACTTAACGAGACCTTGGAATGGAATTTATTTTTACCCCTTTATCTTCGGGCCTCGGAAGCCGAAGAGAGTTTAGCAAGGAATGCTAAACAGGAGTAAAATTGCATGGCTGCGAAGGTATGGGCAATAGGAGCAGGTAAAGGTGGGGTTGGAAAAACCTTCATCACATCAAGTCTTGGAATCACTTTATCTAAATTTAATCACAGCGTACTGTTGATTGATTTCGACTCTAGTGGCGCTAACTTACACACTTGTTTTGGCTTAAAATTATCGGATAGAAATTTGCGTTCTTATTTTTCAGGAAATAAAACTCGATTGGCAGATTTAATTCAAGGAACAGATGTTCCCAGAGTTTCTATGATTCAGGGTTTTTGGGATTCATGGTCATCTAACGAGTTCACCGTAGAGCAAATCAATAAGTTTGTCTTTGATTGCAAGTCCATGCCTTATGATTATGTGCTTGTCGATTTAGGTGCTGGCGCTTCTGTTACTAACTTGGAAATTTTTCGACATGCTGATGAGAAAATTTTAATTTCTAATCCTGAACCAACAACTGTCGAAAAAACGTATCGCTTTATCGAAGCTTTTTTATGTTCAGAAATTAAAGACAACGCTACTGCAGAAGCTAAATTAAATTTAGAAAGCACCTTACGAAAATATCGCGAACAATATCATGCACAACCTTTTTCATTTAGAACGTTTTTAAAATCATCCAATGGTTTTTCGTTTGATTATTTTGATGGTTTCGGAAAGTCACCGATTCGCTTAATAATTAATTCTACTCGCAGCCAACCAGACCAAAATCTAGGTTACTCTATCAAAAGTGTGTGCAATAAATACTATGACCTTAGTCTAGATTATGTAGGTGGAATCGATTTTGACAATGCTGTATGGCAATCTATCAAGGTTAGACGGCCGTTTTTGTTAGAGAAACCATTTACGCCCTTGGCTGGACAGTTTTTATCTATTACAAAATACTTAGTAGCTCCTGATTCTGGTGCTAATTATTTTAAAGCGGCTGTATAATTTTATTAAATTGATTTGATAAGTTTACAACTGCCAAAATTCTAACAAAGGTGTTATATAAAGCATGGAAGCTTCAAGATATAACTATTACGATATTTTAGAGATCAGTACCCACTGTCCTCAGCACGAAGTCACTACGGCCTTTGAACGGGCTCGACAAACGTACTCGGGAGACAACCCTGCTATATATACAATTTTTTCAGATGAAGAGGCTAGAGAGCTTTTACGACTTGTTGAAGAAGCTTATTCAGTACTGGGAAATAAGACATTGCGAAATCTGTACGATGAAAAAATGGCTCAGTCTGCTATTCGCAAAGAGGATCTTTCGTTTGAGTCCCTGTCGGCACAAAGTAAAATCGTCCCTCTGGAGCCGCTGAAACGCCCATCTAAAGAAAAACCCAGTTTTCAAGTCAATCATCTAATCGAAAACGAAATTAAAACTGCCACTGATTGGGATGGAGCTTTGTTAAAAAAGGTTCGTGATTACAAAGCATTCACTTTAGAAAAGCTAAGCGAAATCACAAAAATTAATTCTTACTACATCAGTGCGATTGAACGCATGGATAGTGAAAATCTACCAGCGGCTGTTTTTATCAGAGGCTACGTAGGACAGATTGCTAAGGTTTTAGGTCTTGACGAAAAGAAAGTCTCAGACTCATATATGAAAATATTTAAAACTAAAAAATCTGGATAAATCGAATTTGGAAATAATTGAAATAAAAATAGATGAAACATCACCGCTGATTGGACAACGGCTGGATAAGGCCGTTGGCTCTATCCCGGCTGTCGGCTCGCGCTCAAAAGCAGAGTCTTTGATTGCGCAGGGGTTGGTTTCATTAAATAGCAAATCATGTAAAGCCTCAGTGTCTATCAAATCAGGTGATCAGATACAAATTCAAATTCCCGACCCTACTCCGACCGAATTGCAACCATTGGATTTAGCATTAGATATATTATTTGAAGACACCGATATCGTCGTTGTTAATAAGCCTGCTGGATTGGTCATGCATCCAGCAGCCGGTCATGCACAAGATACTTTAGTGAATGCCCTGCTTGGTCAGGTTGAGGACTTGTCGATGGGATTTGGTGAGGAGCGCCCTGGCATTGTCCACCGTCTGGATAAAGACACTAGCGGGCTATTAGTCGTTGCTAAAAACGATAAGGCGCAAGAGATTCTGGCCGAGCAATTTAAATCAAGATCTGTACATCGTATTTATTTTGCGATTTGCATGGGGGTACCCCGTGAAGGCAAAGGTCGAATCACATCTTACCTGGCAAGACATCCTACGGATCGAAAAAAATATGCAAGCGTCCTTGATGAAAACAAAAAAATCATTCGTCAACAGATACCAGATTTTGCAAAAGGAAAATGGGCAGCGACTAATTACCAGCTAGTAAAACAAACCGGTTCCGGCATTTCGTTTTTGAAATTAAAATTAGAAACGGGACGAACTCATCAAATTAGAGTGCACCTGTCAGAAATGGGATGGCCCATAGTTGCTGATCCTATCTATGGTTCTAATCATAAATTAAATTCCATCAAAAGTGTCAACGACAGAAAATTAGTTACGGCATTTCCACGCCTTGCTTTGCACGCGGCCGAGCTGGGTTTTCAACACCCGAAAACGAACAAGTCCTTACATTTCAAAGTCGATTGGCCTCAAGATTTACATCCGATGTTAATTCAATTAGGATTTATATAAGTTATGATAATCAATCCACTTGCTATAGGAACAGAAATTAAATTCCCAATGGGCCAAGTTTTTTTTGGGAATAAGTATGCTACTTTAGAAAATGTAAAAAATTATTTTGTGCACTGTAAATTTAAAAGAATTAAACAGACGCATGGGGATGTTGTCGTTGCTACCGATTTGAATTCAGACGATTCTAAAATAGAAGCGGATGCACATTATACTAAAGAAAAAAATTTAGGCCTTTGTATCAGTACGGCAGACTGTATTCCCATCATGGGGTTTGATGTTCAATCTGGGATATGCTTTGCTATTCATGCTGGATGGCGAGGCGTGCAAAATAAAATTTTTGAAAAAACAATTTTAAAAATATTACAGAATTCCAATTCATCTCCAGAAAGCATGCAAATTTTTATTGGGCCTCATATTCAAAAAAATAGTTTTGAAATTGAAAAACATCTGGCGCTGGATTTACTGCAGACCGCAAACTTGCAGAGTGAACTCGATCCCTCGCTCAAGGATACGGATAAAGTTTTTGTTGATTTAAATTTAATTATCAAAGAACAAGCTCGTTTATGTGGAATTAATATGGAAAATATTTATTGTGAGTACATTGATACAAAAACGAATGTTAATTATCACTCTTACCGTCGCGACAAAGAAAATTCGGGACGACAAATCAGTTTTTGTTGTTTGCAAAGTTAAACAATTAAAAAAACATCAACCAAGGTCTAGTTTATAAACTAATGTGTATCCGATTTGACTGCCTATTCTGAAGAGTGAAACAATGATCAACACACATCACGGAATTATTCAGGAGGCATTATGTCTTTATCTAAATTACTTATTCGTTCCATCATTGTTGGATTTTCCACTTTATGGTTGGCAGCAACGGCTTTAGCTACTGTTGGAGTCACAGACTCTGAAATACTAATCGGTTCGAGCTTGGTATTGTCTGGACCCACGCAAGATTTGGGTCAGGGCATGAAATCTGGTTACGAATTAGTAATCAATAAAGTCAATGCGGCTGGTGGAATACATGGACGCAAAATTAAATTAGTCGTTAAAGACGATAAATACGAACCACTTGTCTCTAACGAAAACACTAAGGCATTAGTGAATAACGACAAAGTTTTTAGTTTATTTGGATATGTTGGCACACCAACGACGAACGCATCTGTACCTGTTATCAATGAAAGCAAGCTTCCGTTATTAGGGATGTTTACAGGTGCAGAAATATTTAGAAAACCTGTTAACCCATTATTATTCCACGTCAGAGCGTCTTATTATCAAGAGACTGAAAAATTAGTAAAACACTTTACTGAAGATTTAAAATTAAAGAAGATTGCGGTCTTTATTCAGCAAGATGCTTACGGAAATGCCGGGCGTGATGGCGTTGCAGCCGCTTTACAAAAGCGCGGCTTACAATTAGCCGCTGGTGGTGCGTATGAAAGAAATACTATGAACATCGATGTTGGGTATGCAAAAATTAAAGAGACAGCTCCAGAAGCCGTTGTCTTAGTGGGTGCTTATAAAGCCTGTGCCGCGTTTGTTAAAAAAGCAAAAGCAGATGGATTGAAAACTAGAATCGCAAATATTTCATTTGTAGGTACAAGCAGTTTAGTCGCAGAAATGGGTGCTGATGGCGATGATACTTACGTATCGCAAGTGATGCCGAATCCATGGAAAAGCCAATTGCAAGTCGTGCAAGACTATCGCAAAGACATGGAAGCCGCTGGAAATAAAAAATTAGATTACACAAGCCTAGAAGGATATGTCAGCGCACTCGTGTTAGTAGAATCTTTGAAGTCGGCTGGTAAGGATTTAACAAGAGAAAACTTTCAAGATGCGATCAGAAAAGTAAATACTGATATCGGGGGGATTAAAATTAATTTTAATGGATCTCAGTTTGCTCAAGATTCTGTTTATTTAACTAAAATTAAGGCTGGCGAAGTTCTTGATGTTGATAAAATGGAATAATCCGATCTAAAGCCCAGTTTAATTTATTATCGGACAAGACGATAAGCTGCATGATGAATAGTTTATCGTCTTTTTTATTAAAATGGGGTTCGCCGAATGGCTTCTAAGAGAATGTCTTTGACAAAAAGAACATTGCTTTCAGTCAGCGTGATTTCGTTATCTGGAATGTTGACGTTGTCACTGACAATGGCGAATAAATTTAAAACTTCAAGTTATAATTCTTTGGAGTCCAAAGTACGAACTGTACTTGGATTTACCACCAGTACTGCGGCCACCTACATCTGGAATTTTGATATGCAGGGACTTGGCAAACTGGGTGAACAGCTGACAAAGGAAAATGAAATTAAAGCAGCTAACTTTTATGACAAAGATAGTAAACCTTTATTAAAACCGATAGAAATTTCTAATTCGTTAAAAGTCATGAAAGAAAAAATTATTAATCAAGATGGTGCTACGATTGGTTTTGCAGAACTTGCTTATAGTACAGAAAGTATCGATCAAATTGTGAAAAGTACGTACCTAACAGTTCTTGTCATTGCCTTGATTGCGCAAGCACTACTTACTTTCGGTACATATTGGTTTGTGGGTCGATCTTCAAAAAGAATTGAACAAACGCTGGAACAACTGCGAGACACAGCTAATCAGACCAGCGAAACTAGCGAAGTGATGATGCGTATTTCGACGGATATTCAAAATCGTGGTTCAGGCCAGGCCGCTTCTGTTGAGCAGACCTCGGCGACTTTGCATGAAATTACTTCGATTGTGAATCAAAATGCGGAAGCCTCGAAGCATGCATTGAAAGAAGCGCAGGACAGTTTTAAATCAGCTCAAGATGGTGAACGCGAAATTGGTTCGTTATACAAAGCGATGTTGGACATCTCTGCTTCTGCTAAACGAATTGAAGATGTCACGCAAGTCGTAGATGACATTGCCTTTCAAATTAATTTATTAGCTTTGAATGCAGCCGTCGAAGCGGCCAGAGCTGGCGAGCAAGGAAAAGGTTTTGCCGTTGTTGCAGATGCCGTTCGTTCTTTGGCACAACGAAGTGCGACCGCGGCCAAGGATATTAATTTGTTGATCAAAGAAAGTGTTAGTAAAATTGATAATGGAAATCACATTGTGGAATCTAATCGTGCGGTCTTAGCTAATCTTTTAAGTTCGGCTGAAAAAGTAAAAGACATCAATTCAGAAATTGCGAACTCTAGTAAAGAGCAAGCCGCAGGAATTGGTCAGATCAGTCAAGCGATGAGCGAGATCGATAGCAAGGCCAATGAAACAGCCAAAAGCTCGGAAGAGGCCACCATTCACGCACAAAAACTATCCGAGCAATCAGCCTTGTTACGTGAAATTATTAACACCTTCGAAAGCGAAATCATCGGCGACCACCATCGACATATTGCTTAATTTGAGTTGGTCACGAATAGCGTTTACAATACAGCTTCAAGTTTTCGTCTGGGATACTTAATTATTGGAAGTAGTATTAATAGTAAACTCAAAAAATTTATCAAGCATTATTAAAGAAAGATTTCTAACAAGTTGCTTTGTATCCATGAAGTAGTTTGGATAACTCTCATTTAGTTTCTTTAAGTCGTCAGTGTTAACAAGAACAATATTTATCTGCTTGTCATTAAGGTGTTCTTTCTCTAGGTTTAAATAGGCTTTGACAGCTAAATCAAATTGAACAGCGCTATAAAACGTAAATTTAACTGTATTGTCTCTAGAGTTTAATAAAATCAGACTGTAGTGTCCTTTTCGTCCTTTGGTGTTTTCACTTGAAAATACTTTGTAAACTGCCGTGTAAACGTTGAGGTTGTCGATTACTTTCAGTTCTAAAATAATATTTTTTAATTGATCAATTATTTCTTCTTTAGAATAGTGTTTGTGCCTATCTACTATGGGCCTATTTTCTTTCATCGCAAAAACTGAACTCAATAAAGAAAAAAATTCTAGCCACCTATCATCTCCATGACCAGATTTAAAAGAACTATTTTTGAGTGTACTAAAAACTTCTACACCAGTTGCCCAAATGTGCTGTAATTGCGATCTTAATTGGATTTCTATGAATATACTGGGTATTCTTGCTAATTTAAATACTAAATGAATTCCTCGATAACCATCTTTTTTGGGGACCTTTATATAGTCATCTAGCGAAGCTAAATGATGTTTTGATTTTGATTTTTTATACAACTCTAAAAGTTCATACACTTGTTCGGTTGAGTTTAAAATAGCTCTTAAACCACCAATATCTTGCATGGCTGATAGTCGCATTGTCTTATGGTTTGAAAGTTTAAGTAAAATTGATGGTGTTCTTTTTAATCTTTGTGCAACAATGGCTTCATTGTGGACCTTAAAAGATCTTTCCTTAAGTACCTTGGCAAAGGTATCTAGTGGAATCGCATGAATTTCGCGCCAATTAGACAGAACCGCCAAAGCCTGAGTTGTTTCTCTGTCAGAGTTAATTTCGTTCTTTAAAACCTCCCCTGCCTTATCAATTTGTGTCTTGCTAAATTTTAGCTCTGCAGACTTCATAAAAATACCCTTTTTTACAAGTTTAAATCTCTAAGTTATTGATATTATTATATATGAGTTTTTCAAGAAATAACATACAAACTTGGAAAAATTGGTATTTTTTACAAGTTAAATCCTCTAACATATTGAAATTATTAGGTTTTGAATTTCCAGGTGTCAATAAAACTAATTTGGCTTAACAAGAATAGAAGTAGCTTCTGGCAAAACTCCAATCATATGTGCTTCGCCAGCTTTTGAATCAACCCTGCCCCTTAACAACAGAACAAAAACCAACTATCTTGCCTTGTATTTTTATTAATACTGTTCCCGCTGTGTTGTTTTGAACTCGATTGATAAAATTCTTTCTCATTTCTTCTAAGGAAGGGATGCTGAGTTCTGGATTTTCTGAAAACGATTTTACTAAAACGTTTAGTAGTTTAAGATCCGTTTTAAAAAAATACACACCACGTACAAATGCCGTCAATAAGTTGCCAACAAATATGATTTTATCACTAATTCTTCTGAATCAAATCATCAAACGATATCAGCTTATCAAAAAAATCTTCTTCTGGAATGCGTTCGTTCAATTTTCCTTGGTAGATTAGTACTGGACGTATGCTGTAGGATTTGGCTCCGGTTAGGTTTTCAATCTTACTTTTTACCTCTTCAATAATTTCAAATGAAATTTCTTTTCGATATTTAATTTCACATACATACAGGTTAGTTTTGGTCTGTATTAATAAATTAATCTGACACGCGTTTTGACGTTTCGTTTTAGATTGGAAATAAGGTCCAACATTTATGACACTACTTAGCTGAATACCCAATTTTGAAATTACTTGCGCATAATTATTTAAAATCAAACTTTCAAATTGCAAACCTAAAATAATATCCCACTGAGGTAGTGAATCTAAAGATTTTAGTTCAAATAAACCCTTTTCGATCTTTCCTTTAATAGGATCAATATATTTTAAATAAAATCGAATATAGTTGTCTGATATTCTGTATACGACGCTTTTTTCTTTTTGTTTTTGCGTCTTCAAATCCCAAGCATAATATTTTGTAATAAAACCAGATAATTCAAGATCAGAAAGATATGATGACAGTGCGCCAGATTTTACATAAGAACTTAACTCACTTATTTCTGTTAGATTTGCCCCCGAAGCGATTAAGCTTTCCAATATCGTCTTATAGGGTTTTGCTTTTTCGCTAAAAATTTCATTGAATATTTTTTCATAATCTTTATATAGTAGTCCATTCTTGGTGAAAAACAGATCGCGAATGTTATCATCTGCAGAACGACTGTAATCAATTTCTTCTAAATACAAAGGTATACCACCAGTTATCGATAAAATTCTTAATTTTTCATAACTAGTCACTAATTTTTGTTTTCGCCCCCAAAATTGAATGCAATCCACTAAGGGTAAAGGTTCCACTTTTATTTCAAGACTAATACGGCCAAAAAAATCAGTGTGAGTTAATATATTTTCCTGTATCCAGGATGATACACTTCCGCAAAGAACTAGACGCAAATTCGAGTTTCTTTTAAATTGCGTATCCCAAGCAACTTTTAACTTACCTGCAAAATCAGAATCATGTCTTCCCATCCACGATATCTCATCCAATAAAATTATAACTTTTTTGGATTTAGTTTGTTGATATAAAAACGTAAACGCGGATTCCCAGTCCTTAACCTGAGCGTAAGGAATATTTGTTTGCTCGGATAGTTTTTTCATAAAGTGATCCAGTTGATCTTGATTGGTTTGCTTGGGTCTAGGTCCCAACCCCTGAATTTCGATAAACTGACTAGTTTGAGTATGTGCAAAATGTTCTATTAGGCGACTTTTGCCAACGCGTCGTCTTCCTGTTAAAACAATCAGTGAGGCTTTTTTTTGGTTATTAATTCGCCCTAATTCTCCTAACTCTTTTTCACGACCAAAAAAACTCACACGAACTCCTTCGACGCCTCAAGCTTTACCTACTTTAGGTTGTATGCAATTTACACAAAATAGACAAATTGTCGTTTTTGTGTAAGCAAATAATACGATTTTAATTTACACAAAACAAGCAAAATGTCGTTTTTGTGTAACGTTGTACTTACAAAAGACACCATTTGAGTTCGGCATGCTTGTCAGGTTCATTGTTTTTTACCACCGACATATCACCCGACACCTTAAAAATTAAACCCAACCAATGCACGTTTTCAATAATTCGTGTTTCACATTCAATTAAAACAAATTCACTGGCGACAAAATGGACTTCTTCCTGAAGTTCTCTGCGAAGTCCATCCTGTGGTGCATCTCCGAACTCGACAGTACCCCTGACGTTTACCCGTTATTTATAAGTTAAATCTTCCAAGGTATTGAAATTATTATTTTAATTTTTTTTAATCAAGAATTTCTTATTTGGATCGAAAGGATCTTTTCCCGTATGTTCCACCAAGTTTTTTTCTTGAAGTTTTTGCAAAAGACTTCGGATGGTTCTTTCGGATAATTTCATTTTTTTCGCTAGATCCTTTGTTCCCATTGGTTTTGCAATAAGACTTTGAAGTAAAACTTTTTCATTTTTCGATAACTCAACATCCTGCGTGATTTGCTTTTGAAAATAGAAAGTCACTCGAAAGTGATGACCAAGCTCTTCAAATAGCGGCGCTTGTAGATGCTGTTCTTCTATTGTTGCAATGATCCTTTGCACTCCACTACCCCATTGCTCAATTAATCCCGCCTTTTCAAAGTATCTTGCTATAACCTTATTACGAACCTTAGAAACACCTGACATAATGTCATCTAATGTTAGTCACAATGGTAAAATACAGGGGTTTTCAATTTCAATTCGATCTGCAAAAATGGATACGCGTATCGAAGTCCCTTGCGTGCTGTAATCTGCATGAACAACCGCATTGATAAGCGCTTCTCGTAAAGCTTCGGGGGGAAGTCTGTATTTCATTTTCCTACGGCTTCCAGTGAAATCATACTCAGTTTTTATTTGTTCATGAATGTATTGCAGAGATCGATCAATGGACTCTGGTAAATATTGTTGAAACTCAACAAATTCTTTCAGCTTTGATTTATCTATCCCTGAAAATATGCCAACTTTGATCAAAGCATCAGGAAAATAATTATGTCTATTTTTTCCAAATAGTAGAACTCCACCTATTGTTGGAACTTTGCGAGAGGCCTCGCTGGTGATTAGCTTCAAATTTTCCATGGAATTTTTTGCACTTCCTTTTGCTCCCAAATATTTCTGAAATTCTTCTTTATCTAGATCATCTGTAGATACTGCAGGAAATGGAGTTTCATCAAAGCAACCGCCCAATTGCAGTCTTTTCATATCTTGAATCAAGGCGGCGTCTGCCAAACGATTGGTTGAACCGATTCTGATATAAGATCCCTTGTCTTCACCTAACGATTTTATATAATATGGTTTTGCAGATCCCGGAAATATCTGAACACGAAGTAATGACTTCGATTGATAATTGATAATTTCAATATTAGGTATCAACCGCGGACTTATCGCATCTGCAATTATGCTAGCAATTCGCTCTTCTTCTTTAAGAGGATCAGGTATTCCATATACAGACTTGGTTTTATCATCGATCCCAATCCAGATTTCACCACCCGCTGTGTTGGCAAATGATGAGACCGTCTGCAGGAAGCGATCTGTTTTTTTTATCTCTCTTTTAAACTCTAGCGTCTTGCCTTCCGGCTGCAATAGTATTTCCATTGCCTTATTTTACCCGGCAACCTACCCGGAAGCAACCCGGAAATTCAATTTCCACCCGGCAATCTACCCGGAAGCCACCCTGCAAATCCTGTTTGTTGGTCTAGCTAATCCTCAAATAGCCATTACCGCACTTGTGTTGATAACGACTAATTCTTCTGAATCAAATCATCAAACGATATCAGCTTATCTAAAAGATCTTCTTCAGGAATACGTTCGTGTAATTTACCCTATTTGATCTCACACGGATACTTATGTCGATTTTGTGTAAGTTGGTAAATAAGCATTACTTTTGATTTAATAAAATTAGACGTACTTCATTTCTTGCCCGATGTAGTATCTTGGGTTTGCGAAGATTTTGAAGAAGCGAAATAACTAACCGACTTTTACTGATTTGCATCCCATACAAAGAAATAAATTTTTCTGATAAAACATCTCAATCATAAAAGACACCATTTGAGTTCGGCATGCTTGTCAGGTTCATTGTTTTTTACCACAGACACATCACCCAACACCTTAAAAATTAAACCCAACCAATGTACGTTCTCGATTATTCGTGTTTCACATTCAATTAAAACAAATTCACTGGCGACAAAATTGACTTCTTCCTGAAGTTCTCTGCGAAGTCCATCCTGTGGTGTTTCTCCAAACTCGATAGTGCCTCCGGGCAATAACCATCTACCGCCCCCGATTTTTTGATTGTCATGTTTTTTTAACATCAAAACCTGACCCGCAGAATTTGTAATTACGGCCCGAGCATAGATCTTAAAACATTTCGCAGACAGATCCGTCTCGTTCTGGGTTTGTTCCATTTCTAATATTCCCTTTATGGTAAAATAAAAACTTCTGTTCCTTCTTCTACTTGATCAAATAGCTCAATGATATCTTTATTGCTAAACCGAATACAACCGTGAGAAACTGGCTGACTCAGTCAATCAACTTAGTATTTAAATTTCTGTCTTATTTGTAAGTCTTGGCATTGAACACTATTATTGTACTAGATGACATGTTATTGGAGCAGACCTGTATGCTGATGAACCCAAAGGCAATATTTCACGATATTCAAGTTTTCCTTCATAGCTTTGATTTGAACTATAAAATGACGTCTTAACCATTACGTTAAATTCTAAATTTTCTAGACAATCAGAATTAGCATTGTAATAAAAATTTCCATTTTGAATTCCAGAGTATATGTGTCCTCTTAATTTACGACAGTTTATACCAGGAGCTTCAGCTTCAAACATACCAGAATACATACCAGCCCCAGCCATTGGAAATCCCGTTGCGTATAAATCAAAAGAAAATGTTTTAATTTCAAAAGTCTGATCTTGGACTAAACACCGGACAGATGTATCTACTTTTACGATGGCAGCTGATGATGCTAAAGAAGTGAAAGCGATAGCAATAATAAAAATTAATTTTTTGAATTTCATAAATTTCTCCAGTCAGTGACGAATATCACAGAACTAATAGTTTGGACAAAAAATAGCGAGAGTTAAGAAAAATCGTGACAAGTTTTAAATAGTTAACGTATTTAACTATTTATGAAAATAACTACCTTTCTAAAGAAAAGCCTTATAATTCCAACATTATTTACAGCTATTAACTTAGAATCAGAATTAAAAAGGCGCTTATCCGCTCACGGACTAACGACCTTAGAAGCATTGATAATTGTCGGTATTGCTTTCGAAGCTAGAGATTGTCGACCATCAGAACTTTCAAATAATTTTCACGCAAGTAGAGCTCGTATCAGTCAGGCTTTAAAAAAATTGATTGATAAAAACTTAGTCGAAAGAAAATTAGAATCTGAGGACGCGCGTTTCATCTCGATCAAACTATCCACGAAAGGAAAAAATCTATCAACAAAGTTAGTATCTATATTTGATGAAATGAATGATAAAATTGAACATAGCATTGGCGCCAAAAATGCAGAACAAGCAGCAGGTCATATATTTTCACTTCTGCAAAAGTTATAAATAGAACTCTTATTTGAGATGACCAACTGTCCTCTACCTTGCGTGGCTATCTGTAGGAAAATTTTGACGTTTGCATTTTTATGCTTATCACGGAGTAGGCAGATACTTAACAATAAGAGGCTGTAACTCAATAAGATCCTCTCTGGTTGGTACAATCAAGGATTGTAGATAAGAAATATTACGATACTCATCTCGAAAAGATTTTAAACAAAACTTCTTAAAGGCAACATGATATTGAATAACATCAACACCTTTGCGATCAAGGATTTTTCGATCTTCAATATCATTTATATTATAATACAATGCTTTAATAGCATGGAATAATGATTTCATAAATGTCTCCAAATTTAAATGAACTACAATATGAAAGATTTATATAAATATTTAAGACGGTCAACAGACCTATTTAAAACTTACGGTGCGAATACTGCGTTTAAATGTTTACGTACCGAGGCTATTTCGATCTCAGAAGCAGAGCCCATGCGTTCGATCAAGCGCTCTTTCGAAACGGATCGAATATGCTCGATGCAGGCCTGGCTTTCGATATTGTTGACTAAAATATTCACTCGCGTTGGCCAAGTTTTATGTGATGTCGTCAATGGAATTACTATTAAGGTTTGAAGTGCTTGATTCATTGTGTTTGGACTAATTACTAAACAAGGTCGAACACCATCTTGCTCGCTACCCCTGACTGGATACAGTTTCACTTTCCAAATATCACCAACGAGGAACTTTTTCATCGTCTTCCTCTAAGTCCGCTTCTAACCATTCTTTGTCCTCTTTGCTAAGTTCTGTTTTTTTAAAGGTCCACTTGCTGTGATGAGGTAGATGTGCGCCTAATATCACCTTACTGTCGCCAGTAGCGGTAACATCGATAACATCACCCTCAGAGATCTTTAAGGTCTCTTGAATTTCTCTTGGAAAAATAACCCCTAAGGAGTTACCTACTTTTCTTATTTTTAAGGTCGACATAAAACCTCCGTATATAGTTATAACATATGTTATAACTATATGGCCAGCAAATTTTAACTAAAATTAAATCCCCCTCGAAATAGGAACTAACGTCCTAAATTTAAACAATATTTTTAAACATTTTCCACGAGCACTACGCCGCCTGTTTAAATGACGTCATAATCCTGCATATGGCATTTTCTTTCAGTAGGCAGGAGAAGTTGGCCTATTCGACAGGTGATGAACCTAAGCCAAGGAACAAGAGGCACCATTTTTACCAAATCACAAACCCCAAAAACAAAAAAACCACCGATCGGTGGTTTTTACTTGGTAGGGAGTATCTCGCCCCCAAAAACCTAATGATTTCAAGGTCTCTCACATTTGAAAACTAAGAAACAGATCATAGCGGCGGCGAAAACTGATAAAGAGCCAACAAAAAAGAACTATACCTTTCGATTAGATATTGGCCTCATGGATTCTCTTGAAACTACTTGTGAAAAGGAAGGCGTTAAACTCACTGCCATACTAACCGAACTTATAAAGGATTTTTGTCAGTTTGGTCCAAAAGAGAAGTAACCCCGCATTCGATGGCAGAGGATTAATTCAGCTTGTAAGAGGCAAAGCCCTTCATGTTGCGACCAAACGAGTTTCTGAGGATATATGGTCTTTGAGTTTAATTGAGCTTGAAGCAATAGCACGACCTACGACAACAGATCGGCTGATAAAAGCAAACTTTTGGCAGCTCCTAGAGAAATCCGACCTGAGACGAGGCTTGAAGCTGAGTTTGGCTTATTCGGGAATCACAACACAGACTAACTTCTACAATCATTTTCTAAAGAATCAGCATAAAGTGGCTTGGATGCTAAAACCCACTGGCTTTCACGAGATCCATGTCAGGTCTTTACAGCACCAAGTTTTAGACAAGCTTGAATCACTCATTAGTCTCCCGCTAAAAGACCCCAGTGGTGAAATTCCAACTTCGAGAATCAGTGAAATCAGAAAAGCGGTCCAGGTTTTATTTGGAATTATTGATAAATTTTGATTTTAAAAACCATAAGTCAGATGCGCTGTAAAAGGCTACCCGTTAGCACTTCGTCCAGTCTGTATCAAACTGGCACACAATTTTTACTTGCAATGTATCGTTACATTATATATATTTAAATGTAGTGTATCGTTACATAAATGATTAAGTTTAGTACAAGAATTACCGAATACCTCAGGGAAGAGATAAATGGCTAGTCCGACATATACATTTCAAGAATTTGTAGAGGCCTGTGGCTCAGGGGTAAATAAAGTGTTTGTTTTTAAAGGTGCAAAAGAAACAGCTAAGGCAGATTTTAATCTTTCGACTGAAAGCTCAGTTTTAAGTTTCATTGCGACTGGAGGAGTTGAATCTCCTCAGTTCGTTAATACAAAACCTTGGGAGAACAATCCAGATACAAAAACTGACATAATGGTCGATGCTTATCATTTCAGCTCTGGTTTAAAATACGGATACTTGGCATTTATGTTTCAACCGGTCACTAAGAAGTGGTCAATTAAATCATTTAAAAAACAAGACGACCCGAGAAACCTACCCTTTGCAGATCTTTTGGGAAATCTTACTTTCAAAAAGGAGGAGAGATCATGAGTAACGTCATTTGCCCAGCATGTGGCTCACATAAGATTACAACAAGAATTGAAAAACAAAGACAACAACTGACTCTCGGACCTGAATTTGAATTTGATGAAGTAGTTTATGAATGCGAGGTCTGTGGCGCCGATGGTGACTTCGCCAATGAAAATGAAGCTAAGTATTTAGTCGCTCACAAAGCAGCTTTGAATATCTCTGTAAAAGATATTGTAGAATCACTGTCTAGTGAGAATTCAATTTCAATGTCCTATTTGGAAAGAGCTTTCGAGTTACCAACAAGAACTGTAACAAGATGGAAGTCTGGAGATTTTTCATCAACAGCAATCGCACTACTGCGAACAGTGAAGACGTTTCCATGGCTAACCGAAGTTGCTGACAATCATTTTGATAAAAGAGTAGCCAATAAGATTATGCTCAGAGAAAGCTTTCAGTTGGTACAAAGAGCCGTTGCACAGAATGAAAATGCTTCCCTTTCTGGTGTAATTACTGAGAGTCCAACATCTTTCAGCGCATTTGCTGGCTTTACTTTAAATAAATCTGGAGCAATGCCAAAATTAAAAGTGGCAGGAGAAACTTAATGAAAATAAGAGACTATATTTTCTGCGATGATATACGGCACGAAGCAAATAACAAAATGTCATTGATGGGAGTATACCATGACCGAATATTATTTCGGGCAAATAAAGACAAGACTTTAAATTTTCCGATACCAATTAGGCTGGCTTCCTTTGTTCGATTGGACTTGGAGCAAGGGGATCAAAATCCAGATAAGTTTAAATATGAACTTTTGTTGAACGGAAAAAGCCTAGTCTCTCTTGAGGGGCAAATTAATATCGACTCCCAACAGAAAATGATAAATGTGTCGATTGTTGGAGAGGGAATTCCATTAGAGCTAGGCTCCATAGGATTGAAAATCTGTATTCTATCCAAAGAAAAAGAAATTTTTAATCAAACCATTGAGAACGCAATTTCAATTCAAGCTGAGTCGATAAAATAAATGGTTGTAGTTCGCAATTCACGAACTACAACCTCGAACTACAAACGACTGCAACTCACGTTATTTTGCCACATTTGGTGACATAATCAGAGATCAGAAATTCGAGGAGCTTCCTTCTAAGTTATTGATTTTATTTACTTGCCCCAGAAACTAAAAAACCCGCTGGGTGCGGGTTTAATTTGGTAGGGAATGCCGGATTCGAACCGACGACATCCACCTTGTAAGGGTGGCGCTCTACCAACTGAGCTAATTCCCTATTTATTCAATTTTGAAAATCGTGATCCTTCTTATCAAAGACCGTTTTTGCTTGCAAGCACGAATTTCAAATATTTTTAAGTATTCCAAACTCGTCGTACAACAGCACATGGTATAATACCAATTCCAATAATTAATTGCCCAAGGCGCAAGCTTGAAGCTGTATTGTAATACAGCGAAAGTACGGCGCTGCCTGTGCGGCGCCAAGATATTTGCAACGAAGGACAATTATTTAGTGGGATTGGTATTACTTCATACCCTGACAAACATCTCCCAATTCGTTAGCAACTTTGTAAATACGATAATTGCTAACAACCCTTTCAGGATCAGTTAGATTTTGGACAGATAAAATTGTAACGTTTTTAGCTCCTGCGGATGTTTGTTTTTGCTCAGTCTTTGAACGGATATTTCTAATGTCAGATTCTTTAAAGACATGCACTGACAAAAAGATTGGGCCATTAGTACTTACCATCGAGGCGCTTACTACGTTTTCATTGTCCTCTTCTTGTACACCCAACCCCTCAGCAACTGACTTACAAGTGACCGGATCAACCTGATTGATCTTTAATCGTCGTACATTGCGTCCATTCGTGGTCGTCTTAAATACAAAATAATGTCGACAACCATTCATCTCAGCAAACCAAACTCCATCGATTCGACGCCAAGGAAAGGGCTGCTCAAGTCCAAATGGCCAAGGACCAATATCCCCCCCATTAATAACCTCTACCGGAGAGCATGTTAATCCACCCGCATGCACAACACTGAAAGCTGGAAACAACACGCTCGATAATAATATTAAGCTACAAAAAAACTTTGTGGCCCTTCCCTTTAAAATCACGCATCCCCCCCGCGTTTTTCAACAAAAACCTTCGCACCCTTACTCATGAAATATCCATTTTTAGCTCTGAATATGTATTTTGGCTTTTCGTAATCTGGCTCGATTAACTTACGCAGCCTTTTAATCGTCACATAAATTTTATTATCATGAACGGCTGGATCATAATTTTGCTTCCATACGTTCTCTACAAGATATTCTTTCGAATAAACTTTCCCCTGATTTTGCGCAAACAACCGAAGCAGATCTAATAAAATAAATTGATTTTTAAAGTCCACTTTTCCAATTTTTCTTTCAATCACCGTATGAGATTCCAATTCAAATACCAAATCATATTGGGCCCCTTGCGAATCACCCAATTCATTCAATGCCGATTGAATTGCGCCCGAAAGTCTTTTCAAATTGTCAGGATCCGTCGCCTTATTGGCCATTCGTAAATACAAACGTGCCATATCCTTATCACCCATTCGCAAGTAAGCACGTCCCATATTGTAAAGCATATGTAAGTGCATAGTGATGGTTTTCTCTTTGCGAAGAGCCTCATACGTTTGCCACAAGACCTCTATCGCCTGCTCGTGCTTACCCATATCCGATAAAATACGAGCGTTCAAAATTTGCGATGACAATCGAACTTCAGGCACATCAATCACTTGAAAAAACACCTGCAAATTGTAAATTTCCTTTAAGGCCTCGGCATTTTTTCCCATCCCGTTGTAACAAAGTGCAATCCCGTTTATGGCATAACAAATGTCTTCTTTGCCATCTGTCGCCAATGCTATCGCCAACGCTTTTTGCAAGTATTCTAACGCCGTTTCATATTGCCCTTTATAGGCCGCACACAAAGCCAAAGTATAATAAGTTTTTGAGTTCAACTCGAAGCCCTCTCGCAAAACCAAGTCTTGCAATAACTCCTTCGTCGTTTGCACTTCGGACATTTGCTCTTTCTCAGCATAAATCCTTAATAAAATATTCTGGCATTTTAAATATTGTGAAAAATCTTTAAGCTCTAGAAAATGCAATGAAGCTTCTTTTAGATTCTGTGTGGCCAAATCAAAATCACAACGATCGTAATATAACTTACCGATCTCAAAAGTCTTGTTTGCTTTTGTTTGTGATATTGTCATGATGACCCCAACCAAATTATAAAAATTTCCTAGGGGAATATTTCTTACAAATTCTAAAACGATCGTCAAACATAATCAAAATTTTATGCAAACGGTTTAAGCCATATCTTTCCTAATCGTTTGTGCTTCAGCTTGAGCTTTAGAAATAAAAAAGGGGGTAGTAATATCCACCCCCTTTGAGTTCTTTTTTTAAATCAACACACTATCAACCCAGTAAAATAGGAATCTAGTGATGTTGTTGAAGAGCATGACCCGTGTAGTTGGCCTTCACTCCAAAACCATTTTCTTTTTGCAGCTTGAAAAGCTCTTTGGCGTTTTTAATATCCAAAGCATTTACCAGCACCTGATCCACGTGATCGACCAAAATGATCTTTAAATCCTTTACAATTTCTTTAGGAATATCTTTAAGATCTTTTTCGTTTTCCTTAGGACAAATGATTGTTTTTATCCCACCACGATGAGCTGCCATTACTTTTTCTTTCAAGCCGCCGATCGCTAAAACCTTACCACGCAAGCTAACCTCACCCGTCATCGCCACAGTTCTACGAACTGGAATTCGCATGATTGCAGAGACAATCGAATTCGTTAACGCAATCCCCGCAGACGGTCCATCTTTAGGGACCGCTCCTTCTGGCAAATGGATATGCACATCGATATTTTGAAAGTATTCTTTGTCCAATCCAAATAAAGGCCCGCGACTTCGAACGTAACTCATTGCCGCTGAACAGGACTCCTTCATCACATCGCCCAACTGACCCGTTACAGTAAACTTACCGCGACCGGGAACGACTGCCGCCTCGACCGCCAAAAGATCACCACCGACTTCGGTCCACGCCATCCCATTGGTTAAGCCCACTTCATTGCTGTCTTCAATTTTTCCATATTTAAATTTTTCAGGACCCAATAGCTCAACTAATTTTTTAGGAGTCACCACATAAGGCACCAATTTAGAAACCTTCGCTGATGAATTGGTTTTTTTCGCAGCCTTTTTATTCGCCTTAGAAGACGACTTGCCATCGCCTGCCGACATATCCGCAACGGCTTGCTCCTTGACGATGTCGCGCGCCACTTTTCTAAATACGTTAGCTACTTGTCGTTCCAAGTTACGTACTCCCGCCTCTTTTGTGTAGAAACGAATCACGTTGCGTAAAGCCGCATCCTGAATAGAAACCTTATAATCATTCAATCCATGAGACTCAATTTGCTTAGGAACCAAATAGTTTCTAGCAATATGGAATTTTTCAGTTTCGGTGTAACCTTCTAAACTGATAACTTCCATACGATCCAACAAAGGTCTTGGAATTGAATGTAATGAGTTCGCCGTAGCAATAAACATGACCTTCGATAAATCATACTCTAACTCCAAGTAGTGATCTTGGAAGTTGCAGTTTTGCTCGGGATCTAACACCTCTAACATCGCAGCACTTGGATCTCCTCTAAAATCAGAGGCCATCTTGTCGATTTCATCCAACAACACAAGTGGATTACCTTTGTCGACCTTACGGAAAGATTGCAAAATCTTACCGGGCATGGCTCCTACATAGGTTTTTCTGTGACCACGGATTTCTGCTTCGTCACGCACGCCACCTAATGAGATTCTAGCAAAAGGACGATTTAAAGCTCTGGCAATCGATCGCGCTAAAGATGTCTTACCAACCCCCGGAGGGCCCACTAAGCACAAGATTGGACCTTTCAGGTTTTTCGACAAGCTAAGAACGGCTAAATATTCTATGATACGTTCTTTAACGCGCTCTAAACCCCAATGATCTTCGTCCAAAATCTTTTCTGCCAACTTCACATCGTTTTTTTCTTCAGCATAATCATGCCATGGCAACGATAACACCCAGTCGATGTAGTTACGAACGACCGTGGCTTCGGCCGACATCGGTGACATCATTTTCAATTTTTTGATTTCTTTTTTTACCTTATCTTTGGCCTCTTGGCTCATTTTTTTCTTAGCCGCTTTTTCTTCCAGCTCAGCTAGTTCGGCCTGATAATCGTCTTTTTCACCTAGTTCTTTTTGGATAGCCTGCATCTGCTCATTCAAATAATATTCTTTTTGTGAACGCTCCATTTGTTTTTTCACGCGTGTGCGGATTTTCTTTTCAACTTCTAGAATTTCGATCTCGCCAGTCATTGTATTCAATAGATGCTCTAAGCGTTTTCCCGCATCAAAAATTTCTAAAACTTTTTGCTTTTCTTCCAATTTTAAATTTAATTGCGCCACGATGATATCCGCTAATTCTCCGGGAGTTTCAATCGATGATACTCGCATCAAAATTTCTGGTGGAATGCGCTTGTTCAATTTCACATAAGTTTCAAAAGTCGACTTTACTGATCGAATCAACGCATGAGTTTCGATTTGGTCCGAAATGTCCTCATTCACGTCTTCTGTTTCTACAATGAAAAAGCTTTCGTGTGGGACAAAGTCCTTGATTTTCACACGGCGCTTACCCTCAACCAAAACCTTCACTGTGCCATCTGGCAATCTTAATAGCTGGATGATCGTTCCAACAGTTCCAACACTGTAAATGTCCTTGGCCTCAGGATTATTTGTTTTTGCATCTCGCTGAGCCGCTAAGACAATGTCAGTCTGCTTGCTCATAGCATCTTCTAACGCATTGATGCTTTTTTCGCGACCAACAAACAAGGGCATCATCATATGTGGAAATATAATCAAATCCCGTAGTGGCAACATGGGTAACTGGTTTTTGGTGGCTGTCGCTGACATGAGTCCCTCCTTGGTAAGCTGATCTTTTTTGTATAAAGATCCACACTTCTAAGTCTGAGACTTTTTTCAAATTTGTCTAGGTTAATTTTAAAAAATAGAAAGGGCCAAACCTCATTTCTGTGATTTGGCCCCGAAAAGGTCTAGTTTGTCATAATTCTGTTAGGCTATTTCTTGAGAGCTCTTTTTTGTAGCAGCCTCAGTTTTTGCCGCGTCCTCAGCCGCCATCTCCTCTGGAGTTTTATAGGTCAACTTTGGTGGCTCGCCATTATCAATCACGTTCTCATCAATCAAAACTTCCTTCACGTTTGTTTTTGAAGGAATTTCATACATGATGTCCAACATGGCTTGCTCGATAACGCTTCGTAAACCGCGCGCACCCGTTTTACGCTTTAATGCTTGCTGCGCAATAGCCTTCAGTGCTTTCTCGGTGAATTTCAAATCAACACCTTCAAATGAAAATAATTTTTGATATTGTTTAGTGATCGCATTTTTAGGTCGCACTAAGATATCGATCAAAGCACTTTCTTCTAATGGATCTAAAACTGCTGGCACCGGTAAACGACCAATAAACTCTGGAATTAATCCAAATCGAACTAAATCATCTGGCTCCAGCTTACGTAAAATATTTTCGCCCGTTTCCACTTCCGTTTTAGTTTTAATCTCTGCACCGATACCCATAGTACGATTGGATGTACGATTTTCGATGATCTTATCCAGACCTACAAATGCTCCACCGCAAATAAATAAAATATTAGAGGTGTCGACTTGAATGAACTCTTGCTGAGGATGCTTACGACCACCCTTTGGCGGCAAGTTCGCGACTGTGCCCTCTAAGATCTTCAACAACGCCTGCTGCACGCCTTCACCCGATACGTCTCGAGTGATAGAAGGGTTTTCAGATTTTCTTGAGATCTTATCTATTTCGTCGACATAGATCACGCCACGCTGACATTTTTCAACATCATAGTCTGCGGCTTGCAATAAGTTTAAAACTACATTTTCTACGTCCTCACCAACATAACCAGCCTCAGTCAATGTAGTCGCATCTGCCATAGCAAATGGAACATTTAAAATTTTGGCAATAGTTTGCGCTAGCAATGTTTTTCCAGAACCCGTAGGACCAATCAATAAGATGTTACTTTTTTGTAACTCGACATCCCCTTTTTTGCCCTGTGAGCTATTGATACGCTTGTAGTGATTATGAACGGCCACAGCCAAAGATTTTTTCGCAACCTCTTGGCCAATGACGTAATCATCCAGATAGCCCTTGATTTCAGCTGGCTTAGGGACTCGGAACGTGCCCTTGACCGCTGTCTCGCGCTCTTTTTCCTCGTCAATGATGTCATTGCATAACTCAATACATTCGTCGCAAATGTAAACACCTGGACCCGCGATCAGTTTTTTAACTTCTTTTTGGCCCTTGCCACAAAAGCTACATCGTAAAGTTCCGTTGTCTTTATTTCCTAGCATGATTATTTTCCTTTGCTGGTTTTTCTGAATTCGACGACGTGATCAATCAAACCAAATTCTTTAGATTCTTCGGCACTTAAATAATAATCTCGTTCCATATTCTTAGACAAAAAGTCAAAATCGCGACCCGTATGCTTCACATAAATGTTGGTCAACTTTTGTTTTGTTTTTACTAATTCTTTCGTATGAATTTCGATATCAGTGACTTGTCCGCTTAGACCACCACCCGCAATCAAAGGCTGATGGATCATGACTCGTCCATTAGGCATGCAATATCTTTTTCCGTTAGTGCCTGACGAAAGCAGTAGTGACCCCATACTAGCAGCCATTCCCAAGCAATATGTCGCTACATCGCACTTTACGAATTGCATAACATCGTAAATAGCCAAACCAGCAGAAACGCTACCGCCTGGTGAGTTAATATAAAAATGAATGTCTTTTTCGGGATTATCCACTTCTAAAAATAAAAATTGCGCTATGATGGAGTTAGCTACTTCATCCGTAACCTGACTGCCCAGAATCACAATTCGATCCTTCAAAAGTCTTGAGTAAATGTCATAGCTGCGCTCGCCTCTAGAGGTGTTTTCTATTACGTAAGGAACTAAGTTCACGAATCATTCTCCTGGTTGATGGTTTCTTACATTAAAAAGTATGCCCTAATAGTTTCGGTGATTTTTTTCAAAGACTCAATCGACAAAGGACTAGCTTCCCCAAAAAACACCTAAAAAACACCTAAAAAACATTAGTACCGAAATCGATCTTTCGCTAGCTTCAAGTTGATACTGTGTGACCATACATGACGTAAGTGTGACTCAGATTTAAACGTTGTTGTTTTTATCGACAATGGGATTCCCTCATGCTAGTCCTTGTTCTTATTCTACGGAGGAAAAATGAAAATTGAATTAGCAAAATCTGCTGAAAATCGAGACATCTTTATTACTTTTTCTATGATTGAGAAAAAAGGGAAAGACAAAAAAGTTTTAGTACATAATTCTGATGTTTTTGCGTTTGTGGGTAAATCCATCGAAGACAAAGCCATTACTGGAAAAGCCTGTGAATCCGTTTTGTTTCGCGAAGCCAGCCAAATTGGCCACCGTCACCTCGGTGTAGTTGGCTTGGGCTCTGACTGGAATCACGAAACTATGCGCCAAGCTGCGAGCGCTGTTCACTCGTTGGCTAAAAACACTCAAGCTAAAAATATCAGTGTAGATTTTAGCTCTCTTAATTTGGGAAAAAAAGAACATAGTCTTTTTGTTCAAGCCCTAGTAGAGGGATTGGTTCTGTCAGACTACAATTTTGACGAACTAAAAACTAAAAAAAATGAATCTGAAAAAGCGGATAAAAACTCAGCTGCCAAAAAAGAGATGAACTTTTTTGTCGTCACCAAGCTTGCAACAGATCCCGTGTCTAAATCCGCTATTGAAAAGGCTTGTATTCTTGCGGAAACAGTTAATTTTTCGCGCCGATTGGGCGATATGCCTGGCAACTTAATGACTCCGACAATCTTAGCCAACACCACGGTTCAAGCAGCAAAAGGCACTAGCGTTAAGGTCACTGTTTGGGACAAAGCTAGAATTAAAAAAGAAAAAATGGGCGGACTATTGGGTGTATCCAATGGCTCTACCGAAGAGCCTCGCTTTATCATCATGGAATACAACGGCGCTGTGAAAAAACAAAAGCCTGTGGTGTTTGTTGGTAAGGGTTTAACATTTGATTCAGGCGGTATTTCAATCAAGCCTTCAGCTGGTATGGAAGAAATGAAATACGATATGTGTGGCGGTGCAAACGTCATTGGTACTATCTTGGCAATCGCGAAATTAAAACTAAAAGTCAACGTGGTTGGCTTGGTTCCTTCGACCGAAAACATGCCCGGCATGTCTGCGACTAAGCCTGGTGATGTGCATGTGGCACGAAATGGCAAAAGTTTCGAAGTCAACAACACCGACGCCGAAGGCCGATTGATTTTGGCAGACGCATTGGCTTATGCAACTGAATTAGAACCTCAGGTTATCGTTGATGCCGCCACCTTGACAGGAGCTATGGTCGTGGCTTTGGGCAATATCCACACGGGATACTTCACTAGAAATTGCGACCTTAGTAAAAAAGTAGAGATTGCAGCTGATCACTCTGGTGAGTTGGTTTGGAGAATGCCATTAGTCGACCATCATGTGAAAGACATGCAAGGAACTTTCGCTGACCTGTCTAACATGAGCTCAGCAAAAGGTGCCGGTAGTGCAACAGCGGCGGCTTTCTTGGAACAGTTCGTAGGTGAAGGCATTCCTTGGGCTCACTTTGATGTCGCTGGTACGGCATGGGCGACTGGAAACCGTTTACCGTATTGCCCCAAAAAGGGAGCTAGCGGCGCGATGGTAAGGACATTTGTCGAGCTTGCAAAACAGTTTGAGTAATTATTACTCGACAACTTTTAAACAACTCGAATTCAATTCCAGAAAATCAAATAAGGATATATATATTGCCCCATCTTTATTCAGATGGGGTTTTTCATGTCTATAAAAATTTTTTTTGGTATCATGTCGGCAATCGCTTTTTATTTAAGTGTCAGCTCTTGTCATCCTGTACTGGCTAGCACTTCAGCCCCCCTAGCAACCGAATCGGCAAAAGCTTTTTTTCAACGTTTTGATGCGAACTCAAACGCCGTCATGAACGAGGTTCCCGCTAAATATAACAGCCAGGGACAACGCATTTATCGCAATAAATTTACTTCCAAAAATGTTTCCAGTGGACAATTTATTGAAGCCAAGGATCGATTTCGTAATCAGTTTTGCCCTCAAAATAAAGCGGGCCAAGCTTGTGTGCCTAAATCTCAAAATCGCTTTTATGCAGGTTATGATTGGTCCAATCGTCCTACCACTTTTTTAGAAGATGGCGAAGATCCGACGACCTACAGTAGTATTCTAAATTTGAAAGTATTAAGCGATAAGGCTGGCTTTCAAGGCAAAGCTGCCGCTCAACCCTGGTCTGGCGATTACTGGCCGACATACAAAGGTGGTATTGGCTCACGATTATATGACGAAAGATTTCCAGTTAGCATGGACTGGAAAGATTACTGGAATTTTTATACCGGAATCATGAGCATAGAATTACAATCCAATATGTATGAAAAAGGATATAACTCTTTATCTCCAGCTGAAAAATACGATATTTTACTAGGTTTGGATAAACATTCATTAACAACATGGTCTTGGAGCGAATCGAAAACTAATGAAAACTCAGATGGAATTGTAGAGACCTGGTTTGGATTGTGTCATGGATGGGCTCCGGCTAGCTTCATGGTCCCAAGGCCGACAACTACCACAGAGGTGGCTTTAGCAGATGGAAACACGATCAAATTTTATCCAGATGATATAAAAGCTTTGGCCACTTTAGCGTGGGCCAGAAACCGCACTTATGACTCTGACAATTTCATGGGTGGGCGCTGCAACGATAAAGCTCCCAATAAGGATAATAAGGGCCGCATCATTTCGTCAGAGTGTTGGGACGTGAATCCAGGCGCATGGCATGTCGCCGTGTTAAATCGTTTAGGTGTTGATAAAAAAAGTTTCGTTTTGGATGCCACATACGACTATGAGGTATGGAATCAACCCATCAACTCTTTTCAGGTTCGTTATTTCAATTTAAACACCAAGGAAGAATTCAATAACCCCAAGGACGCCGTCATCAAAAAATCTGAATTTAGTAAAGACGTTTTTAAATCTTACCGTAACAGATCGTACAAAAACATCGTTGGTGTTAAAATGACTATTGGCTATATGTCAGAAACTCTGGGTTCAGCAGCTGAATTCGACGATCCACAGTACGATCATATTGAGCACGTAACATACATGTATGATTTAGAATTAGACGAAGATTTAAATATTATCGGCGGAGAATGGTACAACAATGCTCACCCCGATTTCATTTGGTACCCCAAAACAGGAACTGAAGCCAAATCCATCAGTGAGTACAAAACTAGTTTAACAGATTGGAAATTAGGGCAACCGCTAACTGCAGAACAAAAACAAGCCATTACCAATGATGCGAACAATGGTTACCCCTTTATTCAAATAATCGAAAAGTTATTAAATAAGGATAAATAAGAGTCTTTACTGACAATAGTTTTTCATATCAAAGTACTTGCGACAAAAAAACATTTCGTTTTCACAGTCGCTTAAAAAACCAGAGTAATATGTATCATAGCCACAATCCAAAGTGGAATGTCTATCTACGACAACTTCGATGTCGCCAGATACAACCGATCGATTACCTTTGCTAAGAACATAATGGATTTTATTCACGCCCAAATACAGCAATGGTTTTTGTGTCAATGTGGCTATCCACAAATTAAATCGTTTGGTGCTTCGACCTTTTTTGGAATCGTACGCAGACTCTTTATTGACTTTTGTACCGTCAGACTGAGTGCAGTTCAACTCCACCTTGTCAGCAATAACATTTTCGGGTCCAACGAAGTAATTCATTTCGGCTGGTGCTAAAATGTTTTCTGAACAAGAGTATGTAACGCTTTTCATTTGTGCGCCCTCTTGACAGCTGACGTGTACCATACCGCGGACTGGATAACTTGTCATATGATTACCACCTTGAAAACCTACTTCGGCGGCCTGAACTACAGAGGTAAAAAATATGCCTATTGAAAAACACATTGTCGCTAAAAATATAATCTGCTTCATCTTTCGTTTCTCCTTTTATAATTTAAATACCAAAGCTGGCCTTAATTAATTGATTGCAGCCCAGTTTAATTGCGCTGTCCAGAAATCTTGCTTCTAGACTTGTTGCGCAGAAAGTTAAATGTCAGGATGAAATCAAATTAATTTCACACTTAAGCTACATCATTTAAAGGAAAAATATGAATGCGACGTTTGCTAAAATAATTATTTTTTCTTTGGTTCTTTCTACATCTGCTTTTGCCAAACAACTAACTTGGGCTGAAGTTGATTCGAATCAAAAATACTTTTTATCGCAACCAATCGTGTTTACGAACGAAATCACAATAGTTACCGAAACGGCCTTTGACTGGTTGGGTGCAGATCAGGCTGGCGAGGCCCCTGTGCTAGTTTATCGATTTCAAGCAACCAGTTGTGATTTTCCCGATAGCAGTCATGACATGGTTTTATTGCAGCCCCATGAAAATCCTACCAATCACGACAACTCAGTTGGTGTAGTATTGCATCCAGACTGTATTATTGATATCTATGTCGAGGGTCGTGATTATTTAAACCCAAGTATTTTTCATTTATAAATTTGGCCTATTAAGTAGCGTCAATAAATCATAGTACATTTTAGTGTGGGCAGGAGTATTCTTTGAAACATTGGGTTTTCGATTTAGATGGAACATTGGTGGATTCCTCTGGGCATTATGATTTGTCCATCCAGGCGACTTTGGATAAATTTAAAGGTGGATACACCAGTGATGAAGTAAAATTGGCACACCGGTATTTTAATCCTGTCGAATATTTTGTTTTATTTTTTCCAGAAGATTTTGTTTTGCGTGAAATCATTCCTTTTTTTATGGAACACAATTGCAGTTTTGTAAATGAAACAGAATGTTTTCCCCAGATCATTGATTTATTATCGTTTTTAAAATCTAAAGACGTGACTATCAGTGTTTGGACAGGTCGTGATACGAAATCCGCAAAAGAAATTTTAAAACACTCTGGTATAGAGCAATTTGTTTCTCACTGTGTGGGCAGATGTTGCGTTGAAAAAAGTAAGCCTTACCCTGACGGCTTATTAAAGGTTTTAAGCGATTCTAAAAGTCATGGCGATGAGGTATTTATGATCGGTGACCACGTCTATGATATGCAGGGGGCTCAGGCCGCAGGGGTTAAAGGCCTTAGCGTGAATTGGAATAATCGTTTCAATGAAAATATAGAATCGCTGTCCTTCAAGCACTTCACTTCCGTTCCAGAGTTAATTCATTGGACTCAAAACTATTATAATCGAATTTAATTTTTATCTAAAATAATCAGACCAAGGTAGGGAATAGTCCTTATTTTTTGTGTAGAGCCCAATTCGCTTGTTACACTTAAAGTAGGTTATTAATGAACTTTAATGGATGAAGCTGTTATTGCTGGGATTGATTTGATGTTCTTAAAAAAATGGCAGATAAAAATTTCGAATTTATCTAAGTTAAGGTGGCTGCTGTTTGTATTTTGCATTTCGATATCTTCTTTGGCTGCAGCCGCTAGTGAATGGAAATCAATTTCTAAAAAAAATATTGTTTTCATATACAACATTGCACAAAAACAGAAGGTGATCGAAATTACTGACAATCAAGATAAATTTATTAATTGGCCCGAAGGCACCACGCTTATTGCTGGTGGTGGAAAAAACTATGTGGTCAAAAAAAATAATTTGGTTACAATATTCACTAATTTTGCTGAAATAGAGATCAAACAGTTTATACAAACTCGCGGCAGAAAGTCGGCTTGGAATGTTCTATTTTTAAACGAAGCACATGCTGGTCAGCCCTGCGACATGCGATCTGGGCCAGCTTTGGATCCAAGTTTTATTGACAAACTTGAATGGGGCGCAGTCAATGAAACAGTCAAAAAATGCTCCACTCAAATATTAGAAAAATCCTATGACCAGTTTGTGGATCATGTTAGCGAAATGTATGAAAGCCTTAAGGCCGTGGTTCAAAATCCTAAAAAGTTTTTTACTGAATTAATTCAAAACTTAAGCCATTTAGATCAGGAGTTAGTTCAAGGAATAAAGAACTTTTTCAACCTAATAGAGGACTTAGGAAAGCTTGGCGCCGAAGCCATCAAAGGATTAGCCTGTCAGTTGATTGGGGATTTTACTTCACAAATTGTTGTCTGCTTATCGACTGGTCCAAGTGGAATGATCTCCATTTCAAAACATCTGCATACATTTTTCGAGCGTATTCGTGGCTATAAAGAATTTATAGATGTTGTAAAAAATAATCGCGGACTACAAAGCAGTTTAATTTACTACGCAAGAGATCTTGAACAACTGAAAACTCATTTGAAATTGAAAACATCAGGAAAATTCACCAGCAATAAAAACTTGAATGAGCATTTTGAAAAACATCAAAAAGAATTTGGCAGTGCAAAATCAGCGGAAGTGTACGAGCAAAAAGCCGTCGCTTTTGCAGAAAGCCGCAAAGGACTATCTATTATTGGCCTAGATAAAGACGCCAAATGGGACCCCAAAACTGGCGAGATGATTGTGTTAAATAAAAAAGGACAAATAATCACCTATTACGTCCATACTGAAATGAAAGCTGAAAATCCATTAGAGTCCCTGTTGCGAAAACCGTATGCCTATAACCAAAAGTTCGATATCAAAAAAGCCTTACCACCAAATACTCCCAGCACTGGCTCCAGCTACAGACCCGGTCCCAGCAAAGATTGATTCGGCTAGGAGTTTTGTTTGTCATATAGTTGATTTGACATCATTAAAGTAGCCTCTAGTTTCCTAGCTGATCTCTTATCACAAAAGCCAGATATAAAAATCTGGCTTTTGTATTTTGAAAGGCAACCCAACAATTTAGAGGTTAGAGTCTATATTAATTCCGTTAATAATAAAGTCTGCATCGTTGGTCGCAATTTTACGACGGTTCCGTAAAATTAGGACCGAATTTTACGGCAAGGAACATGTGCCAACTCACACAATCAGACCAATGTAGAAAATAGTCTTACATTTTATGTAGAGCCATTATTATGAAACCCTACGTCTATAACCAGAAAATTGATTTCAAAAAACCTTACCACCAATTACTTATCGTTAGGATTAAATGCCTCTTCAGGGCGAGCCGTTCTTTATAAAGCTTAAAAATCTGTTTTTTAATTCTTTTTGTTCTTTAAAACATCTCCCAACAACTTAAAAAGTACCATGTCAGATTGGTTACTTTCGCTTTCTGCTACATGTGATTGTATTCTAAATTTACTTCTAGCTAAATAGGCTGATACTTCGTGTTTTAACTCAGAATCAGTTTTTGGCACTGCCCCCATCAGAGTAATCGTAAGACTACCTGATTCTTTATCTGTTTTTACTGGAACTTGTACATCATATGATTTTTTACTCTTTGATATAACTTCAATTTTTGCATTACCCTTTAAACTATTTTCGGCTGCATCTATTAAATTTAGCGATCTATAACCTAATCCAGCTGCACTCTTTGCGTCATTTATGGAACCTGTTTGTAGAGATCCTTTTGCAAATGTCGAAACCTCTTCAAAAGTAAAACGTCCAGCATAGTTACTAATCTCTGGTCTTCCAGTAAAGTCCTGAGACGAGGTAAAAGTTATATTGTATGGTGTTTCTTTTCCCAACTGCCTCTGTTTATGTAAATACGCATGTCGTAATTCATGAAGTAAAACAGAATTTTTTCTTATATCTGGATTGTTAATAAAATCTTCTGCCCTAAGATAAGTCATAGAAATTGGTCCTTCAGAAACGAAAGACCCTTTGATTTTAGACGAGTTCATTAAATCATTTTCTGGTGACATGTAAACACGCGTATTTAATTTTGATTTTGCGGACTCTATAACTTTACTTCCAGGTATACTAATTATTTCAATGTGTGGATTTGAAAATTGATCAATAAATCTAACAAGATTTCCAAAATCCCTTTCATTCATTTTTTCTAATTCCATAGAATTTGAAACAGAACTAATTTCTTTTCCAAATACAGAATGTCCTTCTAATTCTCTTACTGCCGTTTTCCCGACGCCAATTTGCTTTTTTAGATCACTAATTTGATCTTTAATTTCCGGCATTAGCTCTAAGATATCTTCATCTAAACTTTCTAACTCCACTAATTCCTGAAGTTCTTTCTCGTTTTTGGCCAACTGATTCTTAGTTTGTATATACTTTGATAAATTTGCATATAAATTCTCGCCAGAATCTTTTGGCCCATGCACTCTATATTTAATACCTTTTGTATCTAATTCCTTCGTAACTTCTCTAATTAGTTCCATATTTATATTATCAATTTTATCTTGTGCTTCTTTAAGTTTTTGTATGATTTTCTTTTCTTGTGGGGTAGGCTCTATAGTCTTTTTCCCGTTTCCAGAAAAATTTTCATCTAGCTTTTTCATCATTATCTTTTTTTTATATTCTAAATAGGCCTCTCCATACTCTGTTCGTGCTTTTTCATGTTCTGATTTCTTCTTCTCATAAAAACGACTCGACTGTGTTGTGGAGCTTGGATTAACATTATATTTAATATCATGACTATCAACGAGTACTTCCCGAATTTCTTTTACTTCTGAAGCTGTCACCTGTGAAACAGATTCCTTTGTTGACATTTTTCTTTCGACATTTACTTTCAAATTTTTATTTCTATCAATAATAGTACTTTTAGAAATCGATTCTGTTGTTGCTTCTCCTATAGTTTTAGCTTTAATAACTTTGATTACAGATCCACCAGAAATTAAATTACTTAAAGTAGTACAAATCATTTTGACTTTATATTGTAGCGAACAATTTATAAATTTATTAAATGACCCAGCAATAGTATTCCAAATATTTCCAAATACTTTTGAAATAAAGCCACTGGGGTCCCTTATTATGGAATAAGTAAGACTACCCAATCCACTAAGAACATTTTTTCTGAATTGAGAATTTGCTCCAAACTTAAAAAGTCCATTTACAACTTCATATGAAAATTTAATCAAGTCGGTGACTGAGTTAGCCATGCCCTTTAAGCATGACTTTGTTGCTTCCGCGGCAATGGCTGCTGTGGATATATTTTGATTTTTTTGATTTGGGTGACAATCCACCTCAATGGACTTTTCAGCCGCATCCATTAAGGACCTTATTTGCTTCTCGAAGAGCGAAATTCCACCTGACTTTTCAGGTGAATCACAGGCAGCCCAAGAATTATTTATGAATAAACCTGGCAATTGATTCCATTTTGCTGAAACCGTTAGATTCTGCTTTAATGTAATATATGTTGCTTCCGCCTCACCATTTTCAGGAAATGAACTTGTAATTATATATATTCTATTTTTATCTTTAATCCAGTGTTCTACCGCAAAAGATTCATGAAAATCCCATTTTGTTTTTGTCAAAATCAAAGCTTGATTCTCGGTTTCAAATTTATTAATTACTTTTTGCTCAACCCAATCAGTACCGTTATAAAATTCATTTCTATTTGCTACAACTTGATTCCAATCTGGCCAGTCCGCTATAGATAATCTTTCATAAAGCAAATGCAATGCGATTGATTTACTATCTTCGTCATTTCTATAGAGAATAAAGTCAGAAGTTTCAAATTCTACCTGCATTACATAACGAAATAAATAAAATTTATTTATTGAATCTGGGAACTCTGGTGCGGCGAGTGTAAATGATGAATAAAGCAATATAAAAAAGATTTTTATCATATTATTATTTAAAGCAAACAACCAACATAACCAAATTTAAGTCAAAAAAATATAACTTAAACAAGGATGTTGGATTACTTAACTCCCACAGATGAATTACTCCCAATGGCGCTTGAGGCAATCTTACTTTCTGGACACTTTAGATTCATTGAATTAATTAGTCTATCTAACTCATTTCCAACAGTTGCTTTACTTACTTTTTGCGCTTCAATTTTGTTAATGTGTAGACTTTTTTCATTGCCATCAAGGTTTACCAACACGTCTTTACCAGATTGAATGTTTTCAAAAATTTCACTAAAGTGTAATATGCAATTGGACTGCCCTCCAATGTTTGAAATTTTATTATCTACTACACTTGATATCTTTGCTAATCTTTCCCAAGCATAATCTAATGCGGGCCTAGCTTCGGGCGCAGCCCATCTATAAGTTGTTGCCCTTTTGTATCCCGCCGTCTGCTCTAAACACTCACTGCGCTGACTTGCAATTTTATCTTTAATATTTTGATCAACAGTACAACTGACAACTTCTGTTTTTTGAATTGGTTTGGGTTTTATTTCATCCTTTGGATTAGAAGCTTCTTGCGGGGGTAGAGCTAGCTTTTCATGTTGTCTATCCGTTGGTTCCGACTCTATTTTCTGGTCATCCTTTTCTGTTTGTACTTTTTTTTCTTCTATCTGCGCTGGCTTTTCGTCAACATCATTTAAAGAAGGCTCGGCTACGATTTCTGCTTTGGCTTTTTTCTGAATACTTTGAATTCTTTCTTTAAATTTTTGACAACCAATTTTAGCGTTTGATTCGCACCACCGTAGCGTGGTTTCTATTCCCGTCTTTAGCAAGTTATAACTGTCTTCACTTATTTCATTTATACTTGCATCGAAACAACGCTTGGAAATAGATCTCACGGGAATTCTATTAATACAAGTATGCCCAAAAATAGAACCACAGTAAAAACCATCCGACTTACCTTCACAGCCATTATTGCGAGTAGAACACCTTCCATTTAATATAGGCTGAAACTGACCGCCGATCAAACAAAGCCCAGGTCCCATTTTGTCCGAACTTAAATTTTGATCAACTTCTAACGGGACAGCATATGCTTTATTTAAATATTCCAGAATCACCCAACGTTGAATACTAGAAAAATGCAACTCATGTCGTAGATCACTATTTGTAGCTAATTTGAAATTTAAATTTTTCTCCAAATCCAAATATGCCCATTTTAAGTCAGTGATATATTTTCTTTTCACTAGGGGTAAACTTTTTGTTAATTGAGTATATGATAAAAAATTATTGCTAACACCAATATTTCTTTTACTTTGTTCCTTAGAGGTTGCGGTAAGTGAAATAATTGTTAATAGAGAAGCCGCAATAATGCTATAAAAATTCATATACCCTCCTGGTACCAACAATTTAATTTTAAGTTTAATCTAGACTAAACACAATAAATTCCCTGTGCTGACCTATCCAAAGGTCTGCACTTATAAGCAGGTGAGTAGATTTACCAAACAAAAAGAAAAAATATTCTATGAGGGACAGTTTTTTTCTGAAATTTTTACGTCCATAGTAAGTCAAACTATTGTAAGTGCCTCTTGTGGTACTATTCCAATAAATCGATGAATTTTAGTGGATATCATGTGACCTCAATTACCTCTGACAAAAAATCCTTGGTCAATTGCACCGAGGATTTTTTAAGTTGAGCTGGCGTTCCAGCATCCACGATTTGTCCTTTATCTAAAACAATAATTTGATCCGCAATATTTAATGCGCAAGTCATGTCATGACTGACTACTACAGAGGTGGTTCCTAATTTTCTAGATAAATCGAAAATCAACTGATTCACTGCTGTTGTCGTTATGGGGTCTAACCCCGTTGTTGGCTCATCAAATAATAATACCTGTGGTTCTAATGCTATTGTTCTGGCAATGCTAACACGTTTTTGCATTCCATAGGAAATTTGACTGGGCATTTTATTTTCAACACCGGACAAATTAACTAACGCTAAAGATTTTTTTACTTTTTCCTGAATCACATCTTCGCTGAAACGAAAATGTCTTCGCAAACCAAAGGCCACATTTTCATAGACAGTCAGCGAATCAAATAATGCTGGTTGCTGAAAAACCATTCCTACTTTTTTACGAATATCCAGATATTCGTCTTCAGAAATTTTAGAGATTTCTTTGGTGTCTAAAAAAATTTCTCCTTCATCCGGTCGCAACAATCCCACTAAATTTTTTAATAAAACTGATTTACCAGTTCCAGATGTCCCCAAAATAAATAAAATTTTACCACTATCAATTTTAAACGATAATCCTTTTAAAATAGTTCTATCGCCAAAGCGTTTAATTAAATTTTTAAATTCTATTTGCAAAATAAACCTCGACTGTTATTCCAAGCTAGTTAAGCTACCTGTCAATGAGCCATGTATAAACTGCTGTACTCGCGCATCTGCAAACGCTTTAGTCGTGGCCACTGTGCCCGTGATGATAAGTTCCTTCTGCACGACCATGCCAATTCGATCTGCCATTTGATACGCGCGATTCATATCATTCGTAATCGCAACAACAGTTGAGCCATTTTCTTTTTGTAATTTTTTAATTAAATCAATGATCATCCGACTAGTGATGGGATCCAAGCCCGCAGTCGGATCATCATAAAAAATTATTTTTGGCTTTAATGCCAGCGCTCTAGCTATTCCTAGTCGTTTTTGCATGCCCCCACTGATTTCATCTGGAAATAAATCTTTGGCATGCAAGATCCCCACTGCATCTAAAAAATAATTCACTTTTTCTTGAATCTCTGGCTCGGTCCAATTCGTCGTTGCACGCATTGGAAACGCCACATTTTCCGCCACTGTCATCGAGTCAAATAAGGCATTTTTCTGAAATAACATTCCCATCGTTTGCAGCAAGACAGCCTGTTGTTTTTTCGAACTGCCATGCCAGTCCAGTCCTTCTATAATTATTTTTCCACTGGTGGGTGGAATTAGGCCCGACATTAGCTTAAGTAGTACGCTTTTACCCTGCCCGCTGGGGCCAATCACTACAAAAGATTCGCCCTCTTCCACGGACAAGTTAATATTTTGTAATATGCACTCTTCATCAAATCGAATTGTGACATTTTCTAGGCAAAGAATAGGCTTTCGCTCCCCTGCAGACGTCTTTGTGGAACCATCTTCGGAGTTCGAATTTTCATTTCTGGTTTTATCTTGATCTTTCATATTATCATTCAAGCTCATCTTACCCGTCTTACCCGCTCTTCTTACCTGGTCATTTTAACCTGGTTTAATTCGTATTGTTGGCTGTTTTTATTTTTACAGCAGAATCACCGCGAACAGTAACGCCGTGCTGAATTAATTCTAGATTGGCCAGGGATGACTTGTCTAACAAATTGATTTAAGTTTGAATATCCAAGCTCAAATTTTAATTTATATAAACCACCGCACTTTCAACAAGTGCGCACAAAGGAGAAATCAATGGCTCATAAACGTAAAAAGATTGCCGTTATCGGCGCTGGATTTGTTGGATCAACTGCTGCTCACTGGGCGGCTCAAAAAGAACTGGGTGACGTCGTTTTGTTGGACATCTACGAAGGTGCAGCTAAAGGTATAGCTTTAGATTTGTTCGAAGCTTCTCCAGTTGAATTATTTGATGCGCGCGTAAATGGTACTTCTGATTACAAAGACATTGCTGATTCTGATGTTGTTATTGTTACGGCTGGCCTTCCAAGAAAACCA
>JBPOJH010000120.1:0-7139 GCA_052033755.1 Bdellovibrionota bacterium | reverse complement strand
CCTCGAAAAACAAATACCCTATAATTTAAAATTCTCGCCTAAATAAAACTTTTTGGCTAGTTCAGAATTTGCAATCTGGTCAGCGGTCCCCTGCACTTGAATAAAACCATCCTTTAGTATGTACGCATGATCACAAATACCTAAGGTTTCTCGCACATTATGATCGGTAATTAATACGCCAATACCCTTACTTTTCAGCTGCCGAATGATTTCCTGAATATCTGCTACAGCAATTGGATCAATACCCGCAAAAGGTTCATCTAATAATAAAAATTTAGGCGAGCCCGCTAAGGCTCTGGCAATTTCAACACGACGACGTTCTCCACCCGACAAAGCATAACCATAGCTTTCACGAATATGACCTATCCTAAAGTCTGATATCAGTTCCTCTAATTTTTCTTTTTTGCGAGTATCTGAATATCCATGCGCCTCTAATGCCACTAATATATTTTCTTCGATTGTTAATTTACGAAAAATACTTGGCTCTTGCGCCAAATAACTAAGACCTATCCGAGCACGACGATACATAGGTTCATTACCTATCGATTCATCGTCCAATAAAATTTGTCCCGAGTCTGGCTTTACCAAACCCACTACCATATAAAAACTAGTAGTTTTACCAGCCCCGTTTGGACCCAATAATCCAACCACCTGTCCAGATTCAACTGTAAAAGAAACGTCTTTGACCACATTTCTTTTTTTGTAGGATTTTGACAAACTAGAAACTTGCAATAGACTCATATTTATTCATTCTCAACTTTTGCTTTGATATTTTCAACTTTTACTTTTTTTCCACCGTTTAAAAAAACAATCTGCTCCCCAGTGATTTCATCCTGATTTTGCACCACCCGCGGCAAACCTTTTAACGTATATTTGTCTTCGTACGGATCATACACAACCGTTTCCGATGTCGCATATTTATCTCCACCCAAAATTTTTGCTCCCCCCATCACCATTATACTTTGAAGAAAATCCGTTCCACTTTTGTAAATAAATTCAGCCTCTGGTCCATGCACCTTGTAATTATCTAACGACAACTCCACATTTCCAGCGAATCTAGCTAAATAAGAGCTTCCGCTAAAGAACGCATTGTCGCTTGAAATTTTAAACGATTTTCCCTCATATAAATTTTTTACCGCTTTAACATGCGCCAATATCTTCATTTCTTTTTTTTCAATCCAAGCATCCATCCCCACGCCCTCTAACAACAAGCCATCCCCCTTGCTGTCCCCTGGCCCTAACATTTTAATTTTATCTGGCGCCTTCAATAAACGATCCTTCGCGATGTATTTGATATCTTCGGATTCAAAACGATAACCATTGCTTGTTGTCGTTATAACCTGACCGGAAATAGCCATATCCTTGTTGTTAGCGTTAATTTCTCCACGCTGACCAACCACGATAAAATCTACTTTTTCGTTATTATAATATAACACTTTGATTTTTTTGAGCTCCCAAGTGCCTTTGCCCTGATAGCCCTCGGCCGCTTCCGCAAACAACTCCCAATCGCGACCGCCCGCCTTTTGGCTTTCAACCAAATGCACGCCTTCCATTTTTTGTTCAGCTTCAGAAATTATTTTTGATTTTTCATCAATGACTGTTTCTTTTGGTTTGCGACCCAAATGTATGGGAAAACCAATAATCACTTCTAAAAAAAGTAACAATAGCAAAAAAGCAAAAAAATAGGACCCAAATCGTTTCATGGATCTTTATTTATCATCTTGCTTCATAACTGCAAAGTTGATTTCGTTACCACCGGCTTCTGTGACCGTGTACATCACTTTTTTGACCGTTAAGAAATCAATCCCCTTGTCGGACTGGATTGTGACTTTATTCCATGCATTTGGGTCTTCTTTATCTTCTCCACGAGCTGTCATAACCGCTTGTTGAATTTTTTTATTTAAATCCTTCTCATAATCGCTTTTAGCTTTTGCCAAGGCCTCACGCACTTTCAACTGCAAGCTTGGAATCAACCAATCTGTTTGTTGTTTCACCTCTTCAAAAGTAATAACAACCGTCTTATCTACCAAAATCTCCTTGGCAGACAGAGTCACAACCACTGCTGGCTTTAGTTCCTTAATTTCATGTGCTTTAGGTAAGGTAACCTCTTTCGGAATATAAATAACTTGTCCAGTGGCATTATAGTTTTGTAACAAGAAAATCACTAGAACCGTAAACATATCCACCATCGCCGTCAGTGATAAAATCGCCACTGCGTTGCGCTTACCACCACTTTTACTTAGTAACCGACTGGATCTAAATTTTACGCCCGGAGTTTTAATCGGCATACTATGGCCCTCCCGTCAAAACGGAGATGCTTGTAAACCCAGATTTCAAGCAGGAATCCATGCCTTTAATCAATCGCTCGTAAGGCAATTCGTCAGCCATCGCGACAGCGGCATCCATCTTTGCTGGATATAATTCCTTGGCTTTTTTCAACTGAGTCGTTAATCCTTCATCATCGAACTCACCATTCACTAATGGAATGTTAATGACTTGCTTTTCTACGGTTAAAAAATATCCCTCAGCTTTGATTTCCAGTTTTAAAACAATATCTGCTTGAGGGGGAATTTGTGGAGGATTCGTTTCATCATTTTTTTTACCGTAAATCGAAGTTCCAATTTGAATCATAGAAACCTGAGTCCAAACTGCTGTGATCAAAAGAAAAGTAATAAGCACGCTCATCAAATCGATGAACGGAACTAAATTTAGCTCAATGCTGGCTGATCTTTTTCCGTTAGAACTAGACCCGGTATCTATATGTGACATAAAGATTACTCTTTCATTTTATCGCGGTTTGCTACCACCAAATTTAATACGCTCATGCTGCCCTCGATAACTTCATTTTCAGCTTTGGCAATTGTCATTTGGAAAAAACCGTAAGCAACAATTGAAATAATTGCGACTAACAATCCAAAAGCAGTACAATTCAAGGCATGCGAAATACCGGCTGAAAGCTTGGCAGCTTTTTCTGCAGGATCGGCATCAGCTAACGATTTGAACGAGCCAATCATACCTATGATCGTACCAAATAGTCCCGCTAATACGGCCACGTTACCAGCTACTGCCAACAACGAAGTCTTGCCTTCAAAACGAGGATTTTCTCTAAGTACCGCTGCATCCATTGCGACTTGAATTTCTTCATCAGGACGTTTGTTCATGGCTTGAACTAATCCAACTTTAATGGTGTTACTTAATGGTGCGGGTCGCGAATCACAAAAAGCAATGGCTTGTCGGATCTCTCCACGCATCACCAAACCAGTGATATTATCCATAAAGTCTTTTTTGTTCAGCATTAAACTTTTTAATGCAAAAATTCTTTCTGCAATTAGCAGCGCAGTTGGGATGGCAATCAATAAGATCACCAGCATCACTATTCCACCTTCTTCAAAGGCTCTTATCACTACATTCTCTTCCACAAATACCTCCTACAAATTATTTTTGTGCACCAAATACAAATGGGTAATCAACAACGGCAATACTTCCAGGAGGCGGCTCGGGAAACCGAGCTTCCTTAATTCGGGCCGCAACACAAGCTTCTGTCGTTGTATCATTCAAAGTTGTACTTCTTGTTTTAGCTAAATCCACTCTTCCTTGGGCGCCAATTTCAAATTGGATCACCACTTTTCCTTCTAATTGCGAATTCACTCGCAGTTGTCGTTCATAGCAATTTTTTATTTGCGCTAGAATCGAACGGATCACACGGCGAACGGCTTCGCGATCAATTGTTCCTTCCCAGGAAGCATCTTCACCAGAAGCCTCAATGTTAACTTGGCCCTTGCCACCCAAACCTGTGCCACTACCATAAGTGCTCATACCACTACTGCGGCCCTTGGTTCCGATTCCAGAAATTCCTTGTGTCGCAGTACCTTTACCACCAGCTCCAACATTTTTAAATTTACTACCAATGTCATCACCAGCGCGGTTTTCATTGTCACCAGAGCGCCCTGTAGCGTCCTCAGATAGTCCAATAATACCGCCCGAGCCTGAATAGGCTTTGTCTAAATTTTTTCGTAATCCACTACCACCAAACGCAGCTGCAAGACCCATTTGACTGACGTCTTTTGTTTGTGCGTTCGATCCTTTTTGATCACCTGTTTTAACAGATCCACCTTTTTCAACAGTCGATGTAAATACTTTGGGTTTCTTTTCATTCGAAGGATTAGGACGAACTTCCGCAGCCTTTGAAGCCGCACGCTCTTTTACTGCATTGATCGAGCTCTTATCCGCTTTTTTCTGTTCTGGTTTTGGTTTGTCTGTCACCTGAATTCGCTTCAACGGCATAGTCGTCGTTGGTGGTGGCGGTTCAGACTTTGAAACTGCAATCGTCGTCGGTGGCGACTGAGGAGGAACTGTCGTCGTAGGTACATTCGGCGGATTGAAAAAAACTTGCGCCAAACGAACTTGATCTTCCTCTTTAGGTTTATCATTTTTATCAGGACGTATCGCAGAAATATAAACAGCAATAAATGCCACCATAATAAAAGATGAAATTAAACTAGTCAGCTCACCAGCTGTAAAATCAAATGGACCAGCTAGAATTGGTTTTAAACTTGCGGGCACATAGCGAATAAAAAGTTGCAAATCGCCCTGTCCCAAAGACACACATAACATTTCATTTTGATCTAACTTGATAGCATAACCGGTATTAGTTTTAAGACACTTACTAAGACGAATTAAATCATCGACATTCAAAAATTGATTACCAGCATTGGCCAGTTCAAAGTTCATATCTTGATTAGTGTAAATTCGACAGCCACCTTTTAACTCGACAAATGGCAATATCCCTTTAACAAAAGTTGATGGGACTTGTACTTGCGCACGCTGATCAGAACCAATCATAAACTGACCATCAGTGGAAAAATGATACGTATTCAAAATACGTTCTTTCCAACTGACTATCACTTCCAATATTGGACCTTTTGTCGGTTTTAAATGTCGTTTTAAATCTGTAATTTCACTGGGCGGAGCAAAAGTCTTTTTATTCTTTTTAGATTTTTTAAAGTTGTTCGAAGTATTTACTTCCTTGACCTTTAATCCAACCACGTTGGCTTCTGGTAACTTCGGAGGTACTTGTACTGCTTCGGTTACAGTTGTTACTACTGGTGTGACCACCGGCGTGGAAATCACAGCAACTACTTCTGGCGCAGGAGTTGTTTTTTGTGTTTCACTTTCCGTTAGTTGTGGAGCAATAGTTTCCTTCGAATTAGAAACTTCGGCTACAGTAGAAGCGGGCAATGCTGCCGTCGGTACTTTTGTAGGTTTCGGTACTCCCACAAAGAAATGAATCTTGAAAGGACCAATTTCAATATTGTCACCAGATGACAGTGGCTCATCTAAAATTTGCACACCATTTTTAAAGGTGCCTGACGATGAGCCCAGATCACAAATGTAATATCCATGATCACGCAATTCAATCAAGCAATGAATGGGACTGATACTAGGATCATTTAAATCAATATTGACTTCGGCATCGTGACCGAAAATGACTTGATCCTTGTCGAATTGTTTTACTTCGACCAGCTTAGAGTTTTTAAAAATACGTAGTATAACCGGTGGCTTCAATTTTTACTCCGACTTCGCTGTATGTCTTCTGATGTTTTTCTCATTTCGGGTATAAAATTTTCTCTTAAACGAATTAAACTTTTGTAATTAAATTTTTTCTTTTGAAATAAATAAAACAACTCTGGCTTTTGAGTGGATCCCTCTACCAACTCATCTTCAAAGTTTAAAGTGTGCTTCTTAGGCTCTGCAGCCAATAAGGTAGCTGATCCTAAAACAATAGAACAAAGTAAAATACTTCCCCATTTTTTTAACATCTTCACCTCACTTCGCTACTGACTTGGCAGCCATTTCCATTGCAGCAACTTTAGATTTCATTTCCGCTGTGATACCATGAAACTTCAGTTTATTAATTATATCCATTCCCTCAGCGTATTGCTTCAAATGATCAATCAACAAGATACTATAATTGAACAATACTTCTTTTTGCGTTTCGTTTCCTCGTAGTACTTCTCTGTAAATCTCTTTTGCTTTTTCGTACTTCCCATTAGCGGTTAACACGACAGCATAGTTATTCATTATTTTAAAATCACGTGACAACTTTTTGTAAGCAATTTCCAACGCGACCTGGGCTTTGGTATAGTCTTTATCTTCAACATAGATCGACCCTATGTTTGCAGCAGCGATTGAATTTTGCGGATCGATAGCTAGTGCTTTACGGAAATATCCTGTAGCTTCTCGCCGTTCACCTAGAGTTAGCGCCAATAAACCTAAATTATTCAATAGCTCTGAAGATTGAGGGTGCACTTTGTAAGCTTTCTTAAAAAAATACTCAGCCGCAGGATGATGACCCTTACGATAGTGATACATACCCAATGCATTCAAGGCTCGTAGGTCATTTGCATTTTGATGTAGGATATCTATACTTGCACGATAGATACTTTCATCATTATTTGCGCTGATGGCTTTATTTAAGGAACCATAGGAAGAATCTTCAACTGCCGTTGTTGATTTTGTCGTCGTAGCAGTAACCTCTGTAGAATCATTTGATTCTACAATTTCTTGTCTTTTAGATTCAATAGTTTTGCTTTTTTCCGCAGAATCAGATTTTTTTTCGCCAGAACTGCAGCCCCAAACAACGATCGATAATGTATATACTAAAATTAATTTCCTATCCATTGACCCATCCTAAATGACATTCCAACTTCTGATCCTTCATAATAGTTCGCTGGATCTAGTCGGTTCATTAATTTTCTAGCTTGTACATAGTAACTTGTGTACGTATCTAAATCGGCGGCCTTTTCTAAACACGCTTTTAGAGCATCACGTCCCTTGGTCATAAATGGATCTGCAATTTTTTGAATCGCAGCTTTGTATTGCCCCTGTTGTTCTGCACTAAGACCTTCTGGTGTCGGCGCTGTTAGAATCGAATCATACATATGTACATTGGCTTGACCTAAAACAGACAAACTAGACACAATTTCTTCCGGACTGTCATACTTAATGATTTTGGTAAGCTCATCATTCAATCGATTTAAGATATTTATTTTTTTCTCGACAGCCGCTTTTTGTTGCTCTGGTGCTGCGGGTATTTTTGTCGATTTTAACAAGGCCAACAAATAAAGAGCATCATCAAA
>JBPOJH010000049.1:0-4754 GCA_052033755.1 Bdellovibrionota bacterium | reverse complement strand
AATCAGTGAAATTCGTTGCCAACGACCCACTGCCAACGACCCACTCTAATCACACAATTTTAACAACAATGAAGGCTAAACTAGATGTTAGACTTGAACGATTCGGCCTTTGAACTGCCTATCCTCTAAAAGATCACAATTGTTTGCAATTTTCGACTTTAGGAAAAGACAAATGGTCTTTAACAAATGTCGTTGAAAAGCAAAGTGTGACTGTACCGATGAGGCAAAGTTTTATCGCTGATGATTTATATATTATCAAAACTCTGACTTTGAAATCGCAGGGTATTGCTTTGTTACCAACATTTTTGTGTCGAGACGAATTAAAGAACAAAGACCTAGTTCCTGTTTTACCTAACTGGCGAACAGAAGTTCGACCTATTCGCTTCATTTACCCTTCGCAACGCTTTCTATTGCCAAAAGTGAAAAGTTTCATCGAAAAAAGCGAAGGAATGTTTTAATTCAGATTATTTTTTGTAAAGTTGCTTGCAGTATGTGGCACACTTATTGGCTGTTTTTGTGAAGCTTCTTTCAGCACCTTTGATGGTGGCGCCGTAATCAGCCACTTCAAATTTTGTTTTGCTATTACAGTCTGTGGCATCGTTATATTCTTTCTGCCATGCTGTAAACTTCGCCGTCTCGAAATTAACGCTTTCGCTGATGCGACAACCTAAATAACAGTGAGCCGTTTTATCGTTTCCAAGCTTCAAAGCGTACTTACTTTCAGCATCGATAATTTTTTTAGCTTTAATTAAATGGGCAAAAGAAGGTAGTTCGGGTTGGATTTTCATCCACTCTTCCATTTGCTTTTCGGTGATTTCTAAGCAATCTTCTGTGGCAAATGAAATAGAACTAAAAAAGACTAAGAAAATAAAAAGTTTCATCTTAATATGATAACTGAATCTAGTACGGTTTTATAGAGGAATAATATGGCTAACGAAAAAATTGAATCATTTTTAGAAAAAGTTATTTTTGCCAGTCGCTGGTTTCAGGCTCCGCTTTATGCAGGGTTGATTATCGCGGGTCTTTTATATGCTTATAAATTTGTAATTGAATTATGGCACTTGGTTCACACCGTTAATCAAATCAGTGAAGAGATGTTGATGTTGGGTGTTTTGACCTTAGTAGATATCACGATGGTGGCTAATTTATTGGTTATGGTGATTATCGGTGGCTATGCGACATTCGTTAGTCGTATTAATTTAAAAGATCATCCCGATAAACCAGACTGGTTAGATAAAATCGATGCCGGAACTTTAAAAGTTAAATTAGCGACTGCTTTAGTCGGGATCTCGGGGATTCATTTATTAAAATCATTCATTAACATTAAAGAAAAATCGACAGATCAAGTGATGTGGCAAGTAATTATTCATGTCGTGTTTTTGTTAAGTTCACTGATGTTGGCTTATACAGAACACATCATGCACAAAAATCACAAACATCATGAAGATTAAAGCGACCGATATTCGTCAGAGCATTAAACATATCAACACGCACGGGGTGTTGTTGGTTTTTCCCATTAAAAATCAAAAAGATCCTTCATCTATCTGGAGCTGTCTTCATCCAAAATCTAAAATGAGTTGGAATTGGGATGAAGACGGGGATGATAGGGTTGTTTACCTATGGCATCTGATGAAATCTTTATCGACCAATAAAGAAGTCGTTTATTCAAAATGGTATCAAGGGCGTGCGACATTTTTTAGTCAGGATTTATTTACAGCCCTTTTAAAAAAATCCCTTCATCAAGACCGACCTCTTAGCGCTAAAGCACGCGAAATTTTAGAAACTCTTGAAATGGATTCTCCGTTATCAACAAAACAAATTAAAAAAATCGTTGAACTGCAAGGGAAAGATAATCAGAAATACTACGATCGAGCGATGAAAGAATTGTTTCAAAAATTTCTCATTGTGGGTTTTGGTGAAGTCGACGATGGGGCCTTTCCCTCTTTGGCTGTCGCAGCCACTAAAACATTATATGAGGATCTATGGTGGAAAGCGGAAGCTTTATCACTTGCATAGGCTCAGAAAACGATCGAAAAAATTGGAAATCTACAGCCTAAAATAGGCCAAATGATATCTAAAGCCTAAACAGGTAAATTCTATCTATTGAAATACACTAAGGAAATCCAGTAAAAAGAGGAATGATTAAAGGGATCCAGGCTCTTCTTTTTTTACCGATTTTACTATTCGCTTTTCAGGTGAAAGCTGAAGTTCAATATGTCTATCCAGCCACAGATGCGGATATTCCAGCGTTGGTTGATACCGTGCAATTGATGTCTTTTTTAGAAAATGTCTACAAGCCCGAAGTTCAAAAAAGAAATTTATCTTTCAAATGGAATTTCGATTGGAATCAAAACTATTTAGGTGCGGGTTCAAATTTATATAACAATGAATTTTCAATCATGCTGTACGGCGGATTTGTGAGAACTCCGGATTCTAGCTTTCATGTCACGGCCCTGACTCTTTGTCACGAGTTCGGACATTTGTTGGCGGGGGCTCCTTATCAAAGATTACATAACAAAGACGCCGACGATTGGTCTTCAGCCGAAGGGCAATCGGATTGGTTTGCGGGGCAGAAGTGTCTACCGCTTGTGTATGAAAAATTTAAAGCAAAAATAGCGACTTTAGAAGTCACTGCTGATGTTGAAAAATTTTGTTCGACATCTGAAAACAAAGGGCTTTGTCAGTTTATAACTATGGCGGGATATAAATTTTCATTTATGAATTTTAAATATTTCAATACGAATTTAGCTGATATTGAAAAGCAACAGCCCCATGTTTTAAAGAACGCCACTGATATACCAGAACAAACATTAACGTCTGTTTACCCCAGCATGCAGTGTCGCTTAGACACTTATAAAAACGCTGCGGTCTGTGTCGCATCAGTTGCAACATGCGAAAGACCACGTTGTTGGTTTAATCCAAATTAAAAATAGAGACTATCGATGCTCGTCAGAACATCGATAGCAAATCTTTTTTAAATTAAACTAAATTCAAGCGCACGTCGATATTTCCGCGAGTGGCGTTTGAATAAGGGCAGACCTGGTGCGCACGATCTACAAGTTTTTGAGCCGCAGCTTTATCCATTCCTGGTACTGAGATATCTAAATCAACTTCGATACCAAAACCTGTAGGGATCGGGCCGATGCCCACGCGACCACGTATTGATAAATCTTGGGGTAAGGAAATCTTGTCTTGCATGGCTACAAATTTCATCGCACCCATAAAGCAGGCTGAATATCCCGCAGCAAAAAGCTCTTCAGGATTTGTTCCCTGTCCGCCTGCGCCACCCAATTCTTTTGGGGTCGTTAATTTTACATTCAAAGCTTCTGTAAAGCCTGTTGTGTGTCCTTCGCGGCCACCTGTTGTTTTGGCTTGTCCTACGTAAAGTACTTTGTCGATTTTAGTCATAAAACTCTCCTTTTTATTGAGTTGATAAATTAATTATTGCATACAATTAAATAGTACGCAATGTTATTGTTGAATTTGCGATATAATTGTGTACAATATATTATAAATAATTGAAAAGAGTGGTATTTTATGAAGTCTAGTTCAAACTTGTTATTAGAAAATCAGCTTTGTTTTGCACTTTACTCGACGTCTTTGGCCATGAACAAAGCCTACCAACCACTTTTAAAACAATTGGGTCTAACATATTCGCAATATTTAGTGATGTTGGTGTTATGGGAACACGAAAAAATGACGGTGTCGGAAATGGGGCGTTTGTTATTTTTAGATTCAGGAACCTTAACGCCCCTTTTAAAAAGACTCGAGCAGGCGCAACTTGTAAAGCGAGAAAGATCATCTGAAGATGAAAGACAAGTTTTCGTCAGTCTAACTCATGCGGGAAAAAAATTAAAAGATAAAGCTCGTGAAATTCCCGAAAAAATGTTTTGTGCATTTGCTACAACAGAAAATGCAGTAAAACAAATGACGTTAGAATTAAAGTCTCTGCGTGAACAGTTGATGAAATCTTAGAAAGAAAAAATATGCGCACAGATATTATTTTTAATCAACTCTTTGAGTCTGAATCTTCGACATACACTTATTTGATCGCTGATAAAAAAACGAAAGAAGCTGTTTTAATAGATCCTGTTTTAGAAACTGTTGATCGTGATTTAAAATTGATCGAAGAGTTGGGCCTTAAACTGACTCATGTTCTGGATACACATATTCATGCGGACCATATAACAGGTGCGGGTGAAATTCGAAAAAGACTTCATATCAAAACAGCTCTTAGTGAAAATGCAGAAGTCGCGTGTGCGGATATCCCATTGCGTGACGGGCAGGAAATTTCTTTAGGGGATAAAAAAATAAAAGTGATGAAACCCCAGGGCATACGAACACTTGTGTTTCATTTTTATTTGAAAATATGATTTTCACGGGTGACGCTTTGTTGATTCGTGGTTGTGGTCGTACAGATTTTCAACAAGGAAGCTCTGAAAAATTATTTCATACTGGGCCTAGCATCTGAACGAACTCGAATATTGTGATGTGATCTGGCGACCAACTGGAATCCATCAAATTGCAAAGATACCTTGCTGGTCCATAATGCTTGATTGACCTTCCCCCTATAAACTGGAGATGTTGATACTTCCTTTTTAATGGGCTATAATGCCCAGAAAAGGAACACAAATATGGCAAAGTCAAATTTCACAGCGGAACAAATTTCAAATATTTTAAAAGAGGCAGAGCCGCGCGGCGCAGCCGCAGGGGTGGCTAGAAAATATGGAATTTCAGAAAAATCGATTACAAAT
>JBPOJH010000082.1:0-82989 GCA_052033755.1 Bdellovibrionota bacterium | reverse complement strand
TAAAGTTAGATTTAAATTTTAATAATACTAAAACAAAAAAAGCTCGATTACACAATCGAGCTTTTTTTTGTTTTTTAATTCGCACTTCGAGCTATTCCGCTAGTTGATTGGCCCATTGATAGTATGTTTGAATTCTGGCCGTTCGGCGAACCTAATAGGACAAAATTGTTCGCGATAACTAAACCGTTTAATTTATATCGTATTCTAATGGGCATAACGTTTGCCTAGTCTAAATCTAAAATGCTTGACATTTTGTATCCTTAAGGATACATTGAGACTGAGAGTTCATTTGGAATTAAAATATAAAGAAATATTGATTTATCGACGGCCAGATGGATCAACTCCTTTTGAAGGCTGGTTGAATAAATTGAGAGATCTTCAAGGAAGAGCGATTATTCGTAAAAGATTGAATCGGGTACGCTTAGGAAACTTAGGAGATTCAAAATCAGTTGGAAAAGGTGTTCGTGAACTAAGAGTGAATTTTGGACCTGGTTACCGAATATATTTTGGTGAGCATCAGAATAATGTCATTGTTCTTCTTTGCGCAGGAGATAAGGTGACGCAGGTTGATGATATACGATTAGCTCAAGAATATTGGTCTGATTTTTTGTTGAGGTAAGATGGAGGTTAATATGCCTAAAACTGTTAAAAAATATGAGGAGTCTTTAATTGAAGCACTCAAAGATCCACAAGAGGCTGCTGCGTATTTAAATGTACATCTTGACGATTCAGAGCCTGATAGTGAGGAGCTTTTTCTAATGGCCTTGCGGGACGTAGCAAAAGCGTATGGAGTGTCAGATGTGGCAGCAAAAGCTAAGCTTGGTCGTGAAAGCTTATATAAAGCTCTTTCTATTGGAGGTAATCCCAAGTTAACCACTTTGCGATCTTTATTAAAAGCAATGGGTTTAAAACTTTCTATCGAGGTGGAAAGAAAATCAGCTTCTTAATAGCTGATTTTCTTTGTTGAATTATGAAAACTAAATTTATTAACAAAAAGCGGGACACTAATCTTAGTGATAATGATAAAAAACATTTGATTCACTGGCTAAAATTTCAATAAAGAAAATAAAAATGATTGGATAACAACTGCATTTCAGACGAAGTGCAGTTGTTGAACAGGACTAAGCTTTCAGTGCAGCTTCAATGGCAGACGTTATTATCGAATGATCGGGTACAACATCAGGGGCAAAGCGCGCGATGACATGACCTTGCTTATTAATTAAAAACTTTTCGAAATTCCATAAAATATCTTTTTTGTCGTTACGATAAATTCCGTATCCTTCCAAGGTTTTTTCAAAATCCTTACCATCTGCTAGTTGTGCGGTGGGCTTTTCATTTGTTAGAAAATGATAAAATGGGTGAAGGCCTTCGCCCTTGACCACTATTTTTTCAAACATCGGAAATCGAACTCCGTAGTTGAGTGTGCAGAAATCCATAATTTCAGCATTGGTTCCAGGTTCTTGTTGTTCAAATTCATTGGCAGGAAATCCCAATACTTCAAATCCTTGGGAGTGATATTTTTCGTAAACTTTTTCCAAAGCTTCATACTGAGGTGTCAAACCACACTTTGAGGCTACATTGACAATCAATAAAACTTTTCCTTTAAAGTCAGCTAAGCTTGAGTCGGACCCGTTGATTCTTTTTATTTTAAAGTCGTAAATGTTTTTCATAAGTATATCCCTCTTGAATAATTAGTAAAAAAATCTTAACTTAATTAATACTGCTTTTCATCTTGTTCGTCTAGATCTCTATATTTTGGAAGGTTCGAGTAATACTTAATAATTGCTTCAATCTTTATTTCGGCATCTGAAGCTGCCTCGGATGGTAATTTTCCTCTTGCTTTTTTCCATGGATCTTCAAGATGCGTAATGTGGCTTAAGGTGTCTCCATCTAACATGCCATATTTATCTATAGCCCAATTAACACAAGCCTTTTGTTTCACAGTTAAGTTTTCTATATTTCCAATTTTAATGTTAGTTAGGAATTTATATCTTTGATGTTTATCGAAAAGTACTTTGACCACGGGGCCGCCTCGCCATGCTTGAATTTTTTCAGTAAAAAGTGGCTTGTTGTAATGAATAAGAGATTCAACTTGAGAGTAGTATACAATTTTTTGCAACTTCATATAAGTTGAATCGCGCGATAGCAGGGAGGCTGCATATTCGGCGACATCTAATACGCTGGCTGGTGACTCACTCCCAATAGTTTTTTCTACTTGCTCAACAGAAAAACGAAGTCCGATGGCTTTTAAAATAGCCATAATATTTTGAATATTGGGTATGCTCTCGCCATTTAATATTTTATGAAGTCCTTGACGCGAAAGTCCGGCTTTTTCAGCAAGATCAGTTTTGCCTCTTGCTAGAGCCACATCCGAAATAGCTTTAATAAGATAGGCATAATCATTTTTTTCATTTAGATCAGGATCCTCAAGCGCTTCCTTGATATGTAGGAAAACCAATTGATCATCTTCTTTTAGGTTTCGAAGAAGATGATCTTGAAAGCTAGAATTTTTAATTTTACTTTCTGTTGCCATTTGTTTTTTCCTTTTGTTTTTTCTGTAAATATCGCTCCCAACGTTCCTTTGCTGTTGCAATATCGTTTTGTTATCCTTTCTTCGTTCCTCCGTGAAGCAATAGGATAATTTCCAAACCATCAATGCCAAAATAAACTCGATACCCTGGACCAAAATCAATTCTTAATTCGCCGAAGGCGCCATCTAAGAATCTGTGATCACCAAAGTTTCCCAAGCCCGCTTTGTCGATATGCTTCACAATTTTAGAGTACTCAACCTTGCGGCTGGGAAGCAGGGATTGCAGCCAATTTTCTACGGGCTTTTCGCCATTTTCTTCAAAGAACCTTACTTCTCTTTTTACACTTGGCTTCATTGCTTTTTAATCCTTTTACGGAAGTAAGTCTTATCTAAGATCGGAAGATTGTTAATAATAGTTTACATTAATAATCAAAAACGTCAACACTAGTTTACTAAATGTGTATCTAGTTGAAAATTATAGGGAAAATGCTTTATTCTAAGAGTAAGTTGGTCTTAATTGGTATGCAAGACAAGTAATTTGAAACATTTTTTACAAGCATAATAAAGTGGTTTGCGCTGCTATTTTGACAATATTTTTTCGATGCGAGTATCGGGATATAACCAAACCAGAGCGACAATTGTATAAAGCGCAAATGAAAATTTGGGAATCCAAAACGAGCTTACAATTCCTAAAATATATAGCGCCAATGAAATTCGTTCTTTAAATTTGTTTCCGACGGCTTTGTGAATAACTGAATCGGTGCTTTGTCCTTTTAACAAAGAAACAGTTAGTACATAGTAACCAAATGCAGCCATAAATAAAATAACACCATATAAAGTAACAGTGATGTCTTGAAAATGATTTTCCCCCATCCAGCCCGAAGTAAAGGGGATCAGCGATAACCAAAATAATAAAAACAAATTCGACCACAAGACCTTACCGTCGACTTTATTAATAGACTGAAAAAGATGATGATGATTATTCCAATAAATTCCGACATAGATAAAGCTAATCACATAACTTAAGAATACCGAGGATAAATTCATCAACGCTTCAAAAGTAGCGTCGTGAGGAACCTTGATTTCTAACACCATGATGGTAATGATAATCGCGAACACACCGTCACTAAAAGCTTCAATTCTATTTTTATGCATATAAAATATATGCTATCGACTTTTAGTTCAGTGGCAAGCAAGAATAATCTGTGCAAGTATCGCCACGCCAAATACTAATTTGTAAACAACGGCTTGACCCACAATGTTTGTTCACGACCTGGACCGACGGAGATAATATCGATCGGTGTTCCAAGTTGATTACCTACAAAATCAATATAGTTGGTTGCATTTCTGGGTAACTCTTTTAGTTGAGATATTTTGGAAATGTCTTCCTTCCATCCAGGTAAATACTCAACCACGGGCTCTATCTTTTCTAATTCCGCAGCCGAACTTGGAAAGTCATGGATGATTTCGCCATTTAATTTATAACCAACACAGACACCAATTTTTTCAAAACCCGACAAAATATCCAATTTCATCAAAGCTAAATTGGTTATGCCGTTGATGCGAATGGCGTACTTCAAAGCCACTAAATCCAACCAACCACAACGACGAGGTCGTCCAGTGGTAGCACCAAATTCATGTCCCTCAGTTTGCAACCGCTGACCCACCTCATCCTTCAATTCGGAAGGAAATGGTCCCGATCCCACTCGAGTCGCATAGGCTTTAAAAACTCCGATGACTTTAGAAATACTAGTTGGTCCAATACCGGTTCCAATGCAAGCGGATCCAGCCAAAGTAGACGAACTGGTCACGTACGGATAGGTGCCATGATAAATATCTAACAATGTCCCTTGTGCGCCTTCAAACACCACGCGCTTACCGGATTTAATCGATTTATAAACATACAAAGAAACATCCTTGCAACGGTAAGGATCTAAAGCTTCTGCTAATGGTTGCAGATCTTTAATGACCTCCTCGGTGTGGTAAGGCTTTTCATTGTACAAATTAGTTAGCAAGGCATTTTTTTCTTTTAAAATTAAATCGATTTTTTTTCGTAATGTAGAAGGGTCAAATAAATCCGATAATACAAGCGCGACTCGTGCGGCGCGATCTTCGTAAGCGGGACCAATGCCCTTACCTGTAGTGCCGATTTTTTCATTCGACAAAGAGATCTCGCGCGCTTTATCCAAAGATTTATGATAAGGCAAAATCAAAGTACAGGCATCGCTAATTAATAATTGCTTATGATCACTTAAATAGCCGCTGGCTTTCAGTTTATTGATCTCTTCAACTAGTCCGTGCACATCCAAGACAACACCGGAAGCAATCGCGCAGATTGTATTTTTATGAAGAATGCCAGATGGAATTAAATGCAAAACAGTTTTTTCGCCATTTACAACTAAGGTATGACCTGCATTCGCACCACCTTGATAGCGAACAACTAAATCCGATTTTTCTGCGAATACATCGACTAATTTACCCTTACCTTCATCGCCCCATTGAGCTCCTACAACAATCAGTCCTGACATACTTTCTCCTTCAATGACATTTCGAAATCATTTTATACAATGTTATGCCTCTAAATACCAAGCCGATTTTGGAGGTAGAGTATTTTCTGTGCTGCCATCCATAAAAAATTTCAAAACCAAGATGGCCGCCTGGTCACTGGCCTTAGCAAAGGCTTCATAAGTATTAGCGCCAATATGTGGTGTTAAAATTACATTTGAAAATTTAAGCAAATTCGAGTTTCTATCCAGTGGTTCTTTCTCATATACGTCTAAAGCGCAAAATGATAACCAGCCCTCTGTTAAAGCCTGTGCTAAATCCAGTTCGTGTATCACACCACCGCGCGATACATTGATAATACCAATGCCACGATGAATGTACTCAAAATGGGACCGATTTAACATGTTTTGAGTTAATTTTGTTCGTGGGACATGAAAAGATAAATAATCGGAGCATTTTAATAACTCTTCATAGGAACTTCGTGTGCAACCTTCCTGTATAAAAATATTTTCATCCAGATAGGGATCATACGCCAACACTTGCATTCGAAAAGCTTTGGCAATTTGAGCCACTCTGCGACCAATGCGCCCCAGACCGACTATGCCCAATGTTTTTCCCTCTAGTTCAGTTCCCATCAGTAAGTCTCGTTGCCAAGTTCCAGATTTAACTTGCTTATGGCTTTCGACAATTTTTCTAGAGCCAGTTAACAGCAACGACCATGCTAATTGTGCCGCACTTTCCACATTGGCCTCTGGAGTGTGCATCACCGTGATACCCCATTTTTCAGTGGCGTGTAAGTCGATGTGATCAAAGCCACTGGTCGCAGTGACTATGACTTGCAAATTTTTGGCACGCTTTAATAAATTTTCAGTGATCTGAGTACGGCTACGAATGATTAAGCCATGCACTTCGGAAATATCCGTTTGTTCTAAGTGAGGGAATGGTGATTTTTCAACCTTCAAAAAAGGTTGTTGCTGTAAGCTAATTAAAGATTCTTGCGAGAATCGATCTGTAATTAGAATATTTTTTACTGACATTTTTCACGTCCCATAAGTCATAACTTTCTAAACTGTTTCATTGCGATGTATGTGGGCTATCAATTTTATTTAAAATCCCAATTGCTAATTTGAGTGGATACATAAGAGTTTAATTCATTTGAAAATTTTTGCGAATCAGGAAGTGGCCAATCGGGATACAATTCTTGAATCACTAAATACAATTTTTCAAATAAATCGATCATCGATGCCGCGGTGATATAGCCCATATGGCCGATGCGCAAAATTTTTCCTTTGGCCTGATCTTGTCCACCCATAATAGTGATATGATATTTTGATTCTAATAAAGACCGAATTTTTTGACCGTCATATTTTTTCGGGTCTGTATTTGTAGGCAATAACAAGGCTGTCACAGAATCACTGGGAGATTTCGCAAACAATTGAAACCCTAATTTCGGTCCAAAATGCCGGGTCATTTGCGCGCGCTCTGAAATGATTTTAAATAATTGATCGTATCCGACCTCGTCTAAAATATTTAAAACTTCGTCTAAGGCGCGAATCAATGTCACATTCGAGCTAAAAAAAGTTTCGCCATTTTGATTGGCTTTTTTTTCTTTGCGAATATCAAAATAAAATCTAGGAGTCGGATTGGTCGCAATTTTTTTCCATGCCTTTTGTGAAAAACTAACAAAGGCCAAACCAGTTGGTAGCATAAAAGCTTTTTGTGATCCGCCCACAAGTCCATCAATGCCCCAGTCATCCATTTTTAGTGGAAAAGCACCTAACGCAGTAATAGCATCCACTAAAAATAAAGTATGAGGGTAGGATTTTAAAATTTGTCCCATTTCTTGAATCGGATGGGATACGCCAGTACTGGTTTCGCAAGCTTGGGTTAAAACTAATTTTGTGTCGGGGTTGGAATTTAAAAAATCGATCAATTGCTGCAGCTCCAAGGCCTGACCCCATTCTAATTTAATGGTGTGCAATTGGCCGCCAAAAGTTTGAATCATTTCTCCCCAGCGCTCACCAAATTTACCAGAGTCTATGAGCAACACCTTATCGTTTTTTTCTAAGGTGTTTACGATGAGGGATTCCATTCCACCTGAGCCCGTAGAGGTCAATATGAACACGTCCTCTTGTGTGAAGAAAATTTTTTTTAATCTTAGCAAAACACGTTTTAAAATCTGATCAAATTCTGGTGTGCGGTGATGAATCATAGGAAGCGATAGGACATTGCGCACCCTTGGATGTAGATTTACTGGACCTGGAGCTAAAACATTGTATTCTGTGATCATGCGAAAATTCTATTATTGGGAAAATTTAATTCCCATAATTTTTTGTGGTATTTGTTTTCTTAACGCAAGCTGCGCTTATCGCTTGGGCAGTTCTGATCGTGGTTTACCTGGTGGATATCGTCAGGTCAGCGTACCTATGTTTAAAAACTATACGATGGAGCCAACCATTGAAAAATATTTTACCAATTCTTTGATTCAAGAATTTGAAAGATCCAAAGTGGCATTGATCACTGACAGCGCTCGCAGCGAAGTGGAAATAATTGGTGAAATCACGTCGTTATCAACAACTCCTGATGGAATACGTGAAACCGGTAAATCTTTAGGAACACAGTTGGGTAGTATTATGCGTTTGTATTTAACTGCAAAAATCACACTTCGTAAGCAATCTGATAAAAGCGTTCTCTGGGAAGGTGAGTTTACAGATCAAAGATCATTCTCTGCAGCTCAGGTACTTACTCCTGGAGTTAATACGGTGAATCCTCTTTACAATTTGTCAGCGAAAAGGCAAAACATTGAGCTCATGGCGCAAAACTTGATGTCACAAGCTTACGATCGATTAACAGAAAATTTTTAATGATGGGTTACATTACTTCATGGCTATTCTAGAACCCCAGCAATTTTATAAACGTGTGGAAAAATCAACGAAGGAACAGCAATATGATTCCTTGTATTTCTTTTTTGGTGATGAGCCGTATTTATTGAATCAAGCGGTGGATTATTTAAAAGTGTGTTCTTTGCACGGTGGAGCCGCCGATTTTAATTTCATGTCTTTTTATGGGGCGGATGCGGATATCAGTCGTGTCCGTGACGAAGTGGAAACTTTGCCAATGATGGCTCCACGTCGAGTTGTCCTTTTAAAAGAGGTGCAAGAGTTAACTGAAAAAGAATGGGATATATTAGAGCCCATTATTAAATCGCAAGTGTCCACCTCGGTATTTATTTTGACAGCCTCAAAGGTGGATCGACGTAAACGATTCTTTAAATTATTAACAGACAACGCAGCCAGTGTTGAGTTTAAAAAACCATTTGATAACCAGGTTCCTGGTTGGATTCAACATATCGGTAAAAACTTTGGTTTGGTGTTTTCGGATGACTCATTACAATTATTGCACCGATTGATTGGTAATCAATTAACAGAAATTGATTCTGAAATTCGTAAGCTAGTTGATTTTATGGGTGAGCGTAAAAAAGTCGAAATTGAAGATATCGCCAAATGTGTTTCTAGGAAAAAAGAAGAAAGTGTTTTTGAATTGACAGAATCCATTGCCAAGGGAGATCGAGTGCAATCCTTGATTCACTTGGTGCAGTTATTAGATCAAGGTCAAAATGAGTTGGGAATTGTGGCCATGATTGCTAGACATATTCGGATTTTGTTGTTGATAAAGCAGGGGCAGGAGCAGGGCCTTGCTGGAACACGTTTGGCACAGTATGCGCAAGTTCCAAATTATTTTCTACAACAGTATATGCAGCAAAGTCGAACTTGGTCTGTTAAAAAACTAGAAAGTACTTTGTTGGTCTTGTCGGAAACCGACAAAGCCTTAAAATCTTCACCCTTATCCGCACATATTTGGTTGGAAAATTTAGTTTTAAAGACCTGTAGTTTTCATCAAAATTCAGACCGGTCATCTGATCGCTCGTCGGGACAGAACTATTATTAATTATTGGGGTTTGTATAACCTTGGTCTAGGGCTGGTCGTGTTTTCACTTATTATGTAATTCTAATAGTTAGCCGATAATGACAAGGTATGAGTGACGCTAATTCTACATCGACAGTATTTCAGCCAAAATCCCCGGTAGCTAACACTTCTGGTGCGACTTACGGTGGTAAGGACCGTAGGCAGTTTCCACGTCGTATTTTCCTGCATGGAATTGGTATTTTGTATCGTGGTGAGTATTTACTGGCGAAGGGCTCTGAAATTGGCGAAGGTGGCATTAGCTTTCAAATTGGTTATGCGCTAGATATTGGCCAACAACTTGTTGTGACCTTTTGTTTACCTGGGTTTAGATTTTTAAGTTTAAGGGTAGAGATCAAAAATAGCCAAAAACACGGATCTGAAATGTTATTTGGCTGTTCTTTTGTTGATATTAGTTTTGAAATACGACGCAAAATCCGTAGTTTTGTGGCTCACCAAAAAAAATAATATTCCTATTGAAAATGGTATCACAAACTAAAAAGGCAGAAGGTATAAACCATCTGCCAATTATTAGCTCGACTGACAATTATAAGTAATAAAAGGCTTATAGCCTCTTATTATTATTTACCAGCTAATGTCTTGTGAACTTGTGTAGATAAGCGAGAAACTTTTCTAGAAACAGTCTGTTTTTTCAAAATACCTTTAGAAACTGCGCTCATAGCTTTTGCTACATAAGCTTTTAAAAGTTCATTCAAATCAGCTGATTTAGATTCAATGCCCTTCATTAATTTCTTTTCAACAGTTTTAACGATAGACTTTTGCATGCTGTTGCGAGCGTTTTTACGAACAGTCTGACGAGCTCTTTTTTCTGAAGACTTATGATTTGCCAAGGGAAAACCTCCAATAGTAATCTTTTTAAGGAACACAGAACTAACACACAGCCAGGAATGATGCAATATGAATAATTCTAATCCCCCGAAAAAACAGGTTTTCCTTCAATCAATAGCCATGGCATTGGGCACTATGACCAGCCGGGTGCTGGGATTGCTAAGGGATATGGCCTTTGCGGCGATGTTTAGTCGCACGATCACAGATGCATGGGGGGTGGCGTTTCGAATTCCTAATCTTTTCCGTCGGTTATTAGGAGAAGGATCTTTGGCTGTCAGTTTTATTCCCGTATTCGTTGAGACTCGGGTAGAGGACAGCAGCCTGGTTCGCTCACGCAATTTAGTGAATTCTTTTTACACGATGCTGTTAGTTATTTTGATAGTTTTAACGTCCTTAGGGATTATTTTTGCTGAACCTATCGTGCGACTTTTAGTGGAGGTGAATTTTTCAGAAATCCCGGGTAAGTTTGAACTGACGGTGCGTATGACTCGCATCATGTTTAGTTTTATTTTTTTAATGAGCAATTATGCTTTTTTTATGGGGATTCTAAATGCGCTGGGGCAATTTGGATTGCCAGCGATGGCTCCCACTTTTTTCAATATCGCTATGATCATCTCCAACTTTGTTCCCAAGTCGTGGCAACCTGTCGAAGGGGACGCATTGGCTTGGGGGGTGATCGTAGGTGGGATTTTGCAAGTGGTGATATTAGTGCCTTCGTTGATTAAAAAAAATTACTTACCAAAAATTTCCAGACAAATGTGGAATCCGGATGTGCGACGGGTTTTACTTAATATGTTACCTGGAATGTTAGGGACAGGCTTACTTCAGATCACGACGATTATTAATACGAATTTTGCTTCCAGTTTGGGGGAAGGGACGAATACTTACATTTTTTTGGCGGATCGCTTATTGGAGTTACCACTTAGCTTGGTCGCGGTTAGTTTGGGGACCGCCTTGCTGCCCACCTTGTCTTCTTTGTGGTCGCAGGGTGAAAGGCATCGGATGAGTGAGACCTCCAATTTTTACTTACGAGTCAATATGTTTATGGCTATGCCAGCCGCGGTGGGTTTGTATGTGTTAGCATTACCTATAGTGGAATTATTATTTCAACGGGGGCGATTTACTTTGTCAGATAGTTTGGTAACGGCCTCGGTCGTTAGAATGTATGCGTTCACGTTATTGGCCAGTTCCAGTGTCAGAGTTTTAGTTCCGGCATATTATGCGGTGAAAAACACGTGGTTTCCAGCAGTCGTAAGTTTTATATGTTTGGTTGTACATGTACTTGTTGCTCCAAATTTAATGCGTGTCTATGGTATCGAGGGATTAGTTGGATCTACATTGATTAGTGCGACTTTGAATTTATTATTTTTAGTTTTTTCTTACCGATTTTTTATCAACCCTTTTGGAATTAAATTATGGTTACGACAATTGATCTTGTTTTTGATTCCATCGTCGGGATTATTTTTTATCGCCTCACAGTATTTATGGATCCGCAGTTGGTTGGGTGGAGTATTGTCGGGCGGCGGCGATACCTTGGCGGTAAAATTAGCTTCGTTAATAGTAGTTATAATTTGTGGAGCGGCAGTATATCTATCGATCGCGTATTTGATGAAATTAGAAGAGTGTTTTTCAGCGTTGAATACGGTATTTCGTAAAATAAATAGACAGTTCAGTAATGAATACAAGGGACTTAAAAAATAGTGTCGTAAAAGGGCGGATTCTTGTAAAACTAACCTCATTGTACGTAAACGGAGGTTGTTTTGGAGCCAGCACTTAAGAAGACTGAAGTTAGTGGTGAAGCTAATAATTCATCACGGCCGCGCTTGCAGATGGATCAATCGATACGATTAGATTTGGGTTCAGATTTAGGTCTGGATTCAGGTCCAAGTTTGAGTCCAAATTTAAGTTCGGATTTAAAACCAGAATTAAATTCAGTTTCAAATGCGGAACTAGAATTAAGGCGAAAATTAATCCAATTTGATGGATTAATTAGTTATCGAATGATGTACGAGATGATTATTCGCGGCTTACCAAGTTATGAGCCAGAATATATCTGGAGCTGTTTTGCCAAAGACATGAAAGTCACGATGAAAGATGTCCTTAATGGCCTGCAAGTTCTTTTAGATCTGGGATTGATTCAGAAGGACGGCGATCGGTTGGTTAAAGGAGATAATGCTTTAGCCATCGATGCTGACTACACTGAATATAATCAAAAAGATGAGTTTAAAATTATGTGCTCTAAAATGCTAGCCGTAGGTGGTGTTTTGGCGGGGCGTTCGATGTATCTGAATGATTCTGCTAACGATCCGAAGCCAGCAAGTGAAGAGATTCCTGGATTTAGTTTAGTTGATTGGTGCTTGCCACTGGCTCGTGAAGATTATTCGTTATTTCTAAAAGAGATCACTGATGTTTTGAAAAAATTTGAATCTAAATGGGATCCAAATTCTAATAAGAAATTTGAATATTTTCAAATCACCACAGGTATTATTCAAGGTACAAATTTAAATATTAAAAAATAAAATAAGGAGTTTTAAAATGAAAATCGCAAATAGAGTTATAAATATGATTGGTTTCAGTATGGTCATTTTTTCAGTATCTTTTGCTAATGCTGGCGGTAGCGTTGGTAATGGTGGTGGTGCAAGTAGTGGTCTATCGATGAAATTCTCTGGTGTTGGTGGTGGATTATCTTCCGGAAATGCACAATTGTTTGCTCTTTCTAAAAATAATAATTGGGCTAGGTTGGCTTTACATAAAAATGGAATTTTAAATATAAATGAGGTTGAATATAATAAATTGTCTCCTAACGCTAAAGGTGCATTTGATAAGTCTATTCTGCAACAGCAAGCATCGGGGCGTGATGCAGGATGGGTTTCAGCTGCTGAATCGTCTAAGTAAGTACTAACCAAAGAACAAGTTAGTTTTAGTGAATGTATTCAGACTTTGTTATATAGACTATTTTTAAATACAAATAGTTTCATTAAAAAGCCTCAAGCAAAAACTTGGGGCTTTTTTACTTTGGTGCGTCTGTAAAATTAATTTTCATTTTTAGTTTTGTTTTTTGTGAGGGATTGGCTAGACTTTAAAGATGGAATTAGAATTTGATCTTTCATCGATGATGGCTGGATTTGTTTTTGGGGTGGTTGGGTTGTGGCTGATTCGTCAAGCAAAAGTGCAAGCGAAATTCTCGCTTGGATTTATTGGCTTAGCGATGATGATTTATCCCTACTTTGTTAGTGGTCCCTTGGCCAACTGGGGTATTGGCGTTGCTCTAAGTTATTTGGCTTATCGTGAATGGAATACTTAGTAGAAGTTGTGTTCATTTAAGTTTACAAAATTGAATTTTGTAACGAATCCAGCCAGGCTATTTTATTACTTTGATTGTCCAAAAATTTCTTTTCTGGCTTTTTCGAAATTTTTTCGAATACGAGCCTTTTCTTTTGCTGCCTTTTCATTGCGTTTTAAAATTTTTGGAAAAAGATCTATCGCTTTTTGTAATTCTTTGGACGGTATTGGTTTATCCGATTTTTTTTTTGGCTTTTTCATACTCGTCCTTTTAGAAATTTGACAGAAAAGTTTTTTTGTTTTTTTTCATTCAGATTTAAGAACTGGTTTTTTTCTTGGATTAGTGATGGCTTGGAATTTGAGTTATCAAGAATATACCAATTTTCACAAATGTCTTTATAGATTCCCCAAAAATTTTCAAAACACCTCAAATATCTTCTTCTAACAATCGGAGCGGGAATGTGATGACCTCCCATACCCACTCTTTTTTTTATTCTAGAGATATTTAAAGATACTTTTTTTAAGCATACAAAGTAAATTTTTATATGGTATCCTGAATCTTTGGCTTCATTTAAAATCTTAAAGTATGTCAAGCCACTGAGCGTGGATTCAAAACAAAATGATTCACCTTTTTTTATTTTGTTTTTAATATCAGTTAGTAATACTCGGCCAGCTTGAAAGGAGGCTTTTTCAAAATCCGAAGGGCCAAGACCAGTTGCAATTAAATCTGGATTCAAATAGGGGATTTTATCTTTTTCATTATAGAAAAAAGTATCTGCAAAAGTTGTTTTTCCGCTGCCATTTGGGCCAGCTACTACAATTATAGTTTTCATATCCACATTTCTTTAGGTTTAAAAATCAAAAATCTCTCAAAAATGAGTTTACTCGATAACTTTCAACTTGCAACCCCTTGGTTCGAAGTCAGAGGTTCTATCCATAAGCCACCCCACTAATTGATAGAGAGGCCGCAATACAGGCCGACAATTTTTGTCACTGTCAAAAGCCTGTATAGCTGTAGAACATTTAGCCTGTTTAATGGGCTGGAATGAAACTCGCATAAGAATCAAAAATTCAAGGACTTATAAATGCATTTATTGATCTGAAATAAATTTAAGTGAGGTTCGCATGCGTGAAAAATTACAGCTGGAAAAATTGTCGCAATCAAATTTTTTCAATATAACAACAGCCAGTTTTGTTTGGATCCTAATAGCTGTAAATGCCATTACTTTTTCAGCGCAAGCTCAATTTTTTTCAAATTTTTTTAATAGCAATGATCCATCGGTTGAAACTAAGCCAACAACGACGACAGGAGCGGGAACGGCAACTAATGTCGATCCAAATGCGACAACGACTCCTTTGGTGACAGCTGTTCCAGAGGCGCCGCCCGCGCATATTCCAACCGAAGCAGAATTAAAGTTAAAAAATGACCGCGAGGCGCCAACGCCGCCCGCTCCATGGGTTGTCAGAAAAGAACAATGGGATGAAGCGGATGAACTAGAATATAGTCAGTTTATTCATAAATTGGGCGTCGCTGTTCAACAAAAAAAATGTGGCAGTGTTGATGCTTGTTTAAAAAATCCAATGATCAATACTTATTATGATGTGGTAGTGGATCAAGGATTTCATTACTCGGATTGTGCTGACCTTCCTTTTTATTTGCGTGCTTATTTTGCTTATAAAAAATCACTACCATTTGCTTATGGCAGCAGTATCGAAGCGAATCCACCAGAGACACCCGAAGAACAAGCGGAATGGGATGCTAAAATTGCCAAGAACGAGAATCCTGCAGCCGGGACTAAGGCTTTATTTGGGAATCATGTTGTGTCACGCAGTCAAGTTCCTGCTGGCGATGGCAAATCTAAAAGAGATTTTTTTACATACTCATTTCGTTTAGCAGACGGAGTCTCTTCTGGTGCCTTTCGAACATTTAGAAAAATTGAAGGCGCTTTATTGCCTGATACTTACATTCCAAGAATAGAAAAAGGTGTTATCAAACCAGGTGCTGTCACCTATAAAGTCGCAGGGCATGTGGGAGTCGTTTACGATATCTCTGAAAAAGGCGATATTAAAGTTTTAGATGCTCATCCAGATAATACATTAACTGTTAAGAAATTGTGGGAAATTTATGAACCTTCACGATCCGCGCACGGTTCACCCATTCAAGTGTTTCGACCAGTGAAGTTAGTAGGCGCTAAATTATTAAAAGACGGTACGTATGTAGGTGGAAAAGTGGTTCTTGCTGAAGACGAAGAACTACCAGTGTCCAATGAAGCTTTATTAGGTTCAGCTCCAGAGTCAGGAAAAAGAGTATATTTGGTCGATGGTGAGCGATTGGGATTTTTAGACTTCGTCAGAGCGCGATTAGCCACAGGCGATCCTCGAACATATCCTGTGGAAGATTTCAAAGATCGCATGCTGGAATTATGTAATAAATTTATCGGTCGTATCGAGATGATTGAAGGATCTAGATCCATGAGTGAAAAGGATCGTGCCGAGTTTTTCAATGTAACCAGAGAATTAAGCAATCAAGATCACCGAGGCGTCTTGCCACCAAATATCTATAATGCGGGTGGTGAATGGCAATTTTGGGAAGATCGCTCTACACCGGGTCGTGATGGTGATATTCGTTTAGCTGTTTTAGATACGGCTAATATGGCTAAGGACTTGTTGGATCGATCGGTAAAACCAGATAAGTTTTTTTCGTACAAAGGGGATGCTCCCACATTGAAAGTAGAGCTGATCCGAGCTTATCACCAACAAGTGGCACAATGTCAAATTCGGTACACAAGATCCGATGATTCAAAAGTTAGAATTTCATTATCGGAGGCCATTCGACGCTTACCCAAAATGTCTTTTGACGTGTATCACTGTTTAGAGCGTAAGGCCGGTGCGACAGATCCTCAAGAGCTAGCCACTTGTAAAGAGTCTGAAACGGAACGCCAAATTTATGAAGCCGAAGCTTATCTTCGACAAAGAACAGAACGTTCAGCAGAGCAAATGGGATATGACTTGGCTCAACTTCAACAGCTGAATCAAGAGAATTACAAGCAAGGTCTAACCTTCGACTTAGAAAAATTGTTAACTGGTTTAACAATTAAGAAAGTCGAAAAATAATTCATACGAACTTAAATTTAATCAAAAATAGAACACAAAGAAACAGGCGGAGAAATATGAAATTGAAAGCAACAAAATATATTAAATATATGATGATCGCTGGCGTCGCTATATTGTTTACTGGATTAGCTAAAGCTCAAACTGTTGTTAGCTTCAATAAGTCCGATATCCAGTCGTATATCCCATCGACTGCAACTAGTGTGGCTTTTGAATATGATGGTGTTGCCGATGTGAACGGTGCTGTTTCCAATGATGTGGAAGTTGTTAATTACAAGTATTATAATTTGACTCAGGCCTTGCAATCCAAGGGCTATGCATCCAGTCGTTATATCATTACTCGCGTTGAAATCACTGCAACTAAATTGGGTTTGGATTCTTTGACTTTTTTCTTATGCCGAGGACAGGGAGCGGCTTGTTTTACCGCCAAAGACTCTAGCAGTGGTGTGTTAAAAAGTGCAGACCTAAATGTGAACTCAGGTGCCACAGGTATGGTCGTATTTTTAAACTCAGACCCTGCCGCAGTAGTGATTGGTTTGGGACAAGAAGGCGAAGGTAGCCTAAGTCAAATCAATATAACTGTCACACCACGATCCACCACTTTACCATAACTGAAGTCTAGCAAACAGGAGTCGAATTGTGAGAAACACCAAACTTCATCTTAAAAAACGACGCTCTACTTTTTTCACGGCTGTGGTATTACATGGGTTAATTTTGGTTTTATCCCAAACTGCACTAGCAGAAAAAAAAGAAATCAATTGTGCCAATATTAAAGAAGAGTCCTATCAAGTGTTGGGGCGTAGTTTGTCGCGACCTAGTAAGTTAGATGCTAGTGAGTTTGAAGTTTGTTACGGAAGCAAACAAAGTCGTGCTACCTGGGCTGTTACCAAATCCAGTTGGGATGTAAGTGATGAAGAAAACTTTATGCGTTTTATTGTCCAGTTGGGAAATGCGGTCGAAAATAAAGTTTGTGACTCGGTGGATAGTTGTTTAATTTCACCGGAAGCCAATAATCAGTTATCAGAATTTGATCTTAATTTTTTGCATTACTCAGATTGTGCAGATTTTCCGATTTATTTGCGTACCTACTTTGCGTTTAAAAATAAATTACCAATGGTGATTGGTACCGGTTTGCAAGAAGCACCGTTAACAGAAGAACAACAGAAAAAGCGTGCAACTGTTTTTGAGAAATTAGATGCGCAATTAGTACAAATTAATGGTGATACAACAAAAACAGTCGTAGAAAAGGCGAAAGCTATTGAGGCCATTGAAAAAGCAAGAAAGAATGAGTTTGATACTCGTTACTCTAGAAATGGCAATGTATTTTTAGGATATCGAGTTTTTGGAACTTCGCCTAATTTGAATATGGGAAGATCCGCAGTTAATAATTTTTTAGATGCAACTAGGCTTATTCACAATCAGATTTCTTCGGGTAGTTACCGTATGAACTATTTGCCCGGTATGAAAATCCTACCGATGTTTTTTTCTCCTAAAATTGATCACAATAATGTTCGAGTAGGCACCGTCTTGTACAATCCCATTGGGCATCTTTCCATCATTTATAAAATCACTGACAAGGGTGAAGCCTATTATATTGATGCTCATCCGGACAATTCTGTTAGTTATAATAAATTTTCAAGGGAGTTTGTGGAAAGTCTGCAAACTCATGCCGGGGGCTTTAAGAATTGGCGTCCATTTGAAATTAAAAACGGTCGCGTTAACCTGGCTTCAGATGAAATGTTACAAGGGCAAGTCTCGCAAGAACAATATACAGGTACGGGAACAGCAACAAACTTGGGTGGCGAGTTAAAAAAAGTTTTCGAATATAACGGGAAAGACAAAAGTTTTTTAACCAGTGACTTATATCAATGGGTGGCTTGCAGACTAAACAGTTTAGGAACTGTATCCAATTGCCAGATAGACCCGATAGAAAGATTTAAAGATAATTTATTATCGTTGTGTGCGGCTTATCAAGCAAGAGTGAAGGATGTAATGACCGCCATTAATAATGGAGTTGATAACAAAGCTCATCCAGATGTTTTGCCAACAAATATATTTGGTGCAGAGGGCGAGTGGGAAACCTATTCGACACCGGGTCGCGATATGCGCTTAAAGCAAAAAGTCTTAGGTATCATGAAGGATGTTGAATTTTATTTAGGTAATAATGCTGTCAATAATAGTATTGTGAAGTTTGACGGTACAGCCTCGCAGTTGAAGGAAATGTTGTTAAAAACTTATGCCAGTGTTGATCGTCAATGTCAGGTCAGTATTCCGATGACCAGTAAAACATCCACAGGTGTAAAATCCGAAAATGTAATGATGAGTTTATCTGGCTTGGGACAAAGATTAGAATTTCTTAGTTTTGATCCTTATATGTGTTCGGCGGTTCGTTGGGGAGCGACACAGGCAGATGAACTATCTGGATGCTTGATGTCCTCTGATAAATATCAATGGGCTAAGGCCTTATTGCATTTACAAGTTCAAACGGAAAGAGACTCTAAGCAAATTCATGGTGGCGGTTTAGATGCTAATTTGAAAAAATCAAGCGTGTTAAGTCCCATTGATTCTAGAAAATATGATCTTCATTATTTTCTGAAGAACTTATAGGAAGTGAATTGTATGGATTTAAAACTAGTTTCAAAACTTAAATATTCTTTCGGTTTAGTGTTATTTGCTATTTCTCAATTAATACTGGTCACGCCAATAGCTATGGCAGGGCAGCGAGTGGCGCTTAAGTTGGATCCAAAGCAAGTGAAGATTGTGGCGTTGGGTTCGGGGCAAGCTCGCAGTGGTAAATTAGATTTAGTCGCATTGTTAAAAACACAAGGACTAACAGAGTCCAATCTAGAAATCGCAAAAATTGAAATGCAAGCCGCAGCTAAATCCTGGGGTAGCTTGGTGACGTTGGTTGTAAATGATCAGGAGCAGGACTCGATATATGTGGCCGCGAATGCATCCGTATTCGCAAGCGAGGCGCAAGCTCAAGACGCGAAAAATTATACTCGTTATGAGTTATCCAATTATCAACGAGCGGCCGTGCGATCTGCATATCTATATATAGACAACGTACAAAAAGAATTACCGATCAAGTTTTTGTCCATTGAAGTGGAAACCGGATCCTTGCCTGCGACCGTAGTTGCCAAAACTTATGTCGATCGAAAGATCATCCGTCCAGAAACTTATGTTCGAGATGCAAAGGTGGCAAGTGTGGCCCTCCCAACGACGAATTCTATCGAAACAGGTCGTACGGTTGTGGTGGCGCCACCTGTAACTCCGCCTGTTGTTGTAGCTAAAGTTCCTACGGTGACCGCAGCCACAACTGTGCATGCCATAGTACCTACAACAGTGGTGAAACCCGTTGTGGCCAAACCCATTGAAGCTAAACCCATCGAGGTTAAAGCAGTGATTAATCCCAACTGTGTTAACAATTCACGCAATCAAGAATTTTGTTTAGGGCAAAAAGTGAATTTTACTCAAGAAGACGGCGATCAAGTCTATACAGGACGAATTGTTAAGGTCGTGAACAAAGAATCTGTACGACAAGTCTATGTCAAAGATGATGACTTTGGTGACATTATTGTTAAAAATGCCGACGATGTTAGCAGGTAAAATAATTTTTTTTACTCATGACTGATTTTTTTAGTCTCTAATTTTTTTATATATTCATTTTTCGATTCAGAGGGAATGTCGACATTCCCTCTCTTATTTATGGAATCCGACGACCAAAGATCGATGTTTATCTAGCGCGTCGAATTTCGTGAGAAGTCTTGGCAAAGCCCCCGGCTATTAAGATACTCTTTAGTGATAATCAAAAATTGAAACTGCAGCCCGAAGGAACACGCATGAGTAAGATCACTAAATCGAGTACGGCCGAATATTTTGCTAAAAACTTGCAACAGGTGGGATTTTCTTCACCGATTAAGGCCGTGTTAACGACTTTAAAGGAAGCCGTAGATAACTCTTTAGATGCCTGCGAAGGCCATGATATTTTACCTGAGATAGAAATTCAGATTCAAAAGGTGGGAATTGGTTCTACTAAAAACACTGATTTAGTTCGCATCGTCGTTGAAGATAACGGACCAGGGATTGATCCTGATGATATGGCCAAAGTTTTTGGAGAGTACTTAGCTTCCAGTAAATTTGGTAAGGGGCAATGTTCACGTGGTCAACAGGGGATTGGTATTTCTGCAGCCACAACTTGGGCGCAGTTAACCAATGCAAAAGGCGCTTTGGTATTGTCAAAAACTCCCAATATGCGAAAAGCCGTTCGAGCTCAAGTGGATGTAGACATCAAATCGAACACAGGTGTTTTGCGAAACAAAGAAACTCTGGATTGGGATAAAAAATCAGGTGTAAGGGTTGAGTTTGTCATCGATGGACGTGTGCAATTAAATGGTGATGGTGGCTTGGTCACTTACTTAGAAGGCACCGTATTGGTAAATCCTCACTTAACGGTCAAATATAAATTACTGGATGCCGATTGGGTGACGATTGAACGAGTTAGCAACGAAGTTCCAGATATTCCGGAAGCCACGTTGCCTCATCCGCATACGTTTAAATTGGGTGAGTTCATCACGCATGCGACGTTGTATGGAAAGATCTCATTAGATAAATTTTTAAAGACCGGGTTTTCAAGAATCAACGATCAGACGATTAAGGACTTTATTGCAAAGGGATTGCCAAAAAATTTATTGGATAAACCTTTGTCGGTGTTAAAGGACGAAGATTACAAAAAAATATTTCAAGCGATTCAAAATACCGATTTAATGGCACCATCCACAAAATCGGTTTTAACAGTCGGTGAAGAGTCCTTGTCTAAATCGATACAGCGTTTGGGCGAGATTGACTTTTTTAGTGTCGTGACTCGTAAGCCAGCCATTTGTGATTTTAAGCCTGTGGTGGTCGAAGTGGCTTTGGCTCGCTTTTTAAATCGTAATTTAGAAGCAGACGAACCCGTACAGTTGTTGCGATTTGCGAACCGCGTGCCTTTACAATTTGATAAATCAGGTTGTGCGATCACGCGTGCCATTGAATCTGTGAATTGGAAATCCTATGGCGTGTCTCAGCCAAAAGGTAATTTACCTTTAGGTCCATATATTTTTGCAGTTTCTATCGTGTCTCCTTTTATTAAATTTAAAAATGCATCGAAGGAAACCATTGATGCGTCGGAAGAGCTTGTCGAAGAATTACGAAGAGCTTTAATGCAAGCTGGGCAAAAGCTGTCTAGACATATTCGTAAAGAACATAAGGAAGCAGATCTTGAAAGAAAATTAGCTCACATCGAACAGTTTGGTCCGATTTTGGTCGAAGCTCTTGTTCGTATCACTAAATCGAATGATGCTCGTAAGAAAAAGGCAGAAGAAGGTTTGCGTAAATTACTAGGTCGAGATTCTGAAGAGGCCATTGCTGATTTAGAAGAAGCGGAAACCAAATTAGCTAAACAAAAATCTAAAGAGGCCAAAAAATTGGGAATGGTGGATGATGAGGACACAGGCGTGGAGGATGCGGAAGCGCAGACCTCTGATGCGGAAGTGGATTCAGAGATAGCTAAAGAAAATTACAAAGCGGCATCTACTAAGAAAAAATCGACGCAAAAAACGGTAGCGACGACAACGGCTAAATCCAACGCACCTGTATCGACAGTGAAAACAACGACTAAAAAAAAGTAAAGGCGATTTGATATGGCAAAGTTAATTAGTATTCGTGATTTAAAAATTGATATTCCTAAAGAAGCCAAGATGATGGCTGAAAAAATGTTATCTGATTTGGAAAAATCAAAACGCCCTGTCTTAGAGGCGGTGAAAACCAGTTTGGACAACAGTTTTTATAATGCCAAGGTGGGGTATTTAACTCCGGGTGATAAAAAAGTAAAAACAGAACTGAACGTATCGAGCGTGCAAAAACTGGCTCGTGTGGTTTTTATGTTGGAAATTTTATTGCGCAATTTAGAAATCGGTTCCGTCAATACAAAGCGTGAGTTGTACTATATCTGTAAAGGTTTAATCAAAGGTGGAAAAAATTTAAGGCCATTGGATTTTGATAGTCAGGATGAAAGTGATGCGATCATCGATTTTATTGGTGATATGTTAGAAGTCTATCGAGAGGAATTGAATTGTTTCGCCAACGATCGCGGTGGTCAGACCTACTCGCAAAATTTAATTGTGATGGAAGATATGCCAGATGGTGAAAAAGCGACGATTGATTTATCTAGTTTGGGAACAGCTCCGTTTCAGCCAAAAAACAAACCTCAATCATTGCGTTTGAAAACCAAAAAGAAAGTGGATTTTTGTTTGATCATTGAATCGGAAGGTACGGCGAACACCTTGCAAACGATGGGTTTTACCAAACGTAATAATTGTATCTTGATGGGTGCGCAAGGCGTACCTTCGAATGCGGTTCGTGGTTGGGCTAAACTGATCCAAGATAACTTAGATGTGCCTATGTATTTCTTTGGCGATCTGGATGCGTACACGATGCAAAATATTTTTAGAACTTTAAAAGCGGGATCGGCGGCCTCGTTAATAAGAAACGCGGATTTTAGTGCTCCTAATGTGAAGTTTTTAGGGGTATTGCCAGAAGACGTGAAAAAATATGATTTGCCTCACTATAAAGTGAAAGAATCAGATCCTGTGGAGGCGCGAGCTTTGAAGAAAGCAAAGGACGCTTTAGAAAATGATCCGTTCTTTTTGGATAAACGCAACAAAGGTTTGTCAGATATTTTACGTTGGTTAATCAAAGAAAAGATTCGTTGTGAGCAACAGTCCTTTTTCTCGGTCGATCCCAAGGATCCGATTAAAACCGAAAAAATCATATTAGAAAAAATCCGCACTGGTAGTTACGTGTAGGTTAAAATTATCCAGATCAAAGACTAGATCTTAAGGGCCAATTCTTGGCCCTTTGTTTTTTCGTTATATATTAAGCTCCAATTCAGTAAAATCACTGTAATACCATTTGCAATTGCAAAGTAGACCGAGGCGCCCACTACGTAACCAGCGAGGAGGCGCGGAGGCGTCCTTCCTGGACGACGCACAAGCTGACGACGAAGGCAACGAAGGTATACGCAGCAAGTGAAAATGGTTAACTGATTCAGTGACCTCGTGTGGGGTGGGAGTGTATTTGTGGCGGGATTAAAGCTGGGAGAAATCCTTGTTAAGCAAGGATTAGTAAAGCCAGAACAAATGTCTAAGGCATTGGATGAGCAAAAGAAAACCAATGTCCGGCTGTCTCAAATTTTAATTCAGCAAGGTGTTGTCAAAGACATTCAAATTTTAAAAGCGGTCGAATCCGCCTATCAGTTGCCGGGTTTAGATTTAAATAATTTTGAAATTCCCAAAGCTGTCACACAATTAATTCCACGTGAAGTCTGTGATAAAAACCTATTGGTACCGGTGCAAAAAGTAGGAAATAATACTTTGGTGGTGGCTTTTAGTGATCCCGGTAATGTTACAGTTCGTGATGATTTGCGTTTTATCACGCGTTGTAAAATTCAACCAGTTGTCGCTACAGAATCAGCCGTCGCAGCCGCCATTGAAAGATATTACGGAGCTACAGCGCAGGGGCTGACTAAGCAAGTGGAAGAGGCGCAACAAGCCGAAGACGAAAAGCAAATGACGATGACAGGGACGGAAGCGATAGACTTTGGTCCTGGATCAGTCGAAGATAGCCCCATCGTTAAATTTGTCACTGCCGTGTTAACGGATGCTATTCGTAAACGCGCCAGTGATATTCATTTTGAACCTTATGAAAAAAGATTCCGTGTTCGATTTCGTATCGATGGTGTCATGATCGAGGCCGTGACACAGTCGAATGCTTCGGCTCCTGCGATTTCCAGCCGTGTTAAAATTATGGCCAAGTTAGATATTGCCGAAAAACGAAGACCGCAAGATGGTCGTATTAAAATTCGCGCTGGAACCAAAGAGATGGATTTTCGCGTCAGTGTTTTACCTACGATTTGGGGTGAAAAAATCGTCATGCGTTTATTGGATAAATCCAATTTGCAATTAGATATGACTAAATTGGGAATGGAACCAGAAGATTTGGTGATCTTCAAGGATGGAATCCATCAGCCACAAGGCTTATTGTTGATTACCGGTCCTACTGGAAGTGGTAAGACGACGACAATCTATTCAGCATTGGCGGAGCTGAATCAACCAGATGTGAATATTTCAACGGCTGAAGATCCTGTCGAGTTCAACTTTGATGGTATTAATCAAGTTCAAATGAATGCAGATATTGATTTAACATTCGCAAGTGCTTTAAGAAGTTTTTTGCGTCAAGACCCTGACATCATCATGGTGGGAGAGATTCGTGATTTAGAAACCGCCGAGATCGCTATGAAGGCGGCCTCCACAGGTCACTTAGTAGTCAGTACTCTTCATACCAACGATGCGCCTCAGACCGTATCACGTTTGACCGAAATGGGAATTGCGCCCTTTATTGTGGCCTCAACAGTGACTTTGATTGTGGCTCAGCGCTTGGTGGGAAAAAACTGTGAAAACTGTAAAGTTCCTATCGAAGTGGATAAGCAAACTTTGCTAGATCTTGGCATCGAAGAAAGTGAAATTCCCGAATATAATATATTTAAAGGTAAGGGCTGTGCTAGCTGTAATGGAATGGGTATCAAGGGGCGATCTGCAATATTTGAATTAATGCGAATGAACGAGGCGATGAAAGAGGCCATTATTCGTGGGGCCTCATCACAAGAACTTAGAAACTTGGCAAGGCAGCAGGGGATGCGCACGCTGCGAAGAAGTGCGTTGCTGAAACTAAAAAGAGGCATCACAAGCATTGAAGAAGTATTAAATGCTTCGGTTCGGGATACTTAGATTTTTAAATAAGGAGAGTATAAAATATGTCGCAATTGATGGAATTAATTGACCTAGCTCACAAGCAAGCTTCGCAAGAATTAGTGTTTCATCCCGACTCGACTCCTCGGATTCGAAAAGGGCGTGATTTAGTTCCATTGGTTCAGCCCGCACAAAATATACGTTGGAGTTTAGCACAGCAAAGACAACTGTTATTTTCCTTTTTATCCGAAGAGGAAAAAGACAAATTAATCGAAACTAAATTTTTAAGTGGTTCTCGTAAACTGGACGAACAAAAAATCAATTTCCATTTATTCATGGACAAGAATGGCTTGCAGGGGGAAGTTTTTTGGAACACTCCAGGGGTAGCAAATAATTCGGTGTGGGGTTTTTCAGATTTTTATACAGAACCTGTTTGGAAAAAAGGTGGATTTACAGTGGTTATCGGAGCTAATCGCAGTGGACGTACATGTGCGATGCAAAGTCTGATTTATCCAGGTATGCAAAAACGAAATTCACACGTGGCAGTTATTACCAATGAAGATCACTGGGAACTTCAAAGTGGTCATAGTTTGATTTCGTATTTTGATGTCGAAGTGTTAAAGGATAAAAACTTTTCCTTGCCAAATTCTGTGGATGTTGTGGTCATCGATACCAATGAAGCGGCTGTGGATCTACCGATTCGTCAATGGTCCAATGAGGGGCGCAGCATTTTATTTTCGATGTCTCAACAAAGTTTAAGAAAATCCTTAGAACAATTAGCAAGGACTTATCAAAGTGACATATTTGAATATTTTAATATGGCGATTTTTGTGAAGCGCATTCCTTGTCAAGATGGCACACATATTGGCACCTATGAATTGCTGATGGGGCATCCTGCGATCAGAGAGTATTTGGTGCAAGGACGTTATAGTGAAGTGCAAAAAAATATAGACTTATGTCAGGACAAAAAGTCGCATCGAAGTTTGAATCAAAATTTATTACAATTAGTTTTAAAACGTAAAATTGATCTTAAGATTGCTTTTGAAGAAAGCGCACAACCGGAAGAGCTAGATCAGTTGTTGAAAAAAATAGGAATTTAAATTTAGTTTCAATATTTAATTAGACTAGGAAAGGTATCTATATGCCAAGATTTATGTATCAAGCAAAAAGTGCTGTTGGACAAGTTCAAATTGGACAGATGGAAGGTTCGGATGAAGCTGATGTCAGGAATCAATTAAGAAATGCCAAGTTGACTCCGCTACGAGTGATACCAGCTCCTGGCATGAACCGCAGTTTTCGTTTACAGATGGTGTCTTCGAAGGATTTGCAAATATTCACTCGACAATTTTCGACATTGATCAATGCCGGTATTCCTGTTGTTGATGCCTTAAAGATGTTAGCCGAGGGAAAAAGAAATCCTGTATTAAAAGATGCTGCGAATAAAGTTAGAAATTCCATCGAAGGTGGGAAACGTTTAGGCGATGCCATGGCGGCCATTCCAGAAGTGTTTGATCGATTCTTTGTGAATATGGTTCGAGCCGGTGAAGAAGCCGGTATTTTAGATGGTATTTTAAATCGTCTGTCCATATATCTAGAAAAATCTGAAAAAATTAAAAAGCAAGTGAAGGGCGCGATGATGTATCCAGCCATCATCATGGTCGTTGCGGCGGTTGTTGTTGCAGGTATTTTAGTTTTTGTGATTCCGCAGTTTCAAGAGATGTACAAGGGAGCGGGACAAGAGCTGCCTGGCATTACGCAAATGGTGGTAGCGATGTCGGATTTTCTTCGTCATAAGTGGTATTTTGTGATCGCAGGAATCATCGGCATACCTTATGGCTTGATGTTGTATTATAAAACTCCAGATGGTCGAGAATTATTTGATAAGTTATTTATTAAATTACCGTTGTTTGGGGAGTTGATTCAAAAATCATCTATTGCAAAAACGACACGAACATTATCGACGCTTTTATCTTCCGGGGTTAGTGTGGTGGATGCTTTAGAAATCGCGGCCAGAACAGCCGGCAATAAAGTGATCGAAGATGCATTAGCCAGAAGTAAAGACAGCGTGATGTCAGGACGTCCCTTGGCTGCACCTTTGGCCAAAGAACCTATGTTTCCAGATATGGTGACACAGATGATTACTATTGGTGAGCAGTCCGGTACGTTGGATGTGATGTTGGGAAAAATCGCGGATTTTTATGAGGACGATGTAGAAAATGCGGTGAAGGCGTTAACTAGTTTGATTGAACCTTTGTTGATGGTTTTCTTAGGCGGCATCATCGCGTTCTTAGTTACCAGTATGTACTTGCCCATATTCAATATGGCTTCGTTACAAGGAAAATAAAAACACTTTAGAAAGAATAAGCACCACGGAATGAGCGCAGTCCACGAAGAACCTCAAATTCAAAAAGGCCCGATGTTAGTACAAGCCATTCGCGTGGGCTTGTACTTGTTGGTTCTATTAATGATGTTAGTGTATCACTTTTTTGAAGTGCACTTTTACAATTGGCAAGTAGCTAAGTCCTTCTATTTAATAGCCTCGTTGGGTTTGTGTCTGAACGGGATGAGTGTTTTGTATTTAGAACGTTTGTATTCTAGTGCACGGCTTTTACAAAGTAGTTTCATTTTAGATTTATTGTTAGTTTCGGGTTTGTTTTATTTAAGTGAATTGAATCCCTCGCTTTTTTTCTTTTTATATTTAGTGGTGATTATTTTAAATGGCATCACCTTGGGGTATCGTGGAGCTTTGATCGCGGCCTTAGTCGCCAGTATTGGTTTTAGTGTTAGCAGTTTATCCAGTCCCGAAGTGAAGGGCATTTCTTACGTTTTCATATTTTTATTAAATAATGTCGCCTTTTTTACAGTGGCTGTGATTAGTGGATATCTGAATCAACAATTGGATTTATTTGCGACTTCGCTTAAGACTCAGACTGTGTCATTGCGATTGGTGCAAAAATTAAATGAGCTCATTATTGATAACATGCCGTTTGGACTTTTAAGTATTGATAAAGGGGGACGGATTTTGCAATACAATCCGGGGGCGCAAAGAATATTTGGTATCGATGAGCTTGAGGGGTTGGTCGTATTTCAACTGATCAAAGAATTATTTCAAGTGAATATATTCGAGTCTAGTTATTTGCGACATCGTCATGAGTATAAATTAGAGCGTGGTGTAGAGTCCTTGTTGATCGGTATGCAGGTTTTTGAAACCAGTGATGAAAGTGTAGCAGATCCAACGTATTTGGTGGTGTTAGAGGACCTGACCGAGATTCGAAAAATCGAATTTAGTTTGCGACAATCAGAAAAGATGGCGGCCGTGGGACAGTTGGCTGCAGGTATTGCTCATGAGATTAGAAATCCCTTAACTGGTATAAGTGGCAGTATCGAGTTATTAAGTCAAACGTCCAATAGTGATGATGATAAACGTTTGATTAAAATTATTTTGAAAGAAATTGATCGGTTAAATCGATTGATTGGAGAATTTTTAGATTTTGCAAAACCTGAAAAACCAGTGGTGGATCCGGTGGATTTAGTTCCACTAGTAGAATCTGTGTTAGATCATTTGCAATCCGATCCAAAAATGTCTGTACAGATGGTCCAGGTGCAAAGGGATTTGGATGAGCACGCCATTATACGTGGACATATAGATAAACTTCGTCAGGTGTTTTTAAACATTATTATTAACTCGTATCAAGCGATGCAAAACACCACAGAACCACAGTTAAAAGTTTCGGTCAAAGTTCGTGGTTCTGGTGCGGCAGCCATCGTGGAAGTTATCATTAAGGACAATGGTTGTGGGATGAGTCCAGCGACCAAGGCTAGAATGTTTGAAGCCTTTCATACGACGAAACCTAAAGGAACAGGTTTGGGGTTGGCTATCACCCATAAAATTTTACAGGCTCATGCGTGCGAGATCCAAGTCGAATCTAACTTGGGTCTAGGAACTGAGTTTATTCTGCGATTTCCAGCGAAAAGGGATTGAAAAAAAACTGACGAATGTCAGACTAGATAGTGTGTATTTGTATCAGAAAAATTGAATGCCAAGGAAGGTTCTATGAAGCATAAATTATTGATCGTCGACGATGAAGAATCCATCCGCGAGTTTTTGGAAATCATGTTAAAAAAAGAAGGCTATGAAATCACTTGTGCAGAAGATGGTGCCAAAGCCATCGAAGCATTAAGTAAAAAGAATTTTCATATGGTCATCTCCGATTTGCAAATGCCAAATGTGACAGGAATAGAGTTGTTAAAACACGTGAAGGATAATTATCCAGACACCGTGTTTATGATGATCACGGCTTTTGGAACCACCGAAAATGCGGTCGAAGCCATGAAGATGGGAGCCTACGATTATTTAACGAAGCCATTTAAGTTGGATGAGGTTCGATTAAATATCCAGAATGCATTACGCTCCAATACATTAGAATTAGAAAATCGTAGTTTAAAGAAAGAATTAGTTAAAGAGTATAGTTTTGCGAATCTAGTTGGTAATGCGCCAGCTATGCATAAGGTGTATGATTTAATTAAGCGCGTATCGGGAACCTCAAGTAATGTTTTGGTGACGGGGGACTCAGGTACCGGTAAGGAAATGGTGGCTAAGGCGATTCATTACAATGGTCCCTTAAAAGACAAGCCATTTATTTCTGTGAACTGTGGTGCGATTCCTGAAAATTTAATGGAATCCGAGATGTTCGGTCATAAAAAAGGGAGTTTCACTGGCGCTGTTGTTGATAAAGCGGGTTTGTTTGAAGCCGCAGATGGGGGAACCTTATTTTTGGACGAGGTAGGTGAGTTGCCATTAACGATTCAAGTTAAATTATTACGAGCGATTCAAGAGCGCATGATTCGCCGAGTGGGCGCGACGGATGATTTGAAAGTAGATGTACGTATTATTGCAGCCACGAATCGTGATTTATTAAAAATGGTGAACGATGGCACTTTCCGCCAAGATTTATATTATCGTTTGAATGTGATCGATATCAAAACGCCATCTTTAAAGGATCGTAAGGAAGATATACCACTGTTAGTGCATCATTTTTTGAAAAAATATAATGAGCGTTTAACAAAAACTGTTGTAGGTATTAGTGACGAGGCGATGGAAGTATTAAAGAAATACGATTATCCCGGTAACGTTCGAGAACTAGAAAATATCATCGAACGAACCGTGGCATTAGAGGGCGGGGCAACGATCTTGCCAGAGTCACTACCTCCATTTGTGAACACGCCAGCGGGTCGCAAGTTAGCTTCCTCGAACGAGATTCAAGTGACAGAAGCCGGTGTGGATTTAGATAAAATCATTGGTCAGATTGAAAAAGAATTAATTATCAAAGCCGTTCACCAAGCCAATGGCGTTAAAAAGCGCGCGGCCAAATTATTGAATATCACGTTCCGATCGATGCGTTATCGAGTTGAAAAATACAATCTTGGTAGTGTAGACGACCTCGACGAAGAATAGCTTCTTGGTGATGTCGCTGAGATAAGTGTATACTAGCAGACCGGTAGTATAATAGTAAGAGTTGTGCCGATATTCACTTGGCTTGTAATTAGTAGTTCTCCATTCCATGATCTAATAGTGGTCATGGCATGAAATAGACCTAAGCCGCTTCCCGACGTTTGGTGAGTTTCTTTACCATAGCTGAATCCTTTTTGTCCTAATTTTTCGATTATATGTTGGGGGATGCCGGCACCTGAATCTATGAATGAAATTTCAATTTTATTTTCATTCTTTGTAATGTGAACCTGAATTTTTTTGATACTTCTGTCTGCACAGGCTTCAGCTGCATTATTCAATATGTTGGATGCTAATCTGCGAAACTCCATTTCATTAGCCATCACTAGATCAGAACCAGATTCAATCGTGCTGGTGAAGTGTAGTTCTACCCCATTGTCTGACCATGAAATTTTTTTTTCAGATATAATTTCGCGTAATATTTTATTTACAGAACAAGGAATTTTTTTTTGAACATTTGTACTTGCATTAAGTTGATTAAACAATTCTTGCGTTCTGTCAATACTTCTTGAGAAGACATCTCGTAAAGTTGGATCCATATCTTTTACAATATTAAGAATTTGTTTCATTGCCATGATTGGTGCTTGTACGTCATGGCGGATTTGTATTGCTTTGTCCAATAACATTTTGCGTTCTGATTTTTCGATTTCAATAGCTTTTGCTCTTACTATGACTAATTCTTGATTTTTTTTGATGTATTTTATAAATAGCAATGTTCCAAGTCCATTTAGTAAGTATATTATTATTTCCAGAATGATAGATTGCCACGGAATATTCATCTGTAGAGTTATTAGGTAAGTATAATTATTTACTGATTTGGCTTCGAATGAAAATTCACTTAAGAATCGCAATACGAAGTTATGGTAACACATATCTTGTTCAAGTGTTGAGTAATACTTGCGTCCATTTGTTAAACCTTCTACAACCTCAGAGCATCTAATGACATCCAGTTTTTCTAAATCAAGGATTGATTTTGATAGCGCATAAGAGTTTGCAATAAGAGACTCATTTTTAAGTAATGTTTGAATCGATTTTTCTGCTTTATCTTGTATTTTTGCATTTGACCACCGAAACAAAGAAAATGTAGTGATCGTTAATAAAATTGAAAAAAAAATCACAATCCAAGTTCCTTGAATGTTAAAAAAACTTTCGAAAAGCTTCTTTCTAATTGAATTTAATTTTACATTAAATGATGAAGTCATTTTTAATATAAAAACCTTTCTATGGGGCCTTCGTGCCAGGATTTCCATCCTCTAAGAATAATACGAGCTATAAACGCCTCGTTATCGAAACGACTTTCCACGCGTTCTAGAATTGTTTCTGGTAGCGGCCAATTTTTATTTTTGGCAGATTTAATTTGTTCAATAGCAATTTCTTTATTTTTAGAAAAAAACATAACTTTATTAGCTGGAAATTTATCATGACCTGCGGGGTTGTTTTTTATTGCTAGTAAATGTCTATATGATTCTAATAGAGAATGTTGCCATAGAACTTTGTCGTCATTGTTTATTACTTGAACGGAGCTACCAGGAAAAGCACCGTCTTCGGTGAAAGCAGTAGTTTGTGCAACAGTAACATCGACCAACTTACCTTGAAAAAAAATCTTTAATTCTTTTTTGAAATAGCGAACCTGGCTAAATTGATTCGAAAAGAAAATAGCTGCGGGATCTAGGTTAATTTCGTTTGCGGAAAGTTCTGCTATAAATAATTGATTGTCAATCCAGTTGCTTAGAACCCAGCGTTCGCAAGCCTCACCAAGGGCGCGAAGTATGGTGTTGTTTTTATCAAAGCCAGCGGCAAATCCACATGCTGTTGGAATAAGATCAGTTCCCCATTTCGCATGTTCACTGATTGTATTTGTAATTTCTACTACAGACATACGTTCCAAATATTCGGCTAAAGCAATTTTGCGCGCATAATGTCTATCAAATCCAAAGCCTCCAGAAATTGGTATGTTATGACTGCTGACTACAGTGGAATGCCAATAATCCAGTCCAATTTCAGTAAAAAGATTGGCCTCTTCAAGTCGAATCTTTTGTTGTTGAAATTCTTGAGTCAGCCACTCTTCAAATTTTCCCATTTTATTCTAACTCAGTTTGATCAAAGCGAATGACGCTGATAAGGGGACTAATGGATCGAGTACTGATTTGTGAGGAAATATACCATTGTAAGCCGAAATGACTTATAGGCAAAATGGCTGAATCTTCTTCGATCGTTGATAGAAACTCCTCGGTAAGTTCTTGATCTGTCAGTTGATCCTTTTCATATTTTACAAGCATTTGTTTCACTCGACCTGATGGATCTGGTAGGTAGGCTCCTGAAATTGAAAAGAAAATAACATCTAGACCCCAAGCTTCTACACCACCGCCGACTGAAGGGTTCATGATTCTAATGTCGTAATTAGGATTAGCCATTTCCTCCCATTTAGGTGGATTGTTATTTATTTTGTAATTCCATCCTAAGGTATCAAGAGCTTTCATTAAAATCTGCCAAGCGAAATATCTTGGTGTATTTTCAATTGGTGGTTTTCCTTCAATAATCAATGGCGATTTAGGTGCTTGAGCTTTAAAATTAGGTATTGGCTTTTTTGTTAATTGTTGAGATGGGTAGAAAAAAGCACTTTGAATGTGATTAGACCATTTTTGAGGAAAGCTTTTCCTTACTTCTTGTATAGCAGAATCTAAAGCTCGGCGGTTATCTATGGATCCAAAAAAACCATGCTTAAGATTACCCAAGAAGACTGCGTTTAAGTATTCTGGAACAAGAGGATAATTCTTTAAATCTGATGGGATATTTTCAACAGTACGTCTTGCATCGACGATTAAGTTTTTACGGTTTTTTTCCTCTGCCGGAATTTGATGTGTAATAACGACTTTGTCGGGTGATCTTGTAGCGAATTCAGGCCACTCTTTGCGTTTACTTAGAACATATTCTTTACCAATATCGATACGTTCCACTTTGTAAGGACCAGAAGAGATAAATTTTTTAGAATCTTTCCAAGTTAAATCAGAATTAAGATTTTCGGCACAAATATAACCAAATGGGGCAAAAGATAATTGTTGCAAAAGCCCTGAACGAATTGGTTCTGAAAATTGGAAAATAAGAAAATCACCATCTACTTTTATTCCTCTGATACTGTTATTTTTTCCGCTGGCGAACTCAGAAAATCCTTTGAGTTTACCAAAAACAGGAACTTCCCCTTGTTTTAAGGCAATTTTCAGTGATCGTATTAGGCTTTCTTTGAAACTCGCTGGATTAATTTCTTCTCCGTTTTCACAAGTATAACCTTTTTTTAGTTTGAATGACCATTCAATAGAAGATACGCGTTCCCAACTTTCGCTGATTCTAGGTTCATATCTACCATTGTTTGAGTAATAAACTAAATTACCAATTAGTTGTTGAACAACAACTGCAGGTTCATAGAACTCAGCCTCGAATAAATTAAGACTGATTGGCCCCCGCGGTTCATAAATGGTATAAAAAAGAGTCCTCAATAAATCCGCCTTCTGTGATTTTAATTTATTGCCATTTATTGTATGCACCAAGAATATAACGAATAGGAAGAGTAGTACTATGCCCATCATAAGTTTCGAAACGGATATCTTTACCTTCATTTTCTTTACTCACTTTCAAGATCTCGCTCCAGTTAATATTAATTTGGTGTTGAGATTCGAATACTTTTTGAATCATTTGTGGCGATATTTTGTATTGTTCTAAATCGCGCAGTGCTATTGCTGTAGTATCTTTTAAGTCAATATTAGTAATCATAAATCCCCCTCAGTAAAGATATTAGTAATATATTTTGAGATAGCTGTTATCACAGGATGTCTGAAATATAAAGTACTGTTTCTTATATTTAATCTATTTCAAAAAAATCAAACTCATATGAAATACAAAATTGATTGCCGACAGGTCTTTGTTAAAAGAAAAAACTTGTCTACTGTGTATAATAGTAAGTGATGGTGATTTTATGTACATATAATAAATACAAAAGCTAGAAGCTAAAAACAATCTTCAATGCGATCATATTTTTTTTGACGGGCTTTCTCTGCATCAGAGGGGGCTCGTTTAGTTTTATCGTAGCCGAAGGCGATTCGATCCGGTGGTGATGGTGATAGATACTGTGGTTCGGGAGTGTTTAATATTTTTAGTAATTCTTTTTCTTTGCTTAAAGTATCGCGAATGTAGGGAATTCGTTGTGCTAGATTTTCTTTGAAGCTATTCGGATCTCTGGGCTTAGTTTGGTAGGATGCTAAAATTTGACTGCGATTATTCATGGCCTCGGGTCCATATAAGGCTAAAGCGGCCCAGTCTCGATAAATGCGATGACTTGGATTTAAGTTTTGCATCTGTGGTATCAGATTAGGTAAATACTTTTCCCGAAACTGTTGAAAGTGAACCAAACTATAAATCAGTGATCGGGCAAAACCATCTTCGATATGTACCAGCGAACAATAGCTGGCGCTACCGATGGAGGTGACTGGTTTTTGCAAAGCTTTTTGAAATAGTTGACAAGATTTCTTTTTACTAGCGATGACTTTTTTTAAAAATTCATTTTTGGGCAGATCACCTAAAGCAGCGCTGGTCATTTGCCCAATGCCAACTCCATTTTCAGAAGCGATAAAAAAACCAAAATGACTTTCGTTATTATATTTTAACAAAGTTAATCTAGGATCGATGTGATAGGAAACCACGTCATGCACGCAACGAATGGCTTCGTTGGTTAACCAGGTTGTGTAATCAACGATTTCTTCCGTGATGCATGCACCGTTACGCCCATAAGTGCCAACTGAAATCGGCGCACTTTGTGGCGATTCACAGTAGTAAACATTACCCGATTCGCGTTTCATACTGGCCTGCACGCAAGCTCGTTGAATTTGAGGTGCCGCTCCCAATAAAGTCAAATTATCCACGGCCCAGTTCATTAAGTTATTCAACGAATCCTGCATCGAACGACAAGTGGGACAGAAGGCTTCACTTTGCAGTTGAGAATTTGAATTAGTCTTTGATGAATTGGAGTTCGATGAACTATTTTTTGCTTCTTGAAGTTTATAAAATTGGCCAACTAAACCATTGCGCTTTTTCAACGATTGAAATTGTTTTACAAATTGATCCTTACTGGGGTCACCAATTAAACAGGATACCTCGGAGGTCGGTTTGCTGACTGGATCAATTTTAGATGCATTTGCGATAGAAGCGCCTTGTGTCTTTACTGAAATGGAAAAAACAATGACGAATAAAATTAGTACGAACCCAGTTGTCTGCGACGTTAATCGCGGACAGGATCGACCCATGAAATTCAGACTCATTTTTAAGTGATCGCAACTAGAATTTAGTCGAGAGGTATTAACAAGTGGTTTCACTCTTGACCTATCGGATTTTAGTCCTGAATCATTAACTTAATAATATCTTTGTCTCAAAATGGTCGTTGGACCAATAGGTTTTTTATTCTAAACTTGAGACAATCTAAGTATGAATTTAGATAAAGATTTAATCGAAAAAATTTGGCAGTTTGAGGAATCCATCGAAGGGCGTTTTTCTGGTGAGGGCGGCAGCTCTACAGCCTATGTGCCTCAAAGCATGCAAGAAATTCTAGAGCAGTGTTTAGATCACAAATCAGTAAAAAGCCCAGCACAAAAAGATTACCTCGAAGCTCAGCTGATTAAAATTTTTGCTAGATTTGATCGACCAGTATTTTTTGAAGAACTAGAAAAATGTAAAAACTATTTTCGTTGGGGCTTAGAAAAAAGTTTTTTGCCTCCGAAAGTTTCCGAAGCGGAATATCAAAAACTGTTAGAACACTTAAGATATTTAGATGAAGTTCAAAAAGTAAAAAACTTATTACCCAAACAGGCTTCATGGAGCTGGTTAGTTAGATTGTCTTCTGATCATTGGGGCCTCATTGATCGCTTAGAACTACTTTTACCTTGGAATAAGAAAAAAGCCATCGCTGCGGTAGAAATCCTAGAAAACGAAATTCCTCGTTATGCGCGCTGGAAGTTGGGCGCAGATAAAATCAAGCGCGCCAAGGATCGTGTCGGCAATTTTTAACTATTTGGATTGACATCACTTAGTGACTAGTTCGTATCTGTTTCTGTATTTATATTTTCAACCTCATCTACCTCAGAATCTTCGGCAGTGATGTTTTCTAGCTCATTACCTGAGTTAACATCTGTTGAATCGCTATTATTTACAGGACTTGAATTTGCATTGGTTTTTAAGGCAGTAGCGTTTGCTGGTTTTGAATTTTGCGTGGCGATTGTAGGTTCAGAAATACGTTGCATGCGCGCTAGAATTCGTTGCTGGCGATGCAGAACATAGCCAGAGGGTGCCGAGACTTTCCATTTCTTGGGATTGGGTAATACGGCCGTTAACAATGCGGCCTCTGCCGCGGTTAGATCTTTCGCCGATTTATGAAAAAAATGACGAGCAGCGGATTCAACGCCAAAAACGGTCGGTGAAAATTCGGTGATATTTAAGTACACTTCCAGAATGCGTTCCTTGCTCCACATCAGCTCAATCAAAAAAGTAAAATAAAATTCCAGCCCCTTACGGAACCAAGAACGGGCCGGCCATAAAAACAAATTTTTAGCCGTCTGTTGACTGATGGTGCTGGCCCCTTTTTTTTGCTGATGAGTTTCGTTGTATTTCATGGCCTTTTCAATGGCCTCCCAGTCAAATCCATTGTGTTCAAAAAAGCGAGCATCTTCCGAGGCAATCACGGCGGTGCGCATGTGTTTTGAAATCGCCTCTTGAGGAACCCATTGATTGCGAACAATCGTATAGTGAGAGGGCTTCGCAACGGTTGATTTGCTGGAGCCATTCTGTGTTTTTTGGGGGGCTGTTGTTGTAAGCTGTTGTATCGTACGTATAAACATCAACGGCGTTTGCAACACGGGTAAATAGCGACCCAGACCCACTAAGGCTAGCGAGCTGAAAAAGAAAAAACCGGCCACGACGAAACTTAATTTGAAAAAGAGCTTTTTATTCATTCTATTTTGTTTGTAATCGGAAACTCATGAAATTTCCTTGATAAAACTAAAACCATAACGCGCTTAGCAAAGCGTTGAAAACTTTGTTCGCGGATGATGAACATCAGCCTCTAAAAAAAACGAAAGATAAGTGGTAGTGGGGAAACAGTAGAAACTGCGTGGAAATAGGGTGTGGAAACGCTTTATTGAAAATGGCAGTGCAAATACTGTAGTGGAAAATGGTAGTGCAAATATTGGAGGGGTGTCGATGCTATTCAAAGCTGTTAGCAGAAGGTTTTTCGCGAAGTTTGTTGGGTGTATATGTTGTCTTGTTAGTTTTGCTGCCTTAGGGGCATCACCCATGCGCCGAACTCCGCGAGTTTTGGTCTTGATGAAGGATTCTTATTCAAGCTCGCAAGCGGCCAATCAACTGATGTCGCAATCGCTCTTTCGTATGCAACGTTTTTTCAGTTTATCTTCTGCATCTAGTTTAAATCCTAGTTTAAAAGTAACTCGTCATTTGTCGCAATTAAATGGCTTGGTATTATCAGGTGCCAATACGGCCGAATACTATGATTTACAAAACCTAGCGGGAGTGGAGTTGGTCGAGCAAGAAGTGTTTCGTCCGTTGCCTCGCCCGGTGGTTCGCCAATATTTACGTCGACATTATCTAGCACAGGATCTAGCAGAGGCCGAAGCGCCTTTGTTGCCAGCGCCATTGCAAAAATTAACTACACCGATTCGTCAACCTTGGGGAATCGCCAAAGTCAAGGCGCCTCAGGCTTGGTCGCAGGGATATTATGGTCAAGGAGCTAAGGTTTTAGTTTTAGATACAGGTGTGGATCGTGATCACCCCGTGCTTCAACAGGCCTTCAAAGCGGGGAAAAACTTTTTAACTCAGGCCGAGGGAGATTTTATGGAAGCTCCCGAAGTGCCAGCACCAAATGTTTCGACAGAAGAAAAAGTCCAACTACCTTACGAGTACTTTGATGATGTCGGGCACGGTACACATGTCGCCGGTACGATTTTAGCTGCTCAACAGGCCGATGGCTTTTCTGGAGTGGCTCCGCAAGCGGAATTATATGTGGGTAAGGTTTGTGATTTAGAGGGTTGTTCGAATATTGCGGTGGCCTTAGGGATTGATTGGGGAGCGACTCAACAGACCCGTGTATTGAATTTGTCTTTGGGTGGTGATGATACAAGTCGGGCTGAAAAAATGGCGATTCAAAAAGCGGAGCGCTTGGGAATTATCGTCGTGGCCGCCAGTGGAAATGACGGCAAGCCCAAGGTGGGATTTCCCGCAGCCTATCCAACTAGTATCGCAGTGGGGGCTATTGATTCTGATGGTAAAAAAGCCGATTTTTCACAATGGGGTAATGAGCTAGATGTAATGGCTCCAGGCGTGGAAATTTTGTCGTCCGTGCCGATGGGAACGGCCAAGGTTAGCAAAGTGTTCGCAGTCAATATTGGAGATAATGCAAGTGTCGATCTAGAAATACCCAGCCGAGCGTTCTTTGATAGCGCCGCTGTCGACAAAGAAATTCAGTTACCGATCGCTGATTTTGGTTTGGGAGTGATTTCAGGTCAAAACTTACAAGGCCAAATTGCATTGATCGATCGTGGACAAAACTCTTTTGAAGACAAAGTTAAAAATGCTGTGCGTTTGGGGGCAAAGGCGGTGTTGATTGTGAACGATGAGCCTGGTTTGTTCGAAGGTTCGGTCAGTTCCGATGAGAACTCTACCAAATTAAGCCCTGTGCCCGTGTTTATGATCGAAAAAACTTCCGGGCAGATGTTACGTCAGAGTTTGCAAAAAGGCCGTAGTGTGCAGGTCCGATTGCAATCGTTTGTCTCTGATTATGATTTATATTCGGGAACATCTATGGCGACTCCACATGTGACTGGTATGGTGGCCTTGCTATTGTCTGCAAAGCCGGATTTGTCACCCGGGCAGGCGCGAGAAATTTTAGGCAAGTCCTGTGAACCAATTCCCGGTGAAAATTCACATCGCGTGGGAAATGGTTTATTACAAGCCGATAAAGCACTAGGAAAAGTTTTAGAAATCAGGTAATATTTTTCGCTATAATACCAAGCTCAGTTACTTCGTTGACCAAGCAGCGAAGGTATACGAAGTAAGTGGATTTGGTATAACATTGTTGTAGCGATTGAGGTTACCCGTCATGAAAAAGATTTTATTTGATACGATTCGATTATCTGTTGCCGAAATTATTTTCGAAAAAATTCAAACAATTTTTAGCAACGAACTGAATGCCTTGGCTGGTGATACGGGTCAGGCTTCAGGTTCATCCTCCACATCGGCCACTAGCTCTGTCGCCATATCAGTTCAAAGTATTTATGAGTCGTTAGTAGAGCCACCCAATCCTGAAATGGGCGATTTGGCTTTTGGTTGCTTTCCGATGGCCAAGTTATTTAAAAAAGCGCCACCGGCAATTGCCGCTAGCTTGTCGTCGGCGGATTTCACTCAGGTTCAATTTATCGATAAGGCTCAGCCCGTCGGTCCTTATTTAAATTTCTTTTTAAAGCCTGAGTTCATTGGACAAAAGTTATTAACACCAATTTTAGATGGTCGTTTGTTTACAGAACCTTTGGTGTCACAGGCTCCCAAAACGATGATCGAGTTTTCGCAACCGAACACACACAAAGAATTGCATGTTGGTCATATGCGGAATGCTTGCTTAGGGGATAGCATCGTTCGACTGCATCGCTATGCTGGTTTTGAAGTGGTCAGTACGACTTTCCCAGGCGACGTCGGCACACATGTGGCGAAGTGTTTATGGTATCTCAAATATCACAATCAAGAGTCTATGCCCGAAGTCGTAGTGAATGCTAAACCCCTGGCGAACGGCCGCTTACCAGCTGAGGCCTTGATTGCTCGCGGTGAGTGGATCGGAAAGATGTACTCCAAAGGGAATTTAAAACTAGAGGACGAAGTCGGTACTTCGCAAGAGGCCGAGAATCGCAAAGTATTGACTGAGATTCTACACCAGTTAGAAAAAAAACAAGGTGAGTTTTATGATTTGTGGGTGGAAACTCGTCGCTGGTCTGTTGAGCTGATGGAGTATGTTTATCAGTGGTCCAATATTCAATTTGATAAATGGTATTGGGAATCGGATGTGGATTCAGATAGCGTGAAATACATCAAAAGTTTATACAGCCAGGGGTTGTTGATTGAATCGCAAGGGGCCATTGGTATGGATCTGAGCGAAGAAAAATTAGGTTTTTGTTTGTTGTTAAAATCGGATGGCACAGGTTTATATGCGACCAAAGACATCGAGTTAGCTCGTCGTAAGTTTCAGGAACATAAAATTGAAAAAAGTTTGTACGTCGTAGATATGCGACAGGCGTTGCATTTTCAACAGATATTCAAAGTGTTAGAAAAAATTGGTTTTCCGCAAGCGAAGCAATGTTTCCATTTGCAGTATAATTTTGTGGAGCTTCCCGATGGTGCGATGAGCTCACGCAAAGGAAATATTGTTCCTTTGATTCAGTTGGTGCATCGAATGGAAAAAATGGTCAAAGAAAAATATCTGTCACGTTATGCGGGCGAGTGGACAACAGATGAGGTTGACTTGGTGGCTACACAAGTCGCACAAGGGGCGATCAAATATGGGATGCTACGAATGGATTCCAATAAAAAAATCGTTTTTGATATGGAAGAATGGTTAAAGTTAGATGGTGAGTCTGGTCCATTTATTCAATATGCCAAAGCTCGCATTCAAAGTTTATCCAATAAGTTGGGCTATAACTCGTCGACGCCGGTGCAGTGGTCGTTGTTGGTTCATCCCGCCGAGAAAAAATTATTACAGAAATTAATGCATTTTCAATCGGTCATTATGGTGGCGACCGAGCAATATCGGCCGTCGGTGTTGTGCACGTATTTGTATGAATTGGCGAAAGCCTTTAATTTGTTTTATCATGAAGTCTCGATTGGTCAGGCCGAAACAACGCAATTAAAAAATACGCGCTTGGCCTTAAGTCAAGCGACCGGCTTGGTGATCGATCAGGGGTTGGGATTACTAGGTATCCCATCTCCATTGAAGATGTAATATTATTTATTATTGGGAATGCTAGAGTGTTGTTTTAAGATGTCTTTGTAGGATTTGCCATGAACGATATCTTTAATTATGTTTCGGGCCTCTTGAATCTTGGCGAAAAAATCATCGTTGTGTCCTATGATAATTCTTTGTGGGTGTCCCGCCCAAGCCGATTTAATCATGGTGTTAATTTCTATGGCCTCTTTATGAGATTCCGTGCGGATTGGATTACTGGTATCAAAAGCATCGGCCGAAGCCGTATCTAAGTGGATCACCCATTGATAACGATGATTTTCAGCGTCCTTAGTTGTGTTTAAGGACGTAAAAAAATCAGCCTCATCTCCGGGCCAATAAGCGATACTATCCAACGAGCCCCGATCGCAAACAATCACATTGGCTTTGGATTCGGCGGTAATAAGATCTTCTAGTTCTCGTTGAGTAAAGCAAATGGCTCGTTGAGCATGTTTGCGACCAATGGCCGTTGATTTTCTGGGAAAACCTCCGCGATATAAAATAGAAGCCGCTTCAGGAACCACCGATAAATGATGACCAAAATCTTTTTGCAAAGCCTCGATCAAAGTCGTTTTTCCTCCCGACGGCCCACCAGTAACAACAATTTTTATTTTATAACCGTTCATTCAAGTTAACCTTTCAACAATTACTTAATTTTTAGATTTACCATGATAGGTAAATGGTCAGAGATTTTGCTCCATGGATCAGATGTTAAAGTTTCGGTATGATGAACCTCTAAATGTCGACAATAGACTCGATCCAGACGCAAAAATGGGAAAAAACTTGGAAATGAAGGTGCATGCTGCCCATGTATTTTATGATGCGCTTCAAAGACACCTAAATAATCATAAAAATGCGGACTTAGCTCTTGGCTCCAATCATTAAAATCACCAGCCAAGACAAAGCTTTCGTGTTCGGGCACATGCTTTTGTGCACGCTCTACAATTTTTTGCAGCTGGATTTTTCGTCCCCTTGCGAATAAATCTAAATGAACATTAAACAGATGTAAGTTCTTATTGATTTCAGGAATGTGAACCACGCAGTGTAATAAACCGCGTTGCTCCCTAGGATTTGTGGACAGACTTATGTTTTCACTAAATGTGATCGGGTACCGGCTAAGGATGGCATTTCCGTGATGACGTTCTGGATAGATTGCATTTTTGCCGTAACTATGGTGAGGCCAGACTGAGTCAGCTAAAAATTCGAATTGGGATTCCGTAGGCCAATTCGAAATATTTTTCTTATGTTTGTGATTTTCGCCGACGACTTCTTGTAAAAACAAGATATCGGCTTGGGTAGAAATAAGTGCTTCTTTGATCTGGTGGAGAGCAAAACGAAAACCGAAAGTGTCAAATCCCTTATGAATATTGTAAGAAATAATTTTTAAATTCATTTTTTTATCTCGATAGCAAGTAAGAGAATCAGTTAATTCATGATAACTGAGTTTCGGGTGATAAAGTCAAGACACAGTAGAGGTAATAATAAAATCTAGTCGTGTGCCTTAATTCCTTACGTATCAATTTATCCCAGTAATCTAAATAATACGTAAATCGAGTTACAATGAGACAACGTCTCGTATCTGAATCGAACAAAAAATTAGAATTCCCAAAATTGTAAAACTTTTTTCTAATTTTAAACTAAATTCAGATTATCAACAAACCGATGTCTAATTGGGCGTGCACATAATCTAAACCCGATAAAGGAGCTAAGATGAGTGAAATGTTCAAAACAAACATAAAAATCGAAGAGGTAACTAAAAACTTTGAGGTAGTAATACAGAAAATTATCAAAGCTGCCGATGAATTTTCTTGGGATAATGAAGTCGCTTATGCGCATTGGTTGGCACAGACTTATTATTTAGTTCGCCATACTACTCGTTTTATTTGTTTAACTGCTGGCCACTTAGGTTTAGAGCAAGAAGAGTTTCATCAGTTTTTACTCAAGCATTTGCGTGAAGAAACAGGTCATGAATTATTGGCTTTGAATGACTTGCAAGATGGTTTGCATTGGTCCGTTCAAGATACTCCAGAACGAATTGAATCCCAGATGATGTTACAATCGCAATATTTTTGGATACGTAAAAACCCTTTCGCTCATTTTGGATTTTTTTGGGTTTTGGAGCGCTTATCTGTCGAGCGTGGTGGCAAAATAATTCCAACCATTCAAAAAGCCTTTGGTAAAGGGACTACTTCATTTTTGGATTTGCACTCGCAAGAAGATATTACTCATGTGCAAACGATTTTTGCTAAAGTCAGTAAGATCCCAAATCAATACCTTCAGGATTTAAATTTAAATATAATACAAACGGGCGAGTTGTATTCGAAGATGTTAAATGAAATTACTAAAATGGCACTTGCGGTTCATTCTAAGAATAAAGCGGCTTAAATATTTAAAATTAGATCTTACTTTGTATTTAATATAAGTGTCATCCATCAGACAAAAATCTATGAAAATAGATTCTCGTTAAGTTTTAAATCAAAGAACAGGAATTTTTTCTGAATCAGCACCAAGCGCAACTACATTCACTGTCGATGTTAGTACCAGGCCCTTAGGCTCATGAGTTTTTATACAGCGTAAGCAAGCGACAGCTACAAAGTCGACGACTAAGGCCCTAGGTATAAAGGGCTCAGTGGCAGTAGTGTTTAATATTTCTTTAATCAAATGTTTTCTAATATTTGGTTTAAATGTTGGTAACCCTTTGGAAATGACTTCGTTAGCTCCTGAGATCAGTTCTTCAAGAACTATTTTAGGTCTTTCCCAAAGATGATACCACTCGTGGGCCGCAAGATCTGGTAACGAATAGCCGCAAGTATCAAAGAAGTTAAAACTGCGATAAAGTTGAATCATATGTTCGCCATAAATTTCAACGACATGGTCATTACTTAAAGTACTCCAAAAATTTTCGTCGACATATAAACCTAAACGATCCAACGCTTTTCGCAAAAAATAAGCATTGGTATTAGGATTTTTTGCTAAGGGGATACCTGTCGATGGTGGATCCATTTCAGGATTTGACAAAAACGGCCATTGATCTGCATTTTGAAAAATTTCATTCCAAGAATTATAATGTTGAGTGATTTGTATTTTTCTGTCATCCGAAATTGTATTTAAGAGTTTCCAGGCGGTGTTAGAGTAATCAGTGACACGATAACCAAATCTTTTCACAGTTTTTGCAAACTCAAGCATAGAATTTAGTAATTGAGTGTTGATCAATGAATTTTTTGCGAATAGTAAGGCATCGTCATTGGTTAGGTCATTAAAATCATAATATTTTAGTGCCCCAGCAAATGGATCTATTTTATTGGAGTGATGTTCAACTGTCACGGCTGTAGATGTGTTCATATTATTCACCTGCTTTGCAGCATTTTTACCATGTTTTTTTAAAAAACGAAAACAGAAATATCAGGAAAATCATTAATTTCACATGTTTGCAACATTCAAGCAGGGGTGGTTAGATGACGATGCACTTTGTAAATATTGCCTGCATATATGTTGGACGAACTATTTAGATTCTAAATCCAATAGCGAAACCAATATGCGATGCGGCCGATGGCTCGGTCCCATAGGGTCCATCGCCCAAGGTCGGCCATGTTGATCGAGTGACATTGTTGAATGTCTATATCCCATTGCTGCAGTAGGATTTTGATGTCCTTGGGGTTTTCGGTCATCCATTCGATTTCTAAATCATGATTCAAAGAGCGATGATTCAAATTATGCGATCCTACAGTGGCCCAATCATCGATGATTAGCGTTTTGGCGTGAAGCACTCGATTTTGATATTCAAAAATATGGACACCGTCTTTTAATAATCGATAGTAAAGTGATCTTGAAGCCCATTGCACTAATTTAACATCGGTGACCGCAGGTAAACACAAGGCAACGTAAACACCTCGTCGAGCAGCTCTACGCAAGTTACGCAATAAGCTTTGTCGGGGAATAAAATACGCGTTGGTGATCAAAATACGGGATTGTGCGGATTTTAGTCGACGTCGTAAATCGCGCAATAATAAAAAGCGCCATCGTAATTTGGAATTCAGACGTAAAAAATTATTGGGTGTAAAGTGGTGTTTACTAATTCCCAGGGATGAATCTAATAAATATTGAAAAGTATTTTTTATTTTTTTTGGCGTCGGTACGACATCCAAGACTTTGCGAGTCAGCGCCTTGGCTGAAATAATTCTTGCCAATTTTGTACTGGACCAAGAGCTAAAAAAAGCATGTACAACAATATGAAAAGTCGTGTTGTCGTCCGAAGATAATTGCACGCCAGTATCTCGCCAGGCTTTATCTCCCATAAATTCAGTGGTATGACATTGTGAAATATTTAAACTTCCCAAGAATAATACTTTTCGATCAATCAACAAGACTTTGCGATGCAGTCGCTTGTTCATTTGTCGATAAATTAATAAAAAGCGACGAATATTTTTCCATGATAAACTTTTCAAACTGCGTCGGTGAAACGGCAGTGGGTGGTACGCTCGAAAATGAATTCGATGTTGATGACAATATTTTTCTAGCGCAGTCAGCCAGTTAAATGAGCCGACGCCATCGACTAAGATATAGACTTTAACGCCTCGGTTCTTTGCGGCGGAAATGGCGTCTAATACTCTTAAGCCAATAGGATCTAGGTCAAAAATATAACTCTCAAGCAGGACTTCCGTCTGGGCTTTATTGATCTCCGCAATCGCTGCTTGGAAATAATTATCGCCATGAAAGTATAATTGAGGTTGTATTTGTATAGGCATAATGGGTTAAAATAAGGATATGACTAAGTTGGATATAAATGAAGATATTTTTTAATGAATTTGTTAGTCATAATGAATTAAAAAAATAAATAGAAACACGAGAGCAGATATGAAAATACAAAAAAAATTGTCTATTAGTTGGAACAATTACAATGTGGTTGGTGTAGTGCTAGGCCTTGCCAAAGTTGTTGTAAAATATTTAACCGCTCGCTTGTTCTTTGTCGGAGTTTTTTGTGCCCTTTCTGTCTTTCAATCTAGAGGTGTAGCGGCCAGTCCAGCTCGTCTTGGATTTATTTATGAATCAAGTAAATCCGATTTTAACGAAAAGAAAAACTCTTGGTATCAAGACCTACAAAAGAATTGTTCGCAATGTCAGATGGTAAATTTAACTCCCTACAAAGAAAATGGTGCATTTGACCTGTCACGATTAAGTGAAGTGATTCAGCAAGCGCCCAGTCAAGTCGACTTTTTGTATTTGGCATGGAATGATATTTATAATCCAAACAAAAAAGAACATCAGCAAATTGTCGATGCATTAAAGGAAATAACGACCAAAAGCTTTATCGTTATCGGGCATGCCGGTTATGCGCGTGAATCGCAAGTGACAATTCGGTTGAATCGTAGCGTGTTGGGACAGACTCCAAAAGTGATCATGATTGGCGAGTTAACAGAGCGTGAACGATTAGTGGCATCTAGTTATTTTGGCCCCGAAATGCTGACAGCGGTTAAAGCTGAGCCAGTTATTTTTGCCATTCGCTTGGCTAAAGCTTGGAACAAAAGAAATCCAGGTGAGTGGTTGCAATATTTCACACAAATTAAAAGAAAAAGCAGTCGGCTGTGGCCTGATCTAAATGAGTTCTTTTATTAGTCGCTTTGTAGTTCTTGTATGACTTGTGTGGCAAGATCGCCAAGTTTAGTGTGTGTAGTCAGTGGTTGTATGATCGGGATCAGTTGACGTAAATTTAAATTTCTAGCTACGACAAGGGCATTTCTTTTAAGACCAAAACTACCACTTCTTGCTAATGCTGAACCCTTGATTCTTTTTTCAATTTTTTTGCCTGAGGATGTTAAAATCCAAGTAAGATCCTCTATTAACTGTTGGGGCTCAACCCTTTCGGCTGTTGATGTGTTTGAATTCGCAGAAGAGTTCCTTGTTAATTCTAAATTTGATTTGGTGTCGTTCATGAATTTAGATAGTGGCTTTTTATTCCAAGGGCAAACATCTTGGCAAATATCGCAGCCAAAAAACAAGTCACCAAATTTTTTAGATAATTCCGTCGGTGCGATTTGCCGGGATTCAATCGTATGATAAGATATACAAAGTCTAGCATCTAATTGATGAGGAGCCGTCAAAGCCCCTGTGGGACAGGCTTCTAAGCAGCGTGTGCAATGGCCACAAAAATCTTTCGAAGGATAGTTATACGAGGTTCCACTCGAAGAAAGTGTCGTCGAAGTAGCTGTTGTTGGAGCATTCGTCTGAGCCTTTGAAGCGGTCGTAAAAATTTCCCCCAACAAAAAAAAGCTTCCATGCTGACGATTGATGATGCAGGTATTTTTCCCAAACCAACCAAGTCCGCCTTGTGCGGCTAAATCTCGCTCCAGAACTGGTCCCGAATCTGTGAATGTAAGAAACTCATCTTGCGGAAAACGCAACTTCAATTGGGTAGAGATGGATTCTAATTTTTTTTTCAACCAATGATGGTAATCTTCACCAATGGCATACTTGGCAATTTTCAATCCGGGAAATATTTCCTGGGGATAAGGATGCGGTAAATAGGAAAAAGCCATGGTGATAACACTTTGTAGTTCTTTATCGCTAGATAAAGTTTTGGGATTTTCCTTAAATGGCAAGTGATCTTGCAAGTAAGTCATTTCGCCATGATGTTTTTTTTCTAACCAGTCTTTGTAATTGGGTAATGTGATTGGTTGCTTTAACGGAATTATTTGCGCAAACAAAGCACCGTGTTCTATGCAAAGTTTTTGGCAAAACTCATACATATTTTGAGAGGAAATATCGGTTGTCGATATATTCTTAGAACTAGAATTTTGAGAAATTGTGGTGTCGTTGGATATTCTCATTGAGCCTTCTTTAAGTCTCTTGTATCATGAATTTTATGGATGTCATCCGCAAAAAAAAGTCGAAAGATCAGTTTTTTTCAGACTCAACATCTTTGCAGTATCAGGCTTTGATGAAGGTTATGAATCAATTGCAGAGTCATAACTATACGGTTTATTTAGCTGGTGGTTGTGTTAGAGATTCCATTCTGCAAATTTTACCTAAAGATTTCGATATTGTAACTAGCGCTACTCCAGATCAAGTGGAGAATTTATTTACTAAAACGGTGGCTGTTGGAAAAAACTTTGGGGTGATTCGTGTTTTAATGCAGGCACCAGAAGATTCGGACTCGCCATGGTTTGAATTTGAAGTCGCCAGTTTTCGTAAGGATGGTCTTTATATCGATGGCCGTCGACCACAGCAGGTTCAATTTAGCTCGCCCGCCCAGGACGCTGCCAGGCGCGATTTTACCATGAATGCCTTATTTTATGATCCCTTTGCCGAGGAAATTATTGATTATGTGGGTGGCCTGCAAGACACCCAAGATCGTCGCATTGTCACGGTAGGTGATCCTGAATCTAGATTTGCTGAAGATTATCTACGAATGATGCGTGCGGTGCGATTTCATGCTCAGTTGGATTTTGCTATCGAAGAAAAAACCTTGCAGGCGATTGCAAAATTAAAAAGTAAAATTCGCAAAATTAGCGCGGAAAGAATTTTGGACGAAATTCAAAAAACTTTATTATGTGCCAACTACTTAAAAGGGATGAAATTATTTTTTACGCTAGGCATTTTAGAGCAGATTTTTTTTCAACCAGATAGCGAAAATACATCAATTCCCAATATCCTCAATGTAAGTATTCAAGACGCATTCTATTCAAATGCGGTGTTGATGCCTTCACTGGAGTTGTTCTTTATTGATGCCGCTCATCCGATTGATTCTGATTTAGTAAAAATATTGATATTAAAAATGACTGATCTAAACGAACCCCTACTTTCTAAGTTAGAACCCAGTCAGCCGGAATTAAAAATCCGATTCGTACTTAGATGGTTTGGTTTTTTTCAGGCGATGCAATGGACCTGTTCTAATCAATTTAGGAACTTACTTCCGGCAACTAGCTCTGTAGATTTTGAATCTTTGATGATCGAAAAGTTAAAACCTAGCTCTTTTCTAAAAAAAATTTTAAAATCGATTCAGTTTTGTTGGCCTTGGGAAGATCTTCAAGGTTATGAGGGGGGGGCTGTGGGCTCAACTAAAGGCTCAACAATGGGGTTACTAGTTAAGGGATCCCTTTCGTTGGATGGGTTTGTCAGTCAGCTGATACAATTGCAGCAGCGTCGCCATAAGGCTGCTAACTATGCACAAGAAGTCGAATATCAAAAACCATTTCTACGGCTAGTAGCGCATTTTCACATAGCTGCGAATCGACAACCTTGGATTAAGGCGATCGATCTGGGCACTCAATTTACAAGTTCGAATAAACAGGCGTTAGCTGGAAAAGAACTAGGACGCTGGTTAGAGTCCGCTTATTTGTTGCAATTAAGTGGTCAGTTCGGTGGCCAACAAGAATTGTTGGCCGAGCTAAAGAAACAATACGTTCTAAGTCATTCCTAATGCTATCAATGTGTGTGACAATTTATTTTTTAATTAAGCTAGGACGGCACCATCTTTTTATGCCCAAATTGCCCTTCTAAATAATTGATATAATTTTGCCAGTTCAAATCGCTTTCGACAATCTTAACACCACACATTTGCGTGGTCTCGTCCACCCAACATCTTTCCACGCGCAATTTGGCTTCGGTTTGTGAGTTCACTTGGACTCGTAATTGAAAGTCTTTTAATCCCAATATGTTTCCACGCAGACACAGTCCGTTTTTAGATACATCTAAAGTCTGAATGATTGAGATCATCCCTTCGGCATGTACAAGGCCTTTTGGTGAGGCCAAATAGCGATTTTCTGAACGAATTTCATCCAAATTCAAGTCTGGTAATACGTGTCTGTATTCTTTGTTGGGATATAAATTGTATAAAGCTAATTTTTCATGATCGACCATTTTTTCAAAGACATCACTTTTTTGTCGGAAAAAGTAATACAATAAATCAGGCGTAAATACCGGATCCATCGAGGCTTCATAAATACGTTCTGGAAAATTTAATTCCGCAATATGAGTCTTAAAAACAAAGTTGAATACATTGTGCGATGGCTTTTTATGGCCATAAGTTCTTTCGTATCTGGATCTGTAGGTTCGTAGATCTAAATGTAATCCAACAGCTGGAGCTCCATTGGCAAACTCATAGTGTGACACTTTTTTTGATTCTAATGGTTCAAACAACCAATATCCTTGGTAGAAATCTTTCCAACTTGGGTTGACAGCAATCACCATTTGATCCAGGTTCAAATAATTATCGCAGTAAGTAAGAATGTACTTACAGACGGGTAAAAATATTTTACCACGTTGGGCTCGATGAGCTTTGGCGATGGCCAATGATGAAATCTCGGCTATTCGCAGTCCTTGGCTTTGAAATTTTTGTAAGTCGAATTCTTTTTCCAAGGGTAGTCCCATTGGAGACTGACGAATAATAGTAAAAGTACCGACGACTTCCTTTCCTAATTTAGCAACAAAGATACTGGTAGTAGGTAACGCAAAGTATTTAATAATGCGCATTCTGGATTCGTTGGGTTTTGCAAATCCCATTTGTTCGTAGGATTCTTGTAAGATTCTAAAAGCGGACTCTAGCTCTTCTTTAGTCGTGGCTATTTTAATCTCTAACTCAGTTGGAGTTTTGGATTGGATTTTGATGGCATCGCGAATCATTTGATGACGAATGCGAGCTGGTAATAGTTTTTGTACAAATCTAAGTAAGCCACGTTGAGCCATAGCGAATTCCCCTTTTGATGTATCCGTTTAATACTTAGGTGTTCTAGTTCTTGTTCTTACTTAGGTCCTATCGGCCTAAGGTCCGGTTTTGCTTTATAGGTTTTTGAATAATTTATGGAATTTTCATGAATATTATTGATTTGAAACAAGCGGTGGTTCTTTTAAGGATATGCTGAGATAGTTGATAAAAATTAAGACATATTACGGCTAATAGTTTGACAACTCTCAGCGAACGGGCAGACGATAAGTGTCTATTATGATCTTGTCTCCTGCAAATACCTTTAAAAGATTTATTGCATTTTTGGTGGACCAATTTGTGTTTTCCTTTTTTTTATTTCCCAGTGTTCTAGGAAATTTGGGTCTTATTTTATCAGAAAAAAGAATGGTGATTTCGATTGATATGTGGATCTTGGGAGCTTTAATGATATTTGTTTCCAAGGTTTGCTTCTATTATTTTGTCGGAGCGACACCGGGTAAGATGTTGATGGGATTGCGTTTAGTCAGTCGCTATCAGGGGTATGCTATGAATCCAACGACTGCAGAAATGGACAGTGGCAGTCCTGAGTTAACCTTGGTGCAGGTGTTGTTACGAGTTTTGGCGGACTCGCTAAGTATTTTTGTGGGAGACTCGTTAAAGGCTTTGATTTTCTTTCGATTGGATCGCACGCATGTATCGGACTGGATTGCCGAGACTCGTGTGGTGCAGACGATTCCGCGAAATCATCCTCCACGACGTCGTTGGATTATAGGTAGTTTATTGTTTGTGATCTTGTTAAAAAATGGCATCTTAAAAAGTTATTACTTATTTAAAGAATCAGAAGTTCAACAAGGTAAAATCTATATCCGCCTATAGTCTTAATATCTAGCGTTAGGACTCAAGAGAATCTCTGTCTTCATCCACACTAAGAGTGTGAAAGTATATTCTTATTTTAAACAGCGATTGATAAAAAGATACGAGTGGCTAAAAGTCGCTTTGATGGCGAACCCGTTTATAACAGCGATTGGTTTTATCGTGATCGTGTGGGGGATTACTGCGGCTTGTGTATTGCGATTTGAAGCTTCGGCCGAAGGACATAATATCAATTCATTCGAAGATGCGATTTGGTGGGGCATTGTTACCTTATTGACTGTGGGTTATGGTGATAAATTTCCTGTGACCACTTATGGGCGATTAGTGGCAGGTTCCTTGATGGTGTCTGGAGTTGTTGGAATTGCGATTGTGACAGCGAAGATCTCTAGTTTTTTTCTAGAAAGAGCCTTGCGAGAAAGAAGAGGTTTTGTGGATACAAGCTTGCTAAAAAATCATTTCGTAATTTGTGGTTGGAAAGACGAGATGTCCAGTTTTTTGAATCACATTTTAGATACAAATCCGCATCAAGCAGCAAAAGACATTGTGCTTTTGAATAATGCGCCGGATTCTGAGATTGAAAATCTTTTACAGGTTCCAAGATTTAAAAATATCAAGGTCATTCGTGGTGATTTTTATGTGGAAATTTATTTAAAGCGCGCGGCTCCCGAGCAAGCCAGCAAGGTTTTAATCTTGGCGGATAAAACTCCCAATGCGCAGGGGCAGATTCCTACGATGTCGGAAGCCGATGCCAGAACTGTGATGACGGCGATGACTTTGAATAATATTGCGAAGGGGACACCTGTGGCAGCAGAGGTTTTAGACTCTTCAATGGATCAGTATTTGCGCTTGGCTCAGGTGCATGAAATCATTTATTCTAGAGAGTACTCACGAATGTTATTGGCGTTGGCTTCATCTGGTATTGGTGTCACAAATATTTATCACGAGTTATTGAATCCACATAGTCCACACTTTATTCGCACGAAAGAGTTGCCCGAAGGTTGTTTGGGGCAAACATATGAGAAGCTCCAATTGATGTTTATGAAAGATCGACCTAAGGAAATATTAATTGGTTTATTGGAAAACTCTGGAAATAGTCATGTGGCCAAAGAAATGGCTATACGCAAAGCTCAACAGACACCCAACGTCGCTGAGTTGGTGTCTAATCTAACCAAGGTAAAAGCTTTGCGTTTTAATGAACCGTTTTTTGGACCACCACAAGACTATATTATCAAAGAAGGAGCAATGGCCATCGTCATTGAAAAGGGATGAGTTCAACTAGTCGTATGACAGCTACACAAATTGTGGAAACACTGGATCGAGTGCCCTTGCTTTCGGGATTGAAGGGGAATCAAAAAGCTTTGCAAGAGTTAAGTCATATTATGGAGCCAAGGTCTTACACGGCGAATGCGACCCTATTGCAAGAAGGTGACTTGGGGAATGAGTTTTTTGTTTTACTGCAAGGGCAAGTCAGTGTTTACAAAAAAACCCCAGAAGGTGATGTGTATCGTGTGGTGATTTTAAAGCAAGAAATGATACCAGCCTTTGGCGAGGGAGGGCTGATTGAATCGGAACCTAGATCGGCGACTATTAAAGCAGATGTGGATTCGGAGTGTTTGGTCTTAACGCAGGAAAAGTTCCAAAAATTTTGCCAAGCCAATCCCGAATGGGCCGTGCCGATTTTGAAAAAGCTGGCCTTAAATTTAATGGGTTCATTGCGCAAAACCAGTAATGACTTGATGTTATTGCATAAGGCTTTGATGAATGAAATTCGATCGTAGTAAAACTAATATAAAGCATGACTTTAATCAAAAAAACCTCCAGATTTGGAGGTTTTTTTGATTGGAATCAACTAATTACTAATTAAACAGAGGCGACGGTAATGTCGATGTAAAACGAACTGCCGTCTTTGGAAGTAAAAGGAATGACTAAGGTAGCACCGTTGTGATGTTTCGAAATAACAAAGGTGCCATGAATCACACTTGGAATAGCCATGTCGAAAGCATATCCCATTTGATTCAATGTTGTTTTAGCAGATCCATAAATCTGATTTGTCAGTTCTCCGACGCAGTCTAAAACACCTTGTGAGACTTCTGTATGTTTTTCACCTAACATATTGTCGATGATATAAAATATAGATTCTTTTTGAAAGCTGATGGACATGGTGCCTTTAAGACTGCCGGCGATCATGCCGATCATACCAGCCACATCACCTTTAGCTTTGAATTGACTGTCGATGGAAGGTTTACCAACGGTCACTTCTGTGCTGGCCATCAGGGAAAGAGTTTTTATTACTCCCTCAACAAAGGCGTTGATGAATCGTTTGTCGAGTAACGGATTGCCGTTTGCTAATTTTTCTGCGCCCATATGTACTCCGTTCCCTAAGCTGCACTTTGTTGTTGATGCTTTGCCCAGATTCTTTCAAGCTTTCCTTTAAGTGTTGTCGCATTGAAAGGCTTAACAACATAATCAGAAACTCCGGCTTTGGCAGCTTCAACGATGTTTTTTTGTTCGCTTTCCGCAGTGACCAACATGAAAGGAAGATTTTTTAATTTAGGGTCTCCCTTGCAGGCTTTTAATAAATCAATTCCTGCCATGCCGGGCATGTTCCAATCGGAAATGACAAAGTTAAAAGGAGCTGCTGTACCGGCTGCATTTTGAAGTATTGCTAATGCGGGTTTACCGTCATCGGCCTCTTCAATATTGGTGTACCCTAGTTCGGTTAAAACTTTTTTGATGATTTTGCGCATTGTTGCAAAGTCATCGACGACTAAAAATTTTGTATTGGGTGGGAACATAGTTTCATTCCTTTGTTAATCCGTTAGTAATTAGTTTTTTTATCGAACAAATGATTTATCGGTCCAGTTTTTAAAAACTCGAGTCCAAACCTGTTGCTTTAATATATTTTTATTGTCAGACTTTATTACAGGTATGGAGATGTTTCGTTTTAATACAGCTAGACGGCACTAAGGTTTGCATTTTCTATCCGAAGGTCTGGATCTTTTGAAAAGGATTTTAAAAGAGTAAAGGGTTTCCAGGCTAAAGTTGTTAGGTATTTTAAAAGAATTAATTTTAGGAATTAAGAAAAAGAAATTAACCCAGACGATTAGAAGAGTCGTCTAACTTTTAAAACAGGAGGGAGCAAGGATGCTCAGAGATATCCTAATACAAAAAGGTCTATCCAATAGAGAAGCAGAGGTCGCCGAGCTAGTATCAAAAGGTTTGTCAAACAAGGAAGTTGCAAACCAACTATTCGTCACCGAAAAAACAGTTAAATTTCATTTAACGAACATTTATAAAAAAATGAATGTTAAATCTCGCGCACAGTTAATAGTGTGGTGCTTACCTCACCTTGGTTTCGTCGAAAGCGAAGCTCGAGTGGAAGCAGCAGCTCCTATGGCTCAGTCAGCGGCAGCAGCAGCTACGCAAGTTATTCCTGCTGGAAATGCTAACAACGTTGTTCCTACAATTATTCCAGGCCGTAGCAATGATATGGGTCGCGGAAATAATGAACCAGGAATGGGAATCTAATTAAATGAGTTTAACTCCTAAGACGGTGAAGTCTTCACAGGTCTTAATGAGTCAGCTTGTTTTGCCAGGTCATACGAACTCCCTCGGAAGTATTTTCGGGGGAGTTGTTATGTCATGGATAGATATTGCGGGAGCTATCTGCGCTCAACGCCATTCGAACAAAGAAGTTGTCACGGCCTCGATTGATGAATTGCATTTCATCGCCCCTGTTAAAAAGGGTTGGGTTGTGAATTTAAAATCCAGTGTTAATTTTGTTTCTCGTACTAGTATGGAAGTCGGTGTTCGTGTGGATGCTGAAAATCCAAAAACAGGAGAAACCTTTCATACAGTCACTGCCTATCTTACATTTGTCGCATTAGGCGAAGATGGCAAACCCAGTGCAGTTCCAAGTTTAAATCTAGAATCTGACGACGAAAAACGACGCTTCGAAGAAGCTTCCGCTCGTCGCAATCTACGCTTGCTTCATAAAAAACGTAAATAATAAATTTAATTGAATCAGGTTGGAGTGAGTCTTGTTAGAACAAGTCCGCTTGGAGTGACTGGTTGGTCTAAGTTAGTTTGTTGAATTTAGTTTTCAAGACATCGCTGATCGACTTTTCATCCATAGGTTAAAGTCATTCAAAAAACGTTGGCGGGCTTGATAGCCATAAGATCGCTCTTTGCGATTAGCATTTAGATAAGTGTTTAACAAAAAAACTTCATAGGTTGAGGTTAGCACTCTTGAAAAAGCCAGCATGTCCCAAAATCTTTTTCCAAAGGGTTTACCTTTTTGTGCGCCTGTTACCAGTCTAGCTATTTTTCCAGTGATCGATCGTAAAAAAGTTTGAAAATATTTTCGACTTTGACACTTTATTTTTAAATGAAAGTGATTTCCCATATTCACGCCATCACCAATAGTGATAAAGTTTTTCCGAGCTTCGATATGAATGAGCTTTTGAATTTGATAGCGATGTTTAATGTGTAAAAGACTCAAATCCCCTTTGGCTGCTGACGATTTCAGAGTTAAATGCATCCATTTCTTTGGCGCAATCGGCCGTTGAATTTTTCGTCGTCCAGTTCGCAGTTCACCACCATGAATTCGTCGAGACTGCATCACACTGATGTTGTCTGTGGTGAATCTATCAGATGCATCAGAAGTACGAGATGTGCTTGATGCACGAGATGTGGCCAGCGTCGCAGAAACAGATCTTTTGCAAGATGTGCCATGTACGCGATTTCGTTGTGTTCGATTGGATTTTAAATAATCAACAAACGATAACTGTTTAATAGAATTTTTAGATTGTTGTCGAGGTGTGTTCATGCGTGAAATGCTTTTCTATATTTTTAGTTCAAAAGTCAATGCAGATTTTATGAATGGGGCAATGTCATAAATATATTATAAATCAGGATAAAGTTAGTAGGTTCAGCACTATATGCGAAACTAATATTATTGTTTTGCTGGTGTCAGTTATAGTGATACAGATGCAGTGATTAAGCTTCCTGCTAGGGCTGGCCTCACTGAGGCTATAAATTCAAAGGTCGTAATCCCGGTGAACAGTTTTACAAATTCAATCTGAATTGGCATGTACCACCACCCCACTAATTGATAGAGAGGCCAGAAAGAAAAAGAATTTGTCCCACAAAAACTGTCACTTGTGATCAAAAGTTCTACGCACGATTTAGTACTGAATATCAAGAATAATGCCAGTAGAAATCTTTATGCTTAATATAAGGTTAAAATCCATTTCAAATCAGATAGTTAGAAATTTGTAAAAAATACTTTTTCAATAAAAAACAAAATATAAAAAATGAGTGACGGCACTTATGTTGCAATATTGCGCCCTAGTGGAACGTAATTTGACAAGTGCCGATGATCACTAGATCCAAATTGGATCCAAGTCTTAGTAAAAAAATCATCAGATAAATGAGCAAAGATTAGTAAAGAGTAAAGAAAATAAAAAAAACAAAGAAGTAAAAAACAAAGAAGTAAAAACGAGAGGCTTAAGTGAACGTATTTTTATTCAGACAAATTATCATCAATATATTAATCGTTCAATTCACCTTGAGCCCGACGGTAGCTCTGGCATCAACGTCAACGCCTTCATCGTCACCCACTCCTATACCCACATCCGCATCTGCTTCGTCGTCATCATCATCATCAGCTGCTGAAGTTATAGCAGTATCCTCTTTAGCAAACCAGTCTGTATCAGCAACCGTGACAGAATCAATGCCACGATTTGCCAATCAGGGTGATCTAAATTTGTTAGCAGAAAATATGGCTACGATCTCTGCCGAAGAAAAACAGAATTTGACACCACTGTTGGAGCTGGCGGATCAATTAAATTCTAGTTCGCTCACGCAAGCAAAAATTCCAATCAATGACTTTCATTTATTAGGTCAACAATATATTGAATATTTACGCGAAGGAAAAGTGATTCGCCAAGTTTCGTTACAGGATGTGAAAAAGTCCTTGCCGGCTGTGGCTTACACTCGATTGAATATCAATGTTGATTATGAACATAAGCAACTTATTTTTGAAGGCACTCGTGGTGAAAATGAAAATGGTGACAATGGTGAAGTCGTCGTTCGACAAGTCATTTCTGGTATTGATATCAAAGCGATTACACCGATTAAAGGACACAAACAAGATAAAGAACTTATCGTATATATCGACTCAAAAGGAAAATTAAATGCCATTAATTTCCAGTTTGTCAAAGCCGCTATCTTTAAATCGGCAATTCCGGTTTTTACCAATCTGTGGTCACCATTACAGTCACTGGATTTGTCACAGAAAAATGTTTTTGTAGAGTTCCGTCAGCGAAATTCAACGCCTCTGAATTTTGCTGAATTACCAAAATCAACGGTGCTTGCTTACGATGAAAAAGGCGAAGTGATCTGGAATGCCGGCGACGTGGTTGCAGGTTATGAAGAGTCTCCCGGTAAAATTAGATATTTGGGTATATTTAATCGAGCGATGATTGCTGAAGATATTTATAATATATCTAAATACGCATTCACAGTTGGCACTTTAAGTCAGAACAATGAACAATTGGCAAAAGATCTACCTGAAATTTTAGAAAAACAAATCGAAAATGAAAAGCGACAAGAGTCAGCTAAAGAAAAATATCAAAAGTATGTTCTTGAAATGTCTCCCGTGGAAAGAAAAGCCTTAGCGGCATTATCACCGGAGGCACTTGGATCGTTAAAGTTAACAGGGGCTTTTGTCAATGCACAATCGAATCGACAGAAAGATCAGTTTACTCAAACTGAAAATATTCAATGGGCACAGAAAGCCTTGGCAGACTTGCAATCTAAATATGTTGCCGGTGGAATCCCGAACAACGCAGCAGTCGCAGAAGTTATTGATGCGAGTTCAAAGTTGGATTCTGCAAACAAAAAAGAAATGGGACCTTTGTACAATCCCACGCAGGCCTCAAAATTATTAAATTCTTCGGCAAAATTTTTGGGTCAGTGGTATACGTTGGCATTTTTAGGTGTCGGTTATTTATCATTTCCCTTGATGTATGATCATTTTGAAGTTTTGCAACAAATGAAGATTTTATCTTGGACTTATCATCATTTATATACGGATGTGATGAAGGATGCTTCCTATCGCATCGTGAATATTCGTAGCATGATAAAATTACTATTAATAATTCCAGGTGCGATGTTGACATCGGCTTCTGTCGGTTGGTTGTTGAAGGGAGCCGCGAAGGTTTCGCAAAATAGTAACAGTTTAGCCGCGCAACGAATTCGTGATTTAGCTCTAGTTTGGGGAGATATGGGAGTATGGCAACGTATAGTTACTTTTAGTAATCGCTATTATTCCGTCTGGGTATATCCAATTTTAAGAGTTGTTTTCAGTCATACGATGCGCCAAAAAGGTTTGTTTTCAGGACTTGAAATGGGATTTGCAAATCCTTTAGAGAAAATTAAAGCGGATTCACAAGTTGGTCGTGAGCTAGGTTTAAATAAAGACGAATACGTGCTTTGGAATAATCCTTTAGATGCTAGTATTTCTTTAGCTAAATACTTAGAGCCTTTGGGTATTCGAATATCTCCTAAATTATATCAGGCTACGGATGCTAAAGCCAATGCTGTGGCTGAACGTAAGCAGAACATTCAATTGGCTTTGAAGACTCAAAAAGACAGATACAAAAAATTAGCTTGGGTTTTTGCAGCTTTGGTTGTCAGCGAAAAAACAGGAGTTGATCCCGCAACATTAGTGTATGCGGCAGACCAAGGGGAGTCGATTTTAAATTTAGACGCGATTTTTAGAAATCCAGAGCAAGCTAGAAAGTTCGAATTAATTTCACAGGGATTGTATCAAGCTTTTCATGAGATCGACGTATTGAAGGGGAATTTAAAAGATAATTTAGATCCTGTCGAGGTGGAAGAGTTCGTTAAAAAAGCACGCGATATAGCAGAAAAGATTTACCAATCTAAATCCAGCGAACGAATCGCGCGACTAAAAATGAAGTTTCGTCAAGTAGGATTATCGATGGCTAAGGGAACTGCCCAATACGGAATGACGGAAGTGAATATTTTGCGAAATTCGATTCCTAACTCAGAGATATTTTCGATGGTACAACGTGAGTTTACTTTGGATCATATTCAAGTGGCCACTGTGCCTGCGATGGTAGGTGACCGCGCGGACCTTATGCATCCGCAAGAGTTGACAGCCCAACAAGGCGCGTTCTTAGATACCAATCCGAAACACATGTATGATATGGCTTATAATACCTATGTGCACTTATTGCTAGCTGGAGCAAAGAATACCTTAACTTACTATAAGTATTCGCCGGAACGTGAGGATGCCTATGATCCTATCGAGTATCAGCAATATGCCATCAAGGAAAGATCAGAGTCCTTAATGAAATCGACGTTTCAATTTGCTAGGTATCTATTGCCAGATAAATCCGATATTGGCGGAGTGATCCTGGGCGATTTAAAACGACAATTGACTACCATTCAATCACGAATTTACTCAGCGATTTTTTTGCGAGGACTAGCGTATGGGGCACCGCCAGCTATTGTTGCGCACGCATTTGGTTTTGAGTTCTTTTCGATGATCGTTTGGTGGGGTTGGATCTGGTATCCGATGCAGTTGGGAACACAGTTAACTTTGGAGCGTGTTGATAGAATAAAAATCGAAATGCAGCAAATGCATTTAAAAATTTCAAGAGCTTTGCGTGGATTAGATGGCGAGCAATCCGAAAGTCGTTTGCGGCAAGCCTATGGTGAATTATTAAATTCGTATCGAAGAAACGCTCCAGAAATGCTACAAAAAGTTTTAGTCATGACGGATGTGCGAAACGTTAAAAACTTAGAGCACGTGAATGTGACATCATTACCTTCGAATGACACCCGAATAGAGACCGAAGCAATGAATGACTTACAAAGTAGTCAGCAGAAATGGATGAAAGCTACGAGTAACGCTGATAGTGAACTGCAAGACGCTCAAGAATATTTTGGTTTATTAATTAAACTTGCTTATGCGCAAAAAAATAATGAAACCACAGAGGTTGGGAAAATAAAAAAACAAATCGTGCAGATCATGAGTGGTGAGTTGAGCGCCGTAGAAATGAAAGAATTAAAAAAATTAAGTGCAGAATCATTACTTGAGTTTTCATTAGAGCATCCACCCAAAGCCAGCATGGCACATCCGATGGTACCATGGTTGGCCACACAGACAGCTGTTTTTGTATCTACCTACCTAGCAACGAGTTGGAGTGTTGTGATATTGAATCCAGACTTGCTAATGGATCCAAGTTTAATTCCTCGATGGATGGGTTATTGGGCAGCAGCTTATGCTTCAGCTTATGTATTTTTAAGAAAGTCGTCTTATGATCGCATGGTGGAAAGTTACAAGCAATTTCAAGAACGAATCGTGAATTTCGATTTTGTACAACGGGCAATGATAAAAATAAGTTCGATCATTGGCAAAGGAAACAAATATGAAACAACAACTAAAGATATGCCGACGAAACTAACTCAGGCAAGCCTGGCAGCAGAAGCGTCTTTTTTTAAAGGAAAAAATCCAGCTTTAAGCTGTCAGCGAATTTATGCCCGTTGATGTTGATAGCGATAAAGTTGCATAAGACAAAAAGTTTGGAAAAAGCAAAGGTAATAAAAATTAAAATGAAAAATAGGATTAAAGTTAAACAAAAATGACCACTAACAAGGAGCTGAACATGAAAAAGTTAATATTAAGCCTGGTTACTCTAATGGCGACAACACAAAGTATGGCCTATACGACGAATTTCGACACCAATTACTCTGCTGGGGTAGCGAATGAATATTTATCTTTCGATGGAAAGATTTACCAATCAGTAGATGTTGTGATTAAGACTGTGGATAAAGATGAATGTATAAATGTTGCTAAGACTCAGGTTGAAAAATTAAAAACAGAAGGCGCCACAGTGTTCAAGGCCACTTGTGCTGGAAATTCTTTAGAAATCGTTTATCGAGAAAAGAAATAATATTTTTTTATAAAACAGTATTTGCATTGAAAAGATTTTTTTAAGAAATCTAAAAAGGAGAAAACTATGTCTACATTCCAATTTAAACTTATTCCTATTTGCGGGGTGTTTTTACCTTGTCTTATTTTAAGTCTGCAAGCTGGGGCTGTCAGTCGTAGTTCTTCTTCCATGAATACAAGCGCTATCACTAACTATGGTAATAAGGACGCGGCCATGGCTGCATCTGCAACAACAGTAACAGCTACAGGTTCGAATGGCTCATCTGTTATGAAGGCGCCTCTTGCAGATAAAAAATCAGAAAAAAGTCCGTTCAGTTTCAGCTGGGAAATGAATCGCACGACTAGTTTATATGATAAAGGGGACGGTAGTCGATCAGATAATGTGGCTCATCAAGTGGTGTTGGATTACAAATTTAAAAATGACATGAATTTCACTGTTGTTAGTGATTATGTTCAGGATCTAAATAAAACAGAAGAATCTGGTATCCAAGATTTGATCCTAATTTTAAATCACTTGACAACATGGAAGGGATATCTTGGAGAACTATATCCAGCGGTTCGAGCTAATTTACCAGTATCAAAAACCGAACGAGATGTGAATCAGATGATCATCAGCGGTGGCCCAGGGATGACTTATAATTCTAAAGAGTTATTTGGGAAACACTTTTCAGTCATGTATAAGATATATGCCTTGAAATACGATTATAAATATTCTGATGATGTGAAACATAAAGACTTAAAACAATACGAGTTTCGTCAATATCTAGTCCCGCAATTTGCAGTGGGCAGTTGGACATTGCAATTTCAATTTTTGCATTTTGAGCAATGGAACTTTGATGGCAAACCCACACAAGGAGCCTTCGATTATGTACAAGAATTATCTTATGCTGTTAACGATCATATCAGCCTGGGTGTGAATCACGAAAACGCAGGCGCTATCTATGCCGAATCGGGTGGTATGAACACTCATTTAGTTGACAAAGATGCGTCGGTTGTTGGAGCTAAGTTAGCCGTTAGTTTTTAAAAAATCCTTTTATTGTAAACGCTATTCGTGACTAACCCAGATTATTTATAAGCTAAATTTTCTAAATAGGATTTTAAGTCTTTGACCAATTGCTGAGCTAATAGCTGCGTTTCGGTGTCTTTGAATTTCAATTCAAAGTCATCCAGTTTGACTTTTTTCTTTTCAATTAGGTCTTTTAATTTCAGTCGTGGTTTGGGGCGCTCACGTGTTTTCGTTGACTGTTCATTTAGCTGTTTTTGTTTTTTAATATTTTCAATTTCAGTATCAGACTTTCGCATAAAAATCTGTTGGAGCTGTTTTAATATGGACGGATCAAATTTATTTTCTAGTTCAAGCAAGGCCTCCATTGGCGATAACTGTCGATAGCCTTGGCGAATACTGGTTAGCTTATCAAACTCATCCGCAATTCCGCAAACGCTGGCCCACAAAGGGATTTCATTCGATTTTTTTCCATAGGGAAAGCCCTGACCGTTTGGTCTTTCGTGATGCAGTAAAATCATATCTGTGACCATGCTTGGCACTTGGAATTTTTTTTGTTCTAATTCTAATTTACCATTGCCTGGATGTAAGTGATATTTGGCTAATTCGTCTTCGTTCATATCCTTTTCATCTTTTGTGATTAACTCTGAAGGTAGATCTGCTAAGCCTAAATCATGTAAGAATCCACCCATTCGTAAAGATTGGGGCTCCTCTATTCCTAAAGTCATTCCAAATAACGCGCAATAGGCCGCGACATTTTTTGCATGCGTTTCGTTCGTCATTTTTTCAGAAGTTAAGTCCTCAATCTTTTGCGATAGTTCTTTCTTGTCGCCCGAAGCATCTGAAAGATTTGCAACTAACTGATTCAGGTTTTGTACCATCTGTTGTGATTCTTCTGAAGTCAAAGGCTCTTCAGAAAAAAACGGTTTCATAAATTGAGATAATTGATTTTGAATACTTTTCTTTTTGTCGATGGCATTTAAGTTGGGATCATTACTGACTAAAGACAGTAATTGCGAACAAAAGTGATTGTATTCATGAAGATCATTTTTTTTGATGTACAAGTTATAGTTTTTATTGGATTTAAATTTTTGCAAAGTTTTTTCATCTAATGCAGCTCCCTTTGCTAGATAATGTACTATTTTTTTATTCGAAGGCAGGTAAATAAAAAGATCTAATGGACACTGTTCGACTTTGTCTAATTCGTAAATTGAAACTTTGAATAGATGATGAAATTGCACGTCTTCGTTTTTTAAAGGCACTGGATACAAGTCTAATATTTTTTGCATCATCAGTTCTTGTTCTAAGGGCACTTGGAATAAATTTTTAATTCCAATTCGATAAGCCTCATTGACTTTGATTGGTGAGCGTCCACAGAACATACCGATAATTTGTGGTCGATTGGGAAGTTTATTAAACGGAATTAGAGCATTTTGAATTTTATCTAGGGTCATAGTATTTGAATTTGCATTTGAAAATGGTAACAACAAAGGACTTTGTTCTTTTTCCCAATTCGGAAAATTATAATTCTGTATGTCGTATCCTAAGTCTTTTAATTCTGTAATAGTATCACTAAGTGTGGGTGGGACTTCAAAAATAGTAAATAAAATTGGTTTTGCATCAGACATAATCTTCATTTGACCAAGATGATTTTAATAGGTCAATATGGATATCATGAGTAGCGTATTAATCGTTGAGTCTGATTTAAAAGTCATGGAAATGCTATCTAGTCTATTGTCATTACAGCGCATGAAGGTGCTGAAGTCCTATAGTATTCGTGAAGCCTTAGTTAAGTCGGATCGGCAAAAATTTTCTTTGATCCTTCTATCGACACAATTTATCGGCGAACACTATGAAGATTTATTATTGGCTACGGATTTAGCTGATTCGATTAATAATAAAACGCCAATCGTGCTACTGCCCGAAAGTCCTGAAGAGGATATTTTTCAAAACTTTCAAAATCGAATTCTATCGGTATTGCCAAAACCCTATGATCCACTACAGTTATTAAGACTAGTGACAAAGGTCGTACATGGCTAAGCACAATAATCAATAGTTGGACTGCATGTCTCAATACAAGAATTAGCTGTCTAGCCCAATAGAAATGCTGTAGAACTTTTTTAAAGTTATAGGGAAAAAATGATTTTTTAACTGAGTCTAGTTGGATCTAGTAAAGTTAATCTAAACAGATTCCGATAGTTTAACTATATGAAATATTATCTTACCGATGGACAAAATAAAGTAGGGCCATTTAGCAATCAACAAATCATGGAAATGTTATCCTTGAATAAAATTTCTATTATGGATCAAATTTGTTCGGACAAAGATCCCTCATGGTTAATGATATTCCAACATCCAGATTTTACTGGCGACTGGACTGAAGACAAACCATCTGACTTTTCAGATACCAGCCGACAAAAAGGCTTTTTAGTAGATGATGGTATGTCGGCCACCAATACGTCTTTAAACATCATTGTTGACCAAGAAAAAACTGGTAAAAAAGTGATTGATCAATGGTATTTGCTGGATGAGGACGGTCGCCCTCAAGGGCCCTTTTCGTATTTAATATTATTAGGAATGCTACAAGATAGAAAACTGAAAGACACGGACTTGGTTCGTAAGGGTACCCAAGAGTGGAAACGAGTATCTGAGTTTTCTGATTTTTCTTCAGAAGTATTAAAAATGGTGGCCAGTGAAAATCCCAATCTAGGTAAGGGTCCCATTCACTTTCGAAGGCATCATGATCGTGAAGAGACGCAAAAAATCGTATGGGTTCGTAAGCAAAACCAGATTTTAAAAGCTTTGTGTGTTGACGTTAGCGAAGCCGGTATGGCCTTAGTATTAAGAACAACCAATATGAACAAGAATGATGTGGTGGAAATATTTTTATCACAAAGTCGTGTGCAAGTGGGAACTGGAGTTAAGGCCATCGTCAAAGGTAAAACCAATTATGAGAACGAGGTCGATCAAAGTATACATCAGTATGGAATTCAGTTTTTACCCAGCTCGCAGCAGGCCATGACTGAGATCAAAGATTTAGTAGCTAAAATACGTCAGTTGAATTTAGCCTCTAAAAAAATTTCGTAACGAAATATAAAAATTATTTAAATCGCGATCACGACCCAATTGGCTTTCGGAATCTCCTTCGTGGGATTCAAAACCGATACGAACTTCGCTGTCTTTATTTCTGGGCCAATAGTAGTTCCCTGAAATAATACCGCCTTTATCATAGGGGGCCATAGTATAGATAACTTCAAAACTATGTTCTTGGCTTAAAGTTTTTTGTAAACGAAAGCTGACCAATGATTGATAACGTGTTCGAAGGCTTGAACTAGGATTGTTGGCTAACGTACTGTCTGAAAATTGCGTAGCAAAGATATATCCATTCATACTGGGAGTTTCAGCGCTGGCAACAAAAACATTTTCTGTTGTTTGAAATTGTCCAATCCCAGTGGCATCAATGGTATTAAATTTTTTATTTTGTGTTTGTAAGAACTCACCACGAAACATAAATCCAAAACCTTCAAATGCTGTTGCGACACCCGCCGAACTCATCCTTTGGTGTTTTTCATTTAAATGTAAAATGACTGGGAACACACTGTCGCTGGTGGTTTCGTAGTAGGGCATACGATCATCGTAATTATAATAATACAACGAAATATCTGAACTAGAGGAAGTAAAGCCTAGTTTGCCGCCGTATTCGGTTTTTTCGAATAACATCGGAGCACTGGATTTACGAATATCAATGCTTGATACAGAAAGGGCCTTCAGTGTGTTGGCACCGAATAGACGTGTGGGTGGAGGTAATAAATGATATTGAGGTTGTGGCGCGACTAATAGTTGTAAGCTCATCATGCTGCTAACCATTTTTACATTCAACATGGGAAGGCTGCGTCGGGAAAATTCGGAAGGTGTTGAAGGGGACAGTCGTAGATCTTTAGGGTTGATAAAATCCGAATAAAACAAACCGAAGGCTTCTCCCCAGACTACTTGTTGATAGCCAGCACGAAATAAAAAGCCACCAGATTTGTATTGATAATAATTATCTTGAGGGTAAATTTCAGAAACCAAATTGCGAGTTTGTACCTGATCCCAGGATCCAATGTTGTCGACCAAATCGGTACCTGAATAACCGCGACCCTGAAATACAAATTGTGATTCCGCATTCAGTTCTAATTTTTGTTCTAACAAAAGCCGATAATTTTGTCCCAATTTGCGAGACGGCTCCATCGTCCATTGCCGAAAATTCGCATCAAACTGACCTGTAAAATATCCTTTTGGTGCGGCGGCCGCGGTGTTCGAAAAAGTACTAAAAATAAAAGTTGCAGCCAGCGCTGCAACCTGAAGGTTAAAATTGTCGGAAAATCGTTGCATCAATCACCTAACTTTTAGAAATCCATTTGGTCTTTGTTAAATAAAGAATCATTGAAGTTTTCTTTTTTGTGTTTCGAATAAACGATGACCGAGATGCGGTCCTTTTTTAAATAATCGCGAATCACCATTTTGGTCGATCGAGTCAATCCATCAATCATTTTATAATCTTCAAAAGTGGCCGTTTTTAAGGGCTTGCCGGATAAAGCGTAGTAGATTGATTTTTGAGGAGCGAAATCTTTTTTAGAAATCCAAATGTGAATTTTAGAGTAGGTGACGTTTTTGTTGTTCGCCGTTAATAGCATTTTATAACAATCTTCTTTACCAACAAATTCCTCACCTTCCATTTTAGGTTCGTAATCGTCTTTCAAATTTGTTCGAGCAATGTCACCATTAGAAACATCTCCCGTTAGGCGTTGTTCCATACCGACGCGTACAGGGCGCTTGATATTCGGTGTGAATAACCACATATCATAGCCCTTCATCAATAAGCGACGGCCGCGATTTCTTTCTGGTGCGGTTTGGTCTACTAGTGAGGTGACAGAGTCTTTGGCTTTAATCTGATAGGTGCTTTTTTGCACGTCTTTCCCATCAATGAATTCAATATTAGCCACCATGGAAAAAGACTCTTGTAGTCCGCGTTTTGCATCCGATTTAGCAATGATATCTTTAGGAGAAACTACAGCCGCGGCAATAGATGAATGTCCACATAAAATGAAACCGACTGTTATAATCAAAAGGGATTTATTAACGTTAGCGATTGAGTTGATGATAGTGTTCATGTTTGGCTCCTTTAGATAAAAACAAAAAATAATCTCTCGACTGTCCGTGCGGTCTAAAATATTTGTCTTTATCTTAAAAAGCCTAAAGCATTAAGTAGTGCGAGTCAAAGAGGTACTCGCACTCTGTCGTACTGACTAGTTCGACTCTACAAAGTTCAAGTCCTTAGAGAATGTTTCCTCTAGACGACTTAGAGCAAAAAACGCCATACCAAACCATACTAGACTTATACCTAGTGCCGCGACAGGAGCAGAGATTGTTTCCGAACCGACAATGCCGACTAAAAAACTTGGTGTAGGTGCACCAACAAGAGCTCTAAATAAAGTGACGGCGATAACAGCTGATCCGCGAATAAAGTTTGGTACAGTGGTCGCAACGGTGCCTCGAATGTTAGTACCAAATTGCTCTGCAGCGACAGTGATCATAACAGCCCAATACCCAGCCATTAGTCCCATGAAAAAGCATAGCGTATAAATTCTTTCAGGTGTCGGCCCTGGTATTAATAAAAAAGCCATCGCTAATGCAAAAGCTGCAGTTAAAGAAATTCCAATACTTTTTTTACGACTTTGAAGTAATTGGCTTAGTATTCCAGTTGCAAAATCACCTAGTGCCAAACCAATAGAGCCGTAAAGTATTGCGTCTGCGGCTGTGTAGTTCCCAACTAGTCCCAGACCTCGAACTATTTCAGGAGAGAACGTAAAGAAGATTCCAGTGATAAAATAGATGGGAGCGCCAGCCATCACACAGTAAAGATATTTTAAAAAACGACCATTTTGAAACAGTAGCATCACATTTCCACGATCTGATTTTTCTTTTTTTGTAGACAACTTTTGAAACAGCTCACTTTCTGACATTTTTACTCGTGCGGCTAATAATGCTAAACCCATCACTCCACCGACTATGTATGCCACTTTCCAATCTATTGTTATACCCAATACGACAGTTTTGCTGTTGGCTAGTTTTCCAAATGCGGCCGCAGCTATTGATCCACATAAGCCTAAGGTGGCAATGATCGTAGTTCCAATTCCACGTAAATGAATTGGTAAAGATTCTGCGACGATAGTGACAGCTGCGCCAAGCTCACCCGCTAAGCCTAAACCAGTTAAGAAGCGACACAAAGCATAACTGTTAACATCCCAAACAAACGCATTTGCAATGTTACCAATGGAATATAATAGAATGGACCCAAACAAAACACTTAGGCGACCTTTTTTGTCCGCTAGTACTCCCCATGCAACGCCCCCGACCATCATTCCAATCATTTGAGCGTTGTAAATCGTGACGCCCGCTCCAAGAAGTTCAGCAGGATCTGTAATTCCGATGGAGTTCAAAGATTCCATTCTTACAACGCCGTACAAAGCGATATCGAATAAATCCACAAAGTAACCAAGTGCTGCAACTAGAACTGTTAGATTCATACATTGCAAAATGGAACTAAAGGTTGATGTTGTTTGTTCTGTTGAAATATTTTTTGATTTAGTATTTGTATTCATAGAGTAGAGTTATAATTCGAGCGAGTGTCAGTTTACAAATAAAAAATCATTAAGATTCGGAAGTGGCGCCCGGTTGCAGCAAGAACTTAGAATCATGTAGAGTCATTGAAACTATCTGCACATTTTTAACGATAAAGGGTTCCGTCAAAATCGAATTGTGCTTGTGAATAAAACTTCGCATGATCAATCCGTGTGAAAAGAATCCCAGTTTTTGACTTGGAAAACGTTGGCATTGTTCTAAAATATAATTTTCAAAGCGATGAAGAGCTTCCCACTTGCTTTCTCCACCAGGGAAGCGTGTGTGAAAAAGCTGTGGATCATTTTGGGTCCAATCTTTCCAGATGTCGATACCAAAGCGAAGTTGAATTTCCTCATGAGTCAAACCTTCGGCATCACCTAAAAAAACTTCACGCAAATCTTTGGAGGTTTGAATCATAGCTGGCATTTGCAGTGAAGGTTTGTTCAGTAATTGAGTGGCTAGCTCAGCCGTCTGCAAGGCTCTAGATAAATCGCTGGAAAAATATTTATCTAACTGCAAATTGCGAAGATCGTTTTGGATAGACAAGGCTTGCTGAGTGCCATTGGCATTTAATGGAATATCGGAATGTCCTTGCAATCTGCGAAGGACATTCCAATCTGTTTCACCGTGCCGGATTAAAAATATTTGCTGCATACATCCTAGTTTTGGTGGGTCCATAAAATATCACAAAAGATCCAAGCCACCAGAAAAATAGATTCTCACCGACATATTGTGGGTTCATCAAGTGAAATGTCATGTAGGATAAAAATATCAAAACTTGCGAATACGCAAACGCATATTTTTTCATCGTTTGTCGTTGATAAACATTGAGTAAAAAACGAGCCGCCAATATAGTTAAACCAAAGAAAAACAAACCACATAAAAACTCGCAGGCTTGTGGTCCTAATTGGCTAAAAAAATATCTAGCTCCATTGGCCGAGTTCAGTTGGTGCTGCATATGAGATGAAACATCCAAAGATGAAAAATTCATGGCCCAGGGGCTGATGTTAAATTGTGGACAGAAAAATAAGGTCACACCACCAGTAACAAGATGAAGAGGTACTAACAGCATCAACACGGAAAAAAATGAGGGATGAAGGCTGCGTTCAGCCTGCAGCTGCAGTTGCTGCCAAATGGCGGTTTTTTTCTGCGGCGAAAGGAATGGCTTTGAAGATGTCATCGGTTAATACTCCTATATTTCTTTTTTTGTTTTGAAGCTATTTTTTAAACTCTTCAAAGTCCTAGAGACAATTTGTCGGATGTTGGCTTCGCTCAGTCCAAGCGCATTTGCTATTTCCGAGTAATCCTGATCCTGTAGCAGCCGACGCTGCAGAATTTCTTTTTCTTTGTCGGGCAAAGAATTCAGCACACTGTCGACCCAATCCTTACTTTCTAAATTAGGGTGCAGCTGGTCTTCTTGTGACAAAAAATAAGCAAAATCGGCTAGATCTAAGTTTTTTTGATGTTTGGCTTCGCGGTTGCGATGGTCTTTCGTCTCAGATTTAGAAATTATGTAGATCCAAGCAAGCGCCGAGTGTTCGGGCAGATAAAGCTCCCGTTTCGAAAAAATTTTCCAGAACACGACTTGCACGACATCTTCTGCCAGCTCTTTTTTTTGCAATTTTTTAAGAGCAAATTTATAAACTCGATCGGAGTGCCTATCGAATAAACATTGAAAAGCAGGCATAAGGGACTCTGCCGGTCCGTTCTTCATGGTGATTAATAACTCCTCATCAGTGATATTTGTGGTGGAATTAATCGTGGCAGGAGTCAGGTCATTCGTTAGCGCCTTGGATGCGGCGCTAGTTTGGTCAATGGAAGAAGTTGTTGCAGGATTTTTATCTGGATTTAAATTTGGCGGCGTCGAATTTTCGGATTTGAGGTTTTTGTGACTCGGGTTTGATTTCAATGGGCTTGACAGAGGGGACTCCTTTTCGGTAGCAATTTCTATTCGACTAAATCGTAAAAATAATAATTGCATTAAGGGCATTCATTTATTTAGATCATGCATCTGAATAAACGCTTACTAAAATTATTTTAATGATAATAAAAGATGGAAACAAGACAATAAAACATGACAATAACTAGATACTAACAAGAAAGGATCTTCACGACTATGACAAATTCCTTGCTATACGCACCAGGGATTGCCGGAATATTAGGCCTTGTAATGGCATTGGCCTTATATGCTCGAGTAAAATCGCAGCCCGCTGGAAATGAAACAATGAATCGCATCGCGACTTATATACGAGAGGGCTCGATGGCCTTTTTAGTACGTGAGTACAAAGTACTAACTGTCTACGCTATCGTGGTAGGTATTGCTTTAGCAGTGATGTTAGGGGCTTTAGCCGCAGGAAGTTTTATCCTTGGAGCTTTTTTAAGTTTGTTGGCTGGATTTTTTGGAATGAAAGCGGCGACCTATGCCAATGTTCGCACAACGCAAGCGGCATCGACGGGCTCAAAAGCCAAGGCCTTATTAGTGGCCTTGGACGGTGGCGCGGTGATGGGTTTGTCTGTTGCTGGTTTGGCTTTGATTGGCTTGGGAATGCTTTATTTTTTCTTTAAAGACTCTGAATCAGTTGGAACTGTTCTTCACTCTTTTGCGGTGGGAGCCAGTTCGATTGCTTTGTTTGCTCGAATCGGTGGAGGTATTTATACTAAGGCCGCTGACGTGGGTGCAGATATCGCTGGTAAGGTGATTGAAAATATTCCGGAAGACGATCCTCGCAATCCAGGTGTTATCGCGGATAACGTGGGTGACAATGTGGGTGACGTTGCAGGAATGGGCGCTGATATTTACGAATCGATGGTGGCTGCGATTGTTTCAGCGATGGCGATTGCGTTAACAGTGCCGGCTGCTAAATTAGCGAATTTAGCAAGTGGTTCCGAAGCCGAAATCAGAACTTTGGCTATTGGATTACCATTAGTTTTGTCAGCATTGGGTATGATTATCAGTTTAGTCGTGATTGTAGCGGCTCGTGCATTTTCTAATTTCAGTCCTGCGACTGTATTAAGAAGTGCTTTGATAGTACCTCCAGTGATTTTAACAGCGGTGTGTGCAGCGATTTTACCAAGCTTTGGTGTTTCTCAATCTGTAACTGTGGCTTTGGCGGCAGGGGCATTTGGTGGAGCTTTGATTGGTTTAATCACCGAGTACTACACAGCAGCGAAGCCTATTCGTTTGGTAGCTGAAAGTGCTTTAACAGGAGCGGGTACGAATGTGATTCGTGGTTTAGCGGTTGGTATGGAATCCGTGGCGATTCCTATTTTGATCGTTGTGATCGCGGCTTATTTTGCGGATCAAGCATTGGGTTTATACGGTATTGCGATGGCAGCGGTTGGTATGTTAGCAGGAACTGCGGTTGTGATGACAGTGGACGCTTACGGACCGATTGCTGATAACGCGGGTGGAATTTCTGAGATGTCAGGTCTTGGAAAAGATGTTCGTGATATCACGGATGAATTGGATGCCGTTGGTAATACAACAGCTGCAATTGGTAAGGGCTTTGCGATTGGTTCTGCGATCTTGACTGTGGTGGCATTGTTCTCGGCCTTTAATATGGAAGTGAACCATGTTCGTCATTTAAAAGGTTTAGCCGAAATGTCTTTGGACTTAACTTCTTCTGGCGTATTGATCGGTTTATTATTGGGTTCGATATTGCCATACTTAGTGGGTGCTACAACGATGACAGCGGTGGGACGTGCAGCGGGTAAAATCGTGCAAGAGATCGCTCGTCAATTCAAAGAAATTCCTGGATTATTGCAAGGTAAGGCCGAGCCTGAACCAGCAAAGATCGTGGACATTGCAACACGAGCGGCTTTAGTGGAAATGATTTTACCAGGAATGGTGGCTGTGTTGGCGCCAGTGCTTGTCGGATTTGTTATGGGTCCTCAGGCCTTAGCGGGATTATTAGCTGGTTCGCTAGCTGTGGGTGCGGCTCAGGCTTTATTTATGGCGAACGCAGGTGGAGCTTGGGATAATGCTAAGAAGTACATCGAAAAAGGAAAATTACAGGGTCATAAAAAAGGCAGCGACGCTCACAAAGCGGCAGTTGTTGGTGACACTGTTGGTGATCCGTTCAAAGATACTTCAGGTCCTGGTGTAGCGATTTTGATCAAAGTTATGAGCGTTGTATCGTTGTTGATTGCAGCACTAATCGCCCACATCGGCTAACCAATTCCACTGGCTTCGTATACCTTCGTTGCCGTTGTCGCTGGTCTTGTGCGGCCTACATTAGTAGGCCATCACTAGCTAATAGTGCCAGCTCGCTGTTTTATTATTGGGCGCCTCGGTCTACTGTGCCATTGAAATTGGTTAGTATTGGATATCAGGCAATTGAATTTAAAAATTAAATTTCGAAAAAAAGCTTAAGTGATGAACTTAAGCTTTTTTTAATTATGGTTTATGGGTAAGGATCCAAAAGGAATTTTGTTAGTCATCTCTTGATAAACATTTTCAGCAATTGTGATGGCTTCCTGAATATCGGTTATTTCCATTTCTTTTTTCGATGCATCTGGGTATCGAAACTCAACAGCAAAAGGAGTTAAATCATTAGCAAGTATGAGTAGATTCTTAAGTTCTGGATATATCTCAAGTATCAATTTGGCTAGAACTTTAATGTCGTGAGTTTTAGTAAATGAAATTTTTCGAAATGTCAGTAATCCTTTAATAGATTTTTCGGCAGATTGTTGACAAAGAAAGCCAACATTGGACCAAAAGGATGGATTCTTGGTTTCAAAAAGTACCTTAGCAGCGTTTAGATCCTGTCGAGAAAATCGAAACCAATCTTGTACAAGTTTACTAGGTTTATCCAACTTTCAACTCCAAGCCTTCCGTTTCAACGGTGTGTGGAATGGAGCTAAACTCATGCTTCCAAAGATCATATTCTTCCATAGTGTACACAAATGTATCGACTGATGAATCGCAATCCCACAGAATACGTCCAGCTTTTTGCATTCGTTTAATCTGATTTAAATCGGATTTATCTACAATCAGTAGTAAATCATAATCACTATCGATGGTGGCGTTGCCTCGAGCTCGAGATCCAAAAAGAAATATCTTCAGTGGACGAAACTCAGCCACAAGCTTGGAAACAATTTCTTTCAATTTTGGATCTTGATTGACATTCAGTCTATCCACTTGACAACCCCTTGCGAATTTCTATCTTATTTTCAATAAAAAATAAATCGATTTTCATTATTTCTTAGATTCTATATAAGGCGACATGTTGGAAATCATGGAACTTCGACGATGTGCTCCTATTTTCTGAAATAAAAAGTAGAATTTAAAATAGTATCAAGCAAAAATTAAAATCACAAAAAAGGTTTATTCAAAAATGATTTGGGGACATGGATTTTATGTTTGGATATAAAATAAGAAATTATTGGGGATTGATTTGGATCATTTCAGTTGCGATTAGTTGGAAGACTCAGGGCGAGGTGATTGAAAATTTTCCTTTGCATTTTCGATTAGCGGCAGAGATTTGTGTGGCAAATAGCGCCGATAATTTGCAATGTCAGAAAACTCCATTTGAAGATGATGATATTTTGCAATTGAAGGACTATGTTCCTGGCCAAATGCTACGTGGAAGTTTGACTAAGGAAATTGAAATTCCTTGTGGCATGGAAGAAAATGCCAAAATCCATCAGCAACCTATTCTTGGTTCCTATCTGATTCTGAATTCCGATATAAAAAAGAAATCGAATACTATTCAAAAGGTTTCGGCTGAAATTATTATTGATAAAGTTTTTCGGGATAAGAAACCTTATCATTTAACTTTGGTGATTAAACAAGGACACGACTCATCGCTCATGAATTTATCTGCAGCAGAACGGGTTGTTTTTGAAAACTCACATGGCAGTAAGTATTTAACCAGTCAACTTGCTAAGAATTTCAATGATTCGAAGGTTTTCACACATAGTTTTTCTGAACCTTCGCAAATTCCACGACTGACTTTTGATTCCGAAATTTGCTACCTAAAAAATGGTTTCAGCAGCTATCAAGTTAAAATCTCGCCACCTTGGCATTGAGCTTGGCTTTCAACTTGCCATTCAGCTTGGCAGTCGCCAAAAAATTGAGAAATATTTTTTAGATGAATAATATTTTAATATTTTCCTCGTCAGATCGAACGTAACTTATATAAGTTGCGATCGTATTGAGTGGCTGATTAAAATATCCTGTTGTTGAAGGAATATTATAACGAAAATTATTTTCGATCAGTGTTTGTCTGAAAATCAGCTAAAAATGCAACGCATTTCCCGCCAACCAGTATCTAATCTGAATTACACTCGCTTCCAGCTCATGTCGATTTCGATGTCGGGATGAAGGCTGCGTTTCACCGGGCAAGTTAAAGCGATTTCTTTTAATTTGTGAAGGACCATGTCGCTTAGGTCGGAAGGCATCCATATTTGTAAACCGATACGTTTGACCTTGCGGGGATTCGCCGACATTTCTTTTTCTGCTTCAAAGCGCATACCTGTTAAGTTGATTCCATTTTGGTCGGCATAAATGCCCATCACTGTGCACATACATGTCCCTAAACTGACTGACAATAAGTCTGTGGGAGAAAAGCTTTGTCCAAGACCATGATTGTCAACCGGTGCATCTGTGATGATTTGAGTTTGTGAAGGTTCGTGTGTCAGTTGCATTCGCTTTTGTCCCAGATATTCACCGCGCATTTTTACCATTGTCAGGCTCCCTTTTTTTTAAAAGGCTAAGCGCAAATAGACGAACAGGCAAGATCTTCCACTGAATCTTAATTATTGTTGTCATAGAGGTTTGACGCAATCGTCATTTCTGAAAAAATTAAGGGTTTTGATGAACTTCGATCCAAGCAAGGACTTTGCTAGAGGCGCCTTGTTTGGATTGAACTTTTTCTTGTAACTTCTTTTTCAAGTCATACTTAATTACGTGTTTATCTTGATTCGTATTTGGTTGTGTATTTACTAAGTTTGAATTCTTTGTATCGTTAGAGGTAAGGTCATTGTGAATTTTATTAAGCGCCATCGTGAATTCATCAGAATTATTTACTACCGTCACGGCCGTTAAGTTTTCCACAGAAATATTTTTAAACAACAAAGCTTCACGGTTATTATCGATTTTAGGGCCTGTCACCACAAAGCAACCACAAGCCAGCGGTTCCATAACACTGTGAACTTTATCTTTGAACGAGCCTCCCACAAAGGCCACGGCGCCCAATCGGTACAAATCCGCTAAGACGCCGATTTGATCGATTAACAAAACTCCATAAGGGATGGATTGCGAAATGGATAAGTCCCTTTGACTCCAGCGGGTCACAATGACTTGCTGCTGGGTTAACTTCTGTTCCAGCTCCAGCAAATGAGCCTCGTGCACTTCGTGCGGCGCCCATATCACCCATGGAAAATTTTGTAAGGCGGACGTTATCGATTTTAAAATGACATCTTCATCGGGAGGCCATGTGCTTCCCAAAACCAGAGTCTGATTGCTCATATATTCCAGCGAAGTTAACGACAATTTATTTTGCTGCAATCGATGAAAGACTTGATCAAAACGAGTATCGCCCTCGGTCAGGCAGGCCGTCTTTACTTGTGCGATTTTTAATTGAATGGCATCGGCATCATCGACGCAAAAGATATGATTTAACTGATGTAGGCTCCAACGAGTTAAAAATAAACCTAAACCGCGTAAGCGACTTGAGTTCGCAGCAAAGGTGCTGGCAAAAAGTAACTGTGGTATTTTTCGTTGTCGAGCTTGATAGCTGAATTCGGGCCAAACATCGGTTCTTGCATATAAAATCATTTTCGGTCGGTAAAAATTTAAAAAACTTTGAACATAACGACGATGATCCCATGGTAATGGTAAAAATAAATCAACACCTTCAATGTCTTTAAATAATTTTTTGGCCGAAGGGGAAAAGTATGTGACCATGATGGTAGCCTGCGGATACCGCTGTTTGATCGCACGAATGACTGGTTTTGCGTACTCGATTTCACCGCTAGCGGCATGAATTAAAATCGGCTGACTGGATAAATTCATGTAAACAGGAGCTTTTCGTTCTAGCAGCATTTCATGCATTTTTTTCCAAGATCGGATTGCTAATTTTCCAGATGAAGGAAGTAAAAGATCTATGCTTTTTAATATCAACAAAGCGAAAGGTAAAAACACCCAACGATAAAATGTAAAAAACAAATAATCGAAAAAAAAGCGTATCATAAAACTAAACGTCGTCATGCGGTCCTTCAAAAATCCATTTCTGCATATGCAGACTGACTTGTTCGGGCGTAAAAGCTCGCAAGCATTCTTGATAGTTAATATTTACGCAGGGACCTTGCCCATGCTTACTGCAAGGTCGGCAAGATAATTTTTTTTCTAAAATCAAGGTGGTGTGACGGGATGGAAATCCAAACGGCGCAGGCCCCATCAGCGCGATCGCTTTTTTACCTAACTGCTCGGCAATATGTAGCAAGCCCGTGTCATTACAAACAAGGCCTTGCGAATAAAAAATAAAAGAAGCGCTTTCTTGAAAACTCAACTGTCCAGCAAAATTATAGGCATTAGGAAGGTCCTGAATAATACTCTGAATAAAATTGTCTTCTTTGCCGCCTAAAAAAACAAAAGTCACTTTGGGATTTAGTTGCAGTAATTTTCGAAAATTTTCCTCTGGCCAGCGTTTTAAAACATGAGCTGACGAAGCGGCCACAGTGACAAAATTTTGCAATTGCTTGGATTTGATGATGGAAAGAATTTTAACTTCGGCCGTCTTTTTTAATAGCAATTGCGGCGCTGACGGCAGATCTATGCTTAGATTCCATTTTTGCAAGGGCTCAAGTAGATCCCGCTGTCCTGAAAAAGGTTGCTGAAATAAATTTTTGTGAAATTTAAATAATAAAAATCTTTTCCAACGTTTTTGACTTTTGCGAGTTAACTGCGGAGGTGAAAACCACCGACTTAAATTCCAAGGAGGGCAAAGCATCCAAGTGATGATTCTGGATCTTAAGTTGTTATGAGCATCATAAATATAATCAAATTTTTCGTTTTGTAGCTGTGAAATAATTTTGAATAAACCAATCAGTCCAAGTTTTTTGTCCAAGGTCCAAAGTTTATCAACAAAAGGATGCGTTTCGACCAAGTCGGAAAATTCAAGTCGAGTTACCCAGTGAACTTCTGTGCTGGGAGCTAATTCTTTCAGTCGCGTTGGAATGCTTAAGGCTTGGGTGATATCCCCAAAGCTGGAAAAGCGTATCAATAAAACCTTCACTTTTTTTTCCAACGACAAACCTCTTTGCTCGATGCTGATGGCTGTAGGTTAAAACGGATACCCTTTTCTGACAACAAAAACTGTGTGTCGTAAATCTGATCAGTTGTCGATTTTTTTCTAACACCATTAGAAGCGGTTTTGCATGTTCACCACGGTTTAAATGTGATTCGTCTTAGAGTGAATCAATTTTCAATTATTTTTGTTTTAATATCAGTCAATTTTTGTATCGATATAAGACAATCCAAATTCTGCGGTTTATCTCTAGAAAGCACGCGAATTGCATCATAAATCAATATATAAGCAGTAGAATATGTATGAAAGTAAGGGAAATCATGGTTGATAACGTGCAGGAAAACAAGCAGCAGGCCAATAAAAAGCCAATTCATTTTTTTAACACGGTAGAGGCTGTGGATACACTGCCGTGGCGACGCTTGGTCATGGCTTTTTGTTACGTCTACATCATGTTATTAAGCTCAACATTGGGTTTTGCGCAGTCGACTTCATCCACAGCTAGTGTCATTGCCACACTTCGTAAATCCTTAAAAGAAATGCACGTTGTGTTTTATCAAGGGAACAAAAAAATTCAAAAGGTTGAGACTTTAAAAAATGAATCTTTGTTTCGGTGGTTGGAAGGACAGCTAGGGTTACCAATGCATGAATTATCCAATAACCCTGCGGGAAGTGCGAATAATAATTCAGTCGTAAAATGCGGCGATGCCATGTACAGAAGAAAAACACAGGAGGTCAAACCGGCGGGGTCAAGTCCAGCGTCAATGCAGGATGAATTGCAGGATGAATTTTATTTTTACAAGGTCAATTGCAATGCCTTGAGTTTTATTAACAGTCATCGCCATCAATTGAACTATGACGATGAGTCGATTTTAAAACCATGGTTTCAATATCAAAAAATTTCTTCTCATTGGGTATTAACAATGATTCCAGCCATGCATGTGCAGGCCTTAGGAAATACCGTGATGATTATCAAGAATCAAAATCCAATACGCTGTGATCTTCGGTATAAAGAAAAAGACACTAGTCAGTTGCAGGCCTTTCAGTGTCAAGAGTTGGCGATTTCGTTGCCAGGTGAAGAGTTCATTGAGTTTTCCCAGTTTCAATTTTCAAAAGATGACCAGCATATTTTGAAATTAGTTGGTTATAGATACAAAGATATACGTGATAAATTGCAGCGTTCTAAAGATGGTCCCGCTTTTGATTTTAATTTAACGGTTCCCTTGAAAGGAAACATGACTTTAAAGGAAGTCGTCCGTTTGAAGCGACCACCTAAAAAACAATCGCCACCGTCTTCAGTTCCAAGCCAAGAACCTAATTCGAATTCAGCAACTGACACCAATACCAACAATGAAAACCCCATTCCCGCGAATGAAAATGATGGCTTTGAAATGATTGAATTAAAAAAAGAAGCCGCAGCTTTATCGACAGAACGATAACTATTTTTGAAATAAATAATGATAGGCAATCAATGCTGCTAATTTACTAGTGCTATGATCATGATCTAAGGCCGGCGAGACTTCGTAAATCCCTAAGCCCTCGACCTTTAAATATTGATTTAAATATTGAAATAAAGGAAAAAATTCACTTGTAGCCATCCCTGTGGCCCATGATTGGGAGCAACCGGGTGCGGAGTCTGATGTAAAGGCATCGATATCGACTGAAATAAAAGCGGGTGAGTTTTTAGGAACCAAGTTTTCGAATCGTTTTTGAAAACCGGTTAACATTGATGGAAAGGCCGTAGTGGATCGTAAACTATTTAGATCGAAAATATGCCCACCTTGTTCGGTTAACCATTGTTTATGATGGGGGCTATTGCATTGGTCTTGTATTCCAACTTCGATAAAATGAAATTGTTTTGGAAACTCTGTTAACAGGCGATAAAACGGAGTGCCCGAGTGAAAACCATTGGTCGTAGGGCGTACATCCAAGTGTGCATCTAAGTTAATGACAACTGGTTTGATGTCAGTGCTATTTTTTGTTTTTAAGAGTTGTGATTGTAAAAAACCAGCAGCATCTGGATAGCCATAATCATGACCTCCACCCAAGCTAAGCGTTTTAAAATTTTGTTGATAAAGATGAAAACTTAAATCTTTCCCGTATTGATGTCGTTCAGCCAGATCTGATTTTGTAAAATTAAAATCACCCAAATCCAAAGCAAAGTTTTTTGAAATTTGATCAGCAAATACAGGGGGAGTCATACGATACAAAAACTTGCGAATCATGGCGGGGGCGTCTTTCGCGCCAGGGCGGCCACCGTTCATAGCGATGCCTTCATCGTCGGGATATCCCCAAATGATATGAGGGCACTGATGTTTCATCACTGCATCTAAAGGGGATTGTTGTAAATTTAAATCCTTGATCGATGTGGTTTTGACGAGTTCTCCTAGTCGTACATCTTGCGGATCATTTTTAGAGAAAAACAAATCCTCAGGTGCCGGCGTGAACAGCCAATTTTTTGTATGAGTCATGTTTTTATCTTGAGCTAATTCGGCGTAGAAGTAAATGCTTTTGAAGGGCTCCAGATTCTTGATCAAATAAATCCAAAATCATGATGTCATTCGAATACGAAAATGTGCCAGAAATGACTTGATCGTTATTGGAAAAGAAAATTTGATTCGAGGAACTGGTGCTGGGTGTGATGATATAATAAAAAGCTTGCGAAGTTGTGATATTGCATGAGTTTTTTCCAAAGTCTGAACTCATCACAATGCTGGATGAAAAATTTTGAAACTCAATCATTGTGTCATCCGAAACCCAAGTACCTAATAAATTGCGATAACCAATGTATTCAATATTTTGAATTAAAAATTCTTTTGCGGTGATGGGTGATCCAAGAGCAGATAAAAAATCAGCTTCTTCCAATTTGTTGGCAATTTCTAAATTTTTTGAGTCTTTAAATACAATGTTCCAATTTTTGGCTGAGCGTACTTCTTGTAAATAAACTTTATTGTTTTTACGATAAATTTGTCCTGACAAAGACTGCACATTCGAGTTGGTCCCAATTTTTTCTGGTAAGGTTTGTGCCAAACTAGGGAGAGTATAGGCAATGGGCATACACATAGACATCGGCAGAAACAGCGTAAGAAATAAAAATTTAAAAGAAATGGACTGAGTCATTGGTTTTCCTAACGTTCCTAACTTTCCTATACGCAATTAAAATTAACATAAATAAAATCTTAACATCAACTTAAGCACAGCTTCATTTTAGAGCCATTGCTCGTCAACAAAAAAATGCGTGATTTTCGATTAAGATTTTAAAATTTCTTTTGCATATGCCTGGACGATGATTTCAAATAAGTTTTTCCCGTGCTCCGCGTTAGCAAGGCGAGGATCTGAACTCATGCGACCGTCAGGAAAAGTTTTACGAAATTGACTGGGGCTTAATGGCCAACTGGATTTTTTCACGGTGTCAAAATAAGGGAAGTCCGCATTTTTAGGAATCGATTGCGGAAAGCAATACTGTGTGACCGAAATTTCACCACAAGTGGCATGAAAACCATTCTTATCAGCAAAGTGTTTTTCTTCGTATTGACGGACGTCTTCGTGATGCCACCAATTCCACAATGCTAAGTGCACGGCTTGGTCCTGATCCAGATACTCAGAAAAAGCAGACGTTATCGGCGCGATATTCCCACCATGACCATTAATGAAAGTGATATTTTTAAATCCGTGCTTTACGTAAGACGCAATGACCTCTTTTAAATACAAAATAAAAGTACTGGGTTTTAAACTGACAGTCCCTGGAAAATCCATGTGATGTAAAGCCATACCAACAGTCAAAGGAGAACCCACCATGGTATTTGTGCGTTGACCGACTTCTATGGCAATGGACCACGCTGTCAAAAAATCTGTCCCTATTGCTCCGGTGGGGCCATGTTGTTCGGTGGAGCCCACAGGAATAATGATTTTGTTATTTGATTTTAGATAAGACTCAACCTCTGGCCAGCTTGAATAATATAATTCCATTTTTACTCCCACAA
>JBPOJH010000079.1:0-34733 GCA_052033755.1 Bdellovibrionota bacterium | reverse complement strand
CAGTAACCGAATTGGCCGGATTAATATCGAAAACAAAAATTAAGACTAGGCAAATCCCCCATCGGATTTGCCCCTGTATTTTTATTTTATTAAGAAAATTTTGAAAATTCATTTGTTCGATTCCGATAAGAATTAGTTGTTACAGTTATTTCTTAAGATTAGCTCAGCATCGCCTTGAGGGAATACACCCGCTAATGTTTTGTCAGTTAAAGATACGGCTTTGTCACATTCGTTGTAGGCAGCTGGTGCAATCGATCGTAAATCAGCTGCGGGCTTTCTAACAAAGGCCAAAGGATCGATGACTGTCATATGTGAAATATTATTTTGGTCCTCAACACTCACTTGCACTGGACCATTTAGAGCCTTTTCCAATAATGCCAAATCAGATTCAAAGTTTTGTTCTGGGGTAAAACAAAAGCCGTATTCGAAAACAAAACCTTTTCGCAATTTGTTGCTTCGTGCCCAAGATGGCTTTTCGTTAGAAGGCGCAGGACATAACGAGCTTTGATTTTCAACCACATACTTAAAAGCTGCCAGTAAATCAGAACCAATGTTTTGAATTTCTGCTAAATGATTATCAGGTCTAAGTTTGCCAAACTCTGGCAAGTTAAAAACTAAGGCTTGAGCTTGAGCATGACTTAATTTTGCATCTGAATATTTCGCTAATGTTTCAAGTCCATTGATCGAATAGGACGTCATAAGTAACCCATATAAATAGGTACCAGCCGCCATCTGTCTGATCGCCAGAGCATCAGCTGGGGACATTATATGTTGATTTAACTTAGAGAAGTCACAGTCTACTTTCCAATTTCCATTGGGTTCTTGAGTGTATAAGCAGTTATCTTGTATATCCGAACTTCTAGCTTCTCGGCTAAATATGTTATTAAAAACTAAATCGGTATTTAGATTCAGTGTTAAATTTATTTCGGGATTATTTTTTAAAAAATTTTTTAAATCTCCAAAGCTATTAACAGTTTCGATTATATAGTTTTGATAATCAGCAGCTGTCTTAATGTCTTCAGGGCCTTCTATTAAGAAAGCAGATAGTTGAGCGGGATACATTTTTTTTATGTTATTTCCGAAATCAATTAAATTATTTAGTTTTCCTACAGTTTTAGCAATAGGCTTCATTCTTGAGACGTAACCTTTAAAACTTTTTACAAGTGGCATGGTCAAGTATTTATAGAATAAAGCTCTTTGATTATTTGGATCTTTAGCAAGGGCTTGATCTAAAATTTTAATTCCGATTGGAAAATTCCAACTTCCTAAAAGTTGTTCTGCAGCTAGGGCCATCGTTTCCGCATCAGACTGATCGTTGGCCATAATTTTTTCGCGTGGAGTAGGAACCTCTTTTTCGATAATTTTTTCTTTGGTGCAAGCGGATGTTAAGATCAATGCAGTAGTTGCGATTGTTGTTAAAGTTTTTTTCATTTTTTCCCCCATGTAAGTTTTTAATTTTTTATTTCATTCTTGTTTCATTTATTTTCGTCATTGCCGGCTTTAATTCACTATCGTTGCTTTTGTTGCGGGCGTGTAGATTTATTTAGCAAATTATTATCGTTAATTTTAACCAAATGGTTAACATACTAGGATCAAGGTTTCCCACCCTTGAGTCTGTTTTTTTCTTTAAAATCAATGGTTTAAATTGGTCGTAGTCGACTTGCGATAAATACATAACCAGTGCCCCTCCCAAAGACTAGTTTGAATTGCGAATGATAGGGGTGTAACATTTTTTGTTCCACTTTTGAAAATAGTTTTCAAAAACCTAGTAAGAACTTAACCTTCAATGAAATTTGTATAGATAATTGTGTATATAACTTTGTCGTTCTTATAATTTTTTTATGACGACGTCTTTATAGGTAGCTTTCTTTTCAATATGCTAGCAGCCAAGATTCTATTTTTTGCCCATGAAGAAAATTGGTTTCATATTCTGAGCTAGACAAAACTGACAACTTCTTTTGAGGAAAGGTTTTTGGAAACCAAGAAAATTCCATTTGTGAGGTAGGTCCTCTTTTAACCTCGATCAGCTGATCAGAGTGTTTTTCAAAAAAATCAATTTCGTGGTTTTGATTTTTCCAAAAGTATAACTCTTCGGGTAGTTCTAATCCAAGTATAGCGTTTCTTCTGTAAAGCTCTTGAGAGACTAACCACTCTAGCCACTGGCCTTGTTCGTTTGCAGTCAAGTTTTGAAAATCCTCTAGCGTTCTAATTTTTGCAGGATGAAAAGCAATTGCAGCCAGTAGGTTAATAAAAGTAAATTTGGATGGTTTTTTACGATCAATTTTATGGGTAAGTGGATCACACTCTTGAATAGTCGTGATACAAAGTAGATCTTTCAGTAACTCAATGTATCCACTGGCTACTGTATTATTAGCCATCCCTGCTTCTTTAGCAAGTTTGGTAAAGCCAACGGGGGTTCCTGCAAATTTAAATATAACTTCAAAAATGGATAACAATGAAGAGCGATCTCGACCAGAAGAGGCAATTTCACCTATGATCCAATCTCGCGTTAATGTGATTAAATATTCAGGAATTCGGTTATGATGCATCAGTTCTGTGATGGCGATTGGAGACCCACCAGAAATTAAATATGCAATCAAAGTTTGTTGTCTAAATTTTTTATGACACTTTTTGTGAAATTCAGAGTAACTAATTGGCGTGAACAAATATTCTGTTCGATCTATTTTTCCTTTACGACCTGGAAGTCTTTCATGTCCTCTTCGTAAGTCGGTGGCTTTTGAACCTGTAGTGATTACTAAAATGCTTTTCAGTTGATTTCTGTCCGCCAGTATTTTGAAGGATTTTTCCCAATTAGGAATAGAAGTAATTTCGTCAATAAAAATGGCCTTGTGCTTTGACTTTTTAGAGAACAAATGAAGAATGCTCTCTAATTTATTTAACAGATCTTGTTGATCAATAATAACATCGCCATTCAGATAAAATGCAGATCCAGGACCATGTTCTTTGCAAAATAAATATAGCTGAGATTCTAACCATGTACTTTTACCGAATTGTCTTGGACCTCGTATGGTCAGTAATCCTGGGATTTCAGGAAGTGTTTGCAGGCCAAAATCAATATCTAAAACCAATGTTGATTCATGAAGGTTATCTAAATGTGGAAATAGGCCAGGTTCATTTATAGCTCCCTGTAAAAGGGCTTTATTTATTGCATCAACGTTCATAACGTTGACTATATCAACGTTATGAACGTTGATGCAATAAATAACACAGATTATCGATAAAAATAAGTGTTATATGACCAAAGTCAGTTATTGTGGTATCCAGCGGCGATTAGAATTGCAGATGTAGAATTTCTTGAAAGGTCCAATCGTTGCCAAAGGTCTTACCCGAAAGGTATTCACTTTTATTGATCAGCTGAGTGGTCAGTGACAGATGATTGTTATATGAGTACTCGCCCTCTAAAATCCAACGCCATTGATTGGGGGTCGCTTCCGAAAAACCCATGTTTTGTCTTTCGATAATAAAAGCATATTCTAATGTCGAATGATAAATAAATTTTAAAAAGCTATAACTACTGCTGCTGTCGCCAAGCACGTTGGTAGAGTTCCAAACTGTACCGTGCTCAAAATTAATATCTAAGACTTTCGATAAATTCATTTTAGTAAAGATCGCCGCGGCCTTTTTTTTGTTAAACTCATTTTCTTCAGATAATAAACTAAGGCCCAACCACTCTGAATAAATCATATTAGCGATGAACCCTTTGTACTGAAAAGATTTATCCTCGAATGGATTGCCATCAAAATACATCCATTGCAGAAGTATATTTTTTAGACTTGAAATATCGTCCAATAATTTTTTATCAGCCACCAGCAAGCCATAGCTATAGGGGTTAGTACCAAATTCCAATAATGTTTTTTGTAAAGAAGTATGGTCCCAGTTTTCTAAACCAAAACTTTTTTGTTGTAGTCCCAACTGAAAAACATAACGCTCAGATTTTTTGCCGACATAATATTCGCGTGCTAAAAAGCGATTAATGTTGTCCGTGCCAAACATATCTGCTGAGGGTGTATACCCCCATAAAATCTTAGAATAAAACCAAGGTACTTGTTCGTTGGTAGCCTCAACACCAAAATCAGCTTGCATGTGATAAAAGTGATTCGAGTTTCGTCCCTCTACTGTATTAAACTTGGGAACATACCAAATACCACGATATTCTAAAATTGGCTTTAGTTTTGTATCTTGTTGAAGCTGCTTCCATCTTGTCGCCGTAGAATTGTCAGTAGAAGCAGTGGCCGCCATAGAAGTAGCCGTAGAATCAGATGTGGATGTAGAAGGCGGTTCTGTAGGCGAGGACGTAGCCGGTGGATTTAAAGCAGGAGTCGTCGATGAAGCAGTGGAGTCCTCTGCAAAGACGACTCCACTATATAAACTGAAAACAAGACTTAGCAATACAAGAAAAGTCTTCACGGTTGCTTGTACCTATACTTTAAAACGAACCAGAGCATCTCGCAAAGAAACTAGTTTTTCTTTTGATTGCTCAAGTAATTTTTTGTCGGCCTCGACCACATCTTCCGAAGCATTCTTAACAAAATTTTCATTGGAAAGTCGTCCCGTTAAGCCTGTGATATCTTTTTCTAATTTTTCGATTAGCTTTTGAATACGTTTAATTTCTTCATCAAAATCCACAAGCCCCTCAAGTGGAACTATGATTTTGACTTTGACGTCATCGACGTTAATCACGGTGACAGCACATTTAGCTAACGAACCCTCATCGCCGATTTCTAAACGATCCACACGAGCCAAAGTTTCAATCGCAGAACGATTATTACCTAGTATTTTTTGAGCTTTGTCGTTGTTCGGATTTAATCGCACTTGAATTTTCACAGCAGGACTAATGCGATTTTCACCACGAATATTTCGAACGGCGGCAATTACTTCTTTGATCACATCTAATTCGAATGCAGCAACTTCAGATCCTAAATCTAAGAACGCCTTATCATTACGAATATTTGGATATTGATCCACGATACAGGCTTCGCCCTTGATCGGTAACTTCTGGTAAAGCTCTTCTGAAATAAATGGAATAAACGGGTGTAACAACCGCATCACACGATTTAATACCTGTGCTAAAACCAATTGCGTTGTTTCGCGCTCTTGGGTTTTAGGTCCGTTGATAATCGGCTTGATAAATTCAATGTACCAGTCACAGAATTCATACCATGTAAATGCATACAAAGCTGTGGCCGCATCTGAAAAACGATCTTGTTCCAACGCCTCATCCACAATCTTTTCCACTTTGGCTAATTTAGAAATCAACCACTGATCATAAATCGATAAATGTCCCTTCATTGGCAAAGCTTGTGCGCCGGCCGCTGGCGCTTTAAAATCCGCCAAAGACGTTAATGAAAAGCGAGTCGCATTCCAAATCTTATTCATGAAATTGCGATAACCTTCCATGCGTTGTTCATTAAATTTAAAATCTTTACCAGAATAAATATGTGCTAAGAATGAAAATCTTAAAGCGTCGGCGCCATACTTATCGATCATTTCCACAGGGTCTACCGAGTTCCCTAAACTTTTCGACATTTTTCGTCCCTGAGAATCGCGCACCAAACCATGCACGTACACCTGACGGAATGGAACATCTTTGGCAAACTCAAGTCCCATGATAATCATTCTGGCGACCCAAAAGAAAATAATATCATGACCAGTCACTAAAACATTGGTGGGATAAAAAGTTTTGAAGGTCTCTGTTTCATTCGGCCAACCCATAGTACTAAAGGGCCACAACGCTGAACTAAACCAAGTATCCAACACGTCTTCTTCTTGAAGAATCTTCGTGCTTTGGCAGCCTTCGCAAGCGTGTAGATCTGTTTCTGAAACAGAAATGTGACCGCAGTCCTCGCAATACCATGCTGGAATTCGATGCCCCCACCATAATTGCCGTGAGATGCACCAATCTTCAATAATACTCATCCAATGCAAATACACTTTAGTCCATGACTCTGGTTCAAAGCGAATAGTTCCGCTTTCAACAACACGTTTCGCCGGCACAGACAATTGATCCATCTTCACAAACCACTGCTCAGATAAAAAGGGCTCCACAACAGCACCCGAACGTGAACAGTGCCCCACATTCAGTACATGTGGTTCTTCTTTTTCTAAGAGCTCAAGATTTTTTAAATCTTCTAGTACTTTTTTGCGAGCCTCTTGTACTTTAAGTCCCTTGTAAGCTCCACCGTTTTCGTTGATCTCGCATTTTTTTGTTAAAATATTAATAAAAGCTAAGTGGTGTGTTTTACCAATTTTATAATCATTAAAATCATGGGCCGGAGTGATTTTTACAACACCAGATCCAAAATTTTTATCAACATAAGTATCAGCGATGATGGGAATAGGACGATTCAACAAAGGTAAGATCGCATGCTGACCAATATATTTTTGATAACGTTCATCCTCAGGGTGAACACACAAAGCAGAATCACCCAACATCGTTTCAGGTCGAGTTGTTGCCACAGTTAAAAATTCACTTGTTCCTTGGATCGGATATTTAATATGCCAGATGGAACCTTTGACTTGTTTATGTTCCACCTCAAGATCAGAAATCGCAGTTTCTAATGGACCACTCCAGTTCACTAATCGCTGACCGCGATAGATCCAACCTTTTTTGTATAAACTGACAAAGACTTTGCGCACAGATTTTGAAACACCTTCATCTAAAGTGAAAGTGGCTCGTTCCCAGTCGCAGGAATCTCCCAAACAGCGCATTTGATTGTAAATACGATTCCCATACTGTTTTTTCCAATCCCAAACTTTTTCTAAAAATTTTTCTCGTCCTAGTTGTTGTCGAGTGACGCCTTCTTTTTTTAATTCGCGCTCCACAACACTTTGGGTGGCAATACCCGCATGATCAGTGCCAGGTAACCACATAGCATTGTAACCACTCATGCGTTTCCATCGTACCAAAGTATCTTGAATCGTGTGATCCAAAGCATGACCCATATGTAAAAAACCAGTTACATTGGGTGGAGGCAGTATCACCGAATAAGGCGGTTTGGTAGATTGATCTTTTGCTTTAAAGTAACCCGCATTTTCCCACCAGCTGTAAATTCTTTTTTCAACCTCGGTCGGATTGTAACGATCACTTAAACCGGTTGTGTTTGTATTTTGTAAGTTTGAATTTTCGTTATTATCTGTCATTTTATTGTCCCGTTTGTTTTTATCTTTTAAAAATTATTTAAAAAATTTATTAATAGTCTTTCAACTTTCAGATTTAATTTTTATTTTGGATTCCATTTTTTTAAGATCGAATCCCTATTTTTTCTTGCGACGGATGGATTTTAATTCAATCTGCATTTCCGTATCATCTAATTCTTTTTGCAGCTTGCGCTTTTTCAAATTGTCTTGCTCTGCTGGAGACACTGTCGGAGGTCGAATGACTTCCACCTTGGTGGGCTCGAACAAGGATTGATCAATGTCGTCTTTATTTTCTTCTTTGAAAGATTCAAGTTTAGGTTCCAAAACTTTTTTAGTGGGGGTTCGTCCAGTCGCTAATCTAAAATTCAAAGTTGTAAACACTTGCCAACCAGCCGCTGTGGATTCACCAGCAATCGAAGCTCCACCACCAACCATAATTGCAAAACTTTTTCCATCATCCCACTTCACCCAACCGTTAGCATCTAATCTGGATGGGTTCACCGAATAGTATTTCAGCGCAGTTCCGTTGTATCTAGCCACAACTTCACGAGCATATGAATTATCCGAGTATTGATCGTAAGTGACTTTTTGATAACCTTCTAATTCGCCACCTACAGCAAAATTTTTAATATCTAATTCAGCACCTACGCCGTATGGCAGTTGCGAAGATCGTCCCTCATCACGATAGCGATATCCAACATATCCAAAGGGATGAAAGCCTTTCCAAATAAAACGCGCGATCAATCGCCCGGTCACTTCCAAAGCGCCTTCCGAATTTAAAACTTCGTCCTTATTGGCATCAACACGTTTTAGCGGAGCCCAAATATTAAAATCAGGCACCAACTCAAACCACGATGTTTCCACTAATAAGGCATCAAAACCGACAAACCCATGGGTCAATCCACCTTGAGTGCGAGTCAAGGTTAAATCCTGACTTTCAGCATAGGCATAACGGCCACCAGTATAAAAACCCATGCGATAATTGGGTGTGTAGCGAACGCCAAAATTAGAATCGATTAATTTATATCCATATCCGTTCGACAGGCGTTGAAACTCGTTTCCTGATTTTGCAAAATTCGAAGTGGCCTGATAGTACTGAGCTCCGATTTCAAAATCCCAAATGCTGGGAGCATAACCGCGGAACTCATCCCAAGCTGTTGCATGGTGTCCACTCAATACTACGATAGTGAACACCAATGTGGTGAATGCGAATGAATGTTTCATATTTTTAATTAACTGGGCTAATATTTGACTCACAAATAATTTCCTTTAGAAAACAAATAATAATTGTTATTGTAGCCGACACTGGTTCATTATTTCAATTTCTAAGGAGGATTTCAATGTCCAATCAACGATCAGCCCTTGCTGTCATTTTTATTACAGTATTTATTTACTTGGTTGGTTTTGGAGTCATCATTCCCATCATTCCCAGCTTGGCCAAGGATTTTGGCGCAACCTCCATTCAAGTGGGGCTACTTATGTCGGGATTTTCAGCGATGCAGTTTTTATTTGCGCCATTTTGGGGGCGAAGAAGCGATAGATTAGGCCGCAGGCCGATTTTGATTTTTTGCCTGATCGGAGAAGCTTGCTCATATTTGCTTTTTGCCTTTGCAAAAAGCTTTGAAATGCTTTTGTTTGCAAGAATTATTGCTGGTTTTTTTGGAGCCAGCATATCCACGGCATCAGCCTATATTTCTGACGTGACTCCTAAAAATGAAAGATCCAAGGGAATGGCTTTGATCGGAGCCGCTTTTGGTTTGGGATTTTTAATTGGTCCGGTGATTGGCGGAGGCTTGATGATTTGGGGGCAAAGCTTATCTGCAGAGCCGCATTTTGGAACTAGTTTTGCTTCATTATGGGTGGGCGGATTTTGTTTGGCAACGGCGACTTTTGCGTATTTTCGATTGCCAGAATCATTGCCTTCAATAGCTAATAAAACGGCGGAAATGGCTCATGCGGACTTATCAACTAAAACAGACGCATCTGCCTCCACAAGCATGTCAACCGATAGGGAGGCGACATCTGTGTTTGATGCTTTATTGCAGCGTTTTCGTCAGATGGCCACTTATGGTCAACGTCCATTGTTGGGAGCCATGATATTTATTTTCTTTTTGAACACGATGGCTTTTGCGCAAATGGAATCCACATTGGTGTTGTTGATGAAAGAAAAATTTCTTTGGACAACGAAGGACATCACGTTTGGATTTGGTTACGTGGGTTTGATTTCTGTATTTTGCCAAGGGTATTTGGTGCGAAAACTAATTCCTATATTTGGTGAAAGAAAATTATTAGCATTTGGTCTGATAACATTGTCATTGTCTTTGTTGGGAATTGGTTTTGCTTCTTCGATTCCAATGTTGGCCGTCGTGATGACGACTTTATCTATTGGCAGTAGTTTTACAAATCCAAATATTTTGGGCAGTGTCAGTTTACTTTCCAGCTCTGACGAGCAGGGTGTGGTGATGGGAACAGCTCAGGGTGTAGCTTCTTTGGGACGTATTTTAGGTCCAGTTTTGGGCGGAGCTTTATATCAATTTTTCCCTAGTTATGCGCCGTTTGTGGCTGGTTTTGCTATTTCCTTTGCGGGCTTTTTGTTAGTGGCAAAATTGTATTCACGTTTACCAGAAAGTGGAAAAAAAACAGCTCACGCTTAAACAAAGGTTATTTACATTATGGTGATTGGTAGTTTTCAAATTTTAAATTTAATCCGTAACAAAGTACCATTTATGATGGTTGGAGTTAGTACGACGGACGAGTCGCAAGAAAAATTATTACACGACTTGAAAAATGTGTTAAATCCGATCGAAAGGGTCTATTTAGATCGAGTCCTTCAATTGACTCAAGCAACACCAGAGGAATTTCTTAAGCAATTACAAACCGATAAAATCAGCCAAAGTCATCCCATCGTTTTTATCAGTTCGCCGGATGATTTATCCAAAAAATTTGCGCAGTATTTTCAAGAGCAGAATTTCATCAATGCCTATTATGTTCTAGGTGGCTCTGCCGAACTTCATTTGGAGTAATACCAATTCCACTAAATAATTGTCCATCGTTGCTGCTGGATTTGCGCCGCTTAATCGGCACAGTGCTTTCGTAGTATTACAATACAACTTCAAGCTTGCGCCTTGGACAATTAATTATTGGAATTGGTATAAAATTACAAAGGTTGTGTTTTTGTATATACAAGACGATATTATGCCCATAATATCGTCTATTCAAGACTAACATGATGGGTAAATGATAGTGCTCAGCTTGTTTAATGGTGTTTGCCAAAGACTAGTCTAGATTTGTAATACCAATATCCGCGTTTCAAAACAGTACAATGGTTAATTTTTCATTTAAGAAGTCTGCCCAAGAGTCCGATAGACTTAGGGTGGGAAAACCTAAATTTCAAACATTAAAAAACCACAAGCATAACAGCAATCTACTCGCCACGACCATTGGAAGGCACATAGTATTTTTACTATTTTGTTTTCAGTGTTTATCAGCATGTTACATCAAAGGCTCCATTACCAATTTAGATGAGTTGGAATCAAAAATTGATACAATAACCACAACAACAATTCCTAATTCGCCATCTCCAGGAGTTGTTGTATTTTCAGACGGAGTGTATTCGATATCTGCATTCAGTTCGTCGTATATGATTTGGAGTTCGACATCGCCAGATGTAGCTACCTTTGAAGTTTGTATAGGTACGACAGCGGGAGCTTGCGATGTAAATACTTGGCAAAGTTTATCAGCTAGTTCGATGAACATTACTGTTTCGGGATTGAGTTTAACGAATGGTACAACCTACTATGGGACATTAAGAACAAAAGATTCCAGCAATCAAGTTCTGCAAACATATAATGGAAATGGATTTACTGTCGACACTGTAGCGCCGGTGGCACCGGGCTTTTTAGATGATGGTGAGCATTTATCTTCGACAACACAAGCGCCGCTTTTACGATGGGGAACAACAACGGATTCAGGATCGGGTTTCGCTAAATATCAATTAGCTGTTGGAACCACACAGGGTAATACCAATGTTATGGCTTGGACTGATGTCGTAGGTACTAACAGTAATTTTTTATTGGGGTTGTTAACTTTGTTAGAAGGACAAACTTATTACCCCAGTGTGCGCGCTGTAGATAATGCAGGAAATATTAGTGCGGTTACGATGGGGGATGGTTGGGCGGTGACTCATTCTGGATTTAAGCAAATGGCTTATATCAAAGCCAGTAATGCAGCCGCGAATTCACAATTTGGTTGGTCTATGGATATCGATGGCGACACGATGGTTGTAGGGGTGCCGAATGAAGCTTCAAATCAAACAGGAATCACAAATGGTACAGGATCAAGTTCGGATACTTCATTGTCAGGAGCGGGAGCCGTATTTGTCTATCGACGAGTGAATAATTTATGGCAACAAGAGGCTTATATAAAAGCCGGTTACTATGGAGGATATGGAATTAATTTTGGTTATTCCGTCGCCATTTCAGGAGATACAATAGTTGTCGGCGCGCCTTATGAGAATAGTGATCAGCAATCATTAAGCAATGGAACGGCTGTTGCCGCAAATACCAATAGAGCCAATCCTGGCGCAGCCTATATCTTTCGTCGTAATGGAGTCACTTGGACGCAAGAAGCATTTGTCAAAGCGCCAGTGGCATCATCTTTTGACTATTTTGGTTGGTCAGTTGATATTGATAGGGACACAGTTGTGATTGGTGCTTATCGTGTAAATTCAAACAGCACGACGATTATTAATGGAGCGACGGCGGACTCTAATCAATCGGCAGGGGATGCTGGAGCGGCATATGTTATTGTTCGCAGTGGAGCTTTGTGGTCCCATCAAGCGTATTTAAAAGCTCCCAATGCCCAGGCTGGAGATTATTTTGGAGTTCATGTTGCAGTTTCTGGTGATACAATTGCGGTTGGGGCAGATGGTGAGTCCAGTGCTTCAACATCAAACATGGCTGATAATAGTGCTGTGGCAGCGGGTGCTGTATATGTTTTTAAAAGAACTTCGACGAATTGGGCTTTTGAACAATATATTAAGAAATCATCACCACAATCAAATGATAATTTTGGTAATGGATTTGCATTAAGTGGGGATTATTTAATCACGTTTGGCGGCTTAAATTCTGGTAATGTAATTTATTTCCAAAGGATTAATGGTATCTGGAATTTTAAACAAACAATTACACAACCAAATACGACTTCGGGAGGGGGGCAATTTCGATTTGCAACGTCTATTCACGGTAACCTGATGGTTGCTACAGATTATTGCGAAAGAAGTTTAACTACGTCCATAATTAATGGTAGTTCAGCTAGTAATGATAGCTCTGGAGCGTGCGTGGGGGCGGCCTATGTTTATAAATTATCTGGAGCTGCGGGGGTTGATCCCACCTGGTCACAGATCGCCTATTTAAAACCAAGTAATGCTGTCAATAATTTGTATTTTGGATCTGCGGTAGGGATTTCAAATAATTTGGTGGTTGTGGGAGCAGATGGGGAAGCGTCTTCGCAAAATACTATTACGAACGGCTCTACAGCCAGTTCAGACACATCGATGGCGAGTGCGGGGGCTGCTTATGTTTTTGATTTGAATCAGTCAGTAAATCCGCAGCAAATGGCGTATGTCAAAGATGGCAAGCTTTCGAATCTGGATCGCTTTGGCAATGCCGTTGTTATCAAAGGTGATACGATGATTGTGGCTGCCTACAACGAAGATAGCCCTGAGGCCAGTATTATTAACGGCTCAGCACCTCAGGCAGGAAGTGGAGCGACTGGTTCTGGTGCCGTATTCGTATATAAAAAAGCAAATGGTAGTTGGGTTCAAGAAGCTGTAATCAAAGCAACCAATGCAGAATCACAAGATAATTTTGGTTCTGCTATTGCGTTTGATGGAGATACATTGGTTGTCTCTGCCACTGGTGAAGATAGCAATGCAACGGGTGTTTTCAACGGAACTACGGCCAGTGCAAATAACTCGTTAGCCAATGCAGGTGCGGTATATGTTTATCGAAGAAATAATGGTGTGTGGGCTCAGGAAGCATATATCAAAGCGAACTCGGCTGCGGCAGCAGAAAGTTTTGGAAGAAGTGTATCTATTGAAGGGGACTTATTGGTAATCGGCGCAAGCATTGAAGGTGTTGGTGGTATTTTTTGGTCAGGCGCAGTGTATACCTATAGAAGGACTGGAGCCACTTGGACATTTAAAAATAAATTAAAAGCGACGAATGTCTATGCAGGAATGTATTTTGGTTGGAGTGTATCACTTCACAAAAATACCTTAGTAGTGGGAGCTGTCGCTGAACGGAGTACTTCAACAAGCATTATAAATGGAACGACAGCTTCGAACGATACCAGTGGTAGTTCCATTGGAGCTGTATACGTTTATACGACAGCAGATTCTGGAGATTCTTGGGTGCAACAAGCTTATATAAAACCATCTTATATAAGCGGGATGCCATTAGGGGCTAGTGTGAACATGAATTTTGGTCATCAAGTTAGTTTATATGGAAATTATTTAGCAGTATCGGCGCTAACTGAAAGCTCCTGTGCTGTCGGCAAGATTGTCGACAGATCGTTGACCCCCTACCATGTTTCGAATTCTTGCCAAGCAACTGGGGCTGTGTTTATGTTTGAACGTAATAATAATCAATGGGTACAGAAATCGGTACTAAAGTCCTCTGTTGCAGATGTGGACTCATCGTATTTTGGTTCTGCACTATCTTTAGCAAATGATATTTTGGTCGTAGGAAGTTACAATAGTTTCTTAAATAGCTCGTCCATCCAGACAACACGGATTCCAGCGGCAGTCACAGCGGATTTAAATTATGCGGGTGCGGCCTTCGTCTATCGGAAAAAAGATTCTTTGTGGGAGTATGAATCACTGTTGAAGGGTAGAAATATTGGTGATGATCAATTCGGAAGTTCTGTTTCTACTGATGGCGTAAATATTGCTGTGGGGTCATCGAAAGACAGCAGCAGTCAAATTACAATTACCAATGGAGCGGGTTTTGTTACTGACAATGCTAATTTGGATTCAGGGTCAGTTTTTATTTATTCTGCGAAATAAATATCAAAACATAGGGTACATAATTTCTATAGATCCACCTTATCGAAGTGAAACATAGCTTAACACTAGAAGTTCTGCCCAGTTTCCCAAGAAAAGAAAAGGGTAACTGTTCCAAGAAACGTCATAATGAATAATGCCGGTAAAATTTTTAACAGAAAACCTAGGATTAGGAATTATTAAAAAAATTACTGGCATTATTTTTCAATTCAAGAAGCAATACACAGTATACAAAAGAACTAGTTAGACATCACTGATTGTTTGTCAGTGATCATCGACCGTTTATCTGCAGCATAGCCTTTGGATAAGGCTGTCATTGTTTGCTGATGATTTATTTTCTTGTTTTCTATTTGTTGGCTGGAGCCAGTTAATTCCTCACGGTCCTGTTTGAAATTTTCATCCATCGATTCCACCTCTAGTGGTGTGAATTTTTGGATAAGCTTCAATCCGACAAATGCCATCACGCTTGTGTAGCCAACAACGACGATAAGTCCAAATAAGTGAGCCATCATTGTTTTGTAATCGCCGTGAATCAATCCAACGTCATTTGCAAAAACGGCGGTTAACAACATGCCGACGATGCCACCGACACCATGACAAGGAAATACATCTAAAGTATCATCGATATTTGTTCGAGTGCGCCATTGTACCACTGCAAATGATACGCTAGTAGAGATAGCTCCGATAATCACACTGGCGCCGATTGAAACAAAACCTGCCGCTGGAGTTATGGCAACTAAACCAACAACAGCTCCGATGCAGGCTCCCAGTGCGGTGAAGGATCCATTGCGAAACCATTCAATCGCCATCCATGTTAACATCGCCGTTGCGGAAGCCACATGCGTGGTTAAAAAAGCTTGCGTCGCTTGAGCATTTGCGGACAAGGCCGATCCCGCATTAAAACCAAACCATCCAAACCACAATAACCCAGTACCTAGTAATACAAATGGAATATTTGTCGCTGAAGCATCGATATGATTTTTTCTACGTTTCATCACTAAGGCGCAAACTAAAGCGGTGATGCCTGCGGTGATATGCACAACCGTTCCGCCAGCAAAATCCAGAACACCCATTTTTCGAAGGAAGCCATCTGGATGCCAAGCCCAGTGCGCCACAGGTGCATAAATAACAATGGCGAAGTAAACTAAAAATGGAAGATAGGCGCGCATGCGAATACGCTCGGAAAAAGCACCGCTGACCAATGCCGGTGTGATGATAGCAAATTTCATTTGAAATAGTGCGAACAAAGCTAAAGGAATTGTGGCGGCAAACGCAGCGTTAGGTTCTAAGCCCACATTTTGAAAACCCAAATAAGTGAAAGGATTTCCGATAAAGCCTCCGATGGAATCCCCGAAGGACAAACTAAATCCGATGAATACCCAAATTAAACTGACAATGCTCATAGAAATAAAACTTTGAAACATAGTCGAGACCAAATTAGTTCGGCGGACCATGCCTCCGTAAAATAAGGCCAATCCTGGTGTCATTAATAGAACTAATCCGGATGAGGTTAATAGCCACGCCATATCGCCCGCATTCAGCGGTGATGTCGAATTCATATTTTCTCCTTTTGTAAATGGGACAGACGCCATGCTGATCCCTTAGAAAATATTTCGAAGGTTAATTGGAAGTTTGTCAATAGAGCGTTGACTTTAATGAGGGTGTTAAGACTAAAATTTATTATGAATACAGAATTGAGCAAAAAGGAATTTGTTCACCCCTGTTTAAGTTGCGGAGCTTGCTGCGCCACTTTTCGTGTGAGCTTTTCAAAGCAAGAACTTTATAATCAAACAAAAGTGCCAATCGATGCGGTGGAAGATGTCGGGGGAGGGCAAATGGCTATGAAGGGTACGAATAAAAAATATAGTCCCAGTTGCAACTGCCTGGAGGGACGAGTGGGACGAAGTGTGGCCTGTCGTATTTATGAAAATCGTCCATCGCCCTGTCGTAAGTTTGAAGCGTCGTATGAGCGTGGCTTTAAAAACTATAAATGCGACGAAGCCCGCGCTAAACACGGGCTTCTTCCATTGACTAAAAAAGATATGGAAAATTCTGCGACTTATCAGCTGTTTAGAAATCAGTTATTTGATCGACTAACTCGGGATAATCGACAAAAGGATTGCGACTACCTTGGGTCTGATAAATGACATCATTTCTTTGAGATTCTAGTTCATTAACAGGTTGATCTTTGTGCCACTTCCGTAATGTTTCCTCCTGTATAGGATCTATCATTTTGTCGTATTTAATTGAAAAGTAAAACAAGGCTCTTGCCACATTGCCTTTATGTTCATCGGGTGGTTCGAATACTTGATAACGAGCATTTGCAGGCAAACCAAATCGGCTAACTTCGCACTTTAGCCTTTCTTGATCTTGACTAACTTCTCCAAATGGGTTGTTGCCACGAATGGAGTTCAGCTTGGTGTCGCTTGGATATAAATGATGTAGATCGGCCTTCTGTTCGTCCGTTGGGTGTTTCGTTGAAAATTTACTTTGTGGCCAGGTGTGTTCCACGTTTACGACTGTGTGATCAGGGATAATATCGGGACCAGGTTTTTGAGATTTAAATTCAGAACTTGAATACTCTTTTGAGCAGTAGACTTCTTTTACAGCATAGCCAGAGGGTCTTTTAACAAGATAAAACTTACCTAACAAAAATTTCCTAGCACCATCGTATCCAATGGATGAATGTTTGTAGCAGCCCTTACCCTCACATGAGTTGTCAATAATATCATAATCATTAGGTTGAGAGCGGTGCCACTTTTGCAAGATGTTTTGTATTGCGATCCTAAGTTCTGATTTTGGTGCGGGCGTAGCAGTTTCGGGAGGGGTCTGGCCCGCATGGCCTTTTTTTAAAACCTGAAATGGATTAACAAATTTTTGAAAATCCTTTCCATAATAATACTTTTTACTGATGGTGCTGTCTTGAGTTGGAGCGTCAAAACGACGCCAATCTACAGTTGTAGCACTAGTTCCTGTTGGCGATAGAGCGTATGCTGTTTGTGTGCTCATCACTAACAGCAGGGTCAAACAACCAGCAATAGCTGATTTGAAAATCAGTCTAGAAGACGAAAACTGCATTACAACCTCCGTAGCAACAGGTATTTATGGCACCTGGTAGAAACGCCAAACCGTATTTTTGGCTTATACAAAAGGGACTGACACAGACTGTATTTTTTTCAATGAGGTTTCAATAAAAAAATTGTTGAAAATCATTTTCTGACAAATATTGATCGATTGTGAGCAGCTGCGAAATATTTTTTCAGATTCTTACCAAGTCTTACTTATCCTAAGCGCCTTCCCACAGATACATGCATTTCAAACTTTGCACGGGTCGACCTAGTATTGAAGGACGAGGGGTCGCTATATTTTTATCATTATAAGACCGCATCCCCGAGGTGTAATAATATTGAGTCAAATGTGAAGTCTTACTTTGAAAACTATCTGGATATAGCACAGCTTCAGTTGCAATCTTCACAGCTGTTTTCCAGTTTTCAACCTCTTCAGAATTTGGGACCTCATTTTTCCAATTGTGTTTCGAGGACTCGGCGCGTGTCGGGCATAACGACATCAAGACTGTTTTGTCGTTTGGATTACGAGCCCCAATGTAATTCCATACAGAAAATTGATGTTTGGCGGTTACTAAAGTTTGAATGGGTGTAGATTCCGGATGATGGGGGCCATGCAAAAAATGAGTAGGTGATTTATTTTGCTCCAGTAGTTTTTTCCGATTCAAAACCACTTTTGCGACAGCCATTGGATACTGAATACCCATTTTAAAACAACCATTCATTTCTGAATATATAGTTCTAGCTAAGGCATCGATAGACACTAAGTTTTCTTTATTCTTTACATCTTTTGGTACAGGGGTCGAACGCATTAAAGGTAATACTTCGACATCGTAAATGTTTTTATCTTCCCAGCGGTCTAATTTTTTTTGGGTAGGAGGTGGTAAGGGACACTTGCCGACCAAAGGTAAAATAGATTCAGTGGTTTTTTCCAAATTAATGTTGAATGTGTCCTTTAATTTTTGACTGACCTGAAGAGCTGTACTGGAAGCAGACTCTGTAGGGGGTTTTCTTAATGTCGTATCTTTACAGGCGATTGGCTTTTTTAGTTTAGGCAGCGGGCTTTTGGCGGTGGATTTTGAAATCGCATAAACAGACTCCAAGTTTTGTCGTCGCAATCGATCTGCTTCAATCCATCCTTCTGTGTCCTTAGCCAGTAATCCCATTGTGCCATCGGCTTTTTTAAAAGGTCTTTCGTATTGCACTCGGACTTTAATAAATCGTCGATCTTCAAATTCATCAGTAACCGGATTTTTAACTTTGACTGTTTTTTCTTGTCCAGGAATTGTTTTAATAAATGAATCTGAATCGGGCCAAGCCACGCATAGGTTCGAATTTTTTTTACAATCTTCCCAGGTTTTTCCAGGCACGCTATAGACATTTTCAACTTTTACATCGGGGTCAATATAGACTTGGCCAGATTTTGAATTGACCTCGTCGTCATTATTGATTTCTGATGCGCGACTTGGAAAACCCGTCAGTATTATAGCTGATGCTAATGTTGTAATTAAGAATGGAATGCCAAGACCTAGCTTTGGTAAATGGCTTTTTTCTTTTTTGGTTTGTACGTCGATTTGCTTTTGAATCGAGTCCTGTACTTGCGACAAATTTAAACCGCGTACAAGTATGGATTTGATTTTTGATTTTTCTCCGCGTAGGACTTCGATTTTAGATTTTGACGTTTGAAAAATCTGTGAAAAAAAGCGAATGATTTCCTCATTCGCTTTTCCATCCACTGGCGGAGATTTAATTTTTATTTTTAAAGCCTGATTGTGTTCACCGATAATTTGCGACTTAGGTGCGTTCGGAAGAACTTGAATTTGTAATACGATTCCTTCTGAAGTTTCTTTGTACACAAAAACTTTAAGGAGCCGATGATAAAGGAGAAATATTCACAGAACGGCCGTCGGCACGACTGTCATGTTGTCCATCCGAGGTGCGAATTTCGTTGCCTCCCCCTGGATTGCCTACATTCATAAAACGATCCCCTTGGTCTAACAAGGTAATATGAGCTTGTGCAAGGGCTCGCAAGTTGGTTTCAAATTGCAAACGTGCGCGTTTTAAGTCTGAAATTTCTTGATAAGCTTTGCGCAATGAATCTCTAGCATCACGTGTGATAATTTCGGCTTTTTGCTGAGCATCCGCCAAAATTAAACGTGATTCACGTTCTGAATCCTGACGAAGTCTTTCTGACATTTGTGAAGCTGTTGCGATTGTGTTCTTCAACGCCTGATCGCGTTCTTTGTATTCAGCCAAGGCTAATTCTTTATCACGCAAACTTTCTTTCAAAGTATTTCTTTCGTGCATCACGTTTTCTAATTGCGAAGCTACATCTTGCATGAATTCAAGAACTTCATCCTCATCTAGTCCGAACATTTTTTTCGAAAATGTTTTATGGGCAATATCGATCGGCGTAATCTTCATGGCTTCCTCCTTGAATCCATTGGAATTAATCAACGTATTAAGACGTAATAATGTCGAAACTATAAATATCAGTAACTGGCTAGTTATTGACATCTATAATTAGATTAAAGGAACTTCGCTTGAATTAGCAAGACTAGATTGGAAAGATGTCTAGTGGAAATTATCAACCGGTCGAACGTCAACTAACTTAGCTATAGTTTAATACTATTGCGAGTTCTTACCTAACTCTTGATTTCTTAAGGCTGATTTTTCAAATGAATATCTTAACGCGCGTTCCACTTCCAATTCGCGCATCGACTGAAGTCCAGCTTCGGTGATACCTTTTTTAGAGGTCACCTTATTTAGTAATTCTTGAATATCTGAAGTCGCATTTTGTGCGGCTAACATAGAAGCTCCCGCAAAAGTTTCCACAGTCATCTTACGCGCGATTTCTTTGGGAAAGTCATGTTCCTCAAGCCATTCTTGCCAATACAACATTAATTCAAAAACAAATCCAGTCCCCGCAGCGCAAGCCACTGAAAGGGCTTCAAACTGACTTTCATCATCAACCTTGATGACATAACCTAACGGTGAAAATAAATCTTCCATCAATGTATCTAGCCCTTGGTCCTGATTGTCATCGACAACATATCCAAGTACTCCTCGGGAAATTAACGACGGTGTATTGGGCATCAATCGCACCAACCGACAATGTGGCAATTTTTTCTTTAAAGCTTTTAAGGTAATGCCAGCCGCCAGACTGATGACTATTTGCTTTTCATGAAATATAGATAAAATGGGATCGATGGCTTCTGACAAGTCCTGCGGTTTTACTCCCAATATCACAACATCCGTTTGATCAATTAATTGTTCATTATTACTTAAGGGATTGATCCCAAAATTTTCGACCAGGCGTTGTAACTTTCCAGCAGAACGATTGGTGGCAAAGATCGAATTTGCGGAAATGACTTTGGCTTCAATAAGCCCTTTGATAATGGCTTGAGCCATATTGCCAGCACCTAAAAAACCAATCTTATAGGGTATGATCACTTTTAGCCTCGCTTGTTGCATTCGATGGATTTCATTCAGAGTTCGGGGCAGATTCGCCGCGAACCCCTATCATGATTATAGCGAAATTGTTTCGCTAGGCTAATGTTTTTCGCGCTCACCAAACAATATAGTACCGAGGCGCACAATAGTGGATCCTTCCTCAGCAGCAACCATATAATCACTACTAGTTCCCATAGATAATTCTTTGCAAGTAGGATATTGAGTTTGATAGTGGTCTCTTAGTTCTCGCAATTGTCGAAAATACGGACGAGCTTGTTCTGGATCATCAAACAATGGTGGCATTGTCATGAAGCCGCAAATTTGTAAATGTGGCATATTAGAAATAGTCATGATCGCAGCCTCTAGCTCGGCCTCAGTGAAGCCCCCTTTTGTTTGCTCTTGCGATAGATTCACTTGCAATAAAATTTTTTGCACTGGATAGCTGAAGGAGGATTCCGCTAGGCGGCGTTCGAAGGCGCTGGCCAATTCAATACTATCAATCGAGTGTATTAAATCAAAGATGCCTAAAATAAATTTAATTTTATTTTTTTGTAGACGACCTATCAAATGCCACTGAATTTCTGTTTTTGCGTCGGCATTAGCATCTAAATTCACCTTAGAAGTTATCTTGTTTGCTGCTTGTAAATTTTGAAATGATTTTATTTTATCAATGGCTTCTTGAATGTAATTTTCCCCAAATAGTATTTGATTTTGTTCTGTTAATAATTGAATTATTTTTTCCAAGGGTTGCAATTTTGAGACAGCTAAAATCTGTGGCGGTTGACTGATTTTACCTGCTAGTTTTTTGGTTAAAAAAGTTTGTTGAATTTTTTGTATCGTTAGAATTTCTTGCATGTTGGTATCTAACATCGAACCAACAACGAACTCAATTCCTTTTGCGATTTTTCTCGATAAATTCACCCACCAAAGCAAAAGAGCCTTTGGGAACGCGCAGGGAATGTTTAGGAATCTGATTGGGTATGTAGCCTAATACGATTTCAGCATTTAAGTCTTTTAAAGATTTTCGCGTAATACCTAAGTAATCAGCCAGTTGATTTAAGTCAGTGCCACCAGGTAATACGACCAAGTCATACTCTAATGGGTCGGGTTTTGCCAAATCTCGAAAGCCATACAATCCAGGAGATTTTGAAATCATCATAGCCGCTAAAATTTTTGGAACGTAATCCATTGTTTCCTGTGGCAATGCACCGGCTTTACTTAAAGTCCAAAAATCTTTACTACGATGTTTTTGAATTTGACGGCGCAAGCCATTTTCACCCATGTTATAGCTGGCCGCTACTAAATACCAAGAGCCGAATTCGTTGTATAAATCTTTGATGTACTTGATAGCTGCTAAAGTACTTTTTTTCAAATCGCGTCGCTCATCAATCCACCACCGCACATTAAGTCCATAGCGCTCGCCAGTGGGTTGAATGAATTGCCAAGGCCCAACAGCAGATGCCGTACTAAAGGCATTGGCTTCAAAGCCACTTTCGATCATGACCATATAAGCAAGATCTTGAGGAATATTTTCTTTTTTTAATTCCTTTTGAATGAATGGCATATATTTATAGGACCTAACCAGCCAATCCTTGAACCAAGTCTTTCCACGTCCTTGAAAATAACTGATCCAATAACTTACTCGTTTGTTATAGGTGATTGGAAGATCAAAAATAAGTGTAGAGCCGCTTGTTTTCTTTTTGGACTCATTCCATCGTTGTTGCAGTTGCTTGCGTAAGTCTGATGAAGAGTTTTCGATGACTGTGTTTTCGTTGGCGTGCACAATTGATTTATCAACGGCAGCCAGGGCCAAATGATTGCTGAATTGTATATCTATGAACGGCAACAAGCCAAAACACAAAATAAAATTAATAAAGAAACGCTTAGCAGATTGAAAAAATATTTTCATACTTTTTATGTTAATTCATTTACAAAAAAACAAAATCGATAACTTGTTGGCAGGACCATTTATTCATGGGCTGATGAACCGGGTATGGAACGTCAAACAACTGACACTACTAGTTTATTATTTTGACAAAAAATAAAAAGTCTAGACTGTAGTCTGTTAGAAAAATTTTCTTAAACGAGAATTTCTATTTCGTAAGTTGGCCTTAAAGTAAAATAAATCCCTCCGCAGTAATTTTATTTAGACCAAAGACTAATTTATTAATGCAATTACAGACTAGGCACAAGGGTTGCTAAGAATGTATTTGTAGAGGTGGGCATGAGTACAAAGGGTGTGTATACAGCATTAAGTGGAGCGATCGCGCAGTCACAAAGGCTAGATACTATTGCCAATAATATCGCGAATATTAACACGCCTGCATTTAAAAAAGACCAACAAGTTTTTAAAGAGTATTTAACAGCAAATGAAAAACCACCTTCAGTAATTCAAGTGCCAAGAGTGCCGGCTTCGATCGAAAGTTTTTATGATATGCAGGGTGGTGACAAAAGTTTTGTCGACTCTGCGGGGACTTATACCAATCATTCGCAAGGTTCGTTGAAATCTACGGGTAATAAATTAGACGTGGCCATCGATGGTAAGGGTTTCTTTGAAATCGCGACTCCGCAAGGTGTTCGTTACACTCGTGTTGGTTCATTTAAACTAGATGGTAATGGCCAGTTGGTGACTAAAGATGGCTATCCAGTTTTAAAACAATCCGGTGAGGGAGCAGACATTGTGACTCGCACCCTAAAAATTTCAGGCGAATCTCCGGTAACAATCACCGACGATGGTGAAATCTTTGATGGTGAAAACTTACTTGGAAAATTATCAGTAAAGGATTTTTCAAACAAAGATCATTTGCATAAAATTGGCAATTCGATGTTTGGCATTAAAAACAATGTGACTCCAGAAATCACAGATGTCGCGGCACCAAGTTTGAAACAGGGATTTATCGAAATGTCGAATGTGAATGTCGTGCAAGAGATGACGGATATGATCACAGCGACTCGTGTTTTTGAAAGTACTCAAAAAGCCATCAGTGCCTATGATTCAATGAGTGATAAATTAGTTAATGTGGTTGGACAGGTTAAATAAGGAGATCAATAAATGATCAAAGCATTAAATACAGCGGCGACAGGTTTGGAAGCTCAACAAACAAATATGGAAGTGATTTCCAATAATTTAGCCAACGTATCTACGAATGGTTTTAAAAAATCGCGAGCTGAATTTGAAGATCTGATGTATCAAACCATCAAGGAACCAGGACAAGCCTCTGGACAAAATTCATTTTCTCCAACGGGTGTGCAAACGGGGCTAGGTGTACGTACGGCGGCTGTGCAAAAAGATTTTGCCTTGGGGTCGGCGATCATTACTAAAAATCCGTTGGATATTCAAATTGAGGGCAATGGTTTTTTCCAAGTGCAAACCAAAGATGGACAGATTGCATACACTCGTGATGGTGCATTTAAGCGGGATCCGACTGGCAAAATTATTGATAAAAATGGCAACACTTTACAACCGGAAATTACGATTCCTACAGAGGTTGCTGGTATCGAAATCGCGGCCAGTGGCGAAGTTAGAACTATTCAAGGGTTAAACAGTGCTCCTCAGCAAATTGGACAAATCGACATTGTGAATTTTGTGAATCCTGCTGGACTAAAATCTGTTGGAAAAAATCTTTTTATGCAAACGCCAGCTAGTGGACAGGCGATTACATCTAGGCCGGGATTGCAAGGGACGGGTTATCTAGCACAAGGGCAACTTGAGGGCAGCAATGTTAACTTGGTGGATGAAATGATCAATATGATCACAGCGCAAAGGTTTTACGAAACAAATTCGAAGGCCATTCAGGCTGCGGATCAAATGTTACAAAATGTAAATAATTTAAAATAATAGAAGGTGAATGTGTTGTTAATATTTTTAATTAATTTAGCTTTTGCAGCCAAGATGGAAGTACAAATTCCTGAATTTTCGACTGTAAGACGGGGCGAAGCGATCCGTTTAGGTCAGGTGACTGAATTAAAATCAAGAGATTGGGAGCTAAATAATCGTTTGAAGGAAACCATTTTGTACCCAGCGATCAATGAGTTGGGCGAGTATCGAGTTTCTAGTCGCGAAGTGGCTGTTTCTATTCGTAATCGCTTGTCCTTTCAGGATTTGCAAAGGGTGAATTTTTCTATACCTGAGACTTTGGTTTTTAAAGTTAAAGAGAATCATTTACCTGAATCAAGTATACGTTTTGATATTGCTAAGCGAGCACAGGAACTATGTGCAGAGTGTGAGGCCGAATTAGATGATTTGCGAATTCCCGATATAAAAACAAGTGGCGAAATATTATCGACTCATTTGGATGTAAATCAGCTAAAAACTGGTGGCGCATTTTTACTTAGTTATTTGGTGGAAACATCGAAAGGACGAGTGCAATATTGGGTGACAGGTCGTATACAATTTTATCGCAAAGCTTGGACGACAAAGCGTGTATTACCAAGCACTGATAAGATTTCAGAAAAAGATATCGAAGAAAAACGAGTTCAAGTCACGTACTTAAATGATGCATTACCATCACGGGAAGAATTATTAGGTCGTAGTTTAAATCGAATGGTACCGATGGGTCATTTGATTGTCGTCGGTGATATTAAAAAAGAACCCATGTTAGTGCGTGGTCAAACTATAAAAATTATTTTGGGTGAAGGTGCTATCGAAGTGACAACACAAGGTGTGTCTGAAGAAATTGGTTTTATCGGGGAAATGGTCAAAGTAAAAACCATGGATCAGAAAAAAACTTTGACAGGAATTGTTGTGGATAAAGGTGTGGTTAAGATCGAATAAGGAATTGGCTTTGAACATAAGGCAGTAGAATAAATAAAAGTTAAGGCAGAGATGAAAGTGACAACAGTTAACAAGTTGGGAATACAATGAAAAGTAATTTTAAGAATGTAAAACAAAATATTTTATTCGCACAATTTTTTACAACGAATGCTGCTGTCTTAAGAAGAGTGGTCATCAAAAGCTTATTGGTAGGCTTTTTGGGATTTTCAGTAGGAAGTACGATCGGCTGTGCAACGATGAAGTCGATGGTGGGTATGAAAGAGGAACCTCCACCCAAGGCTGTTGCCAAAGACTTAAATGGTGATAACTTAGTCCGCTTTAGTGAAAACGCCAATGTACCACATACAGAGCAGCGCCAATATAGAAAAATGACTAGGCAACGAATGGAAGAAGAATCCGATTTAGGATCGCAAGCAGGTAGTATGTGGGTGATGGATGGACAGGGTTCTTATTTATTTGCGCAAAATAAATCTCGCAAAGAAGGAGATCTATTAAAAGTCACAATCGATTCTTCGGCCCAGCAACAGATTGATACCAAAGTGGCTGTCATTAAAAAATTATTAAAACAGTTAGAAGATCAAGAGCTGCAAAAGCAACAACAGTTAATGCAAGAAAATTCTGGCAGCAATTTATCTGATGGTGGAAAGCCGGCAGAAGCTGGTCGAGCACCAGCTAGCGTGGCGGCGTCCGGTGGAGATAAGAAAGAAAAAGAAGAGCCAATTAAGATTGATGCAGTTCCAACTAAGGTTGTTGAGCGCATGAGTGATGGCAACTATCGGCTCAAAGGAGCTCAGCCATTTATGATCGGTAAACGCGAGTATAAAGTGATCGTGACAGGAATTATTCGGCCAGAGGATTACAACGATGAGGGTGTGAGCTCGGCGAAATTGTTAGATCCTCAATATGATGTGGTTAGCTTGCGAAGAAAAGAGTAAAAAATGAGATTTAAAAATATTTTTTCACAAAAAAATATAATTCATAGCTGCAATCCGACCAATTTAACAACCATCTTTTTGGGTGTGTTGTGGGCTTGTCTGTTAATGCATTACGATTTTGTGCAAGCAGCTCGCTTGAAAGATATATCTAGTATTCGCGGCGTACGCGAAAACCAATTGATAGGTTATGGTGTTGTGGTTGGTCTTAAGGGAACAGGTGATGGTAAAGCTGAATTCACAGCAAAATCAGTAGGACGATTGTTAGATAAATTAGGTGTGAAGTTAGATTCACAACAAGTCGATAGCAAAAATGTGGCGGCAGTTATTATCACAGCCAATTTACCTGCATTTGGTAAAGCCGGTAACCCGATCGATGTCACTGTCAGTGCGTTGGGCGATGCTAGTTCTTTAGAAGGTGGAGTGTTGTTGCAAGCTCCACTTCGTGCGGCAAATGAGCAAGTATTTGCCGTAGCTCAAGGATCAGTATTGTTAGGTGGTGAAGGGAAAAATGTTTTTACAACAGTTGGTCGCATTCCGAATGGAGCCGTGATCGAACGTGATGTCACCAGTGATTTTGCCTCTAGAAAAATGTTTCGATTGACGCTGCATAATCCGGATTTTATCACGGCAGCACGCACAAGTTTAACGATCAATAAAGAATTAGGTGGACAGTATGCCACGGCTAAGGATGCTGGAACTATTGATGTCATCACGCCATTTGCCTACGAAGGAAAAGGTGTTGAGTTGTTAGCAACTATTGAGGCGATCGAAATTAATCCCGATGCAAAAGCAAAGGTAGTTGTGAATGAAAGAACCGGCACTGTTATCATTGGTGAAAAAGTAAAAATATCTAGAGTGGCAATTTCACACAGCGGAATTTCAATCAAGGTGGCTGACCCTAAAGGTGGGAAAACTGAGAAGGAAGAAAAAACTACCGTGTTAGAGCCTTCCGTGAGCGTGGGGGATCTAGTCCAGGCGTTGAATCGCTTGGGAGTCACGCCCAAAGACCTGATAACTATACTTCAGTCGATCAAGGCAGCTGGAGCTTTGCACGGGGAACTAGAAGTTTTGTGAAAAAAAATTATCAAATTGAAACAATTTGGTTTAGAATTTTAAGTGTAAGAGCTGCAGTTCTATGGATGGAGCCGCAGCGTGGGGAGGGTGAGTTAGAGATCAAAAGCCATGGACGGTTCTGGATCTCAAATCTAAGTTTCTCGCAGGAAACAGGAGCAATAGGTCAGCAAGCATCAAGGAATGATGTAGAGAGGCCCAAAGCAAATAGAGAGTCAAGTGCAGGATGCACAACTTCTCTAACTCCGACTCCCCCTTTTTTTTTCTTCCATAAAAACATCAGGAGTGTTTATGGAAGTTAAGCGTTTTACAAGTTTACGACAAACAGTCACTCCTGAAATGCAAGATCAAAAACTAAAAGAAGTCGCGCAGTTGTACGAAAAACAATTTTTGCGCGAGATGGTAAAGTCGATGCGCTCCACGGTGCATGAATCTGGGTTTATCAAAAGCAATCAAGCTGAACAAATCTTTAAAGAGCAATTGGATCACGAGTACGTTGAAAAATGGGGCCAAAAAGGCGGCATCGGTTTAGCTGATATGATTTATAATCAGTTACTAGATAAATACGGCGAAGCTTTGGGGATTCGTAGGTTAGATCATCCGAAGGGGCCAATTCAGTTTAGTGAAAAAGACAAAATTATTTTGAAAGATTCCCAAAAGCAAGCAAGCACGGCCTCGCGATTTGAGTTTCAATCCTTAAACGGATTTCAAAATCGTGAAGTGACTAGTCCGTGGCCAGGTGAGATTAAAAAAATGTACTCACTAGATGTTGAAAATCATTTCATGGAAATTTTTCATAAAGATCTGGGCTTTTCCAGCGAGTTGCATTTTAAAGGGATTAATTCTTTGCAATCCAATGGACTTAAGGAGGGCGATCCCGTCTTAGCTGGACAGAGGTTGGGTTTGCTGTCGCCGGAAGCCAGACGTTTGTTCTGGAATATTAACCCAACGGAAGTCGTGGGTCAGTCTGAAATCAACAAAAATAAAGTGATCGAGTGATCTTTTATTTTTGGATTATTGTCTCAGTATGATACAATGAAATCGTAAGGTTTAAACAAGCAGGAGGCTTTTATGAAAATTACTCACAACAAAGTCGGAAATAATTTAAATATTTCAGATAGTAAAATTGATAAATCAGGCAAAGTAAAATCTTCTGCTATTAATCCAGCGGATGCAGGTAAGACCACAGATAAATCCTCTGTTGATGTGCAAGACATTGGTGCCTCCAAGGTAAGTGTTTCTTCACGCGCGCAAGATATGAAAAAAGCAAAAGAGATTGCTAAAAACACTCCAGATATTCGCGAAGATCGAGTCGCTGAATTGCAAAAAGCTATTGATCAAGGTAAGTACAAAGTATCTGCAAAAGACATCGCGGATAAAATGGTTGATGAAGAAATGATGTGGGTTGAATAGGAAATAAAATTTATCAAAGGATGGTGTGACCATGGATGTGTCACAAGAAAGCACTTATAATCGGTTAATGTTGAATCTGGAAGATTTAACAAAAAACTATCGAAGCCTTTTAGAGGTTCTGCGTAAAGAAAAAGAATTTCTAGTGAAGGCGGACGTGGAAAATCTTTCCGAAAACAATAAAGCCAAAGAAACATTGTTATACAAGATTCGTTCGCAAGATGCGGCCAGAGAAAGATATGCAAAAGAAGCTACGCATGTCTTTGGTGGTGATGTCGAGCAACCACGGTTGCTTGACTTAGCTCGCCGTATTGGCGGCGCCGAAGGTGAAAAGCTGCGAGGTTTGCATTCCGCTTTGGATTTGTTGATGCAAAGACTGATTTCCTTAAACAAAGAAAATGAAGAATATGCTCAGTCGGCTTTGAATGTAGTGAATGGAGCTTTAGGTAATATCAAAGATACATTAGCACCCAAAAAGACTTATGAGCGCAAAGGACAAATGGCAACTGGCGTGGAAAAATCAGGAAATTTTGTATCTAAAAACTTTTAGCGAATTTTGAGTTGGCCCAAGCAATGTGATTTTTAAAAGCTTTAACTTTTAGGAAAAGATCAAATGTCGAAAATTTCGTCCATGATGGACATAGGAAAGCGATCAATGATGAACAGTCAGACTGCGTTGCAGACTGTTTCTCATAATATTGCGAACAAATCGACAGAGGGATTTTCCAGGCAACGCGTAGATGTTGTCACAGCACCTCCGGTTACCGAAGGACGGTTGCAAATGGGGATGGGTAATCGTGCCGCGCAAGTGACTCGTATTAACAATCCGTATTTAGAAAAGCAGATTCAAAAAGAACAAGGCCAGCTAGGTATGATGGATGCCAAAGCCGAGGCGATGTCTCGTGTGGAGCAGGTGTTCAATGAACAATCGAACAAAGGTTTAAATCAGTACATGACTGATTTTTATAATTCCTTTCGCGAGTTAGCGAATAATCCAGAAAGTATTGCGACCAGATCAATGGTCAAAGAAACAGCTGATGCCATGGCTGGAGATTTTAAACGGGTACAAACACAATTGACCGAAGTTCAAAAAGATATAGATGAAAAAGTCAGAGAACAAGTTGAAGAAGTGAATAAGATGATTGAAGAAGTGGCCTCGCTAAATGAGAAGGTTACACAAACTGAATTACAAGGTAATCCTGCCAATGATCAACGTGATCGTCGAGAATTATTACTAAAAAAGTTGAACGAACGCATTGATATTCACTATGTAGAAGGCACCAATGGTATGGTGACCGTATCGACAGCTGGCAATGGAATTTTAGTATCTGGATATGATCACTACAAATTAGAGCTATTAAAAAATCCCGAAACTGATCGTGCCGAGATTTATTATAAAAATACAGAAGCCTCAAAGCCCTACAACATCACTAAACGAATCAAGGGCGGTTCCTTGGGTGGCAGTTTAGAGGTTCGAGATAAAACTATTGAAAACTTAAAAGGTAAAGTCAACGATCTAGCTTTCAACGTGGCCACCGAAGTGAATAATGCTCATCGGGAAGGTTATGATCGTACGGGACAACCTGGAGGAGATTTTTTTCAGTTATCAGCGGATTATGATTCCAGTGCCGTGGATTTAAAGCTGAATGAAAATATAGTGGATGATGTTGGGAGAATCGCTGCCGCGGCAAAACCAGATGCGATCGGTGACAACACCATTGCCAATGTGATTTCCCAGTTACAATACAAAGAAGTGATGGATGATTATACGTCGACCTTTGATGATTATTATAATTCACAAGTTGGAACGTTGGGTGTCGCAACTCAAAGGGCGATTAAATCCAAAGAATCTCAGGATAATATTTTGAATCAATTAAATACGATACGTGAAAGTATCAGTGGAGTCAGTTTGGACGAAGAAACGACAAAGATGATCGAATTTCAAAAAGCATTTGATGCATCAGCGCGAGTGATTCGGACGGCCGACGAAATGTTTGATACCATATTAAACTTGAAAAGGTTATAAGGATTAGTGCATGAGAGTCGCTGATAAGATGGCTTACAATCAGGTGACACGCAATCTGCAAAAGAATCGCGGTGATATGCAAGAATTGCAAAATCAAGCTGCGACTCAGAAGCGGGTGAACAAGCCGTCGGATGATCCCGCTGCTGCATCACGAGTATTGGTGAATCGCACCGAAGAAAAAGGTTCTCAACAATACATAAAAAATATCAACATCGCTAAAAGTTATTTAGAATTCACGGATCAATCTTTATCCGAATTATCTGAAAGTTTATTGCGCGCTAAGGAATTGGCCATTCAGCAGGCCAGTGATGCGGGAGCAAGCGATGATACTCGTCGAGTGGTAGCGGCCGAGGTGGAACAAATCTATAATCAGTCTATTCACATCGGAAATCGAAAATTAGGTGAGCGTTATATCTTTGGTGGATTCAAAACGAATAATCCTCCATTTGATATGGATGGACAGTACTACGGCGATGACGGGGACATGAAGATTCAGGTCAATAAAGATGCGTTTTTGGCGATGAATCTTCCAGGTGACAAAGTGTTTTTTGGTAGTGGTCTGGGGTCGGATGGTTTGATCCGTCCCAAGTCTTTTGTGCCTAAAACCACGGAAGAGCTGCAGGAACTTAAGCAAGCGGAAGCCGATCGAGCACGTCGCAATCAAGAAATGAAGCAGGAAAAAATGGAGTTGCGAGGGCCGGCGTCAACGACACGTTCAAACAAAGCGTTCTATTCCGTGGATGATTCTAGTTCTAAGGGGATCAATGTTTTAAAAGTTTTAAAAGATTTTGAAGTGGCTTTGAAAGTGAACGATAAAGAAGATATTCAGACGGCCATCGATAATCTGGATGTGGCGATTGCTCAGATAATTAATGCACGCGCACAGGTTGGTTCTAGGATTACAACAGTGAACGCTGTGACGGATAGTTTGCAAAAAGCGATTGTGGATAACAAAACAGTGGCATCGAACTTGGAAGATGCTGATCTGTTCCAGGTAGTCAGCGATATGAACAAAGCAGATACGACCTTGCGAGCTACTTTAGAAACTTCCAATAAGTTAATGAATCAGAGTTTGATGGACTTTATCAAATAATACCAATTCCAATAAACAATTAACAATACAGCTTCAAGCTTGCGCCTTGGACAATTGTTTATTGGAATTCGTATAATCTAGACTTACAGAATCTTTACTTTTCTTTATCTACGAAAATCTTGACTTTTATCCCAATTAAATTTACCTACAGTTCCTCAAAGTTTTACCGATAGGTATGACAGGATGTTGAAACAGGATGTACAAGGAGTTTTCTCATGCTCGTGCTTACAAGGAAGTTAGGTGAAAGCATCGCAATTGATGATCACATCAAGATTCGCGTGGTTCAAATTAAAGGAAAACAAGTTCGCTTAGGGATAGAGGCTCCGAAAGAGACTAAAATCCATCGTGAAGAGGTTTACTTAGCCATTCAGGATACGAACAAGGAGTCTGCAGCTGTCTCTAGTGAGCAGACCCGGTCAGTTTCTAAGCTGCTCAAACCGTCGTAATATCAGTTCTAATATAGAATTCTCCTGCGTTTGCCGCGCTTTCGCTGTATTACAATACAGCTTCAAGCTTGCACCTTGCGGAATTATTTATTGAACCTGAAATAAGTCTAGTTTTTCGCTACCCGGCACCATTTTTTTGTCTTGCTGTGTCTTTAATCTAAAGGCATGCTCAAAGAATAGGGGAGGGGAATTGTGATTATTCAAACGACTCGCTTTGGCCAGGTGCAAATCGAAGATCAAGATGTTCTACCATTTCCGGAAGGAATTCTTGGGTTCGCAGATCTTAAAAACTTTGTTTTATTAGACGATCCAAGTGATGATATTTTTGCTTGGTTACAAAGCTGCGATGAACCAGCGATCGCATTTCCTGTTTTAGAACCAGAATTATTTGCTGATCAATATAAGGTGACATTGACTCGAACAGATATGGAGTCCATTCAACTTCACAGTATGAATGATGCGAAGATGTTCTGTATTGTGACTATTCCCGAGGATGCGGCACAGATGACGGCCAATTTGAAAGCACCGATTATAATTAATTTAAAAAACAGAGCTAGTCGTCAGTGCGTATTATCGGATAATGCATTAGCCATTCGCGAACCAATTTTTGCAAAGCTACAGGCTCGAGTGGTTAGTAACCCAACGTTGTCGATAAAAGAGCAATCGAAGTCATTAGTTGGTGTGGCTGTTCGCTTAGATGAAATCGCAGAATTATAAACAAATAGTTAGATAAAATACAATCGTGATTACAAATCGCTTGTTTGTAGAAACAGGCGATTTTTTATTAAGGCCCAAACGCAAAAAGCGTTCAACCTATTTTGAACGCTTTTCCAATTAACCGAAGTATGGCTTCAGTCCTACGTCATTTTGGGGGCCCTCGCTCGGGAAGCTCGTTAATTTCAATCAAATTGTGTCTTCGGTATTTAAATCGCACAAATCCCCCTGTGTATAATGTTTTTTATCCGAACGGAGTCTCGACCTCCTGTCGTAAGATTCCTAATTGGTGTCTTACGTCGACAATGAACTTATCGACAAAGGTCCAGAATACTTAAGGGTTAAAAGCAAATAAATTCGATCTTTTTTCGACTAAAGTTGGGAATTTAGACTGACCCGCTAAAAAACTAAGCTACTTTTGTTTCTTTCTGAACCGAATTCACTAAAGCTTTAAAAACTAAACCAAAGGGACCTGTGGTGAAAGTATTTTTCCGATTATTGATGTATTGATCGATAGGACTGCCGTAGTGTTGAATAATATGTTCAGAAAAATCTTCAGCGACAATAAAGATTGCAGATAGCAGGCCTATTTCAAAATCTTTTTTACGCAATGGAAAGCCTGTACCATCTGGCCATTCATGGTGCTCTAAAATTATTTGATCAACACCGGCGGGGCAGAAAATCCATGACTTACACATTTCGGCGGCTTTTGTTGGATGCGCGAAAACATCACGTGCTTCTCGGTGATGAACATGGTCACCTTTTTGAATAAGTTTAATCAAACTTTTTTTGGCGTCATATTGTTCGTCCGTCAAAGTCATGTCGTGAAACAAAGATGCAAACGCCATTTTTCTAAGGACCATGACATCTTGAAAGTTCATTTCTTGCGCGATGGAGGAGGTGATCAATACTAATAATGTGCAATGATCTGCGTAACCAAAGCGTTCGATTTTATGAAACCTAGAGAGTACTTTTTTTAGGCTTGGTGTCTGTGAGGCCACATACAAAGCACGCTGAATATTGTCTTGTGCCAGGCTGACAATTTCTGGTTTCCATCCTAATTGATTCGTCAAACTTCTAAGAAGTTCAGTGTTGATCGAGATGACTTCTGACATGTCTTCTGGCTTGGCGGAGTTCCAGGCCTCGTCAGATAAAACTTTGCGTCGAAACTCACTAATGAATTCTTCCGTACGAGAGGATTCAATATACAAAGAGCTAATTTGCTTTTCTGAATATTTATGATGGTGCTCATCAGTAAAGGTCGAATCTTCGTTGGATAATTTAACGAACTTATCTTGATTTAATTGCACAAACAAAGGGGTGTGAATACGTCGCATTTTTTTTAATAAATCAATACTGACGGGAACAAATCGCTGTTGATTGGCGACAGATTCATTTGATTTATGTGCTAGTACTTCTTTGATAGTTGATAAAATCATATCATCTGTAAAGGGTTTCCAAACATGTCTCCACTGTGCAGATTGCGACACTCCTGGGAAATGATGTGGATTATCACTGGATAGAA
>JBPOJH010000009.1:0-4109 GCA_052033755.1 Bdellovibrionota bacterium | reverse complement strand
CTTTGGGGCAATGCTTATTAAAAAAGAATCCAGTGTTGATGCTGGATGAGCCGACCAATCACCTTGATTTTGATACGGTAGAAGCCTTAACGCAAGCGTTGGAAAATTTTGAAGGCACCGTTGTTATCGTCAGTCATGACCGTGCCTTCGTGCGCAGAGTGGGTTTAAAAATCATAGAAATTGACCATGGCAAATTGCATTTTTATCCAGGAACATATGATGACTATCTTTGGTCGCAATCACAAAGGCTTTTGCACCTTGATGTTGAAGCTAACTTAGCTAATTCGATGGTTACCAATGGCAAATCTGTCACCAATACAAAACCCACAGATGCTGTTGCAGATATGGCAAATAAGAAATTTAACTTTAAAGAAGAACGAAAAAAATTAGAGAGTCAGTTAAAGCAAGTCATTAAAGAAATTTCTAATCTTGAAATTCGAGTGCATGAAAAAAATCAAAAAATGGAAAAAATTAGTTTAGATTTATCTAATTCGCAATTGCAGGGTGCTCAAATCAAAGAAGCGCAAAAAGAATTGCAGGTGATGGGAAAGGAAATTGCGGAAATCGAAGAATTATTATTGCAAAAAATGGAACAGCAAATTCAAACGGAAGAAGCTTTGAATTTGCTGTTAGGTTCCTAATGCCAGTTATTTACCACCTAGATGACGGTCGATAATCGACTTAAATTCTGAAAATGGATAAGCACCTTTTAAAGATACGCCGTTAATGACATAACCAGGAGTTCCAGAAATGCCAAATTTTTGAGCCTCAGCAACGTCCGCATTAATACGATCCATTAAAGCGGTGTCGGCAAGATCTTTTTCAAGTTTTTTCATATCAGCACCAACTTTTTTTGCTACTTCTTTCATATACGCTTCGCCTTGGGCTTTTAATTTATCTTGGTTTTCAAAAAGCATATCATGGTAGGCGTATGCTTTATCAGCGCCTTGGCGATTTAAAGCTTCAAAGTATTTTGCAGCGGGCATTGCTTTTGGGTGAAAATCTAAAGGCAAATGTTTAAATACAAATTTTACTTTTTCGGGATAGGCTTTTAATACTTCTTTCACGGTGTTGTATCCACGTGAGCAGTAAGGGCATTCGAAGTCAGAAAATTCAACAATCGTAATTGGAGCAGATGCTGGTCCTTGAACAGCTCGACCTTCTTGAATTTCTGGCTTTAAAGGATTTTTAAATTCTTCATCACGCTTTTTGTTCTCATCTTCTTGTTGTTTTTCTGCCATTTTGCCTTGAGCGTCTCTGGCAGCTTTGTTAACGATTTCGATAAATTTGACTGGATCTTTTTCGATGGCTACGAAAACGATGCTGGGATCTTTTTCAACGGCTTCTTTTAACTGTTGAGCTGTTGGTGCGCAACCGGCTGCTGCTAATGCTAGCCCAGACAAAAGTACTAATAATTTTTTCAAGTTTTCCTCCTGATGATATGATTGATTTTTTTTAAGTATTAATCCTTAAAAACACCATCATAGTCTGACATAAGACTTGTACGAATCAAGCATCTTTTTTTCTTGAGCTTGAGTTCGATTGCAAAGCGCATTAAAATGAATCTATGAAAAACACAAATATACAAAAAAAATCAGTAGCTCGTTCTTTTTTATTCTTTTTTACTGTGATGATAGGTTTGGCAGGGACGACATTGCATAGTCCTATGGCGCAGGCTGGATTGTTATACCATTATTCGCAATTGATGTTGAAGGATCTTGATCAGATGGACAAGATCATCCGGGAGAAGATCAAAGAAGCAAAAAAAACGCGAGGTGATAAAGTAATTCCATTGAAAGAAGCTCTACAGGCAGTTTACTCTCGTCCGAACGAGGATGGAATGGTTGAAAAAGTTGTAGGTTCGTTAAAGCACGAGCTGGACGAACTGGAAAACTACGAAGACGTCATTCGCGAATTAGTCACCGAAGCCGTCGGTGCCTTAAAAAATCCACGAGCCTTTGGTCCAGTTGTGCAAGTCACTTATGTGGTATTTTTAGAAAATATTTTAGCAGAGTTTAAACCAAAAGCGGATTCTAAATTCGAATCCGAAATCATTAAGCAAATTCGCGATGCAAAAATTGAGGTCACAAAAGAAGCTAAAAAAGAAAGAAAGCTTCGTGTGATGAAGGATTTAAGTTCTCCGTCGGATATCGCGGCGGGCATTTTGCCAGTGGAAACACCTAAAGATAAAAAATAAATGGATTTGGATTTACATAGATTGTAGATCCTTCAGTGGATCTTTTGAGTTTTCAAGGGATTTGCATTTGTTTATAAATTGTCGAAAATCATTAGCAGATTTTTCATACGCTTGCTTGAAATGCGATTGATCTTCTAAATACGTTTTGTACACATTTAACCGCGCATTATTCAGTTTGATTTTTTCAAAATAAGCCAATGTGTTTGTTTTCAACTGGGGTTTAATTTCACTCATAAATCGTTGCTGAATTTGCTGCAGTCTGGATTCGCGTTCAACTTCATTATTATTTTTTTGTTCACCATACCATATGCCTAGATCCTTTAATTCTTTCGAGATGAAATCAGAAAATAGCTTCTCGTCTTGATTTTCAAGGCGTATTAGTTTCAAGGTTTCAGAATTTTCACCTTCCAGTTTTAGGTAAAATAATTCAGTACCTTTGTTTCCTAAAAAACTAGCCAGACGTTCGTTAAAGTCGGCCGAATTTTTAATGTACAAGGTAGCATGCACGGATTCGTGAATGATGGTGTTGACCAGATCATGATCCTTGTAGCGAAGCATAGAAGATAAGACAGGGTCTTTAAACCATCCCAAGGTGGAATAGGCACTGACACCGCGAACGTAAGTGTCAAAATTATCTTTTTCTAAAGAACGTGCTTCTTCTTGCGCTTCGGACTCATTAAAAAATCCTTTATAGGGAGCACTACCAATAATTGGAAAGCTCCACAGGTAGTGTTCTAATTTCCACTTGGGAGCCGCGCTGACAACATAAGTAACATAAGGCCGATTCAGCTGAACATAGGTGGTATAATTTTTATTTGCCGTCAGTCCCAAATTTGTTGTCGCAAAATCTTTGACCTTCTTTACTAACAGAAGTTTTTGCTTTTCCGCTGCGCTTAATTGATCGCTAGTCAAAGTTTCATCTAAATTTTGTGCTGATGTCAGCAGGCCAATTTGGTGGTAAGCACTTTTTAAATAATAGCATCCGGAATTCATTCCAAGTGCTATCAGTAAAAAGCACAAACGAAAGTTTTTCATACTCGAAGTCAGTGGATTATATGTTATAAAGCCCATGACAGACCGATACGACCAGATAACTCTTCTACTTTGGTGTTGTCATCAACGGGGGTTTGAATAATGTCGTAACTAGCACGTATGGAAAAAGTTTGAGATAAGGCAAATTTAATTCCAGCTCCGTAACTGGGGGAGATGCCGGAATATTTAATTTCCCAAGGGTTTCCACTATTGTCATCTTGTACAACTTGACGGCGATTCACTTGAGCACCCCCGGCTTTGATGAAGGGTTGTATTACGGCATTACGATCCGCAAGTACTAAAATAAGATCAGCTCCATAAATGTTAGTGTATTGAGTGGTGGTGCGCAGTGTGGCTCCAAGTAAGTTAGGTTGTTTTTCATTTTTAGTATAAAGACCATTGGTGTACGAAAGTTCCAAAGCCACTCGCTCCCAAATGTAAAACGAAACACTGGCCGTACTAGATTGAGTTTCAATTTTATTGTATTCATCGAAGGTTGATTTTTTGTAGCTATATGAGATACCCACTTCAGTCACCATGGCTTCCGTTTTTAAAGAACCAACAACCAGCAGTCCACATAATATAGCAATAATTCTGACATTTGTTTTCATAGTATTAAATTATATTGGAAAAAAATGAATTTTACACTAGACCAAGGGTAAGAATATCGTTGAGGTAAATTGATACTAATTTCTATAAAGAATAAATCTGCGCTGCTGTGCTTACGTAGTACAATACAAAAAGGGGTCCTGAGTGAACAGTCGCCAACAAAGAATGTCTTTGTTATTGCAAAAAATATTTCAACCCACACACATCGAGTTAAAGAATGAAAGTCATTTGCATGCCGGTCATCGACCTGCGGACGAAGGTCCAGAGACGC
>JBPOJH010000062.1:0-25929 GCA_052033755.1 Bdellovibrionota bacterium | reverse complement strand
GGCGTGTGATCTGCCTTAAACTCTTCTTTTAACGAACTTAGGATGGGGGATTCCAGCTTTGGACCGTCAAGAACTTCTACTTGAATGGGGATAGCATTGGAATAAACAGAATTATTTTTGAATTGTGCTATCAAGCGAGTAAACAAACGAGTTTGTTTTAAGTTTTGTTTTTTCATCCAACTTATCACAGTCTCCATAGAGGCTAAATAAGTATGAAAATCCTTCGTTGGAGAATCTGAATTAGATGGAAGAAGTAATTTTTGACTAATGTCGCTAAAATCTTCGTGGCTAGAGAACTCTAAATGTATGTTTTGATAATGAGATTCGATTTGATAATCGATCGTTAATAAACTGGGTATGACATCTCCATTTTTATTTTCCTTTACAGTATACACATACGGTGCAGAGGGGGTTGAAGTTGGGCTAATAATTTTTGGATCCTGCACCTGATGGATTTCCAAGGGGAGGGTATTTGAAATAATATTTTTTTGCTGATACTGTGATTGTATACGTACAAAGTAAGAGCCCTCTTGCGGATAGTTATTCAGCGCGCCGAAATCAACTTCAGAACCTGTATTGGTCTCGTGATTTTTTTCGTGATTTGTTTCGTGAATATGTAGTTGTTCAGGTTGGAGTGGAAATTCTTTTTCAATTGTTTGAAAGTTTTTATCCTTTGAATATTGAACCACCCATTGTGATAATTTTTGCCAATCAAAGGTGTTTTTCTGATGCCCAGTGGGGGCAGTGTTGGGTTGTGTTTTTGAATCTGTTCTGGCCAAAAGTAGTCCTTTTAAATTCAATGACACTTCATTTTTACGATGAATCAGTCGGGTCCCCGCATCTGCAGTGGATGGATTATTTATGGCAGGAATGGATAGGACTATTTGTGGTACTAGATTTTCTTCTTTAGCAGCGATAGGTGTGGGGGGGGTAACTGTTTCGTCGACGTTGTTTGCGGGTTTATTTAATAACAGGCTCAGACGTTGTGTTTGTTCAAGATCCAAATCTTTTTTGATCAAAGTTTTTTCAGATTTAATTTTAACTTTCCCATTGACCTCGGAGTAAGTTCCATCAGCTTTTAACTGAACTATGGTATTACCTTCGGAATTATCTTCGCTAAAAATTTGTACGCGCTTACCTTGAATTTTGACTTCCACGGGTAAGTCCGATTTAACGGCGCTGATAAGGGCTCCAAATTTTAAGTCTAATGTGGTTTGTTTTTCTGTTTGCGTGAATGTGATAAGCGAATTTTCATCCAAATCGACATCGCTTCCATCTTTTAAGCGTATGCGAGCCACCGATGCGCTACCCGTAAAAATACTGTCACCACGCTGTATGGAATCTTGTCTTTTCGCTTTTCTCCATAGAAATTCTTTGTTTTCTTTTTTACGAACATCTGAAATGATTTTATCGATTTGCCCAATGGTTTCGCCGGAACTTCGTAGGTGCAGTGAAAAAATCCAAGAGTCATCGTACAGTAATAAACTGCAAAACAGGGCGGCTAAAAACGAGCCCAAAAGTATTAACTTGTCTGTTTTGTTAAACAATCTAAGGTTCATCGTACTTGCTATCGGTGTAAATTTGATAAAACACTACAGCCCTAGGTCTAGGTTTGAATGTAATCGACTTTGAAACTTTGTATCCCCAGTGTCAGACGTTTCATAATAAAACAATTATGGGAAAAAAAGGCTTATCCATTCGTTATAAAATATTGCTGCTATTGACTTTATTACCACTGGCGACCTTGTTATTTTATTTATTCTTTGTGGCCATTCGAGTCTTTGAAGAAGATAAAATCGCATATGTATTTGAAACGAATTCAAGTCTTTCGCGAACACTTTCCAGTCAGGTCCAATCTGAACTCAGTGGCGTGATCAATGCAGCGAAGCCTGTTTTTCAAGATTATGCGTCGACGAATACGTTTGGAGTGGTTTCTAAATCTACATTAGATGTGCACAAAAATATTTTATGGATTGCCGCTTATAAACTAACAAAAGGGAAAACTTCGATTGTCACTAATGCCAACAACGCGTTGGATGCCAATAAGTCCGCGTCGATGTTGCAATTCATTAGTAGCGCCTCAGACAATGTTTTAGAGGCACAGGCTAAGTCCTATGAATCGGCAAATTCTTTGTTGGAAGAGTTAGATAAAAACTCCACATTGATTCGAATTCCCTACAAAGATCATCGAATTTTAATTGGTGAAAAGGTCAAGGATGATTTAGTTTTTTTCGTCTTGGCAGATCTTAGCAACTTGGTAAAATCATTTCAAGAACCCATGGCGGCCTCTGTGTATATGGTGAATGCCTCTAGTTATGTGTTTTTGGGGCCTGGCGAATCGCAGGGAAGTTACCTTTCCGAAGAGATTGATTTAAATGGCAAGGAATCTCCATGGTCCAAAGTCACTTTACAAAATCAGTTCAGCTCTGGAACCGCACAGATGTTGAATCACAGCGGTCAGCAAGTCTTGGTTTCTTACTCGACGGTGCCGATTGGTGGCTTAACAATAGTGGCTTTGGTTGAACGAGCCATGGCTTTACGTTCAGTGGATATTTTGATTCGCAAATCGATTTATTTTTTTGGTTTACTGATCGCAGTCACGACGATTGTAAGTCTGTTGGCCTCGCGTCGATTGACGCAATCTTTGTCGCAATTATTTCAAGCGACGCGCAAAGTGGCGGAAGGACATTTTAATATTCACGTACCTGTAGCGTCGAATGACGAAGTGGGAAGCTTGGCGGATTCCTTCAACGTGATGGCCTCGGAGGTTTCCAGGCTGTTAGCGGAAACAGCTGAAAAAGCTCGTATGGAATCCGAACTGAAAACGGCGCAAACGGTGCAAGAAACACTGTTTCCTCCGACTGAAGCCGATATTTCGGGATTGAAAATCAGTGGCTATTACGAACCAGCCAGCGAGTGCGGTGGTGATTGGTGGCACTATGGTGAGGTCAATGGAAAAATCATGTTATGGATTGGTGATGCCACGGGACACGGCGCTGCCGCAGCTTTGATTACGAGTGCGGCCAAGTCAGCGGCTTCCATTATAGAAAGTTTGGGAGCTAGCCCGGCCGAGGCGTTAAATCACTTGAATCGAGCCATTTATGATGTTTCCAAAGGGCGATTGATGATGACATTTTTTGTGGCCAGTTTGGATACTAATACAGGGCAGTTGACCTACGCGAATGCTAGTCATGAAGCGCCATTTTTATTTCATAAAAAAAATGGCGAACTGAAAAAGAAAGACTTAATTCCACTGAACGATATTAATAATCCTCGCGTGGGACAAAGTCGTGATACCGTTTATCAGCAAGTGCAAATTAATTTAAATCCTGGTGATCGGATTTTATTTTACACAGATGGAATTCCCGATATTCACGATCCTAGCGGCAAGGCGTGGGGGGAAAGAGCGTTCATAAAGTCTTTGCTCGATGTCAACAAAGACAATACCTCGACTTCGGTCGCAGTCAAGCAGCTGGTTAGTCTCTTTTCGAAACACCGTAAGGGGCAAAATTTAATCGATGATATTACATTCTTTCAGGTCCAGTATTTAGAATAAGTCTGAAAAGCCGAAAAGTAGTATGTAACTAGAAGTATTGGGGGTAAGCGGTGGCCAAGTTTGACATCAAGTTAGATAAAGTCGGAACAACAGTGAAAGTAACGATGGTTGGCACCATCGATGAGGATGTGGATTTTAATAAATACCCCATTGATGGCGCAGAACAAGTTGTGCTTGAACTTGAAAATATTAAATCCATTAACTCTTGTGGCATTCGCGAGTGGATCAAATGGATTAATACGGTTCCAAACGCCAAAGTAGAATATCATTTGTGTCCTAAAATTATTGTGGATCAAATCAATATGGTGCAAGGATTTTTACCCAGTCATGGCACCGTGAAATCATTTTATGTGCCATTTTATTCGGATGAATCCGGAGAAGAAAAAAACATTTTATTTCACCATGGCAAAGAATTTGATCAATCGGGAATGAAGTTAGTGCCGTCGATCAAAGGCGACGATGGCAAAGAAATGGAAATGGATGTTGTTGAAACCAAGTACTTTAAGTTTTTAAAGAAAAGTGCTTAAGTAAAAAAAGTGAGTGAAGGGTGTCTAAAAAAGAATCGTCGGCTGCAGAAAAATTAATCAATACGGCTGCTGTGGATCGCAGTCGGGGTCGTATTGTTATTCTAGAAGACGATCAGACTTTATTAGCGGCATTGAAATCGGGATTTACACGCGAAGGCTTTGAAGTCTTTGGTTCCGGAAAGCCAGATGAAGTCCTTCAATACCTTACTAAAAATCCACCAAAGGCGCTATTTGTCGATTGCTTGTTGCCCGGAACTAGTGGTGTGGACTTTGTCACTTCACTGAAAAAAAATAATACTTTATTGAATTGTGATGTTTATTTAATGTCGGGATTATTTACTGACAGTGGTTTTGTTCGCGATAGTATTCGAACCACACAGGCGAAGGGTTTTATTAAAAAACCTTTTGATCTAAAAGAAGTTTTAGATTTAGTTCGTTCTCCCAATGAAACCGAGCACGAAGAAGACGTGCCACCACGAAAATCTTTGTATCAATTATTTAGTAAATCCAAAGTGACACTAAGGGAAAAACGCAAGGCCATCGAAGACTTGGAAGAAGTGCATGGTTTTGATTTACCTTTTTTATATAGTCTATTAGTAGAAACCAAAGCGACTGGGCATTTGAATGTTATGCGACCTAACGGAGATATTTTTGGTGTTAGTTTGGCTCAAGGCAAAATTATTCAAGTGGATATCTTAGATCAAGAAACGCAGTTAGGAAAGTTGCTGATCGAGGCTGGTTTTATTTTACCTGATGATTTAGATTCGGCATTGAATATTTCTGTGCCCAAGCGATTGGGTGAAAAATTGATTAAAAATAATTTATTAAGTCCACATGCCTTTAATATCGCCTTAGCCAATCAGATGAGTATTCGATTATCGCGTACGATTTTTGATGAACCGATCAAAGTTAATTTCGTAGCTTCAGAAGTGGAACTAACCTATCCGCACATTGATTCTGAATCTTTGTCCTCTTTTTTACATGACTGGATTGCTTCGAAAATTTCGTTAGAATGGTTAAAAGCTCACTATATGCAGTGGGGGGATTATAAACTGATTTTAAGCCCTGGATTTAATTTGACGAACTCGGTATTAAGTACGCCCTTATTAGAAAAAACATCAGGTATTTTAGATGTTCTAACGAAAGGAGTGACGTTGAACCAGTTGTTGGAAGTGCAGGGACTGGACAACGAAACCACATACAAAGCACTGCATTTATTGGCGGTGCGTGGGTTGGTAATTTTTGTCGCGCAAAAAGGGGATTTTGACGATATCGAGCGACGTAAAAAATTACAACGAATCTTTGATGAAATGCGAGTCAAAAGCAAGTTAGATGCATTCGAGTTTTTGGTCCAACTAACGGGATGTAGTGAATCTGATGGCAATCAAGTCTTTGACGAGTTTGTTAAGATGTTGGGTGAAGAGCCATTGCCAAATCAAAAAGAATTGCATCAAATTTATGTCGATTTAAAACATTTAGTCGAATCAATTGTTGATTTTGATAATGGTGATAGTCGTGAAAAGTTAAAAGAAGAAAAAGCCAAAACGGATATTGAGTTAAAGATCAAAGCGGCATCGCAGTTTGAGGAAGCCAAGCAGTGTTTGCAAAAGTCTCAATTTCAAAAAGCATTGGCCTTGTTGCAAAAAGTGAATGCGGCTGATCCGACGGTGGATAAAATTAAATTACATTTGATCTGGGCGCGATTGGGGGCCATGACCGAAGTGGGTGGCCATCGAGCGAAAGTGGTCAGCGAAGTTGAGTTAGAATTATTGCAAGTGCCACCCGAAGAAAAATTCGAAGCCTTGTACAGTTTTGTCGTGGGTTTATTTAATAAGTTAAAAGGGGATTATCCGACGGCAAAAAAATCGTTTGAAAAGGCTATTAACTTAGATAGCACGATGATTGTTGCGCGCCGAGAGCTTAACTCGATTCAGGCTATGACAGCACAAAAGCCAGATTTAATGAATCGCGATTTAAAAGATTTAGTCTCTAGTTTTTTCAAAAAACGCTAAGCTGACAACTTAAAGCTTGTGGTCGTTTTAATTAAATTCATATTTTTTTACAGACGCGAATATTCTAAAAACTTTGTTGTAATATAAAACCAAATTGTCCTTGTGAATGTTTTAGGTTTTGATCCAGATCGGATTCTTTGAACTTGGAATCATACGAGTGATATTTAAGTTCAACTCCATAAGACCAGTTTTCAGAATAAGCTTTTAGCCACTGAACTTGAGCTTCGATGATCTGTAGGGACCCGCTTGAGCTTGTGGCCGAGCTACTCCAGGCAGAGGTCTTCGCTTGTACATGTAAGTATTGAAAAAAACGATCCAGCCTGCGGTGGTAGTGAATAGATACACCTAAGGCATAGGGAGATTTCGTGTATTGTGTGTCCTGCATTTGTCCCATCCACGCATTCAACCCTAAGCCCCAGTAGGGCTTCGCTAAATTTTTAGTATCCAAGCTACCTGAGGGGACTATCCACTGGGCTTCTAATTCAGTCTTGTTGGCTTGAATATCATTTATTTTTGCGTAAGACTGCCACACTAGTGAAGGGATCCAAAAGGCATTCCACTGGGTGCTGAATTGAATGCCATAATTTAAAGGAGCATCTAGATTTAAACGTATCCAATTGTTTTTAATACGCTCTATTTCGATGGCCGCAAAAAAAGTATTTTCTCCATCATTCACTTTAAGTAAACGTCGATGCAGCCCAGGTGTTTTTAGATCTTTAAGTATCCAAGTGGATTGGCCATCGCCTTGTGAGCTCACTTCGGAATTATTATCCACGGAAGACAACAATAATCCCTTCGAAGTTTTTAAGTTGATTTTATAGTTGTCAGAATAAGTGAACTCGGGTGGCTTACCTTGAACTAAAATAGAACTTCCTTTTTTGCGCAATCCTCCTTGAAAGGAAAACTCTTGCGCTAGGGGGATGCCGCCTTCACCTTTTAAATATAATGTGGGTTTTTCTAAGGGGACAATGGCTTCCCACTCGCCATTTTTTAAGCGGCGAATATTTTTTTCGTCAGCTGGTTCACCCATATAACCGCGAATGATCACGTTTTTTTCATCATTGGACAGCATGAAGTCTTTGAACTCAACGGACTTTAAGCGTGTCTCCATTTCTAGAGTCATACCGGATTTCATCAAAGCCCGCATTGATAAAGTTTGTTTGGGATCATTCATGGTAATGATTCCTTGTGGACCGACCAATTCACCATTGATTTCGACAAAGGATTCTTCTCGTAAATTTTTTACCGTTCGTAGGGACCAAATAGATTTATTCTTTTTAAATGCAAAATCACTAGAACATAAAAATACTTTAGTCCCTTCGTTATTTTGTTGGATGCAAAAACGCAAATAGGGCGCATAAAAAATGGCCTCAGGTAGTTTGTATTTGGGTACTTCTATCAAAACGGACGACATATTTGATTTTTTAATTTGTTCTTTGTTAATTTGAGTTACAAACAAGGCTTTACCAGATGGATCCTTGATGGCTATTTCGCCTTGGTCCACAAAAGAGGAAGGCCATGAAAACTCAAGGTAAAAGGCGCTATCTTGTTCGGTGAAATTCATCTTCATCAGTCTAGAATCCAGAACCACATCTCCGATGCGAAATTGATGTTCATCGATCAGCTGATATTCAAAACGTTGCGAAAGGATGCGAATATTGTTTTTCTCTGCAGGAAAATACAAGGGGCCTGCTTGAGTGAATAAAGTAACGGCATTGATCAAGATAAATAAAACGAAAGTGTAAAGCTTCGTCTTAAAGAGTTTGCAATCTTTGATCGTTTTGTCGAATGAAAAGTGGTTTTTTTTCATATTCGAGTCCGTGTTACTTTCTGTGACCTAGGCCACCAATCGATGATCGACAACTAGCGAAGGATCAAAAATTTTAAAAACAATTTTCCCCTCTGATTCTAACTCGCGAATGATTTGAATCAGCTTGATACTTGCAGAAACGGCTTCTTGGGGATTTTCTTTGTAATGAGCCATGCGTTCACGCAAATCTCGTCCACGCATGGTGGGAAGGGCTTGTAACCACTTTTCTTGTTGTGGAGTCTGATTAAAGCTAAGTAATAAACTTAAGTGCAAGCTGTCTGGAATATGCGGTGTGATTTCTTGCAAAACTGAATTGGGCCAATTTAAAATTTTTTCCACCGTTAACACTTTTAGTTTTACTAAGTGAGCCCAGCCTGGATCTTCGGTTGCAATCAAATGCAAAAGCTGTTTCTGTTTTTCAGAATCACAACTTTCCAATAGCACTAACAGCTGCGTAAAACCACCAGATTTTCGAAATCGATTCAGCATAGACATAGTGGATTATTATCGGAGATTTTTTTAAAAAATATTAGCCTTTTTCAGAGGTGGGTGTGCTTAAGGCCGAAGGGTAAAAACCTTCTGGCAATAGGTCCTGGAATTGAAAAACTTTAAAGATAGTGGTGTCTGGATTCTCAGAATGAGCCAACAAGACTTTGGTCGAATTGTTGCTGATGGCAGATGTAGTGACCGCAGACGATACGTTGGTATTAGTCGAAAGTTTTATCGGAGGTGTTGCAAATTCCGCAATCACTTGTCGGCAAAATCCGCAAGGGGGCCAAGGTGGAGTTTGATTGGTAACAACTAATATTTTACGAATGGGAGGCTTGGCTCCATGGGCGATGCCATTAAAGATGGCCACGCGTTCGGCGCAAACCGTTCCACCGTAACTGGCATTTTCAACATTACAACCGGAAAAAATTTGTCCATCAGAAAATTCAACAGCTGCTCCGACTAAGAAATGACTATAGGGAGCGTGTGCATTTAAGCGAGCCTGTGTAGCTTTTTGCCAAAGTATATATTCGATATCAGTAGTACTTTGGGACGGAGTTGGATTTTGTGGAATCGAGTAATGTAATTTCGATAAGCAGTCCGTGATGGCGATTAGTGGTAAACCTTGAATAGCAGAAAAATCCGAAGATTTAATTTCTGAAAATAAACTCAGTCCTGATTTTTCAATTTTATAACTTCCGGCGCAATCAAGGGGATTGTCCTTTTGCAGATAGGCTTCGATTTGTTCTTCCGTGAGTGAACGCATGTGCATTTGTGTGACATTTAAAATCGGATATTCTTGTCCTTGGTGAATGATATGGACGGCGGTGATAAGTTCATGCGTTTGGCCGTTCAGCAGTAATAGTTGTTCTTTTGCTTTTTCCAATGTTTTGGGTTTGCCAAGAGTTTTACCAGCAAAGGCCACCAGTTGATCGCCACCAATGACACAATTAGTAGCTGTACTTAATGATTTGGCTTTACCTGCGGCTAAGGCCTGTGCCAAGTCTTTGGGAGTGAGTGATTGTGATTTTTTCATTGGCTCTTCATCAAAAACGGGAGCCTGTGCTACAAAGGGAAGTCCTAATTTTTCTAATAATTCTTTGCGATAAATGGAAGTGCTAGCAAGGACGATGGGGGGAGTCGTTGTATTTCGTGTCATCTCACAAGAGTAAAAACAAAACACTCTTGAGTCAATCATTCGCAATAAAGCATCTGGACAAATAGGCGGAAGGCTCGCTATAAAACCAATATGAAGAAAACATTGCCTGATATGATGATTCAAAAACAAAACTCCACCAACCCTGTGTCGACAACACCGAAGGACTTTGAAAATTTAAATTGGGTTGGGATGGAGGGCATCGAAGGTGTTTTGAATTTCAGCCATCGCTTGTCGGAATCACAATCTATCTCGGGTTCGCCTGTGATGACTCAATTAGCGGTTAAAGCGGATGTGTTTGTGAATTTGTCAGGCCCGCGAGGCATTCATATGTCGCGTTTGTATCGTGTCTTGATGGATCAACTATTTGCGCAAAAATTTTCATGGTCGCAAATGGATTTGGTCTTATCGCAATTGTTGCAGTCACAAAGTGAGCATAGTGATCAATTAAAACTTATTTTAAAAACAAATTGGGTGAAAACTCAAAAAAGTTTATTAACCGATTTAAAAGGTCTAAGGCATTATCCCTTGCAATTAGAGTGGCAAGTGCGGGCGATTAAACCTTCGCAATCCTCAGCGGGCGCGCCGTCATTGCCAGGGATTCAGAAAAAACACTCTATACGATTTGTTCTGACGTGGAAGATTTTATATTCCAGCACCTGTCCTATGTCCTTGGCCTTAGCGAAGCAAGTTTGGTCGGAAGAAGTCACTGCGTCCTCGTCGGCTTCCGATTATGCCACTTTGCCTGCAGCGCCACACGCGCAGCGCAGTGAAGCTGTAGTAAGTATCGAGTTGGATTGGGCGCAAGTTTGTCAACAGATGAACAAATCTGGCGATATGGAAAGTTTTTTTGATGATAGTATACAAAAATTAGAGGCAGCCATTCGAACGCCTGTGCAGACTTCCGTGAAGCGACAAGACGAACAAGAGTTTGCTCGACTGAATGGGCAGTATCCTTTATTTTGCGAGGACGCAGCCCGAGTGTTAAGTCAAGAAATCCAAAAATGGATGCAGCAAAAATCGCAACCAAGTATTAAAAATTTTCACATCAAGGTTCGTCACTTAGAAAGTCTTCACCCTTTTAATGCTGTGGCCGTAGCCACGGGAAAAGCGCACTCGGTATAGGGAGTTTCGGCGACGCGAACTTGCACTAAGTGTTGGGCCACGTTGGGGTGTTGTGTTTGTTTTTTTAGTTTCCAGTATATCCATGCGCAAAGTAATTCACTGGTAGGGTTTTCAAGGCCTGGAATTTCATTTAAAACTTTGTGATCTAATTTTTTCTTAATGGGAGCTAGGCTGGTTTCAATTTCATTGAAATCAATCAGCCAGCCTTTTTGCATGTCCAGTGGGCCGTGCAAGATCAGGCTGACTAAAAAAGAATGTCCATGCATTTGTGAGCAGGGGTGGTTTTTTTCCAAATGAATCAGTCGTCGCGCACTTTCTAGACGAAATTGGAATTTGTTTTCAAAATGTTGATTCATATTTAATTTCATAGAACTTCCTTTTTGCTTATGGTAATTTGATTCCCATATGAGAACAACTACCAAATTAATTTTATTCAAAGAAAATTTTAAATTTTCGTCTGCCCATTTTTTAATTTTCAATCAACAAGCGGCTGAAATGTTGCATGGTCATAACTACCAAGTACGAGTCGAAATTCCAGTGCAGGGTTCGAATCAAGAGCATGGATATTATATCGATTTTCATGTATTAAAAGGGATTATTAAAAGTGAATTGGATCGATGGGATGAGCATGTGTTGTTGCCAGCTTTGCATCCAGAAATGAAAACACAACGGGTGAAGGCCACTGAAGATAGTCGTTACAAAACGGACTCATTGGAGGTGCAATTTCGCGAACGATTTTACGTTTTTCCATTACAGGAAGTGTGTTTGTTACAGGTTAATAATACCAGTGTAGAAAATTTAAGTCAGTTACTGGCGCAAAATATTTTACAAAAATTAAAAGCCTTAGGTGTGTCGCAATTAAGTGTTTTTGTGGAAGAGACAAGCGGACAGGGCGCGACAACAAAGGTGAGTTTGTAAAAATGCTAAATGCGTTTGAGCACGAGTTTGTGCGCCATCTAAGAAAAGATCTAGAGTTACCGCAGGGACAAGGGTTTTTACTAGCTGTCTCTGGAGGTCTTGATTCGATGGCGATGTTAGAGTTATTTTATCGCACACAAGCGATACTGAAATCGCGTTTAGTGGTGATGTGCGTGCATCATGGATCCACCGCAGATTTAGAGATGCAGACGTATCGTGATCGTTCGGCGCAGTTGGTTCGTCAACAAGCGCAGCGACTAAATATAGATTTTATTCAAGGGCATCCTCAAGAGGGATTAAGTATGTCTTCAGAGGCCGACTTTCGTCGAATGCGGTATTTGTTTTTGCAATCGGCACGGGAGCAGTTACAGCTGGATTGGGTGGTTACGGCTCATCATGCAGATGATTTATTGGAAACGCAGCTGTTGCGATTACTGCGAGGTGTAGGAGAGCAAGGGCTTGTGGCGATTCGTCCGCGTCGAGGTGTATTATTAAGGCCATTGTTAAAAACATCTCGCAGTCAGTTAAAGGCATATGCGAAAACCAGATCAGTGTCCTGGGTGGAGGATCCTTCCAATGCACAAGTGCGCTACCTAAGAAATTGGGTGCGAAAAAAATGGTTACAACCCCTTCAGCAAGAACATCCAGAATTGTTGCATCCTCTAGCTAGGTCACTTGGTAATATTAGCAATACAAGTCGGTTAGCAAAAACAGATAAGGTAACACTTGAAATGTTGCTAACGCCATTGTTGCCAGAGGATTGCGCCTTAGTTGATTCACGACGTCCGCAAGAAAAGCTGTCCAGCCAGGTTGCGGCGGCGAATTTCGTCACTGCTAACCCATCTTCTTGGGCACTGAGGCGAGACCTATTTTCAAGGCAAGATAAACAAACAAAAATAAGGCTTGTGCAAAATTACATACAAAAATGTGATGTGAACGAGTCAATTCTAGAATTTCGCCATAGTCAGATGGAAGAAATCATCAAACAACTAGACAAAGTAAATAGAGTGCACAGATTCCAAGTGGGTCGGTGTATTTGGTTTATGAACCCCACCAAGATATGGTGCAGTTTTTTTTCCAAAAAATGAGTGTAAATATACGTTGGTGTGATAGGCTTTTTGGTGAGCCCATCATCTAGAGAATGAGCAAATGAATACGTTAGAAAAAGAGGTCGTATGAAATCAGTACAAAAAACAGTGGCATTATGGTTTTTGCTGGGGATCGTGGCATTATTCTTACTACGAGCTTATGAAAATCGTCAGCAAACTTTAATCATGGATTTTAGTTATTCTAAATTTGTTGAAGCCGTTAAAGGAAATGAAATTGAATCCGTGGTATTTGGTCAAGAAGATGGCAGCAGTGTCGGGAATATTTCCGGCACGGTGAAGCCGGATTTTGAAAAGAAATATAACGGCAAACAATTTTCATTCATGGGCAATATCGGTGATGAGGGTTTGAAATTATTGCAGGCGAACGGCATTACTCCCAACTATGAGCGCCATGAAGGCGGAGGTTTCTTGCAAACTTTATTAGTAAATTGGTTGCCATTGATATTGGCGGTTGGTTTTATTTTCTTTTTGATGCGACAGATTCAAGTGGGTGGTGGTAAGGCAATGTCCTTTGGTAAAAGCCGTGCGCGAATGTTCACAGAAAATAAAATTAAGATAACATTCAAAGATGTGGCAGGCGTGGATGAAGCCAAAGATGATTTGCAAGAAATCGTACAGTTTTTAAAAGATCCCAAAAAATTTACCAAACTAGGTGGCCGTATTCCAAAAGGGGTTTTATTAGTGGGTCCTCCGGGAACAGGTAAGACCTTATTGGCGCGTGCGGTAGCGGGTGAAGCGGGTGTGCCGTTTTTCTCGATCAGTGGTTCCGACTTTGTTGAAATGTTTGTAGGCGTGGGCGCTAGTCGCGTGCGTGATCTTTTCGAGCAAGGTAAAAAACATGCTCCGTGTTTGATATTCATTGATGAAATCGATGCTGTCGGTCGTCATCGTGGTGCGGGCATGGGTGGTGGTCATGATGAGCGTGAGCAGACTTTAAATCAATTGTTAGTAGAGATGGACGGATTTGAGTCAACAGAAGGTGTGATCTTAATCGCAGCGACGAACCGACCAGATGTTTTAGATCCAGCGTTGTTGCGTCCAGGTCGTTTTGACCGTCGTGTGGTGGTGAATAAACCAGACTTAAATGGTCGTAAGGTGATTTTAGAAGTGCACACTCGTAAAACTCCAATTGGACCCGATGTGGATTTAGAAAAAATCGCACGTGGAACTCCTGGTTTCAGTGGTGCTGACTTAGAAAATTTAGTGAATGAAGCGGCCTTAGTGGCGGCACGCATGGATAAAAAATATTTAGAGATGGAAGATTTTGAAAAAGCCAAAGACAAAGTTTTAATGGGTAGTGAGCGTAAGTCGATGGTGATTGGAGAAGAAGATCGCAAGATCACTGCATATCACGAAGCGGGTCATACTTTGGTGGGTAAAAAATTATCAGGCATTGATCCTATCCATAAAGTGACGATCATTCCGCGTGGGATGGCGTTGGGGATCACGCAGACTTTACCTGAAAAAGACAGTTTGAATTTAACTAAGAACAAAGCCAAACAAATGATTTCGTTTTTGTTTGGTGGTCGTGCTGCTGAAGAAATTATTTACGGAGATATCACAACGGGGGCAGGAAACGATATCGAGCGTGCCACCGAGATCGCACGTCGCATGGTTTGCGAATGGGGTATGAGTGATAAGTTAGGGCCTTTGTCTTATGAAAAGCGTGAAGGGCCAGTCTTTTTGGGAATGCAATATGGTCATACTACTAAAGAATATTCGGATGCTAAGGCGGAAGAAATCGATAAGGAAGTCTTTAGTATAATTGATACGGGTTACAAGCAAGCGGTGCAGATCTTAAAAGACCATCGAGATGCTTTAGAGCGTTTAACGGAAGCTTTATTAGAGTTTGAAACGATTGATGGTGCTGAGGTGGAATTGCTAGTGACAGGAACGTCTGTGACCGAGTTAAGAAAAATTCGTACTAACAAGGTGGCATCAGCAGCGGCGGCGATGAATGCAGCTGGTAATAACAACAGCGCCTCAACATCCAATGTTGATACGTCGACTTCGGCTCCTGTTTCAGGGGCTGTTGCGGGAGTGACACAGCGGTGATGCAGCAGTTAGAGGTCCTACTGCTGACATTGCAACATATTCGTCCCCAAGATTTTTTAGATATGATCTTGGTTTGGGTCGTGGTGTACCGAGTTTTAATTTTAATTAAAAAAACGGGCACCATTCAGATGTTATCTGGTCTTGGGGTTTTAGCGATTGCGTATATTTTAACAATTCGATTCGAGTTATTTACGTTCAATTGGATTTTAGAAAAATTCTTTTCCAATTTATTTGTGATTATTGTGATCTTGTTTCAGGGTGAGATTCGTCGAGCCTTGGCACAAATAGGTAGTAATCCTTTCTTCTCGGATGTGTCGGCGATTCAGGAAACTCATGTGATCGAAGAAATCGTTAAAGGTGTTTTTTCTTTGGCCCAACGAGGTTATGGGGCTTTGTTAGTGATCGAGCGAGATATTTTAGTGGATTATCATATCGAGTTTGGTACCGAATTAGATTGCAAAGTTTCGAACGAAATACTGAATTCAATTTTTATTCCCTCTAGTCCTGTGCACGATGGTGCGGCCTTAATTCGTGGTGGTAAAATTCACTCGGTGGGTAATTTTCTACCCTTAAGTAAAAATCCTTTATTAGATAAAAACCTGGGAACACGTCACCGGGCGGCGATTGGTTTGACCGAAGAAAGTGATGCTTTTGTGATTATTGTTAGCGAAGAAAATAAATCCGTGGGCATTGTGCAGTCTGGACATTTAACGATGATGACCGAGATGGGCGATCTTCGAAAAGAGCTATATGATTTGTATGGATTAAAATTTAAAGCCGTGGATGTGACAGTATGATTTCACCAACTGCACATCCGTTCCGGTTTTTAAAACAAATTTTAGTGGATAATTTTAGTTATAAATTAGTGTCCTTAGTGATTGCGATGATTTTATGGTTAACGATCTTGGGGCGGCGGGATTTTGTCATCACGAAAAATATGGAGATCAATGTGGCCGTGGCAGCGGGCTTACATGTGGTTAACTTATCCGAGGATCAAGTGCGAGTGAAAGTTTCGGGTCCGAAGACAGCTCTCAAGAAATTCACCGAAGCCGGTTATTTGGATGTGGTGTCGCTAGATGTGACTGACAAGGGCCCGGGTGTTTACAGTGTCGAGATACCCATAAAAAAAATCGATGTACCAATGGGAATCAAGGTGATTTCTGTCGAGCCTGAAAAGATTCAATTAAAAATAGAAAAAAAATAACAAGAACAATCTTGGAAACTCATAACAGCGGAAAAAATAACAAGATGGAAAACAAGGAAAACATTAAAAAGAAATCGACCACATTATTTGGAACAGATGGAATTCGAGGAACGGCCAATCAGTATCCAATGACTCCAGAGATGGTGATTCGTGTCGGACAAGCGATTGGATTTATTTTACGTCAGCAAAGTATCGTCAGTGGTAAGCCATTATCAAAAGTGGTGATTGGAAAAGACACACGTTTATCTGGTTATATGATCGAGCAAGCCTTAGCTTCGGGTTTAAACTCGATGGGAGTGCAGGTGCAGTTAGTGGGGCCGTTGCCAACACCTGGGATTGGTTTTTTAACTCGTAACATGCGAGCCAGTGCTGGGATTGTGATTTCAGCTAGTCACAACGCTTTTCAAGATAATGGTATCAAAGTTTTTGGTGCAGATGGTTTTAAAATTCCTGATACGATGGAAAAAGAAATCGAGCGTTTGGTTTTGCAAGAAGAAATGTATGGGCATTTGTCGGAACCAACTTCGGTGGGACGAACCCGTCGTATCGATGATGCTCAGGGGCGATACATTGTGTATGTGAAGAACACATTACCTTTGGAATATACATTGGATGGTTTGCGCATTGTTTTAGATACGGCCAATGGCGCGGCTTACAAGGTGGCGCCTGCGGTGTTTGAAGAGTTAGGTGCGGAAGTCATCCAATTGGGTAATCAACCGAATGGAACGAATATTAACGACAAAGTGGGCGCTTTGTATCCGGCTAAATTATCAGAGGCCGTTGTGCAGTATCGCGCTGATGTGGGCATTAGTTTAGACGGAGATGCGGACCGTTTAGTGATGGTGGATGAAAAAGGCCAGATCATGAATGGGGATCATATTTTGGGAATTTGTGCTTTACATATGAAAAAGAAAGGCACGTTGAAAAAGAACACTTTGGTTGTAACTCAAATGAGTAATTTTGGACTCGAGAAAAAAATGACCGAATCCGGAATTCAAGTGATTAAGACCAATGTGGGTGACAAGTACGTTGTCGAAGAAATGCGCCGTGGTGGTTACAACCTAGGTGGTGAACAAAGTGGTCATATTATTTTTCTAGATCATACGACGACCGGAGACGGTTGTATTGCGGCCTTGAATGTGTTGTCGGTGTTACAAGAAGCGGGTGTGTCGCTCAGTGAGTTGAATCGTGTGATTGAAGATGTGCCACAGGTCTTGGTCAATTGCCGAGTAAAAACTCGCAAAGATCTTGATGGATTGCCGGGCTACAAAGAATTGATTACCGAGATTCAAAAAAAATTAAATAAAGATGGTCGAATTTTTGTTCGCTTCTCGGGGACCGAGCCTTTGATTCGTATTTTAGTGGAAGGTCCTTCCAAGTCCGATATTTCAGCATATGCGGCTCAGGTGGCTGAGTTTTTGGAAAAACATTTATCATGAGTTCGTTGAAAAAAAACATCATACGTTTGGGCGTGAACATTGATCATGTAGCCACCTTACGACAAGTGCGTGGGGGGACGACCAGTTATCCCGATCTATTGCAGGCGGCGAAAAACTGTCAATCCGGTGGCGCTGAGCAAATTACCATTCATTTGCGTGAGGATCGTCGTCATATTCAGGACAAGGATGTGAAGCTACTGACAAAGTGGCGTGCTTTACCCATTAATTTAGAAATGGCTGTGACGTCGGAAATGTATAAAAAAGCTAGATTGTATCGACCGGATTGGGTGTGTTTAGTTCCCGAAAAACGAGAGGAATTAACGACGGAAGGTGGTTTGGATTTGATTAAGTTAGCTTACAAATCCAAACAGCGAAATCAAGGATTGAAGACACAAAAGTCAGGCGCACAGAAGACGCAGAAAAAAAACAAAGAAATCTATATCGAAGATTTGATCGAGGGTTTGCAATCGGTGGGGATTGAGGTTTCTGTTTTTATCGAACCTGATTTGATGCAAGTGCAATGTGCGTTCGAGTTAGGGGTGGATGCCATCGAATTTCATACAGGTAAATGGGTGCTGTTAAAAGGCTCGCGTAAAGAGACCGAGTGGAAGCGCTTAAAAGAAGCCGCGATTTTAACAGAGTCTTTAGGTATGGGTGTGCATGCCGGGCATGGTTTGGATTATGAACATGCAAAAAAAATTACGGAATTGCCATTCTTAAAAGAGGTCAACATTGGACACTCTTTGGTGTGTTATGCTTTGCAGGACGGGCTTACGTCGGCTGTAAAAAAAATGGATCAGCAATTAAAAAAAGGACGATCAAATGTTTAGCTGGGAAAAAGTAAAAACCTATGAAGTCGGTTCGTTACCGGCTTTTATCGATTTTGTCGGTGATTTTAAAAATTTGATTAGGACACGAAGTATTTTTTTACTCGATGGCCCGATGGGAGTGGGTAAAACAGAATTTGTAAAGCAGTTAGGTAATCTACTAGGCTTTAAAAATATTTCTTCGCCGACTTTTTCAATTCATCAACATTACGAAAATGCCCAAGGAGAAGCTTTAGAGCATTTTGATTTTTATCGTATAAAAAATATGGACGAATTGGAAACCACGGGAATTTGGGATTTATTTAACGAACATGAAGGTTATATTGCTGTCGAGTGGCCGACACGGATCGAGGACAAGCATTGGCCCATGCAATGGGATCAATGGAAAATCGTTATGGAATTAAAATCCGATCAATCTAGAAAAATTGTGATCTTTAAACGTAAACGTGAGCTTTAATTTTTCATTATAGTTAGAAGGCATCATGCGCTTAGGTATTCACTGGTTTCGTCGCGATTTACGTTTGCAGGATAACGTTGCTTTGTATGAAAATTGTCGACAGACTCAAGGAAATACTTTGGGTGTATTTTGTTTGGATACACAGTTTTTATCACGCGATGATTTTTCAGCCAATCGCTTTGCTTTTTTTTTAATGACGTTGCTGGAGTTACAAAAAGATTTACGAAATCAGGGTTGTGATTTGTGGATTGTGGCCGCCCCACCAGCTAAGGTTTTATCTAGCCTGATGCAAGTTTTTGGATCTACTGCTTCAGAGACTTCGTCTATGTTGCTGACATGGAACCGAGATTATGAACCCTATGCTCGAGCACGAGATAAAATTATCTACGAATTAGCGCAGCAAAAATCGATTGAGGTCAAAACCTTTCGAGATCATTTGATATTAGAGCCGCAAGAAGTTTTAAAATCAGATGGTGGTTTTTATCAGGTGTTTACTCCTTTTGCGCGTAAGTGGTTAGAGGTGATTCAACAAAAAAATTATAAAGATCGCATTGTTGCAGCAGCAAGCCAAATTGATTCCACCAAAGCCAGTCCATTGAATAAGATTTCCTTTCAAAGACAACAGACTTTGCAAACGCTACGCAAGTATTTACAAACCAACTTAATTCATGATTCGGGTGAATCCAAAGTTGGAACTGATTCGTCGCAATTGAGTGTACTAAAAAAGCTAGAATCTTTTTTGGAATCACAAGCCGATGATGGAAGTGAGTTTCAGCGTCAGAATGATTTAAAGGTCACAATCAAAATACCTACAGCTGGAGCCTTGGTGGCTCAGGAAAAATTTAAAAAATTTCAAAAGCTATGGTTGCAAAAATATACGGACGAACGTGACTTTCCATTTTTAAATGGCACTTCGCAGTTATCGATTTATCTGAAGAATGGAAGTCTGACGACACAGCAAATGGTGCGGGGGTTGTATCAAGCTTGTACAAGTGCCAGTCATTTAAAATCGACCGAGAACTCATTTTTTTCTTTAGAAAACATTTTTTTAAAAGAACTGATTTGGCGCGAATTTTATTATTCGATTTTATTGCATTGTCCGCGAGTGGAACACGAAAGTTTTCTTTCGCAATATAAGAACATAGCATGGGAAAATGATATCGACTTATTTGAAAAATGGAAATTAGGACAAACCGGATTTCCTATTGTGGACGCAGGAATGAGGCAATTGCGACAAACAGGATGGATGCATAATCGTGTACGTATGATCGTGGCTTCGTTTTTAACGAAAGATTTACTGATTGATTATCGATGGGGCGAAAAATATTTTATGCATCAGTTGCTAGACGGGGATTTGGCCGCTAATAATGGAGGCTGGCAATGGGCAGCTTCGACGGGTTGTGATGCGCAACCGTATTTTCGTATTTTTAATCCATGGTTACAGGGGGCTAAGTTTGATCCTCAGGCACAATATATTAAGACCTTTATTCCGGAGCTAAAAAATGTTTCGGCTAAAAATAGTCATGATCCCAACGGGGAAAGGAATTTTCCTCACTATCCAAGCCCCGTTGTCGACCACTCTTTGCAAAAACAAAAAGCGATTCTGTTATATAAAAAATAGCCGCCTGTTGCTGGGGAATTGTCGTATAAGTAAAATAACATCTAAATAAAAATGCATTTATGAACTAGACTTAGGTGAGTGTGTTGAACTGAAATACCAGTCTTAATTTATGAAGAATACCTTCTAATTTTAATAACCACCATCGAGGTTGACGTTGACTTTCAGTCAAGCTGGCCAATATCCTATTATTAGGAAATTTATTTATAAAAAGACACTGTAGCGATAAATGTGTCGATAAACGATTTTGAATCGACGACATTGCTTAAATGTGTTTGATGGATACAACTCAAAGACCTAAAGAGGACTCAAGGACGGGTAACTATGTCAGGTATCAATTTTTCAGCTGAAGAATTATTAGAATTTAAAACAGAAGCTAGTGAGTTATTAGATCAAGCAGAAGATGCACTTTTGAAAATTGATAAAGGGGCCTCTTATAAATCTAACTATGATTCTATCTTTCGCGCTTTTCATAGTTTGAAAGGTGGCGCTGGGATGTTGGGGATGGATGCGTTGATGAAACACATGCATCACCTTGAGGATCATTTTCAGCAATGTAAAAATGATGAAGTACTTCCCAAGAACCGAGTGTCATATTTTTTAAGTGGTATTGATGGGGCTCGTACTTTATTAAATAATCAAAGCATTGAATTTAAGTATGAATTACCGGGAACAGCAGCCGCACCAACTACGGCAGCGACACCTTTAGCTTCTACCCCGGCGGCTGCGCCCGCAAAGCCGGCTACAGTATCAAAACCGGCGACCTCTGGCGATGAAGATAAACTTTTAATCTATATGATTGATGATGAACCAGACATTTTAGAAATTTTAACGGACATTGTGGAAGGTGCGGGGTTTCGTGCAAAGACTTTTACTAGCGCTAAGGAAGCGATAGCAAATATCAAAAAAGACAAACCTTGCACAGTACTGACGGACATGAGTATGCCAGAGATGACTGGATATGAAGTTCTACAAAATATTTCAGCCATCGATCCTGACATTCCTGTGGTTTTTGTTTCGGGTTATTTGAATAAAGAAGTTATTATTGATTCGATGCGCTTTGGTGTCTTTGGTGCCATTGAAAAACCATTCAAGGACAGTCAGGTGATTGCGATGTTGATGAACTCAACTAAGCGATACCAAATTTGGAGTTTGTTAAATAAATCGATCAATTTATTTCTATATCAGTTTCATGAATTTGATGAGTATCTTAAAAATAAGGGCGACGAAATGGTGCGTGAATTGATCAACAAAGAGCTTAAGAATTTACTAGAGGCTCGTCGTCAATTCCGTGAAATCCGTGCCCAGAATCAATCTCAAAGTGAATCGAAAAAAAACAAATAAGGTGATCGCAAGCTTTGCTTCCATTCTTGGTTGATCACTTTTTTGGTAGCATCAAATCCGACAAAACTTTGCGAGCCGTAGTGTTTAATTTTTTTTAGTAGCGTTTCGCGCGACTGAGTTTCACTGATTTGCATCCATAGGTCTACGCCGCCCCCTCCGCGTCTTTGTGTCACTATCCAAGAATTATTTTCGGGGGTTAACAGAACAGGTCGCTCGGGACTTGTGCTTTGTAGGCTGTGTAGACAACGATGAGGGGCTTGGCAATTGGGGTCGGTGACGTTCGGAAGTGTCCAGCCCTCAAGGTTTAAGTTCTGTATCCAAGAAGAGTCGTTGGCTAAAGCGATATCGATGGCTTGATCTAAATATATTTTTGGAATCTGCGGATCTAGCTGTGTTGTGGTGTTCGTAGTTGTGGGATTTATCTCATAGCTGATATTTAATCCGTTCAAATAATCAGTCAAAGCCTTTAGACTATCTGATGTCTGTGAATGGACCTGAAGATCACTTTTGTTAAACAAAAGCTTTAACTTTCTGGTGCTGGTGGATGTTGTATTTACTGTGTTTGCAAATATATAAACTTTATTTTTACTAAAAACATCTTGTAGTGAAGATGGAATTTCGGCGGATTTTAATTCGCGGACCAATTCGTATTTAGCATCGAATTGTATTTTTTTTGGTTTTTTATACACTTGCAGATTGTAAGAGTGAAAACTTTTTTTGATGGGAATATAGGATTCTAATATTTCACCATCTTCGAACTCAAGACGATAGGGAATTTTATAAGTCATATTGTCACCTGTTTGTGTGACTTGAATATCGAAGGCATAACCATGCGAAATCGCCTTGGTGTTTTCGATACGAATATCAAAGGCGGGCAAATTGGTGGTTTCAATCCACTGATGAAAAAAGTTTTGTAACGAAACTAGCTCGGAATGGGGATTGGTGATTCCGTGCATTTGGTCGTAAGTGTTCTCGCAAGTCAGAAACAAATCCTTAAAACTAGCTCTTTGTTGTTTAAAATTTTGATAAAAATCTTTCATACATAAAGATAAGATTTGATTTTGTAATTGAGGTTGTCCGTTTTTAAGACCCAGCTCATATTCCAACATTTTAAAAACCATCAGACCTTTATTGTAACCGACGGCTTGGGTGATCGCATTGTGACGTTCGGTAAAATCTTTCAGTGGAAAATCATGACCTTGCACTCGATAGGTTAAGTAATTTTGTAAGGCCTTGCGACGATAGGTATCGCCTTGCTTTTGGGACTCTGCTATCCAGTGATCCGAATAATAAGTTGTGATTGATTCAGACCAATTCCCATAAGAGTTATCGACATAAACACCATTCCCCCACCAGTTATGCAGTAACTCATGAGGCAATGAGCTTTGTACTAAAAATGGCAAGCGTAATACGTTAGGGCCTAACAAAGTAAAGCTGGGCATACCGAATCCGGTCTCTTCGTTATTTTCAACCACGCTAAAGCTGGAAAATAAATATGGCCCGAATAGATTTTCATATAAAGTTAGATATTGATCCAGACTCGCGTAAAACTGTGGAATAAGATTTTGATTTTCTTCAGATAAATAAAATGCAAAACGTGTTTTGGAGTTGGTATTGGCGTTGGTTGTGGTGGCTTCTTTTTCGATTTTCGTAAAATTATTTAAGACCAGCCAAAGTCCTTCTTGTGGGGAATCGGACTTGTTAAATATGGCGTTTTTAAAATCGGTAGTAACAGTCCACTTTGGAATCACCAGGGGATTATTTAGACTTCTAATTTGTGGATACCATAAGTCAGTTGGGTACAGGCTGATTGAGTTTAACTGAGTGGAGTCAAGTTCTAGCTCCCATGAGATTTTCCATAGGCACTCATCGTTGAAGTGGGTAAGCGTTGTTGTTATTGATGGCGAGGACTGCTGAAAGAAAACATTTTTGGCACGATCCTGAATTTGAATGTCCTTCACGGAATGACTGCTTTGGCAAAACGATAAAGGTAAGTGATATTGAACTTGCCCTAACAGATGTCCTTGCGGCTGTTTATTTTGAATTAGAATAGTGATATCCATGGGAATCGCAAAAGAGGGGGACGATTGTTTCGCAGCAGAAGAGGAGTCGGCTGATGAAACGTCACTAAGGAATAAGAGGAATAAACTGAAGCTAAATATTGTCAGCAAAGTTTTTTGTAGTTTTGCTAATATAAATTTTCGTATAATAAATAACACTGATCGGGGATTTTTAAAAAGCATAGGTTCTTTCTTATTTTTTTAATTTATTCTTTTTTTCTTTTATTCTTTTATTCTTTTATTCTTTTATTCTTTTACTCTTTTACTCTTTTACTCTTTTACTCTTTTACTCTTTTACTCTTTTACTCTTTTACTCTTTCTGCCCTTGTTAAGGGTATGGGATGTAGAAAAAGCTTGCTCTATTGTCTTAGAATGAGACGTATAAATAATCTAGACAAAAATCCGATAAGCATGACAGTGCAGTCAGATTTTATGATTAGTGGGATTATAACTGATCAGTCTACGGTCAAAAGAGGGGTTATGACAATCGTGGTCAAAAACATACGAAACAGGCTTACTTTAATGGTAGTGATGGTGTTGTACTCAACCCAAGTCCTTGCTGGCAATGATTTGGATAAAGAAACCACAATGGCCATCGAGCAAACCAAGACCATGATGACGAATAAAGATCAACGGAGCAAAGAACTGTCTACGAATACTAAGGCCAAAGAAAATGATACAGCCATGCGCGAGAATTTTGGCGATGAGAAAACCGAGCAGATTTATGGGCTATCGACAGAGGTCTTGGATCAGTTGCTGCAGCAAGAAAACGGCGACCCAAAGGCTTTAGAGAAATTACTGCAAGAAGCGCAGTCAAATCCGCAGGCTTTTTATGAAAAATTAAATCCAACTATAAAAAATAAAATTAAAAAATTATCAACGGAAGTCGAACGCAAGCCATCTCAATTATCCAGTCCCTAGTGATTGAATTGTATATAAATGGTAACGCATTTTGACTGTGTTTGATACGTAAAAATGGGGCAGTGAATAGTAGTGATTGAGAGAATATAATTAAATAAAAAAAATGGTAAGCACAAAAATGAATGAGCTTATACATGAAAATTAAAAAGCCTTCTAACAAAGGAACAGGGAATGGACTCGACATCAACAGCTAAAAAACTTCAGGATATTTCAAATTTATCAGAAAAGGAATTGAAAGAGTCCACAAATTCAACAGCGACGAATGGTTCTTCGTCCCATGCTAGTGATGTGGGTCGGGGGGATGAGGATGTCAACAAAGCTCGCTCGAAAAAAACGGGTTTATCTGGTATTGCAGAAAATCTGATTCGTAAATTTAGCATGGTGTTATTCCCGCTATTTATTGTTCCATTGATAGTTCTTTATGTTGTGGCCTTAGCGGGAGCTTCGGCTCCAGCTTTTTTTGCTTATGATTGGGTGCAAACATTATGGAGCACCGATGTGAAATGGTTCGAATATTTCAGACAGGGATTGGGATTTGGAGTCGCCTTTGTGACCTTTGGTTTATCGCTTATGATTTCAGTACCCATACTTAACTTTCCATTTATTTTCTTGGTCCGCAAGTATAAGGGGCCATGGTTTTCCTTAGAATCTATTCCATGGTACTACCACAACGCTTTATTGTATTTAGTGCGATACACGATTTTAGATTTTGTGACACCTTCTCCATTGAACACATGGTTTTTCAAGGCCATGGGAATGAAAATTGGTAAGGGCAGTATCATTAACACATCCAATGTGTCAGATGCTTGTCTCATTGAAATCGGCGACTATGTAACGGTGGGTGGTTCTGCATATATGATGGCTCACTATGGTGTGAAGGGTTACTTGGTGATTGATCAATTGAAAATTGATAATAAAGCGATGATTGGTTTGAAGGCCAAGTTATTGGGTGGAGTTCATATCGGAGAAAAAGCGGTGATCGCCCCCAATGCCGTAGTCTTACCTAAGACGGCAGTTGCTCCTCATTCTAAATATGGTTATGAATAATAAACGGTGAAGTTATTAACTAATATATACACTAATATATACGCTAATATGCACACCAATATATGATTGCATATTTAAACTAGTAAGTTCTATTGATTGAATGAGGTGTCATTCATTTATGAGTTTTTTAATTGTAACGCACATCTTCTTTGATCGGTGGTTCAACAGGGCTGTCCGGTGGAATTTTAAATATGACATACATGTACTCTAAAAATTAAATTTCGGCCATGCTTGTCTGGAGTACGGTGAAAAATC
>JBPOJH010000127.1:0-3151 GCA_052033755.1 Bdellovibrionota bacterium | reverse complement strand
GCATTGGGACCTGTCATGGGCGGCTACTTAACAGATCACTTTGGCTGGAGAATGATTTTTAATATCAATCTTCCCTTGGGAATTATTGCTTTACTGGTTGGATTATCCGTCATCAAAGATGCGGATTATCATCAAAAACAAGACAGCAACAATCGTCAGCTAGATATCACAGGATTAGTCTTATTAGTGCTTGGTATTGGTTGTTTGCAGTACCTATTAGAGCGCGGCGATGCGGAAGCTTGGTTTGATTCGAAATGGATCATCTTAAACACTCTGATTGCCGCGACTTGCTTGCCTGCATTTGTCTGGTGGGAATTGCGAGTTAAAAATCCAATTATTAATATTCGCTTATTCTTAGACCCTGTCGTGCGAAGTGGGGTTTTACTGATGGGGTGCTTAGGTTTTTTCCTTTATGGAGTGGTATTTTTACTGCCCGTCTTTATGATTCGCACATTTCACTATGACGCCACTCAAACTGGAAAAATGTTTATTCCTGGATCTGTTTTAACTGCGATGATGATGCCGATTATCGGTAAGCTTTTGCAAAGTGGAAAAAATCCTAAAATTTTAATTTTCATCGGATTATGTAGTATTGAAGTTTGTTGTTACTTGATGACTTTATTTTCACCAATGACAAGTCAATGGGAACTAATGCGCATGTTATATGTACGTGGTTTTGCCTTAGCGCTATTATTTGTCCCCATCAATTCCTCTATCTTAAGTCAATTCTCAGGCCCCGCACTGGGACAAGTGGCTGGTTTGTTAAATTTATTTCGCCAAATTGGCGGCAGCATGGGAATAGCCTTAGTGGCCACTTTGCTAAATTCTAGAAGCCATCAAAACTTTTTAGACCTAACAAGCAAAGTCTCATTGTTGAATGGCGGGACACAATCTCAACTTATTCAGATGCAATCAGCGATGAAAAACAAAATGATCGACGCCGTTGGCATGAACGCCACCTCGCAATCCGCACCACTGAAGTCCTTATATTTTCGCATTCAAAACCAAGTATTCATGATGAGCTTTTTGCAGTTGATCGTGGTCATTATGATTATATTTTCGTTTAGCTTTGTGCCGCTTTATTTTTTAAAATTTAAAAAGAAGCCTCAAGCTGTGATGGATTCACATTAATGCTTAGTATTTTAGTTCTTAGTTATAATCACCCAGAGATCACTCAGCGAGCGGTGCAATCTGCTCTAAATTGGAGCGTGCCAGAAAATATTTTTTTAATTCATAATGGATCTTTAGAAAAAAATGTTCATCGCCTGCAAATGACTTTTCCGAATATTAATCACAAAGTGATTTCTAAAAACAAGGGTTTTACTGGCGGCTTTAACCAAGGTATCGAGGCCGTCTTTCAATCTAACTCCAACCCCTGGATTTTATTTTTAACAAATGATTGCGAGCTAATACAGTTACCGACTGATTTACCACCTACTCCAGGCCTTTGGGCGCCGCAAATTTTACTACGAAATACCGGCCGTGTGCATTCGCTGGGTGGCGTTTTTACTCCCTACTTAGCCAAGCTTCAACACTTGGAAGATCTGTCACAAACTCAAGCCTTACCATGGCCGAATTCTTTTTTAAAAAGATATTTTTACGTGCCAGGAACGGCCTTTTATCTTCATCGTCAAGTATGGCAATCACCCTTGCACAAACCCTTACGTTTGGATGAATCCCTACATACCTACTGGGAGGATGTTGAGTATTCAGTATTGGTGCAAAAAAATAAAATGACGGCCGGAGTCTTCCCCACATGCACGATTCGTCATGGCGTTGGTAAAACTTGCCATAAGGATCCCTTTTATACGAATTTCTTATTTCAAAGGAATCGAAAAAAAATCTCTAGAAAATATTGTCCCATTTATTTAAGACCTATTCTAGAGATTCAACTACTGCATCTAAAATTAAAACCAATCCTTCGAAAGTTTTTAGTATAATACCAACTCCAATGAATAATTATCCAAGGCGCAAGTTTGAAGCTTTATTGTGTAATACTGCCAAAGTGCAGCGACGCTTATGTAGCAACAAGCAAGCTGCAACGAAGGCGAATTATTTAGTGGGATCGTTACTACTTCGACAATATTATTTTTCGCTGTCCCTGGATTCGAACTGTTAATTTCTTTTTCCGGGTGACTCCCAAGGGGTCTTCCATATCACCAATCAAGTAACTAGGATCAAAATAATATTCCTGATTCGAGGAATTCTGCGTGATTCGCAAATCCTGAAATCCAAAAAGATAATCATTTAAACTGACACTTAATGATTGCGGATCCAAATCGTGAGGCAATGTCCAAGTTTTTAAAACAATAGTGTCCTTTAAAAAAGCGGGATCATATTGAATACGAATATTCGTGGCGGCAGCGGGAGGGACCTCGAATCGCACCTCGCCATCGATTAATTCAAACCCTTTGTCGATCAATTGTTCATTAAAATAAATTTTAAAATTAGTTCCCATTTTAAATATTTTTTTACTTAATTTCCACTTACGTTTATATTCAGGTCGTCCATTGGGCCAATTGCTTTCTTTCGACAGAATATTCACGATGTAGTCGGTGTTTTTTGTCTTCACTTGTATTTGACGTCGATCAATCGACACCTGTGGATCCAATCCCGCATTTTCTTCCGAAACGTAGCTGACCTGGTACTGTGTTGAAATCTGGTTAACGATAGAATCGAAAATAGAGTCCATCGTGATCTTGCCATCGATCATTTTTTGAAAATCAAAAAATCCTCCCCCTACAACTTCTGGTAAAGATTTTTTTCCAGCAAAGGCACTTGAATAACCAGGTTTATCTGGCGCCACATTAAATACCATCATACCTTTATTAGCAATAGCCTGAATGGCTTCGTCGTATGTAGGAGCATCATTACCAGCATCGCCTTTAAAATTAGGTGCATAATGAAATACTTCATCGGTCATTAAAATCGCGATTCGTTGCGCCTGTGGCCTCCAAGGTGTTGTTTTGGCCGCATCCATCAAGGCTCGCAGCTGATTTTCTGGGTCATCACCACCACCTTCAGCAATAGCTTTAGATAAGCCATTTAAAAAAGCATCAAAGTTTTCATTCTTTGAAGTTTTGGGATCATCCATCACCATCGTATTACATTTGGTTTCCGTGTGATCTTTAAAGGTTACTAAACATAAGTT
>JBPOJH010000158.1:0-6866 GCA_052033755.1 Bdellovibrionota bacterium | reverse complement strand
TCATGCGGAAAATTCGCACTTGCTCACTGTAAGTCATGCGCGTTTGAAATCCCACAATGTTATAGGCCGTTCCTTCTTTGTTATCTTGACGTAATTGCACGGTTGCAAAAGCATATCGCCCCGTGCGTGGATTGGTTAAACCCACAGGCTTCATCGGCCCGAATCGTAAGGTCTGCACTCCTCGCTCAACCATAGCTTCAATCGGCATGCAGCCTTCAAAAAATGGAGTCTCTTCAAAATGTTTCGGAGTCACCTTTTGTGCATTCTGAATGGCTTCAATAAATTTAAAATATGGTTCCTTATCCATAGGGCAGTTGATGTAATCAGCCGTGCCCTTGTCATAACGATCCGCTTTCCAAGCAATATCCATATTGATGGAATCTGCATCGACAATTGGGGCAATCGCATCAAAGAAATACAAGAACTCGCCACCGAAATGTTCTTGCAAGGATTTAGATAAGGCGTCGGAAGTCAAAGGACCTGTCGACACCACCGTCGGGCGAGGCACCTCATCCAAGTGCGAGATCATTTTTTCATGCACGGTAATATTGGGATGAGTTTGAATCCATGTCGTTAATTGCTGTGCGAACACATCACGATCCACACCCAAGGCTTGTCCCGCAGGAACCTCAGCCAATTTAGCCGCTTTCAGTACAAATGAATTTAATTGTGAGGCTTCCCATTTTAATTGCCCCGTGGCTGAGACTTCAGATTGGCTGCCAAAACTATTCGAGCATACCAACTCGGCAAACAATTTGGTTTTATGCGCCGGAGTCATCGTCTGCGGACGCATCTCATACAAATGCACTTGGTAACCCATGTTGGCTAACTGAAGCGCGCACTCACTGCCAGCAAGGCCACCTCCCACCACGTGAATAGGGGTGGTGTTAGTAAATGAAGATTGAGATGTCATATAAACCTTCTTTATAAAAATAAATTTGATGAGATGCGCCGTATAGCAAGTCTTCTTTATAACGCCAAGAGTTTTCGACAGAAAAATCGCGACAGGATTCGGACAACTAAGTTAGTTTTGCGGATATGTCTGATTTGATCAACAAACGTTTTAAAACTGGCGCCCAAGTGCTGAAGTCCCTGCTGGAGAATGGCGATAGCCCTTTATCTACGCAGTTTTTGCGCTGGAAGTTGTGGAAGAGGTGGGAAGACTATGTCGGCACTAGTATTTCTCAGGTTTGTGAGCCAGTGGGATATTATCGGGGCGAGCTGGTGATTTGGGTAAAAAATTCCAGTTGGATACATCAACTGACTTTTATGAAAGATCCAATCTTAAAAAAAATTAATCAGCGCTTGGGAATTCATTACGTGCACAGCATTCGCTTCACCTTGGATCGTCGTGAAGTCCCCGCTACTGCCGATGAGGTCACCGAATTAAAAGCCAGTATGGATGCACTTCTAAAAGACGAAGATTAGATTTTATTCGTCGCCGTTGCTGCCAGAACTATTTCCAGAGCTGGTGCTGTTGGTGTCTGCGGGTGGTGTGGCAGAGCTTTTTTCAATCGAAGAACGAATGATGGTTTTCATAGTTTTACGACGTTGATTCACACCCAAAGCTGATTTGAGTGATTCATGCAAAGTAGGATCATTTACTAAGGCGCCTAAAGTACCTTCACCACGATCGATCTTCGATAAAATTTTGTCCAGTTTATCAAAGCTGGTAGTGAGCTTAGACATTTTTTCTTTGCCAAATTCACCTCGCCATTCACTGATTAAGATTTTTCCATCTGCAGAAGCAGATTTAAAATTATTCGAAGCTTCGACCAAGTTGTTTAATATTTTTTCTGTGCGTCCACCTTCATTAAAGGTGCGAGTCAGTTTATGAACTTCGTTGATAATTTCAAAAACCTTATTCGCTTCGGGACCTTTCTCGGCAATGATACCCATCAAATCAGAAGCCTTGGCTGAATCTAATACAGCGCCTTCTTTGACAGTAGGATTTTCAAGCGGACCTGGAGTGATGTATAAAAATTTATCGCCCAACGCGCCCTGTGTGCGCACTTCGACAAAGCTTCCTTCTTTGATGCGATCAAAATGATCGCCGTTGACTTGCATAACAATTCGCAATTTGGAATCGTCAGTGAATTCGATCGTGCGAATGTTGCCAACAACTATCCCTGATAATGAAACCACACTTCCGGCAGCTAGGCCCTGCACTTGATCAAATTTCGCGTATAAGATTTTACTATTTCCAAACAGACTGCGATTACCGCTAAGTAAAAAGATAGAAAACAAAGTGATGAAGCTACCGATGACGACAAACAATCCCACTTTGATTTGATGTGATCGACTCCACTCCATATTAATGAGCCTCCCCAGATGCAAATTTAGTAATAACATGGTCCGTGGTCGACATATCCAGATCCCTAGTTTTGACAACGGTGTTGATTTTTCCATCCATAATCATGGCAATGCGATCACAAACTTTAAACGCCACGGGCATATCATGCGTGACCAAAATAGACGACACACCTTTTTCCTTCAGACGCAAAATCATGTCTTCGATTTTTCGAGTGTTAAATGGATCCAATCCCGCTGTGGGCTCATCATACAAAACGACTTCGGGATTCATGATGATCGCGCGAGCTAGGCCTACACGCTTTTGCATTCCACCGGACAAACTGGCAGGGTACAGCAGATGATTTCCAGCCAGACCGAACTCATTCAGTAGATTCAATATTTTAGTTTCAATTTCAGATTGATTTAATTGCGAGTGTTCTTTCAAAGGATAGGCCAGGTTTTCAAATACAGTCATTGAATCGAACAAGGCACCACCTTGAAAAACGTAAGAAATTTTTTTGCGAACCGAGTACAATTGTTTTTCACTGAACTTGGTAATATCTTGTCCCTCGTAAATGATCTCACCCGCATCTGGTTTTTCTAAACCAATTAAACTTCGAAGTAGCACGGATTTACCTGTACCAGAACCACCGATAAGGCCTAAGCACTCACCCTGATGCAATTCAAAGTTAATGTCTTTGTGAACTTTTTTAGAGCCAAAACTTTTTACGAAATGTCGAACTTGAATCAAAGGGGGTTTGGAGGTCGGCATAAATTACAACCACCTTTCAATGATCCAGAAAAACTTGGTGATAAAAAAATCGCCGACTAAAATCATAATGGAAGAAACTACCACGGCTTTCGTGGTCGCAATGCCTACGCCCTTGGTGCCATCTTTTACATTTAAACCAAAGTAACAAGCTGGGATCGCGATAAAAAATGCAAAGAAAAAACTTTTGCCAAAACCTGAAATATAGTCTGCAGGTTTTAAATTATTCAAAGCTTTCAAAGCATAAAATTCGCCATCTAGTTGCAATTCCGTGACACCGACAATCAAGCCCCCAAAAAAACCTAGCAGATTGGCAATGGCCACTAAAATGGGTAAAGCAATCAAACAAGCGATCACTCGGGGAACCACTATTTTTTTAATAGGCGAGGTCGCCATCGCACGGATTGCATCAATTTGTTGAGTCACCGTCATTGAACCAATTTCTGATGCCATGCCCGCACCTACACGCGCGGCTATCATCAGTGCCGTAAACACGGGACCCATTTCACGAAAAATCGATAAGGTCACGATTCTAGGTACGTATAAAGTACCACCAAATTTTGACAAACCCACACCGAATTGCAAAGTCATCACCATGCCCGTGCTAATCGCTGTAATTAGAACTAAGGGCAAAGATCGATGACCGATGTGAAAAATTTGTTCAATGATTAATTGAGTGCCAAAAGGTTTTTTAAATAACTCTTTGAAAAATTCTTTCGTTAAAAATGTCAGACCACCGAAAAAGTGTAAAAATTCAATCATGGGAATTTGAACTCCCTACTTTGAAAGCATTGATAAATTGTTCAAAGTATTTTTTTTCACTGGCGAACTTCTTTGTGGCACCAACAAAGCTTAAGGTATACAGGCAGGCATTTTTGCTCAAAACAACAAATTCCATACGCACGGGGACGCCGTCCAGTTTGCCTTCACCTTCGGAAAATAAAGCTTCGCGCTCGTTCCAAATTTTAGACTCAGAACGATGGATTTTTGGTTGCGATAAGCTTTGATAAAAATCATTTTGAATAGACTCTAAATTTACATCGGCAGCGCTAGAGCAATCCGTTACAACAGAAATAGAATTGCCTGTGGTCGTAGACTGCCAAGATAAATCCGCACCTGTTAATTCTTTTTTTTCAAACGGGGTTGTGGGCTCTTGATAATTAAAGTTTTTCGCCTTAACAGAACCTTTCGGAGCCAAATTCACACTGACACAAGCTGTGATAAAATACAGACTGCTAAAACCTGCAAAAAATAAAAAAATGAATTTTAGAAATGGTCGTTTTTTCATGCTGTTGTTCCTAGCTGGTCATCCGTGCTGACTTATCGGTGTTGTCTCAAAAAAGTAGACTGCACAAATGTCTGGAACTACTGAAAATGTCAATGCAAGCAGAGTCAAAATTAACTCCACCAACTTTGAAGCGACACCCAAAAATCTATCGAGCTAGAATCATTTCTCTTTGTTTGAGTAATTGAGCCGCAATACTAACAGCAATTTCTGCAGGTGAGTTATTTCCTAGATCTTCGCCAATAGGACAAAAGTAATGTTTTTGCCTTTGAGCAAGGAGGTCTGGAGTTAATCCCAGACTACTTAGTTCGGCTTGAATTTTTTTGGATTTAATTGCACTTCCCATAACGCCAACATAGGGGAAGTGGTAATTTTCCAATGCCGACTTTAGTATGGGAAAATCAGTTCCATGTCCCATGGTTAATAAAACAACAAAACTTTGTGGGGGTAATGCGCTTAAAGCCTCCGACATATCCGGTGGATTGGTATGATTCACTAAAATCTTTTTTAGCCTTGGCGAGTTTTCAATCTTGTCTAACCATTCTTTTCTAAATTCGATGGCAAAAATATGAGCGTTAAAATCACGAATCACTTTGTGTAAGGCTTGGGCGACATGACCGGCACCAAAAATAGCAATATTCCATTGCATATTGGGTCCAAAACGTTCCAACAAAACTTGCACCTGGCCACCACAAGTCATGCCGATATCTTTTTGCAAATTAATTTCTAAACTAAGAACAGAATTATCGACGGTCGACTTTATTTTTGAATCCGTTAAGTCGGTTGATAATAAATTGGAATTGTATGGTGTAGATAAAATCTCTTTTGATTTTTCCAAAAGGAATTTTTCAATTTTACCACCACCGATGGTTCCCCAAATTAATCCATCAGGTCCTGCAATCATTCGCGAGCCGATATTTTGTGGAGCTCCGCCAAGAACTTTCGTCAATGTGACAACAACAAAGCTTTGCTGATTTTGGTGAAGATCTTGGAAAACATTTAAAAAATCTACAAAGCTTTGTTCAGACATTTTAAAACTTCCTCGCAAGTGGCTGGGGATTTTAGTTGGGATGTATTTGGAACACGATACGAAATGGCATTTTTAATGGCTGTCCAAACTGAAATCGCTAACAAAAATGGTGGTTCGCCAACGGCTTTAGAACCAAAAATATTAAAATGATTTTTGGGATTATCTAACAATTCAATTTTAAAATGCCGTGGAATATCTTGAATATTTGGAATCTTATATGTCGTCGGAGAATGCGATAATAAATCTCCATTGGCATATTTTAGAACCTCGGTCGTCACCCAACCCTGTCCTTGGATAAAGGCTCCGGCAATTTGCCCTTTATCGATTGCGGGATTCATACTGTTACCAATATCCATTAAAATATCAGCACTTAAAATTTTGACCTCTCCAGTTAATTCATCGATCTCTACTTCACTGACACAAGCGCCATTGGTGAAGTAATTAAACGCCATACCTTGCTGCTTGGATTTATCATATCCGATACGTGGTGTTTTAAAGTGCCCATACGCCCCCAGTGCGACTCGTTTCATGTAAGTGTGATGTATTAATTCCACCAAACTGATTTGCTTGTTCATTTCCGGTAATAGCACTTTATTTTCATCGAAAACAAATTGGTCAAGTATGTTAGACGTTGAATTAAGATCCGAATTTACTAAGGTTGTTTTGATTTTAAAATTTTCAGTGGAATCTTTCTGTAATTCCGTCTGCAAGCTTGAGGTTGGTATTTGCCAAAATTCTATAGCGACTTGACAAAGATTTTTTTTAATTTGTCGACAGGCCTCTAATGCCGCTGCTGCATTCAGATCACTTCCGCTGGAAGCCGCTGTGGGAGAGGTGTTGGCGTTTTTTTCTGTTGAAGTCGGCATCACGATCACTTTTTCGGGTGATATGCCAAAAGCCCAAGCGACGGTCTGTTGTATTTTGGTATTCACACCTTGACCCATTTCGGTGGCTCCCGTAGAAACCTGTACGGTGCCATCACGATGCAATTGAACTAAGGCATTGGCTTGATTTAAAAATTGCGCAGTGAAGGCAATACCAAATTTAGTCGCTGTGCAAGACAGACCGCGCACTTTGTGTTTATTTTTTTGATTGAACTCTTCAATGGATTTTCTTTTGGCGTGATAAGCACAATCTTTCGTTAATTTAGAAAATAATTCCGGCAAAACATTATTTTCCAATAATTGTCCATAGTGAGTTGTATTTCGCAATTCAGTACTATTCTTAGAAACAGGAATTTCATTATACACATTTTTTTGACGAACCAGTAACGAATCTATTTTTAATTTGGCAGAAATTTCTTCCATGCTGTTTTCAATCAAAAAAGTCCCTTGTGGACCACCGAAGCCGCGAAAAGCAGTATTGGACGCCGAATTTGTTTTTATCACAGCACCGTTAATGCGTACATGGCTTAGGTAATATGCGCCATCCAAATGAAACATAGCTCGATCTAAAATCGAAGGAGATAAATCAGTATAAGCACCACCATC
>JBPOJH010000138.1:0-3382 GCA_052033755.1 Bdellovibrionota bacterium | reverse complement strand
CACAAATATGGCAAAGTCAAATTTCACAGCGGAACAAATTTCAAATATTTTAAAAGAGGCAGAGCCGCGCGGCGCAGCCGCAGGGGTGGCTAGAAAATATGGAATTTCAGAAAAATCGATTACAAATTGGCGTCACAGATTTAAAGGTGTGCCTAGTAAAGAAATTCATAAATTAAAAATACTTGAAGCTGAAAATAATCGGTTAAAAAAGATTGTTGCAAATCAAGCTATGGATATTGAAATCTTGAAAGAAGTTAATTCAAAAAAGTGGTAGGCCCAAAAGCCAAGCGACAAATTGTTGAGTTAGTAATTAAAACTAAAAATTACAAACCACATCGTGCGTATAAACTTTTTGGGCTGAATTCTTCAACATATTATTACAAAAGTACGTCCAAAAAGGACGACACACTTTTGAAAGAAAAACTAATGGAAGTTTCTGGCCAGCGCACGCGCTGGGGCTGTCCTAGAATTTATCAAATAGTTCGCAGACAGGGCTTCAAAGACAATTACAAACGGGTAGAAAGAATATATTCAGAACTAGGTTTATCACTGAAGATGCGAAAAAAAAAGAAGCTCCGTGGGCATTTAAGATTAGTACTGCCAGCGCCAGAAAAACCAAACGAAATTTGGTCCATGGACTTTGTTAGCGAAGCTTTAGCAGATCACAGACGATTTAGATGTTTTAATATTGTTGACGATTTTACGCGTGAAAATATTTTGATTTATCCAGATAGATCAATACCATCAGAAAAATTAATAACTATTTTTAATAAATTAAAAAAAACGAGAGGTCTTCCGAGGATGATTGTTTGCGACAATGGTCCAGAGTTTGTTTCACAAAACTTAGATATGTGGGCTTATCAAAACAAAGTTGAATTAAAATTTATTCAACCAGGTAAGCCAGTACAGAATGCATACATCGAATCATTTAACGGTAAATTTAGAGACGAATGTTTGAATCAACATTGGTTTTTAAATTTAGAAGAAGCTAGAAAGGAAATTGAAATATGGCGAAAAGATTACAATCAAAACAGACCGCATAGTTCATTACAATATAAAAAACCAAATGAGTTTGCAAAAAAGATTATGAAATAATGTTAACGAGTTAGTAAATACAGGAAGTAATAACTCCGCCAGTCAATGGGGGAAGGTCAAGACAAATGATTTAACTCAATTTGAAAGCCTAGTCGGAAAATACGTGCGATCGTATTCTGCCATCACCCATGACCCGCGAAGCTACCCTTGTCCTGACGAATTACTGATTCGAAAAACTGGCGACAATGTATATACAATTTCTGGATCCTATATGGGTCCGGATCGAGGACTAACTCCTAAGAAAGATTACACGATTGCCGTATTAGATATGTCCGATGCCGAACCCTTTCTATACAAACGTGGTACTTATGCTTCCGTATCTGGATATAGAATGGGAGCGACAGGTGTTGTTTTTGATTTTTCAGGAAACGAGTACATCAAATATTTCTCAATCAGGATACCCATGTTTTCAATCCCAGAAAACAATCGCGCTGAAACTAAATTAAACTGTACTTTTCAAGATCAAAAATAATTCAATTTAACTGCATATTGATTTAATTTCTTTTAAAATACCTATTGACAAATTGTGCCCCATAGGGCACAATAAAAAAGATACAGATCAAACCACGTGAAATTCAGTACTACGCAACACCTAATGGAAAATCCCCTGCAAGGGATTGGCTTTCCTCTATAAAAGATGGACTGACACAAGCAATTTTGTACAAACGAATTCGACAAGCTGGTTTAGGCCAATTCGGAAAAATTAGGAATATTGGAGATGGCATCTCAGAGCTTAAAGTCGACTATGGGCCTGGATTTCGGGTTTACTATGGAGTTCATGATGATAAAATCATTGTAATCTTAGTCGGCGGAAGTAAACGAACTCAGGAATCAGACATCAAGAAGGCTAAGACTTTTTGGACTGAATGGAAGGAAAGAAACCAATGAAAAAAATAAATACTAGCTTTGAATCAGATTTGATGGAAAGACTTCGTGATCCTCAGTTCGCCTCAAACTACATTATGTCTGCTATAGTCGATAACGATATGGACTTTCTGCCTATCGCTCTTGGCGATGTCGCAAAAGCTCACGGAATTTCAAAACTATCAGAAGAAACTGGAATCAATCGACGCACCCTTTATAAGGTATTCGATGAAAAAGGTCGGCCCAGCTTTGATCTCGTAACCCAAATTATGGAAAGTTTGGGAATGGAAATTCAAGTGCGGCCTAAAAAGGCGAAACGATCAAAAGCATCCTAGTTGAAGGCTACGTAGATGAGGACTCACCACAGGCGTGCGTAGTACCGCAATTGCAAAACTACGAATATTCTTCGTTTATTTTTCAATCAGCCACACTGTGGCTGATTTTGTTTTTGGATCTTTAACCACTCGCTTAACTTGAAAGCTTGTATTGGTTGGAAATAGAATTTCTATTTCGTGCATATTGGTAGGTACAAAAAAAGAAATATAGCGACCCGATTTTCCGTCAATGATAAAAACGACATTCCATCTATCAGCTTGTATAGGACTACCTGGAACTTGAGTATTTGCAAAACCATGTGCGATCCTGGCATCCAAGGTCGTAGATAAAAAACCCTTTTCAGAAATCTCTGCTCCTGGAAAATATTTATCTAAAGTCTTGCTTGTAACAGATGCTCCTCTAAATGTAATTCCTTCAACTTTAGGTAATTTCGAAAGAGACTTCTTTAGCCCAATTGCAAAACTACTTTCATCTTCGTTTAAAACTAAATTATTTCTCAGTTTGTGATTAACCGTTTGCCAAATAGGCTCCTCGAGATCATCTTGTGGGTCTATATAGCGAACAATTGGCCCAGAGATATCCGAGTTTTTATCAAGAAACTCAAAAACATCTTCCACGTTTGCACTGTCTAAATATTCACTCAATATTATTGAATCTTGATCCGAGGCCTCTGAACTGGCCGCACCGAAATTTAAAAACGAATCTACAAATTTAAAAGAACTGTTTTCAGAAAAGGAATCTTTCACCTTTTTAAATTCTTCACCATTCTGCTGCAGTTTTACGATCGGCGTATTTTGCGAAACGATTGCAATCGTTTCTTTCGCCGAAACAGAAAATACAAATAGTAACGAATATAATAAAAGAGCTTCTTTCATTTTAAGATTCCTTTGATTTAATAAATTCTAATACTAGAAAATTAGTGCTTACTAACAACCACTAAAGATCCGGTATCGTTCCAAAGTTTGTGGGATTAATTTCCCAGATTTTCAAACTGCAACGATTTGTTTGGGGTAATATAATGGATTGGAAAATATATTCCTAGATGTAATGATTCTGACATTTGGACAATAAACGTCACTTATTGTTC
>JBPOJH010000087.1:0-25016 GCA_052033755.1 Bdellovibrionota bacterium | reverse complement strand
AAAGCCTTAGTAAAGTCATTAAATGATCGCTTAAAAATAACACTCAATGAAGTGCGCACCTTTCGTTTGGACAAAGACGCAAGCCCCTGCCCCGAAGATCAAGTCGCCAAAGTTTATGGCTGCATTTATCATATTGCCAATCATAAAGGGACAAAAGATGCGAAAGAACCCAATAAAAGAACCATGGATTGGGGTCCCATGAAGCAATATGCGCAACGTGTTTTTGCAGAGCCATTCAAGCGGATGGAAAATGCCATTAATATATTAGTTAAATTTAAATTAGCTCAATATGAAATGGGTCGTCCCCCCGAGGACCCTGAAGGTCCCGAACAAATCATGAAGGTGCATTTTTTAGATATCACCGCCATTGAAAACTTTTTTGAATTTTATCAATATTACTTTTTTAAAACTGGTAAAAGTGAGGTTCTTAAAGTCGAAGATCAACCCAGTTTATTGCTCAATCATTTCATTGAATTATGTAATGGAGTGCAACCAGACCGATTCAACGTCGTGACTTTGGATTATGCCAAAGTATTAGAACGATTTAAAACAGATTTAAACATTACCTTGAATCAAGATCATTTTGCTCGTCTTGAGCAAAAAGGCTTATTCATGAAACGACAAACTCGACAAGATAATTCGATTGTTTTGCAATTTGATGTGCGCGAATTCAAAAGTACTCAATTGAATTGGAGATTCATCAAAGAAATTGAAAAATGGAACGAAAAAGGATCTGTCGATCCCAACGAAAAAGAAGTCGTAGTTAAGAAAAAACCAGATGCACAGTTGTGTCCACAGTGCTCTACCGAATTTGTTCCAAATGCCAAATTCTGTTCGCAATGTGGATACAAATTAGCCGCTTAGAAAAGGACTCATTCATGAACTCTAGAATTGTATTGGGATTACCTCTTGTTGTTACATCAGTCCTGTTTTTAGTCGCAGCCTGCTCAACAACTGTGGAGCAAAAAAAAGTAGCCAGCAATGAACTACCTGCTGACACCGCACAAGCAAAAGAGTTTCCCGGTAACTGCGATCAACAAATACAAGATTTTATTCTGGGACAGGTTGAGTTTTCTAAGCAATACAGTAGTTACATGATTGGAGACACCTTGGATTGTGGTTTGGAGCTATTGGAAGGCTCTGACAACTTAGATCATCATGACTTTTGTTTTGCGAAATTGCGCATGAACTCCAAAGGTGAAGCTAACTCTGACAAAGAATTCAGTGGTTTTATTGTTGTGAAAACAACGGAAGGACGTTCTATTGGCGCTCCTTTTTTAATTAGTACGAAGGATAAATCTGTCAAAGAAACTCCCACAAGTTATGAATTAAAATTTATCGATACCGAATCCAATTGGGTGCAATTGGAAATCAAAAAAGATCGTTACTTTGGTGAAGCGAAAATCAAATCCAATGTTGTCGCTTCGGCTGCGGATCCTCGTAAGCCGGCCTCTGTGCCAGGCGGCAAATATAAAAAATATGAAACCCAATGCCTGGTCGAACGACGAGGAAACAAAATGGGTCGATGGTCTTTGAACCAAAAATCTAACGACAATTAAATAACTGATAATAATTAGAAGCGAATCACATTTTTACTTTTTTAAACTGAAGTTTATCTCGAATTCGTCCCTGAAATCGACCTCCAGAGGGCCAATTCCCTCTGGAGGCTTGGGCTTAAGAGTTCATCCCACACTTTGGGTGTTTGTGGAGGTGACTCGTAATCCTTTGGAAAACTTTCAAACTAGATCCTTCTAATCTGTTTAATTTTTTCTAAGTCTATATTGGCAATACTTTTGAAAATTCTTTTCAGCACCATTGCACAATTTTTGTTTTGATCGTTTATCCAATCAACTTCAACGCCACACCTGGGAACTGGTTGGCTTGCGCCAAGACAGAAACTGCCGCTTGTTGTAATACTTGTGATGAAGCAAGTTCTGCTGTTTCTCTAGCGACGTCGGCGTCACGAATCCTTGAATTCGCAGCACTTAAATTTTCATACTGTATGTCCAAGTTACTGACTGTGGCGTTCAATCGGCTTTGGATCGAACCAAAGTTGGCTCGCATTGATCCCAATTTCTGTAAAGCTTCATCGACAACGCCCAGAGCATCCCTAGCTGAAGATTTATCGCTGACATCAACTGAATCCATGCCTAATTCACCGATCGTTGCATCTGTCGATAATGAATATTTAATGACGTTTTCTTCGCCAGCGAAAGCTCCTACGTGGAACTCCATATCTCCGCCGGAACCATCTAGTAAGATTTTATCTCCAAACCGAGTCGTCTTTGCGATTCGGTCTGATTCAGCAATTAATTGTTTCGCTTCTTCGTTTAGATATCCGCGCTCTTGATCTCCGATATTATCAGAGGCGCCTTGGATTCCTAACTCTCGTAAACGAATCAAGATATTATTGATTTCGTTCAGTCCACCTTCAGACACTTGGATCGCTGATCCCGCGTTAAAGGCATTGTTTCTAGCCATACCGATACCACGGATCTGCCCTTTCAAACTTTCTGAAATTGCCAATCCCGCCGCATCATCTGCCGCTTGCACAATTCGGCTTCCTGAAGCCAACGCCTGTGTCGCGTGTTCTGTTCTCTTGGCCTGCACTTGCAGTACTCGCTGCGCCGAAATCGACGGCAAGTTTGTAGAGATTCTTAAGCCCATAAGTCCTCCTCCAAACAATGTTGGTTTGTTGCAGAAGTGGTCTTCCACTCCTGGTTAGGGAGTTCTTTTTTCCTTCAGGAGGTCTAACAGTTTTAGTTCTTGGTAACCGCTTTGACCTTGATCCTGTCGTACTGGAAGTTCTCCATTGTTCACGCCTTACTTCTCGGCGAAGGTCCAGAAGACTTTAGGGCTAAGGTCTAGGTTGCATGTAGATGCGGTGCGTCTTGTTGTTGAAAAGAAAGAAAAAGGGCAGAAAAAAAATATTTCGACCAAGGTCTAGTTTGTTCAAAATTGAACTAGACCTTGGTCGCGAACAAGCTGGACTAAGTACTTGCTATAAAAACAGGCATAGTGCAAATGACGGCATTTATGAACTAATTTTTTTTGTAAATGAAGGCTTACTTTGTCGAATGGATCATCTTACATTAGGTGCATCAACTCAAACATCGTATCAACCCCCACCAGACTGGTGATATCACTGTGATCGTACGCAGGACAAATCTCGACCACATCGGCTGCGACTAAGTTTTTGATTTGCAACGAACGTAATATTTTTTGAGTTTCGTAGGTAGTTAAGCCACCCACCACTGGAGTTCCAGTTCCGGGAGCATAAGCGGGATCCAAACAATCCACATCAAAACTAATATAGGTAAAACCATCATTGAACTTGGGTAAAGATTGACAAAACTGAGTCAAAGTTTTTTCGCGAATGTCATCGACAGTAAAAACGGAAATGCCATGCTTGTTCACAAAATCCAAATCATCTTTACCAGCAAGAGGTCCTCGAATTCCAATTTGCACCATGTTTTTAGGATTCACTAAACCCTCTTCCACCGCATGCCTAGCGAAAGCACCATGATGATACTCACATCCCCATGCAGCTGGATAAGTATCAAGATGAGCATCAAAATGAATAAAGTTCAGCGGCATTTGATAATGTTTTTTCAATGCTCGCAGTAAAGGCAAAGTAGTAGAGTGATCTCCGCCGACTGAGATAAATTTCTTTCCAGTGCTTAAAACCTGTTGTGCGAAATTTTCAATTTTTGTGTAAGTTTGATTTTGATCGATCGGCACAGTGGGACAATCGCCGATATCGGCGATTTTTTTTCGTAAGAAAATATTTTCACCTCGAGACATATGAAAACCCCGTCCCAAACTAGAGGACTCACGCACTTGCGATGGAGCAAATCGCGCGCCTGGACGGTAACTGACACCACCGTCATAAGGAATGCCAAATAAAGCAATATCAAATTTTTCATTTACATCCACAACCGGTAAGCGAAAAAAAGTTTTAATCGCTGAAAACCTTGGAAACTCACGCCCACTGATTGGCAAAAAATTTTGTTCATTGGATTTCATTCATTCCCTCGTATCTTGTGTATTTCTGTAAGTATCTCATCAGCCGAAGGTCAGGATATCGCCTGTTAGAAACACAAGCAATAAGGTTTTGCAGTATCTGTCATTTGAGACCTTATCAGACAATATTTTTTGCGTTCTTTTATCTTTGGTTTATCTGACAAAAGTATTGTTCTGATTTTGCGAAATTATCACAGATGATATTCTAATAAAATCATGGGATAATCAACCATGAGATATTTAAAATTATTTATTAATAAAAAATCCTTATTTCCCTTTTGTTTAATTATTTGTGGCTTTGGCATAACAAAACCCAATTGGGTCAAGGCGGCCGCTGATTCGAAAACTGAAAATACAAATACATCTTATGAGGATTTTCAAAAAAATACTAAAATAGATAAGCGCGAGTGGTTGAATCAATTTTCACTGAATCTAGAATCGGAATTTTGTAACTCCGAGTCCGTTTTTTCAAAATGCATTTCCTTTCAAAAAAATACTTGCAAAAGTTTATTTGCAAAAAAATTTAACGACTGCAACAAAGAAACTAAATTACCAGATCAGATTCAAATATACGAAGATGGATTAATATACGGTCAAAAAATCGCTGTCTGTATAGAAGGTAAATTTAGAGCTAATAAAGACATAAGTTTTAAGAATTCTCCCGAATGTTTACAAAGAAGGTAATTTATTTTATGAAGAGTTCATCCAAATTCATTACCAAATTTATTATTCTGAATTCAGATTGCTTAAATATTTCTAAAACATTGATGACCAGTTTTTTCATGCTTCAAATTATCTTTTCCTCGTTTACATTGCCTGCCAATGGGGGAACTAGTTCTGGTTCAGGATCTGACTGTCTGGCGCCCGGAAAAAAGGAAACCACAATTGAAAATTTTTTGGCTGTGAAACGCAGTTTAGGGTGTCGACTTAGTCTTGATCCCAATGTGTGTTCCATTTCATTAGGCGTTGGGTTGGCTGCTGCCGCGGCATTGGCAGGAACAGTAGCCGCGTCTCATATTCGCAGTCCGAATTTTCATATATGCCCTATCAAAACCAGCTCGACAAATTCCGTGTTTCCAATTTTTCGCGGACCCACAAATAATTTTTGGCAAGAATTAATCACTCCACAATCTGCTTGGGCGGCCCCAGCCGTACCAAATGTCCCCTGCACAAACCCCGATTATCTTATTAAAAATAAAGCCCTTGATACTATCAAGACAGCAAAATCAGACATCGCTAATAATATAAAAAAATTAGAGGAAAGAAAAAAATTATTATCAGATCAACTAAAAGCATTAGACGATAAAAAGTATGAGGGTTTTTATGCCGCTCGCAGAGAGGCGATTGCTCAAGAGCTGACAGATATGGAGTTAAATCATTATAATGGTCCCAAATTAAAAAGTTCTTATGAAAAGTTGGATGATAATTTCAGAAAATTACAAGCGGCGAAAAAAATCCCAAATAATGAAGTCGAAATTTCAAGATTAACAAATGAACGAACAAAATTAAATAAGGAGATATCAGGAATATCCAAACAAATTCGTGATGACATGAAAAGAAGCGAAAAATATAGCCTTAAGATGAAAGAATGGGAAAAAGCCTCGGAAGATTTAAGAAATTTTCAAGCGGGCAAACCCACTTCTGTCGCTGCTGCCGCTCAAATAGAAAAAGAGCGAATTCAGACACAATTCAAAGAAATAGATGATGGAATTGCCAAATGGAAAATGCAAAATTCAAAAATAGAGGCTCTAGAAAAAAAATTGAACAACCCCTTGAGTTCAAGAAATCTAACAACAGCTGAATTAAACAAAGCACTTGATGAAATTTATTCGAATGGATACACCTCTGCCGCCCATAGAGAACAATTATTGCAATTACAAAATTCTGAAAGAGTCCGAGAATTATATACGCAAAGTTTAAATTCTCGTCCCAGGGGGCTACAGCGTGCAACGGAACGATTGCGTGATTTAAGCGGTCGCCTGAGTCTACTTCGCAGCATGACTACAAGAATGGGCTTGGTCGGAGTCGCCATGAGTTTGGCATCTGCCGCAGCTAGTGCTGCCAACGCCGAACGCGGAGAAGGAACCGCTGCTGCCATGTCCGATTTAACCATTGGCGGCCTGGGCGTGTCGTCCCTTGGATGCAGCGATCTTAATTCATACTATACCTCGGAAAACAACAATGGCCGCGAATGCGAGCCCAATTTTTCTTTGGACAATGGTAAAAGTGATACCTTTTTTCAACTGTCCACGGAGCAAATGTTAGCAGAGGTAAATAAAAACCCCAGACTCTGCCAATTGATTCAGGCTGCTAATACCGAGGCTTTTCCGGTCCATAAAAAAGTCAATTGCGGAAACCCTACATTAATCGATTTGGGAGATGGAAATAATATATCAATTCCTGCCGACAATACGACAAACCCTCCCAGCATCATTAATTGGAAAGACGGCGCCACCACATATAAGATGACCAACGATTCTGATGGAAATTTAACATCCCTAAATTTGGTTAATGGTCCATACGGTTCAGTTCCAAATGTAAATTCATCTGAAGCACAAAACACTCGTTTCAAATTTCAAAGAAAGTATATGGCTGACGTAACAGAAACTGTTGCATGCTGCGGTTCTGCAGGTCCTCGCCCTTCGAATGATGACTGTTATAAACGAGGCGTGCGAACCACCCTACCAAGCAGTGATGGCCCTTACGCACCCGGTTTTCGTCCTGGAAAAAGTATGGATAGTGACAGTGTGAATTAGTTTGCTCACTAGCGGCTTTAGATGTAGTTTTTCATAAAAAAACTATGAAAACTAAATCAATCGCAAATCAACAAAAAACAAATACTTCCAGCAATGTAGTTAAACCCCTTGTTACTACACCAGAGCCTTCAGTTTTAGACTATAAAGGCTTAACTAAAAATCTGGTTCATTGGTACAAAGATGGTCATCGGCCTTTGCCATGGCGACAATCTAGAGATCCCTATAAAATTTGGATCTCCGAAGTGATGTTACAACAAACCACAGTCACAGCTGTTGTTCCTTTTTTTGAAAGATTCATCACGCAATTTCCAGACGTGAAGACTCTGGCCCAAGCTCCGCTAGAACAAGTATTACAATCGTGGGCGGGATTGGGATATTATTCACGCGCTAGAAATTTGCATAACGCTGCACAAATCTTACAAAATGGTTTTCCACAATCTTACCAACAATTAATCGAGCTATCAGGTTTTGGCCCCTATACTTCACGTGCGATATCAAGCTTGGCCTTCGGTGAACAGGTAGGAGTCCTTGATGGCAATGTCATTCGTGTTTTAACACGTTTATTAGGCCACCAAAGTGAATGGTGGAAAACCTCCGTCAAAGAAAGCTTGCAAAAAATATCAGACCAGATCGCTTGCACTGACGATCCTTATTATACTAATCAGGCCCTAATGGAATTAGGCGCCACCATTTGCACACCGACAAATCCTTCTTGCACAGAATGCCCTTGGAGTTCACGCTGCATCAGTTTCAAAAAAAACCTTCAAGCTAGCATTCCCATGAAAAAACCTCGTCGTGAAAATGAGATCTGGGTTTGGAATTTAAGTTTAGTCAAAAATAAGAAAAAATTTTTGATGATCAAAGAAGCCAGCTCTCCTATTTTGAAAAATCAATGGATGTTCCCTGGTACATTTAAAAAATCCAGTAAAAAACCGTCTGAATTTTTATTTAAACACCAAATCACGCATCATGAAATTTATGTTTGCTTAAATAAATTTACAACGGCGAAATCTAAAAACAACCAATCACCGATTGAAAAACAAGACATGCAAAAGCTGAATCCAGATTCGATTTGGGTGGCTATCGACGAGATCTCGCAATTAAACCCCTCCAGTTTACTAACGAAGACCTTAAAGTCTTTAGGGCATTAATATATTTTCTTTGTTGGAAGTTTTTTTGGTAGGTCGATTCATATTAATTAGGGTAATAATTATTATACGTAAATAAAGTATGTAGTTTTTTTGTAGGACAAAGGAAATATTATGTTAAAGTGGATTCGCATTGTTGGAACTTTTTTATGGATAGGATTTGTCACTGGCATTGGCGCCCTGTTGTCGATATTTCGCCCGTTTGATACTAGAAATATGGTTTTTGCCACTAAACCCGTGTCGTGGGCTAAATATTTTTTGGGTTTTGATATTGAATTTCGCAATGCTGAAATACTGACTCAATATCAACCTTGTATTTTTATTAGCAACCATCAAGATAACTTTGATATCATTCCTGGAACTTGTGCCTTGCCACCGCGAACAGTCTCTGTTGGTAAAAGATCACTGATGTACGTTCCACTGTTTGGTCAATTCTATTGGTTGGCGGGAAATATTTTAATCAATCGCTCCAATCAAAAAAAAGCATTTCAAACCATGGACACGGTGGCTGATGCTATTAAAACGAAAAATATTTCTGTCTGGATATTTCCCGAAGGCACTCGCTCGAAAGGCAAAACCACTTTGTTGCCATTTAAAAAAGGTCCCTTTATCACCGCCATCAAAGCACAAGTCCCCATCATCCCCATTGCGATTAGTAGCTATACTATGAACATGAACTTGAATAAGTGGCATTCCACTAAAATTATTGTCGATATCCTGCCCCCTATTTTTACGAAGGGCCTTAGTCTGGATGATGTTGAGGAAATAAAAGAAAAGGCCTTCGTATCCATGAAGGCCTCTATCTTAAAATCTAATTCGGAAATATTAGCCAGTCGCAATTAGTACTAAATAAGAAGTACTTTCGCGAAATGCTAATTTATAATTTATTGAAAAATAGTTTTCATGATTTAGCTTATTTTCAAAACATCTTTTTACAAATAACCAACTATATAGATATAGGTACAAGTTCAGCACTGGACTTCAGCAAAATCTTTAATCTTAATTGATTACATCTTTGTTGAACATCTAACTCCTCATAATGACTTGTCACAAGAATAGATTGTCTTTCAAGCCCCAATTCCTCAATTAAATCTAGACCAGTTCTTGATTGATTAAGTAATTCATAGTCGATTAAAAAGAACATATTTTTCAATATACTCATATTTTCATATACGTATTTTTCAAACATGTCCCCAGATTGAAATTTGATATGGTTAATTTTATTAGTATCATTACTTTGAAAACGATCAGCCCAGATCTGATGAATACTCGTATCATCATCAAGAGATATAACATGCGTTCTTCCTATCAAATCAATTCTCTCGGCAAACCATGAGGGGACATCTGCAATCGGTAAAATTATGCGCACAACGGTCCCCACGCCCAATTTTGATTCAAGTAATAATTTACCTCCAAACGATTCAATCGCTTTCACAGCATGATAAAATCCGATACCGCTACCGGAGTTGGTCCCCTCTTTTCCGTAACTAATAGATTGCTTGCCAAGCTCACTTAGAACATGTTGTGGAATTCCCCTGCCGTTATCTTGAATAGCTATTTCTACTGTGTTTTGATCAGTCTGACGATAAACCGTCACAGCAATTTTACCAATATGATTATTAAAGGCCTCAACTGAATTATTAATGAGATTACTTAAAACTCTTTTTAATTCAGAAGAATCAACCTTTGCAAATGCTCCAAAACTGTTCTTAAAGTTGATATCGATATCTAAATCAGTAAATTCACGGTATTGAATACGTTTTTCTGAAATCAAAATATCAATTAAGGCTGGTACAAATTCGTTTGTAAGTTCTTTGGTGCTAGTTAAGTCAGTCGAAGTAGCTTTGTTAACCTTTTCAATCTTGGTTGATTTGCTTTTTTGAAGTAAATCATTTGCAATATCATTAATTCGCTGGGTAGCATTACGGATTAGTAAACGCTTCTCTTCCCGCAGGTCGTTGATTGTACTAACAGCCATGTTTAACGCAGAAAGAGGTGAGCGAATATCATGAGACACTTGTTTGGCCAAACTTAACACACCCTGCAATGATGCATTTTCAAGCTCTATTTTTTTCTTCTCTTGAAGATCTAATAAAAGTGCTGAAAGAATTTTTATTAAATATGGAGATTCACTTTTTAGAAACTTCTCTGGCAGATTTCCCTCTGAAACACTTCTTACTGCCACAGTAATCACATCAATTCTTGATTTAATCTGAATAGTAACAAGAATATATAAAAAAATGATAGCGCCTAAAAAACCAAGAACTGCTATCATGCCTATTAAACGCATGTGACTAGGTGCCGCGATAAAAACAAACAGATATTTGTCATTTAGACTTGAAACAAACGATATTTCATACTTAAAAGGACCTATTATTTGTGACTTGTATTCATTAACTTTGTAGTAATCACTGGATAACTTTCCGATGCTTTCGTTACCAAATGAAAAAACGGCTGAACTCAATTCACCGTTTTCAATTTTAAATACTTTACCAGATGAGATCAAACCACTTCCTGTTAGTGTTCTCTGCGCTTTAGATAAAACTGAATACAAGTTTCCTTGTTGAATATCGATAGCCTCAGCGCTGAACCAACCCTGGATTAGCGCCATGCATGACTTCTCAGCCAAATGGTTACAAATTATAAACGTACTAATTGCTAAAGCTGATGCAAAAGACAAAAAAATATAAAAAGTGATTTTTTCAGATCGATTAAAAAAGTTTATATTAATCATTTTTATAAACATAGTCGCTCTAAGGGGCCTTCTAAAAAGTAAGGTGGCTCTTCAAACTGAATATGGTATACTGTAGAGACACCTTGAAGGGTATGCTCTAAAACAGAGTCAAATTCAATTTTTGAAAATTCAATTGCTTCATTACTCTTTGAATTAATTCTTAACCATACCAAATCGTCACCACGTCCACTTGCAAAAAAGTAAAGACGTTGATCATAAAAAGTAACTATACCTACGGAGCTCTCAATCATTCGACAATATCCAAGGCTATGCCTAAGCAACTCAACAATAGCTCGTTCTAAGATCAGACTCTCATGATCTTTTAAGCCACACGCGCCGCCAGATATGAAACCTCCATTTTTTAAGGATAGAAATAAAATAATTACTTTTCGATCAGAATACCCGCGAAACTTAGGCGCAATTACATATAGATTTTCAGGTTCAATCTTCGAATCAACAGTTGCAATTATGGTTTTCATGTAGCTTGAATTTCTATCTAAAACTTCAATATCGGCTGATGAACTACTATCCCACCATTTACTCCAAACGAACCTTTCAATGGCTTCATTTAGCGCATTAGATCGTGCCATTTTTTTTGCTGCACTCTTACCTTTAAGAAAATGTGAATATGCAGCGCAACCATCAGACTCCCTGATGAATCTAGCGGGTGTTCGCACTTTGTTTTCTAAAAAAGCTTTTCGTTCGATCCATTCGTTGATTCCTTTAAGCCAAGCAACTTCTGTTATCAGGCTCATACCGGTACTGACATTTCCCACTATAAATTCAGAACCCACATTTTTTTGAGAAAATACATTAACAACAAAATAAGGTCCGATCTTACCTATTTCTATAAAAGGAGGCATTTGTTTCGCTTGTTTCAAAGCTCTAAGCAACAAAAACAAATGGACTTTTGCCAACAATTTTTCAATCATTGAATAGGTACCATGGGTATGGTTCAGTTACAGATTGAGGTATCCATTGAATTGTTTTTGCTCGATTTTTATTGGTCAAATAATAATATTTAAAATGTGCGAAAACATTGAATACACCTTGCTCATATATCACAGAGTTAATATGGCGTAGCCTTTCAGATAAATCTCCACCTGTGGATAAAAAATCTATTTGATTTAGCTCATCAATAATTTCTTTATCAGACCAAACGCCCTTCAAATCCTGATGCAAATTGGGAGTGAAAAGCATTTTCAAATCACCTAATGGGTCTTTTGCCCAAAAACCGGTTTTTCCAAATATCAAATCAACTTTGCCTGCATTAAAATCAGCCGACTTATATTTTTCAATCGATACCTCTTCACATTCTAGAGAAAAATGCGCACATGTATCATTTAAGCTTTTAATAATCGCTTCATTTACTATTCCGCGAGAAATCCAACGAAGAATCTTCTTCTTGGTCGAAAAATTTTTAGCACCACCATTAATGTTTGCTTTTTTGCTAATGTAGCCAGGCATAATTTCAGTGAAAATGCTTGTTTCAACATCAAAAGCAATACTTTGTTTTTGATGTTGTAAATTAATTAAAAACCGATTTCGAAATAGTTCGCGATCTTTCTTATTATTAAAAAATGAAGAAAATCTACTAAGAACAATTACTCCAAACCATGCCTTTGGCGTCTCAAATACCTCATAGTTATTTGAATATTCTTTAATTTTATCTGCCGAATGCTCTAAATCAGAAGTATGCACTATCGCACCATCATGATTTTTCAGGAAGTCTTTAATGTCTTTATTTTTAATATAACTAATGGAAACATTGGTAGGTTTTGTATTTTCATTATTGCTGATAAAATCAATTTTTTTTAGCCCACTACCGAATGAAACTCTTGAAGCTAGTCGGTACTGGCCAGACTCTGGTGGCTTCTCACAAATCAATTTTGATGTATCAAGATCAATGCACTTTGAGGGAATTATTGAAAATACTTCCAAAGATAATCTGAATAAAGCTTGTCTTTGTGGAGAGTTAAAAAAAAAATTCACTACGTTTCCAACAACAGTTATACCAGATGGCAGAGCTCTGAGGGGGCTTTTCATCTGTCTCCAATTCGTTAACCCTTCAATATCTTTTAATACTGGGAACTCCGGTCTAGCCAGCGCCATTCGTAGAATCGCTAAAGTTAGATCATTCGCCGTCATTTCCGAACCGTCACTAAATTTTTTAGTAGGATCAATTATCATTTCAAGCTCTTTCCCTGATTCTGACATTCGGAATGAACTCAAAATATAACTTGTTATTTGACCATCTTTAGAAATTTCAAATGGCGTAGAAAAGACCATCCGAGCAAAACTAATGTTGTTACCTAAATCAAAATCTAAAGGGTCCCAAGAGTCTGGCCCCTTTGTCCATGTAATTCCAAGATGATGATCCATACTCGAATAGTTCCTTTGTTCAAAAAAAATTGTAACCAGTACAACTGTCAAAAAAATTGCCGTTGAAATGCTCCATGATATCAATTTTTTAGGAATCTTCAAAATCACTCCGGAATACTTAGAGCTCCCCATCGTTGGGTAGCCAAAATAATATCGTGTTTATTTTTAATACTGATCGTGGTTCTTTCATTTTTGAAATACTTTATGCTATAAGGAATATTCTGCTCTTTTAAGAATGAAACTGCGCCATCAGCAAGAGATTTATCTGTATATACATATGTTTTATCGAAAGTATCTACCTTAGATTCTTCATTAAAGGTGATATCAGCACAATTTGAGCAATCATCAAATTCAGGTTTCTCGGATGAGCTTGCTAAGGATTTGTTAGATCCGACTAAGCCAGCGATCGCAATAAGCATTTTTATAACGATATTATTCTTCATTTATAACTCCTTCGACACCAATATTTTAATTCAATAAGTTGAAACTTTTCAGTCCTGCTATCATAAAGTTATGAAAGATACAACGAAATGCGCTAGCAACTTTCGCAAGAATGATTGCAAGTGAAAAAAATGCAAGGCTTAACCTTAGAAGATGTCGAAAATATAAAAGAAAAGGCCTTCGTATCCATGAAGGCCTCTATCTTAAAATCTAATTCGGAAATACTAAACGCGAACTCATAATACTATTCGCATTTATAACTAACCATAATTTATTGAAATCGTGTTTTCATAATTTGCATTTCGTCATCGATTAACAAATCTGAAAACACGGCTTTGTTCTGAGGAAATAAAACCATCAAATCTCCAGTGCCTTGCCCATGTTCCAACTCTACCGATGTTGTAGCAACTGCAGAGCTAGCAGCCGGCAATGAAATCACTTCTGGAATCTGTGCAAAGGCATGTGATTTTTCATCCAAGCTGATTTTTAACCACGAATGTACATTCCCTTCTAAAAAATCATCCATTTCAATCGCGCCAGCATCATCATCCGTTGTCGCAACCTTGATAGATAAAACGCCTGTACCCTGACGGAATAACTTAGTCACATCCGCTTCGACAATCATCACACTACTTTGATTGAAAACTTTCATCGGCAATGTATCGATCACGGCTTCTGCATAATTTTCTGTGGGTTTAATCACTTTGGCCAAATGATCCATTGATAGACTATCTTGTTCAAATTTCGCCCGAATCTGTTGAGCTTTCTTTGCATCTAACAACACGCTAAAAAATTGCGATTCCATTTGAGGAGTCGGAGCTGCCCCTTTTAAGTTTTCCATCACAATTCCGGCTAACTCTTGATCTGCCACGCCGTCACCATCGCCATCAATCAATACAGAAGCCTCGCACATATTCCACGTTGTCATCGGATCATAGGTCTTGATCGCGACTTGTAATACTTTGATTTTTTGACCTTGCACTTCTTTATCAACAACTCGGTACCCGACAGCCTGTAGATCGCAAGCACGACTCATAAATGGATCATTGCGTGGATCTGATTTGCGATCATCTAAGCCTAATAAGTTAAATGCGTAGGCATCTCCAGCAAAACTAGAATCGTTCTTAAGTGATAATTCAACTAGCGCGCCATCCGCTTCACGTGCACCCCCGGCATGAGTCAACAAATCAGTTCCAACAACAGCTGATGTTTTCTTTACAACAGCTAACACAGGTATACGATGTAAAATTTTCTGTCCTTCTTTGATTAAAATCATACCCTCTACTTCTGTTATCAGCTGAGTTAACCCAGTTACATCTAAGCTAAACTTTAAAGAAATTGACTTCGACTGCCCTGATTTTAATGACATTGATATCGGGTTTAATAATTTCAAATTAAACTGAGTCGTCAATTCTACATCTAAATTTTTATCTACAGCAGAAACATTTTTCAAACTCAACTCCTGCTTGAAAACCTTTTTTGTTTCCAGCTGCATAATCCCCAAAGACAGAGCTCCTTTAGAAGCAGCAAGTTCGCCAAGAAGTGATTCAACCACCTTCACACGTCCTGCACCCTGTTCACTTAACTTGTAAGGAATGCCTTTTTCATCCTTAATGTCGATAGCATGACCCATCAACATAGATTTTAAATCCTGAACTGGTAGATCTGACCTTTTCTGTTTCAATAGCGCCATAACTCCCGCAATATGAGGCCCTGCCATCGAAGTTCCTGACATCTTCACACCCTTTGTTCCTTCTCCCATCTCGGCAGAAATCACTGATGACCCTGGAGCCGAAATTTCAGGCTTTAACAATGCATCCAATGACCTTGGCCCTTTCGAAGAAAAACTTGTCAAGGTATCTATCAAATTAGGTTTTTCGATTTTTTCTGAGGCCTTAAAATTCACCTCTACAATTTTACCTGCATTCAAATCATTTTTAAGAGTTGTTCCCAAATCTTGAGAGATCATAACTGCAACTAAATCAAATTTCCCATCACCACCCATAACAAATGGACTTCCAGGAGCATTGTTGGCTACGACAACCCCTACTGCTCCAGCCTCAGATGCTCTCTTAATTTTTTCTGCAAAAGCCACTTTACCACGATCGATAAAGGCAACCTGCCCCTTGATCTGCGATTTTAACTCTTCAGAAAAGTCTTTGTCCGCTAGGCCCACATAAACCAAACTTCCCTTCAATGCTTCAAATTCTTTGAGTGGTTTAGTTAAAGCAGATTCAACAACTTCTGACAAACTATCCTGACTACTGCCATCGGCAGACGTCGTAGTAAACTTCATCGCATCAAATTTCCAATTGTGTTCACCGTCATCCACACTGGCTGCAACTGAAATAGCTTCATCAACTACACTTGGAGCACCGACAATAAAGTCACGATGCCCAGAGTTTCCCGCAGAAGCTACAACAACAGTGCCACCATTTGATAAATTCTTAATGGCCTCTGCATATAAAATATGTGGATGTCCATAAGAACTTCCTAAGGACATATTTACTACATCTAACTGATCATCTACTGAGGCATCTTTATTAGGATCTGCAGCATACTCTAAACCAGCAATAACCGCTGCATCACCAGTTGAACCATCTGCACCGAACACCTTGATTCCATATAGGTCAGCCGCAGGAGCTACTCCCGAATATGTTTGTACGCCATCACCAATGCCAGCTACCGTTCCCGCTACATGAGTGCCATGCCCCCCCTCATCCAATGGATTTCCATCTGGAGTTGGAATATGCCTTTTAAAGTTGCCAGATCCAGAATCGTAATCCGTTCCAACTACGTCAATACCACCTACTACTTTTTTGTTTGGAAAAGCCGAGTTCTCGGTCGCAGGATTAATTGATTTATACAAATCCGCACTGCCGACTCCACCTAACATCGAATGCGTATAATCTATTCCGGTATCAATAATACCGACTCGAATTCCGGCTCCATCAATACCCAAATCTTTATGAGCAGACTCGGCACCAATAAATTTAACGGAATTGTGCTCGGCAACGCTCGCTTGAATTGCATCAGAAATTAACTTAGATTTTTCAACAACTGGTCGATGGAATTGTCCTTCTTTTTCCATGTAAGCGACACTGACAAGGCCTTTGATTTTATCAGCCAAGGACATCGGCGCCACAATGGCGATACCATTTAAAACCATACGATAACGATATAAAATTTGAATATCAGAACTTAAGTTCTTCAATGTGGCGATCGTTTGATCTTGCTCATCCGCGATGGCCTTTACTAAATTGGGATCCACTTTAGCGGATCGGCCGGTCCCATCAACAGCACTTAACAGAGCTGGATTTTTTAATTTTATCACGGCAATAAAATGCGTCTGAGATTGAGGGCGATTGCTAAATAAACTGGGCTCTTCGCCACCCAAAAACTGCTGCACCTTGGAGGTCCGTTGACAAGCAGACAGTCCCATCATCATTGCCACTAAAAACCCGACTAAAGTCTTTCCTTGTCGATAATAATTATTTCGTGAATAACTGCTGGATAAGGACACCCCTAAAGTAAGAGCTGGCTTTGGTTTTTTGGTATTACTAAACATCATAAATCCCCCCGATAACTAAAAAGTAGACAAGTGTGTATTCTTTTCCAGTAGAAAAGTAAAATAAAACTCCTTTATAATGGGGATAAGCGGGGGAAACTTAAGGATGAGTTACCAAAAAGCCTTCACCAACAGTCTGTTCACAGTTTTCATATTCCTTTGGTCACAACTGGGTTTAAGCGCTATTTTCCCTGGTACAGCAGGGTCGATTCTATCTAAACCCGAGGTTGGAATATTTATGACGCCCCTAGGGTTTCAACTAGTTCAGTCGGATAATACACGGTGGAAAATACAATCCTACATTCCCGAAGAGAAAAAAATTTCTTGGCAAAAGTCGAACTCGACAGCAACTGCCAGCTTAGTTAGCGAAGAAATCAAGACCGAGCTGACCATAGAAAAATATGCCCGACGCTGGACTAAGAATTTCTTTGCATATGGTTTTGATGTACTAGGCATTCAAGACTACACGATCAACAATCAGAAGGTCGCCATTGTTGATTTAATCCATCGCCAAGAACCCAAACAAGTTCGCCAAGTTCTGTTTTTAAAAGATAAAAAACTGGCCATTCTTAGCTGCAGTGGAGATAAGGATAAATTCGTCGAGGTCTTACAAGATTGCAATTCTTTGGCACAAGGTTTTTATTGGCTATAAGTAGAGGCCATCATTAACTAGACGTTGATGACTTTGTCTTAAGTTGATACTGTTCCGAACAGAATGGAAATTGATTTACTTTGAAGGTGTTTTTTATTTTGAAATTCTGCAACTAACCGATAAGTCAGTATGCTTTCACACTCACAAAAAACATTATCACAAAGCGATCCCGATCAAATCGCTGAAAAACAAAATGCCAAAGAAAAAATACATTTGGTTTACAAAAATCAAGTTGTAACTTTGCCGGGAAGTTTTGTTTTAGCTTTGTTTTTTGGATCTTGGTATGCGTTGTTGGCTCAAAAGTTTACATTTTATATTGCATGGTATGCTTTGTTCGCTGGCTTTCTTGTGTTTCGAATATTTTTAGTAAAAGCTTTTTTTAAAGAACATCGCCGTGTGAATGCTAGCTCATTTAAGTCTAAGAAATGGGAACTATGGATCAATAGTACCTTAATGGTAACTGCGGCCTTTTGGTCTACGCTAGCTGTATATAATGTCCAACAAGGAGATTCTCGTCTGACAATATTGACTGTGGTGCAACTAATCGGCGCCGCTGCCACTGGCATCACCTCTTATCCAGGGTATCGATTTGTCACTCTCTATTGGACTCCGGCTGTTGTATTTCCGATGATCTACCCATTGTATTTTGGTGATAATCAGGAACTAAAACTACTAATCGTCGCGATTGTTCTATTTTATTTCACGATGTTAAATTCGATGAAAATCAATATTGCCACAGTGTTAGAGATTTTTACGGAAAAAGAAAAAAATCGCAAACTAGCCATGGATCTAAATAAAATCTTACTTGATTTGCAGGAAAAGAAAATACAAATCCAGGATTTGCAACAAAAACAAATTCAATCCAATAAAATGGTAGCTTTAGGAGAAATGGCGGGAGGCATCGCACATGAGATAAACACACCGCTGATGTCGATTAAACTTTTAGTTTCACATATTAAAAACATGCTTCAAAAAACGCCCGTGCTACCAGACAAAATCGAAAAGGCGACTAGCAATATCGATTCGATCACCGATAAAATAGCGAACATCATCAATGGACTTCGCAGCTTTGCACGTGATAGCCAACAAGATACTTTCCAAAAAGCAAACTTAAGGACAATCCTTCATGAAATCTTGTCTGTCAGTGAATCCAGACTTAAAGAAAATAATGTTGCATTAAAAATTGAAAACACAATACCTGACGTTCTTATCGAGTGCCAGCAATCACAGATTGCGCAAATAATTTTAAATTTACTAAATAATTCGTTGGACGCAGTTTTAGCGCAACAAAATAGATGGATAAAAATCAGCATTAAAGGTTTTGATGATGAAAATAATGAAACGACAGTGGTGAAACAAATTCAGCACGTGCAGATTCAGATTGTCGATTCAGGTTTAGGTATTCCTGATTCTGTCGCTAGTAAAATGATGCAGCCGTTTTTCACTACCAAGGACATTGGCCAAGGAACAGGTTTAGGTTTAAGTATCTCGGAAGGTTTGGCAAAGAATCATTTCGGGAAATTGTATTATGATAACACACAACCAAATACGACTTTTGTTTTAGTTTTACCAGTCACACAACAGGCCAAGGAAAAATTAGTACCAAGCCTAGTTTCGGGACGTAGCGCCTAGGACAATTAATTATTGGAATTGTTAGAATTTTTGAAAAGCTGATCCAGCGTAATAATTCGATCAAAATAACCAGATAACTCCGGTTTGGCTCCGGCGGCGGTAATCAAAATCTTTTGCAAAGTTTTTCGAGGTGAAAGATTCAATAAATCAATTTTTTTTGAAAATTCTTTTATTACTTCAGAACCTACAGGGTTATCCGTATATTTTATCTCGCAAACAGAAACTACACGATCCGACCGATCAAACATCAGATCTATTTGAAACCCTGGATTCAGTTGATTTGTAGATCTATTAAAATAGGGACCGACTTTGTATTGCACGTCCGCGAAACTTAAAATTTCTGCAATTAAGACAGAGTTTTCCATACACCAATGCTCAAAAGCAAATCCCAACCACTTTCTCCAAGTAGCATTGTTTAACCCTTTTATTGGTGTCCTATCAAACTGCCCTCGCTCGATCGCTGATTTTTGAGGATTTATAAATTTATAATAGAACCTTAAATACGAATCAGACACTTGATATCTTTGCAATTTAGAATTTTCCGATTTTCCAATCGGAGCATTTGCGCTGATGAAACGGCAAATAGTTAAGTCTTGAATTAACTCCGAAATTTTTCCACCTGATTGTACATCTAATTTTGCTAAAATCTGTTCTCGAGTTAAAAACTTTTTTTGACTTAAGATTTCAACTATCTTTCGATAATGTTCGCGATCCGATAAATTGGAAACAAAGATACGATCAATTTCTGATTGAAAAAAACCATTTTTAACAAAACTTTGCTGACACATCTTTATATAAAGTGAAGCCCCTTTTTGAATCTGCTTTAAATACTCAGGTATCCCACCCAGGCTAAGATATATATCCATTAACTCTGGCAAAGAATGTTTCTTTCCTAAAAATTCATATGTTTCTGCCAGACTAAATTCTTTTAATTCAATGATGGTTTGGCTGCGATTGTATAAAACTTGAGAACGCACAACCTGCGTTAGCATGAATGAAGTGGCGGATCCACAAAGAATCAAACGTAGTTGTGGATTTTTTTTAAAAAAATTATCCCAGACATATTTTAAATCCGCCACAAGATCAGATGAATAACAAGCCATCCATTGCAACTCTTCAAAATAAATTGTCCAGGCTCCTTTAGCTGTTTTTTTTGCTAGTAATTCAAAGCATTGCTTCCAAGTAGTAAATGGTAATTCACGATAAATTGGTTCTTCTGCATAGTCGGACAACTGACTTAAAAAATGTTTTATTTCCTCTGGCTGATTTTTCCCTTTTAATCCTTCAAATTTCAATAATTTGGTCTTTCGAAAAGCCTGCTCAATTAATTCTGTTTTTCCGACACGACGTCGACCATAGCAAATTAAAATTTGCGCTTCATCTTTTTTATGCAGATCTGCAATGATGGATAGTTCCTTCTGGCGTCCAACAAAATGATCATTTGTTTTTACTTGATATAGCTTCATTGAATTCCTTTTTTCTGCTTCCACCCATCGCAATTTACTCTACCCACAAAGGGCCAGTTATCTATAAAAATACATATTATTGGCACCTAACGCAATAAATATTGGTGCCAATAATATAACATTTTATGCATTATTGGCACCAATTGCAACCAACCATAATCCACATGCTGTTGATTTAGAATAACTTCCAAAAGGATTTTTTCTTGTACCGCGGGAATATAGTCCCCATTTTGCCACGCTTATCGACCTGGTAATTACATTAAAAGACTTGTTTCAATAAGCTGGACGGTATTGATCTATGTATTATACATATTATAGTAGTTATTATTTAAATAAATTGCATATAAAACCTGTTATAATATGTCTAATATAAGGTACATTTAATTGCTATTATAATAGACTTTAAATATAAAACCCTCTATATTAAAACTAATATAGAGGGTTTTATATGTCGACACTAACAAATCAAGAACTTATTGAGAAGTTGGCTGAAAAGCTTAAGCAAGCAAGAATAAATATGGAACTGACTCAACAGGATGTCGCTAGTAGAGCTGGTGTAAATATAAATACTCTAAGACAATTAGAGGCCGGCAAAAACTCTTCCCTAATCACCCTAGTGGCGGTGCTGAAAGTACTAAAACTTGAGAACGAAGTTTTATCAGCAATTCCCGATCCTGAAATCACCCCACTACAGGCATTGAAGTATAAAACTAAGGAAAGAAAACGCGTACGAAAGAAAGGTTAGAATATGCTTGTAACAAAAGTCATCCTTTGGAAAAAAACTGTCGGCGCATTGTTGGAAGATAATCGCGGAAAGATTAGTTTTCAATTTGATCCTGCCTTTATTAAATCTGGCTTAAATATTTCCCCACTATACCTACCCTTATCAAATAAGGTTTATTCGTTTGATGGGCTTCACAGAAGCGATGCCTTTCTGGGCTTACCAGGAGTATTTGCAGACAGCTTACCCGACAAGTTTGGAAATAAAATTATTAACAAATACTTTGAAAACAAAGGCCAACAACCTACAAAAATCAAACCTTTGCAGCGCTTGTTATACATAGGGAAAAAAGCAATGGGCGCGTTGGAATACGAACCTCAGTTGGAAATAAAAAGTGCTAAAGCTACTGAGGCAATAGAAATCTCAGCCCTAGTTAAGCAGGCTCGTAAAATCATTAAAGGTGACATCAACATCAAGGCTGCCGATATCATGCAAATTGGAGCTAGCGCTGGAGGCGCCCGATCAAAGGCAATTATTGGATGGAACAAAAACAGCAACGAAGTTATCGCCGGAAACAGCAGTCTTCCAAAAGGCTATGAACATTGGTTGATTAAGTTTGATAAGGCTGGCGATACCGAGCAAAAACACACCTACAATCGAGCCGAATATGTTTATTCAATACTTGCAAGAAAAGCTAAAATAGAAATGACGGATACTCATTTATTAGAGGAAAATGGCAGAGCCCATTTTATGACAAAACGCTTTGATCGAATTGGTAATAAAAAAGTTCACATGCACTCGTTGGCTGGGTTGACTCATACAGATTACAATATTGTGCAAAGCTATAGTTACGAACAATTTTTCAGAACTATTATAAATGTCGTTAATGATTATCAGGCTTTAGAACAAGGTTACCGTCGAATGCTTTTCAATATAGTCGGACGCAACCAAGACGATCATGTAAAAAATTTTGCATTTCTAATGAATGAAGATGGAACCTGGAGATTATCTCCCGCTTTTGATCTTACATACGCAAATGGCGCTGGTTGGACCAAAGAACATCAAATGACTTTCGGATCGAAAGGGTCAGGTTTTACCAAAAAAGAAATTTTAGAAACTGGAAAGTTTTTCTCTATTAAAAAACCAGAACAAATTCTGGAAGAAGTACAAGACGCATTTCTAAACTGGCAAAAATTAGCTAAAGAAAATGGCGTCAATCGTAAATTTATAAATGAAGTTGCCAAGAATTTAAGGAATTTCTAATTACACCTCACGAGAATATTCATTATTACATCAAGAAATTCCAATTACTGCCAAATGATAATTTAAAATTTTAAGAACTTGCTTTTCTGAATCTTTTGTTTCAATTAACATTTCGTCTTGCGTGTTGTCGTGTTTCCTTAAGTCATATCGATAGATTAATTTAGTTTTCTTCTCGATTGCAAATTGCTTTGCAGATTGAAGCCGACCAGAACTGCCGGCTTTTATTTCTACGGGAATAACTTCACCATTTTTTTCTATAAGAAAATCAACTTCAGCATTGTTGATTTTTTTATCACGTAACCAATAATACAAATTTGGTTCCTCCAACCCTGCTTCTAAGTAAGCTAGGTGCTGAGCTGCAAACTGTTCTGCCACTTCACCCTTAATGATCATATGCTTTTCGCTATAATCCTGCATCATCTGCCAAGTCGCTCCACGTAGATAATTGAGTAAACCGACGTCCAAAAAATAAACCTTAAACACGCTGTCATCTTTTTGACTACGAAGAGGAACCCCCGATCCATTTGAATGATAACAGATCAATATCACGCGAGCCCTATGTAAAAGTTGAAGACAACTACGAATATCCCTTGATTGTAGCTCTGAAAGAAACTCGCTGTACTTAATTTTTTTCCCTATAAAATCGGGCAACCGTTCAAAGACTTGATATATATATTTTAAATTATTTCTACTGGCATACTTGGGAAAATCATCCTGATAAGTACGTACAATACTGCGATGAATAGCTCTCACTTTAGTAGGGTTTTTGGATTTAACATACTCGGCAACAGCTGCTGGCATCCCCCCCACAAATAAATAATCTTTCAATAATTCCGATAATGTATTTCTAACGTAAGTATCAATGTTTAACTTATCTTTTTTGATTTCCTGAATTAGTTTATTTTTATTCAATGCCATTAAAAATTCCTCAAAGGTCATTGGCCCCAAGTGAAAGTACTCGATCCGTCCCACTGGCATTGAAAACTCATGTTGTTCTAATGTAAATTCCAACAGAGATCCAGCAGCTATAATTGGGATCTGCGGCTGATCTTCGTAAAAATAGCGAAAGTATTTTAAAATTTCTGGTTGTGCTTGGATCTCATCAAAAAAAATCAAACTATTTTCGTTAATATCTACATTGTATTCAGATTGAATTTCAGCCAATACTTTTTCTATTAAAATATCTTCTGATTGAATGGATTTAATTTTTTTCTTTTCTAAGTTAATTTCTACTAAATCTAATTTCTGTGATTGTGAAAATAGTCGCACCAAAGTAGATTTTCCCACTTGACGTGCTCCCCTTAAAATTAAGGGCTTTCGACCTTCCTGCTGAATCCATTCCGTTAAATATTGCTCTGCAATTCTCTTCATAGACCCTCAGAATATCTGAAAACGCCCCCGTTTTCAAGCGATATTTGATTAGAAATGGGGGCATTTTCAGTCATACACATTTAAGATTAGTAACTTCAACTGGGTCATACTATACGCAAAAGTCAACTAAAGCAGCACCTAGTTCGCACTAATCATTGATTATCAATGGCAGTTTAAGTGCTGACTGTAAAAACGACCATAATCATAAGCCTCTAGGTACCAATCAAATAACATTTGATCCACTTTAATTTGATGCATAACCAATCGCATTTCTCCGACTAGACCTAAATCTAGAGTATCAATTCCTTTAATACCAACGACTCCTTCAACGACAGCCAGCTCCGTACGCTTATCTTGAAATTCTTTTTCAAACGCCAATATTCCATTAGCTAGATATCCAATTTTAACCTCAGACAAGCCAGAGTAGTTGATCGGACAAACAACTTTCGCTTCAAAATTATTCGGATGAGATACTTCTCTGGAGCAAACGATGACTGAGGAAAAGGTAACAACTACCAATAGGCAAGTTGCTAAAATAGCCGATTTTGCAAATCCAAGACTGGATAATTTAATAAAATTCATAAAGCCTTCTGAACTAAAAATATTAATCTACTTGTAAGAAATATTTAACCTTTTGTCCAAACAAACTTAGTCAGGATTTAATTTGAATGTCGAATGAATTTTTTTCATTATGCTTTTTGAAAATTCGCAGACAATTTACTTAAACACTTATAATAAATTATCCAAGGCGTAAGCTCGAAATAGTGTAGAAGATTATTTATTGGTATTGATATAACCGTTAAAAAGCTGATCCAGCGTAATAATTCGATCAAAATAACCAGATAACTCCGGTTTGGCT
>JBPOJH010000076.1:0-8965 GCA_052033755.1 Bdellovibrionota bacterium | reverse complement strand
ACTTCGACAGGGGCTGCGAAAGCCATTGGTTTAGTATTACCAGAATTAAAAGGAAAATTAGATGGTACATCGGTGCGAGTGCCTACTCCGAATGTAAGCTTGGTGGATCTAACTGTGAACTTGAAAAAAGAAGCGACAATTAGTTCTATTAATGAAGCCTTTATTGCCGCAGCTAAAACAAGTTTAAAGGGAGTGCTAGCTGTAGAAAAAGCGCCATTAGTGAGCGTGGATTTTAATGGTAATCCGAATTCGTCAATTGTTGATTTATTATCGACAATGGTGATTGGCAGCAAGACTGCGAAAGTAATGTCTTGGTACGACAACGAAACTGGATTTTCTTATCGCATGATTGATTTAGCTGTTTATATGGCTTCGAAAGGATTGTAATCGATGGCATCGGGATTAAAAGGTATTAAGACGATTCGTGATTTTGAGTTAAAAGATAAAGTTTTATTTTTGCGTTTAGATTTAAACGTGCCCTTGGAAAACGGCAAGATCACGGATGAAACTCGCATCACGGCAAGCCTGCCAACGATTCAGTATGCGATAGACCAAGGAGCTAAAATTATTATGGCTTCGCACTTGGGTCGCCCCAAAAGCAAGGATGACAAAAGTCAATCCTTGGAACCTGTTGCGAAAAGGTTATCTGCTTTATTGAACAAAGAAGTGATTTTAGCCGAAGATCCCACGTCAGATGCCATCAAACATATTTTACTGACGTTAAAGCCACAAAAAGAATTAATCTTATTAGAAAACGTACGATATGAACCGGGTGAAACTAAAAACTCAGAAGAGTTCGCCCATCAGTTGGCTAATTATTGCGATATTTACATCAATGATGCTTTTGGAGCTTCTCATCGTGCACATGCAACGATCGAGGCTTTGCCAAAAATGATGTCGAAAAAAGGAATTGGGTTTTTAATCGAAAAAGAAGTGCAGGTTTTGGATTCTTTGTTGGAAAATCCAAAGCGTCCTTATTTGGCCGTTTTAGGTGGAGCGAAAGTTTCTGATAAAATTGCGGTGATTGAAAAATTATTAGATATTGTGGACGGTTTTATTATCGGTGGAGCGATGGCGTATACGTTTTTAAAAGCTAAGGGTGTACCGGTTGGTAAGTCCTTGGTCGAAACCGATAAGCTTCGCTACTCTGCTGAAATGATAGAGCGTATAGCGGCTCGTGATAAAACATTATTATTACCAGTGGATCACGTGGTGGCGAACTCTATCGATGCGACAGAGGGGCGCGTGACTTCTGGAGTGGAAATTGACGAAGGATATTTGGGTTTAGATATAGGACCAAAATCGATTTCGCAATTTAGAACTGCGATTCAGGAAGCGGCGACCGTATTTTGGAATGGCCCTATGGGAGTGTTTGAAAATCCTGCTTTTAGCAAAGGAACATTTTCTATTGCCGAAAGTTTAGCGAACAGTTCTTGTATTAAAATTGTTGGTGGTGGGGACTCTGCGGCTGCGGCGGAAGCTAGTGGATATGCTTCGCAGATGACACATATTTCGACGGGTGGTGGGGCTTCGTTAGAATACTTACAGGGAGTTCGATTGCCGGGGTTAGAAGTCCTTCGCACTCGCATCCGCTAGTTTTCGACTTTCACTTGCTTCGTATATCTTCGTTGCCGTCGTCGCTGGTCTTGTGCGGCGTCCATTAAGGACGCCTCCGCGACAGCTCCTAGTCGCCTCGATCTACTTTGCAATTGAAAGCGAAAACATTATTAATGCTTTTTATATCTTAAAAGGGATTTTTTTATGAAGAAAAAATTGATAGCTGCGAATTGGAAAATGCATAAAACTCCTGGTGAAACGAAAGAGTTCTTTCAGGCTTTAGGTCCTTTGTTGCAAGCATTGGAAAAAAACTTGGCGGCGTCCACCGTTGATAATATCGAAGTTTTGGTATGCCCTCCGGCTTTGTGTTTGTTAACTGCAATCGAAGCGAAGTCCGCAATGCAATCCTCTTTAGTGAATTCGAAGATGGCGGGTCAGATTCAGATTGGTGTGCAGAACGTTTATGCCGAAGCGAAGGGGGCTTTTACGGGGGAAAACTCTGCAGAAGTCGCAAAGTCCATGGGAGCTAATTACGTTTTAGTGGGTCACAGTGAGCGCCGGACTTTGTTTGGTGAATCCAATGCGTTGTTAAATAATAAAATGAAGTACTTGCAGGGCGTGGGCTTAAAATCCATTTTGTGTATTGGGGAAACCTTAGCAGAGCGTGATGGTGGAAAAACCAATTTAGTCTTAAAAACACAATTGCAGGAAGTCTTACAGGGGGTTGCTGCTAGCGGGGATTTAGTGGTGGCTTATGAACCCGTATGGGCCATTGGAACGGGGCGAGTGGCTTCAGTTCAACAGGTGGCTGAATCACATCAGTTTATTTTTCAAACCTTGAAAGAATTAGGTTACTCAGCAGATGTACGTATTCAATACGGCGGAAGTGTAAAGCCCGACAATGCTAAGGAGCTTATCCAAATTCCTCACGTGGACGGCTTTTTGATTGGTGGCGCTTCCTTAGATGCGACCTCATTTGCAAAAATTATTTCTGAAAGTTTATAGGAGCCGTGAAAATTAAACCTAAATCGGTGGTTCTTTGCCAATTACTGCTTTGATAAAATGAAGGCTGCTAAACTCAGTTTTATCATACCCTGTTGCAAGAAAAAGATTACAAAAATTTTCAGAATATATCACCTTAGCAATTTCCTCACCCTTTATCTCATTTCCTAAATTTGAATCAATATAGATATTTGAATTTCTATCTATCTTATCAATTTCATTTTTAAATTCTTCAAATGATTTAAATCCTATAAAGATTTTATTTTTTTCTTGCGCCATAAGCTTCCAAGTAAGATGAACTAAAGGATCATCATCTATTAAAACCCAATCATATTTTTTCATTGTAACTTCAGAACCAGTATGTAGACGATTGAGATTTGCAGCTATAGAAAATTCTTCCTGACTTAAATTACTTCGAAGTTTTGGTTTATCCTCTAATTGACAATTCAAAAAAACTTCAAGTTGTAATTTTATACGGAAAGTTAAATAGTGGTGGATATGCTTCTGGAGCGGCCGCAGGACGTAGTTTAGATTTCGCCTTTCAACGAGCTTATTCTGAGTTACTTCGGCATTTTGTCGCCGTAGTTAATTTAGACAAAAGCGAGACGAGTAAATATAGTTATATTAATCGCCTAGAATTTATGGGGAACCAAGAAAATTCTAAACTTTTAAGTTCGAGGATAAATGAAATTGGAACCAGGCAGATTATCTTACCAAAATTGATAATAGATTGTGAGATTGGTTCAGAAAAATTTGATAAAATTATTTATACACATAAATGTCATTTTGAAAACCAGCCTGTATTTATAGATAGTGATCCAACAGTGTTTTGTATTTAAAGTCGATGCTTTAACTTTTCGATTTTCATAATCCTTTTAATGCATTCTTCTATATGGATTTTAAGGTTAGAAATGAAGTTGTTTGGAGCACATCGCCAGTCATTAAACATTGCTAGAGAACATCCTGCTGTGGGGCTTTCAGGTAAAAGATAAGGGTGACGCCAGTGACGAAAATTGTTAGTCACTGTTAGAAAGTTAACATCTTTCTAAAAATATTGTGAGCTAGTATAATGGCTCAATATGAACATGGGTCTGAACGTTTTTTTTAAACTGTGTATCTGTCTTTTTGTAAGCCTAAATGCGATGGCCAGCAAAACTGGTATCCTTAAGGTTGCAAATTTATCACAAAATTTATCTCAGGATTTTGATTTCAATACAGTTTATCGACTACAACTTGTGATGGAAGAGTCCCTTAGTGGCGTCAGTCGATTCGAAGACTTATATAATAACCCAAATAATTTGCAGAAGTATTTTCAGGCTATCAATCAGTATTACTCTGATAGAATTCCATGGGATACATATTTGGCTGTAATACAACAGATGAAAATATTGAATGAACAAAATCCTTTGTTAGGTCAGCGTTTAATGGAATCCATCCAACCGATGCAACCCTATTTTATTCAGTCGGAATTACCGACTTATGGTCGAGTCATACAACGTAAAGATTTTGAAGAATTAAAGATAAAACTATTTGGGTCTGCCGACAAGGCCGTATCCTCGTTATCTGAATTAGGTATTGAAATTCAAACCGCGAACACAGAGTACCAAGAATTTTGGAATTCAGTGAAGCAACACAGTAAAACTAAATTAAAAATAGCACAGTCTGATTTTGCAAAACAGTATAAAATTAAATATGAGTTTTTATTTAAAAAAATAATTTCGTATTTATATTATCATGATCCGAAGATTCGTTTTTTTTTGCAACACAATGATGTAGATTTGCTTTTAAATTTAATTCAAAAAGGATTTAACGAACGAATTTCTGAAATGCCAGAACTAGCTTTGTTAAAAGGGTTCATCTTGTCTGTGCTTCCATCGGTGAATGAATTATTGAAGGATGAGATTTTATTTCCTGTCGAGTATCATCAACCAGGGCGGAAATTAATTCCCGTCATCCCCTCAAAGGAGACAACGTATCGATTCGTTTCTTTTCTGCGTCGGTTACATGCTTTATGGCAGTTTGTTTGGTTAAGTGAGTGCATGTCAGGGGCGGATTTAAAAACTAAACCACCTAATCCCAGAAGGTATTTGGTACCCTTGTTAAACGGTGGTAACGATATAGCGATAGAAAAAAATAATAGCTTCGCAGGGTTTATTCAGGAAATTGCTATTCAGAAGAGGCAAAATACTTCTTTGTCGGATTTGTCGGAACAAAATCATACACCGTTACATCGTGAATATAGTCCCATCAACACGCGTTCGTCTGTCTATTATGTAACTGAATTTGGTTCACCAGATTTAATCAACGATGTTTTTATTAAAAACAAAAATGGCGTTGGTTATAAAAGAATAACGCTATTGGATATTTGGATGCAGATGGCTCCTAAAAATATTCAAAGAGTAAAAAGTAACGCCGATGACATTAACAATGCAAATGTTCAATCCGTGTTGCAAGGTTCAAAGTATTGGAATTGGCGACCCAAAGTGGGTGACGTGGCTGATTTTGAATTTGTAGATCAATCATTTGCTGATTGGCTGGTGCAAGCTTCCGAGCGCAATCACTTTCATCCTTTGGAGCAGTATTTAAAAGATAATGGTACGGGTATGATTACAGATTTTTCAGTTAAAAATGCGCACAAGTTGCAGCTGATCAGTCACGTTGAAAGACCTCAAAACCTAGATCAAGTACAAAATTTAATTTTACGTTCAGATTTTAATTATTTCGCATTTCAATGGCTGTGCGACCAGGGATGGAAGGATTACTTGACTAGTTTGAATGTAATGCAGCAGTTGTATATGCAATTTTCTGAACATAAACGATGGGAAGAATTTATTCAAATTCTTCACTACTTACAATTGGAGGCCGCAAATTCCAGTATGGTAGATCACTGGAAAAGATTGCGGAAAAAATACTTTACAGAGATTATGCAACAAGAATTGATATCGAATTACCAGCGCTTAGCCTTGGTGCATTTGCAAGATATTTGGAACGCTGATTTTAATACCACATTGGCCGTCGCTAAAAAGTTAAACTTTACGAAAATCGACATTGAAAATTATTTTAAAAACAGATCGGCTTTCACTAAGAATATCATCGTGCAGTTAGATCAGATAGTAAAATTGAAACAAGCGCAAATCGAAAAAGCAGAAGCAAAAGCTGTTAGCAAAGCAGCACCTGTAGAAACAAAAAACACTAAAACAACTTCTGATGTTGCAAAAAACGATAAGGAAAACAAATTTGTCGCTGATGACGTAAAGTACGAAACTATATTGAATTCAATTTTTCAAGTCACAACACAAGCGACGGCAAAAAGCTTGCAAACTGAATTGCAAAAGTTAATAGATAATAAAGTTACATTTACTGATAAAATCACATATTTAATTTTAGATTATCTAAAAAATGCAAGTTCACACTTAGACCGTTCTTCTTACGGAGTGATGATCTTGTTTCAACTATCCGCTGAAAATACTTTATTTCCTATTCAAATTTTTCTGGAGTCTAAAAAATTAGCGCAATTTATTTTATATAATCAGGAGATATCTGTCGCAAAAGGTATTTTTCGCTCTGTATATCAAAAGTATTTTGAAATGCGAAGCGGGGAATCGCTAAATGAAATTTCCGTTTTAAAGCCAGCTCTACATTCAAATGAAATTAGTAATGCCGTATCTGATTTAAGAATGCTTGGCCAAAATATAAAATCAGTAATCAAAGACTGTCGTCGTATTTATAATTAATGCCACTCAAGATAGGCCTAAGTCCTAATTGGTGATTTTAATTATCAAATGTATTTTGGGGATGCTAGGATTTAGCAGATATGGGGTATAGGAAATCACGACCACCGGAATTTGGTCTTGTAATAGTCGCAATAGTTTTTATGCTACAAGCTCAATCCAGTTGGGCGGCATATTCAAATTACAATTCCATTTTAATCGGAGATCAAGCCGCCGGAATGGGTGGTGCCTATACTGCAATGGCAGAGGATGCAGCGGCACAGCCTTGGTATAATCCCGCAACGTTGGCTTTTTTAAAAGGAGAAAGTTTTTCCGCAGCTGTTGGGATTTATAAAAAATTTGATACAACCTATGGTTCTTCGGAAGATTTCACAAAAGCCAGCTTGCGAGTCAATCAAGGTTTTTTTCGAGCCTTGCCATCTTCAACAGGCAGTGTAGTGCGATTCAAAGAGTTTTTACCAGATTATACTTTAGCGTTAAGTATTATTGTCCCTGAATATGAATCTTTTAAAGGGGATATTCACAACACGAGTGATAATATTTCAACACTGACCTTGTCAGATGAATCTTTATGGGTCGGAGCCAGCCTTTCTAAAAAAATATCTGTGAATGAAGGCATGGGGCTTAGTTTGTACTATACGGCTCGATCGATGGTGAAGACGGTTTCTGACAGAACGATCAGTGGCAGTACGATGATCGCCTACAGTGAAGAACGGGCGATCACACAAAATGCATTAGTCGCTATTTTAGGATATTATTATAAATGGACTCCCAATTTTCGTTTAGGAGCTAGCGTTCGTTTTCCATCGATGCATGTGGCTGGTTTTGCCAGTTACTTTGATTCGTACATCAATGCCTCGGGCACTCCCACGCAAAAAAATTACAGCAGTCTTGATAGTAAAACCAGAATACCTGCTAAGTACACGATTGGGTGGAGTTGGCAGGCGTTGGACGAACTTGTGATTGCAGGAGATGTCTCTGTCTATGGTCGAGAACAATACAATGACTTGGAATCAGAAGATGTCGCTGAGAAGATTGAACATAGACAAATTTGGAATGGCAGTCTGGGAGCTGAATTAGCACTGCGAACATGGTTAAAAATTCGTGTCGGAGGTTACACAAATTTTTCAGCGCATCCGGATCCTGATTTGACTAAAGTAAAAGGACAAGGAGATCACGTGGATCAGTTGGGATTCAGTGCGAATGCCGCCTTAATTCGAGGAAATATGCAGTACACATTTGGAGGTTACTATACAGGTGGTCGAGGAAAAAGTGTGCAGCGATTCAATCAACAGTACCAGCTTGTAGATAAAGCTGCGCAAGTTTTTACCATGCTTATTGGAACCAGTTATTCTTTCTAATACTAAATCCATTTACTTCGTATATCGTCGTGAGAGTGAGGTGCTCGCCTTGGTCTACTTTGTAACTGGATTTGGTATAAGTAACTCTAAAAGTTTACTAACGGATTTGGTATTGTAGCCAGACTTCTGGTGAATCAACTTGCCGGGTAGTGAAGTGGATTTGCCTTTTACAGTATAAGGGATTTCATAAGCCATCGAGTATGGAATGGACTCGAAATCGATCGACTTATAAATTTTCTGTCCCATATCATGTAAAGACAAAATGGATTTATCCGTGTGTTGTGAAGTTAGTAAAATAGAAAAAACAGAGTCATTAGGTTTAGATTTTTTGTCAGTCGCCGGTGAGGATTGCTGAATAAAATCGATAGCGTCTTGCAGGGTTTCATCCTCATTAATGAAGACAAGCAGTAAATTCTTCGCCGCCGGTTTTTTTATTAAATCATTTTGTAGATCGATATACGCCGGGATCGACTTTTTACAGGGCTCGCACCAGGAAGCCCAAAAATCGATAAATATCACGACAGGTTTTTTTGTTTTTTCGGCCAAAGTTTTGGCCACATTGTAAATTTGGATTTGGTCTTTTTTGTCTAAACCCGAAACGTTCGTTTGAATCCATGTAGAGATTTTTTCCTCAGCTGTCTCAGTAGGTTTTGCAAAACTTGGGCTGGTAAATAAAACAAGCAGAATTGAGGATTGTAAAATAAGTTGCATCGCTGATTGTAACATAATTTTTCCTTGTGAAGATTTGCTGATCAAGATTATGGTTTGGTCTTATTATTCAAATGGATGAAGAGCATTGTAAAGTGCATTTTCGAAATGCAGAGTTGTTTATTGGAATTGGCATTACAGGGAAAACTAGCTTTTTGTAGAGTCCGAAGTAGTTCTAATCGACAGTGTGATAGATAGATGAGACAATAGCTAAAATCTAAAGGGGGAAAAATGAAAAAAGTATTCATGAGTTTGGTAGTTATTAGTATGTTGGGCTTAGCTTCTTGTGCGCACTACGGTGGTGGTTGTGGACATTGCGCTGGCAAGGGTGGCGAATGTCAAATGAAAGACAAAAAATGTAATGGAACAGAGGAATGCAAAATGAAAGATTCTGCAGCGCCAGCGGCTGAAGCTCCAAAGAAGTAATTCAACAGTTAGATTTATGATGCCTTAAAAAAAAGCGACCGTGTGGGTCGCGTTTTTTTTAACTAGTATGGACGGGATTTAGTTTATCGAAAATAATATGGCTGTTAGTTGTATTCGGATTTACAAAGGTTCGACGTCTTGAAAGATATCTTCAACTTGAACGAAGTTTTGTTTAGCCGT
>JBPOJH010000165.1:0-9335 GCA_052033755.1 Bdellovibrionota bacterium | reverse complement strand
TCGTCACAAAAAAGTTTTAAAATATTGATTTGTGATGACATCGCTGAAAATCGAATCATATTAAAAGCCTTATTAAAAAAATTTCCATTTGAATTCACCGAAGTCGATAATGGAGAATTGGCCATCGATGCTTTCAAATCCCATCAATTTGGTGATAAGCCTTTTGATATTATTTTTATGGATATTCAAATGCCAGTCATGGATGGTTTTCAAGCGACTAAAATCATTCGGCAACTGGAAACTCAAACGCAATGCCGACCCGTACCCATAGTCGCGGTTACAGCTTATGCCATGAAGGCTGAAATTGCCAAAACCTTGGAATCCGGATGCACATTGCACTTACCAAAACCTATATCAAAGTCAGCGCTTTTAAAAGTGATCACTCTAGCTTTGCAAAATCCATCTGTCGAAAAAGCTAGCTAGAACCTTCTGCAGTTAGCTTTGATCCGTATAAAAAAATATTGCCAAAACTGTATTTAATAGTTTTTATACCTTATTCGATCACTCACTATTTTTAATGAGTCAATGACGAATGGATTATGACAGAACTTTGCACCAACTAAAAAGGACCCCAATGACAAACTCAGATTCACAAACGAACAACTCAGTTACAAACAAAATATTACAAGAACAATTACAACCACTGATCGAGTCGGCCTATGAAAAAATTCAAAATGGCGTTGCTATCACGGCTTTAGGCGCCGACGAAATGTCAAGCATTCAACAAGCCCTGCAGCTATTGGATCAGGGCCTTATTCGAGTGGCTGAAAAAAATCAGGATCAATGGATCACCCATGCGTGGGTAAAAAAAGCGATTCTGTTATATTTTCGCTTACAATCAAATTCTGTTTTTAAGGCTGGTGATCTAGAGTTTTTTGACAAAGTCCCTGTGAAAAAGTGGGATGATTCATCCGGTGTGCGAGTCGTGCCTCCGGCCGTGGCTCGCTATGGTAGCTTTATTGAAAAGGGGGCGATACTTATGCCCTCATATGTGAATATTGGTGCTTTTGTTGGAAGAGGAACCATGGTCGACACTTGGGCCACTGTGGGATCCTGCGCACAAATTGGCAAAAATGTGCACCTATCTGGAGGCGTAGGAATTGGTGGCGTGTTAGAACCCGCTCAAGCCAGTCCAGTGATCATCGAAGATAATGCCTTTATTGGCAGTCGTTGTATAGTAGTCGAAGGTGCATTTATTTCTGAGGCTGCGGTATTAGGTGCAGGAGTCACCATCACCGGCAGCACCAAAATTATTGATGTCACTGGTGCCGAAGAAAAAGTCTATACGGGCTTTGTTCCAAAAAACAGCGTTGTGATTCCAGGCACTTATAACAAGAACTTCAAGTCCGGAACTTACGGTGTTCCTTGTGCTTTAATCATTGGTGAACGCAAAGAAAGTACGGATTTAAAAACGAGTTTGAATAATGCTTTACGTGACTTTCATGTTTCGGTTTAAAAGCTGTTTCATAAATACACTTCCTGTTTAAAAATACTTGCTGAAAAACAATTTACAATAATTCTAAATGTACTTTAGCATTAAGTTTCAACCTCTTTCGAAAGGAAACGCAATTATGCATAAAGGTCTTTTAGGGAAATTGTTTTTATCAACAACTATCATCACATTGACAACTTCAATGGTCCTAGCCGCAGCTGCTGCTAAAACTGAAACCTTCAAAGTCGATACAAGCAAAAGCACCGTGGATTGGAAGGGTTCGAAAGTTCTAGTGAAGACCGTTCACAACGGACAACTGAGCATCAAAGAAGGGGCTTTAGAAATCAAAGGCAATACGCTTGTTGGTGGTAAAATCATCGTTGATATCAATAGCCTTACGGATAAGGACTTAGAATCAAATCCTGAGTATCATGCCAAATTATTAAAACATTTAAAATCAGACGATTTTTTTAACGCTGAAAAATTTCCGACTTCCACTTTAGTTATTAATTCCGTAGAAACAAAATCGGCGACTGAGGTCACTCTAAAAGGAGATTTAACTATTCGCGATCAAACTCAACCCATCGAAGTTCCTGCTAAAGTTAAAATTGAAAAAAATAGCGCCACTGGTGAAGCTACAATTAAGTTGGATCGCACCAAATGGGGTTTAAAATATGGATCCGGTCAATTTTTTAAGGATCTGGGCGATAAGGTCATTGCAGATGAGTTCGAATTGGTAGTCAAAATCGAAGCTAAAAAATAATTTATTGCATTTATTCTAAGTGCATATAACTTTCGTTAAAATATAAAAAAGCCGAATTCAATATACTGGATTCGGCTTTTTTGTGCCTAATACCAATTTCAATAAATATTTGGTATTAAACTTCGGGAGTGGCCAATAAGATTTCTGCTAAGGGATTTTTAATTTTACGTTCAGCGGATAAAAGCCAAATTTCTTCGTAATAGTCTTTTAACTCCCCCATCAGCATTAACTGATTTTGAGCCAATTCTTTTTCGACACTGATCGCACTGGTAATTAACAATCCCTGATGATTCATCGCTAACTGCAACAGCAAACTTAAATCCTGCGCTTCGGCGACAACATCTGGTTGAATGTGATTTTTTTCAAAAAAATGATCCACTTCATTACGCACTCGACTGTTATGATTTGGCAGTAACAAAGGAGCCCGATCCAAACTTTTTGGAAAATGCAATCGGTACGACTGAAATTGTGAGGTTCCCACAACGACCAATGGAGAACGATTTACTTTTTTGGAATAAATGCGCTCGGTCGTTAAGCTGGGAGCCGCACTGTTGGCCAAAACTAAATCCAGATGATGATTAAGCATCTCTTCGACTAGATCGGCCCCACGCCCCTCAACCACTGAAACCTGTCCCGATAAGGATTCGGATTTTGGTGATTCCTTGCAGGATATCAATACTTTTTGCACCAACTGCTGAACTAAAATTTTGGGAATACTGTCCATCGCGCCCAACTGCAGTCGCAGTTTTTTACTTTTAGGGCGATCATGAATTGCATCCAACATTTCCTCGCCCATGCGAAAAATATCATTGGCATAACCCAAAACTAAATGGCCCATCTCGGTCAAAACTAAATTGCGACTTTTTCGACTGAATAGCTCATGCCCTAATTGTTCTTCAAATTGTTTTAGCTGCATACTTAAGGCCGGCTGCCCTAATCGTAATTTTTGTGCGGCCTTAGAAACACTACCCTCTGTTGCTATCGTTCGAAAATAAAATAAATGATGATAATTCAAATGATTCATAATGACCTACCCATATTTGACCGCCATTGGAACATCCCCAGACCTATTTGTAAAATAGATTTTGCAAAGTAGCAGCACAGCTTTTTGCTTTCATTTTTTACAATGATTTTTCATAAATACTCATTCTTGACTTGTCAGAAGACACGCATGCAGACTGTTATGCAAAGCGAGCCTACTATGAAATCAGAATTGGATTTAAAAAAATTAATATTGGAACCAAAACAGCTGTCACTTTCTGATCAGCTTAGTTTGATTGGTCATTCGGTATCAGGCATTCGCACTTGCTTGGCGGTACCACAGTGGAATTTGGGCTTAGATGTCGCTCAAGGTTTTGCCTGGATGGCGCCATTGTCGCATTTTTTTATAAGTCATGCGCATATGGATCATGCCAGCGGCATTCCCTATTTACTTTCACAACGAGGACTGCAAAAACTGCCAGCAGGTCGCTTTTACTTACCAGCCTCTGTCGTGGACTCGATGAAAGAAATTCTGCGACTGTGGGGAGAAATCGAAGGCTATCACCTGCCGTATGAATTGATCGAAGTCACAGACGGCCAAGAATTTCCCATTGATTCGCACCGCTTTGTAAAAAGTTTTTCCACCAAACATCGTGTGGATTCTTTTGGTTATGCCTTGATTGAAAAAAAGAAAAAACTCAAACCACAATATGCAACTTTGAGTGAAAATGAAATTAAACAATTGGCCAAATCCGGTATTGCACTTTCCGAAACTGTCTCTATACCTTGGTTAGCTTTTACTGGCGATACGGAAATTGAATTTATTGATAAAAATCCTTGGGTCACTCAGGTCAAGTACCTTGTCATGGAATGCACTTACGTGGACGATGTCAAAGATGTAGCTCATGCGAAAAAGTGGGGACATACTCATATTGATGAACTAGTCGCGTATTTACCTAAAATCCAATCTGAAAAAATTATTTTGATTCACTTATCTAGCCGTTACTCTTTAGAAATGGCTTGGGATTGTTTAAAGAAAAAAATTCCCGCCAATGAGTTAGAGCGCTTCATTTTATTTCCAGGTCGCTAGCGTTACTAATTTAAAATAGAATCTACAAACTCGACTGAAGAAAATGGGCGCAAGTCAGTGACCTTTTCGCCCACTCCAATCATACGAATGGGAATCGCCAATTCATTGGCCACACCAATCACCACACCACCCTTTGCCGTGCCATCCATCTTAGTTACGATCACACCCGTTAGACCCACTGATTTGTGAAACTCTTTAGCTTGCAACAAAGCGTTTTGTCCCGAATTAGCATCTAACACAATGATGGTTTCATGAGGCGCGGATTCGTCCAACTTGCTCATCACACGTTTTACTTTTTTCAATTCTTCCATCAAAGGCACTTGCGTATGTAAGCGCCCCGCGGTGTCGACAATCAGTAAATCAAAGCCCTGTGATTTGGCTTTAGCCAAAGCCTCATAGGCCACAGCCCCTGGGTCCTTCACATTTTCGGGAGAATAAATTTCCACTTGGGCACGATCCGACCAAACTTTCAATTGCGCTCCAGCTGCCGCACGAAACGTATCTCCGGCTGCGACCATGACTTTTTTCCCTTGGCTAGCGGCTTGAAATGCTAACTTACCAATGCTGGTTGTTTTTCCTGCGCCATTAACTCCCACGACCATCCACACACTGGGCTTGGCATTTAGTTTTAAAAATTGCAAAGAATTTTCAGATTCAGGCTCAATGATGGACGCCTTATGCAAGATCGACATAAATTCCTGCTTTAAGGCTTGCTTGATGTGATCCAGGTCTTTTTTATCGGTTCTAGATAAATCCAATTTTACTTTTTCTAACAGTTGCTCAACCGTTTGCGGTCCCAAATCGGAAGTGTATAGAATTTCTTCTAACTCATCGAAATTTTTTAATTCATCTTGCGTTGCAAATAAGTTTTTAATGCGACCAAAAATCATTTGTTCGGTTAAACGTAGCGAATCTCGCAATGATTTTTTTTCAGTAAGAGTAGCTACGACAGTTGGCAATTCTTGTGTTGACGTGGACGTCGTCGGCAGTGTCTGTTGATTCTGTTCTGGCGTGCTTAGTGGTTGCGTATTTTGTTGACGTTTTTTCCCTAAAATAAAAACGGCTGTTAATATCACAAACATCGCTGCAAATGTAATCACGATCCAAAGCATCGCAGCCTGAGACTGAGCCGTCATATAGAACCTCCTGATAGTGAATGAACTATTTATCTAAGATGCTTGTTAAGGGCAAGATCTTAATTCGTAATACTAATTCCACTCATTAATTGGAATTGATATTAGTCACAATCCCCTTTGACAGCGTCTATTTTGTAAACACAGATAGAGATTATAGTGACCTCACCAATCGTTAAACTGATGGCAAAATGTGGATTGGTAGTACGTTTACTTAATAAAGGGAGTAGTTTTGTCGAATCGCGTCGGTAGCGGGATCCAAGTTATCTGTGTGTAAGATATAAAAGCGCCCGCCATTGGTAATCACAATGGCGCGCTTCGAGGTGGGATCAACACGAATGCCGTAGCCTTCTTTGACAGAATTATCTATCACTGTTGAATGCGTTAACTGCGGTTGTGCGCTGGATAAGTCCCAGCGATTGATTCGTTTCACTGTAGACTCGATGGTGTATAAAATATTTTTACCGTCCTCGATGACAAAATGCGAATCTCGAATCGTATTCCCATCTGTCAATTTATGTCTGGCAGCGACTTCGAACTGTTGACTTCCATTTAACTTTAAAAATACTCCGCCATGACCACCTAGGTAAATCCAACTATCTGTAACAGATTTAGAGCCTGTCCAAAACCAACCATTTGCAAAATCAACAGAAGAGTAATTTATTAATGTCGTATCACTTAAATCAGTTGTGTTCGCCTCTAAAATTGCAGAACCAGAAGTGTCTCTACCTACGACAAAGTGCTGACCTAAAGCAACACCTTCATTCAAATTGTTGGCGCCATAATCCTGCACTTGTGATAAACTAATTTGGCCTGTGGGTTCGGTAATTTGATAAATTGCTAGACCTGATCGCAAGGTCGTATAGACGGTGGCCGTAGAGCTTTGATTATCATATTCTACTTGTATGCGACGAGCCCCTGTGACGGATCCAATACTGGATAAGCGACTCCACTGAAATAATTTAGGGTCATTACCTAAATCCCAAACTTCCAAATGACTTGAGCCAGACACACTTAATACTAATCGCTTACCACCTTGATATAAGCGTAGACCCAAGCAGGTTCCGCCCGTTGTCGCGGGGGAGGTTGTTGTACCAATCACCTTAACCACAACAGGATTATTTTCATTTGAAAAATCCACTGCCGTTAAACATTTGTCTGGTTCACGCGAAGCTAGATAGGCAATTTTATTTTCCCAATCCACATCGATCGCCACATAGGAAAACGACGCAAAATTTGTCCCGTCGATCAACGCGGACATATAAGGAGTATGCGACCAACTTCCCAAACGAAAAACTTTGGAGAACTGGTCCCGTAAATTACCCGTTCTGGCTTTCATAAAATATAACGTGTTATTTGTAAGACCTAAGATCGAACTGAATTTAAATTCAAAACTGCGATCTTTAAAAGTCGCAGTCGATACATTTGTCCATGGTAAGACCTCTTCACCATCGTCAGAAGTCCCCACCGCGATTTGCACAAAATCATCAGCGCCTAACTCGGATGTTAACTGCAATGCCACTTGTGGTGTTTCATTTAAATGATTCGGTTTTCCATTGATGCTGGCCATACTAATTTCAGGAAGCGATTTTTCTGGCATACCGGATGGCTGCAAAGAAGTTAAATCAGCGCAGTCTAAGCATTGAATGGAACCTTTTGTCCATCCACAAGCCGACAAATAACCTAAGCCTAAATAGAATATGGTTCGCGATAAAATTCGCGATGGTTTCATTCCGAACATATCTAGATTATCGGCTAAACCTAGGTCTTTCTTGAAGTGAAATTTGTTTTAGTGTTTCAAAACAAAACACCCAAAAAAAGTATCGTCTAGTAATGTTTCAATTACATTCATTAATAGAAATTTTTTCCCGATACTAAACACAATGGAATATTTTAAATTTTTCATGCTAAATTATTTGTTCTTGATCCCAATTAAGCCTTTAAACGCCAATGAGGTCATCAATAACAATTTAAACCTGCCAAGGAATATTAAAACCTCTGCACTAAGCCCCATCTTACAAAATAAAGATTATTTTTCGGCCAAGGATGTCAGTGATGCCATTAATAATAAAACTGCGCAGATTATGAACTCAGCCCAAGAGCAAATGTCTTTTCTAAATAGTAATGCACTTAATGGTCACAAGAAATCACCATGTTCATTATCTGCTCCATCAAAAGCAGATGCAAAAGACGAAAAGAGGAATCCAACATCTAAGGAACAATATGTCTGTTTTGACCCAAGACCATACACTGTGACTCAGGAAAAAAATCAATCCACCGAAAAACCTATCGATATAAGTACAGACGATCACGGTCAATACAACCCAGAACTCAAATATTACATGCAATTGGGTCATTCGAACGATGATTGGAAAGACATTTGGAATTTGCGACAAAGAAACGTTAGTAAACGAAAAATGAAAACAGATGATATGGGCCGCACGCAAGGATTCCACGGCGAATTTGGAGTCCTCCAGGGCACGAATCAATATTCAGCTAAGTGTGATTTGATCGGTTTTGGGAAGCCTGTTGCTGTTAATGGTAATGATGAAAACTTAAATGGACAGAAATTTCTAAAAATGATCCAGCTATTTAATTGTCAAGGTGAGGCCATCGTTGGTTCTGATCCTACTTTGCAACTGGCCAGTGCTATCGAATATGAAAAGATAAGCGCCAAGAATACAACGTCAGAAAAAATTCAAAACCATTGGCATCAGATGAATCAATACGTGATCTATGATTACGTACCTGGAGACGAGGATGAAAAACACCTTCGCGCCAAAGTTGGACTGCAATCTACACAAGAAACTCAAGTCGGTTCTTTTAAATGCCGTGTGATCGCCAAAGCGATGGCGGGACTGGATGATTCCGGTCGTGCTTTATCGAATGCTCAATTGAGCGCAGGATTAGAAAACGCGTTTATTGGATTGCAAACATGGGTTAGTCGTCAGGACTTACCGAAAGATCGTCGAACGGAAAACGCCATTCAGTTATACGGCAAAGCCGATTTTTCAATGGCAGGGACAAAAATGCAAGCGCAACCCTTTATTTCATGGCATAAATACAATTCCGAATTAGACAAAGCCAGTCGTCAGAAACCAGATCAAAACTTTTACTCCAACGAAACTATCATGCAATTGGGCATGAAGTTATTGTGGCAATAAAACAACTGCGGCGGTGATCTAAGAATTAAATTTCTTTGATAAACCAATCACGTTGATGACGGACTTGCGCGCCCCAAATTCCTTTTTCTGATCGCTCGCCGACGGACATCACCATCACGACACGATCGGTATGGCACAAGCCTAACAGTTTTTTAATTCGTGATTCATCGATGCCTTCCATTGGACAAGTATCAAAACCTTGATTGCGAATAGATAACATAAAATTTTCGCAAGCTAAGGCCGCCGACTTGATGGCAACTTCTTGTAAATCGCGAGAGGTTGCGGGACGACGAGTGATCGGACGAAATAAACCAATGGTGTTAAATAGTAACCATTTCAATGGACTTAAAAATCGAAATCCGTAAACGAAAGGCATTAATTTTTCATAGTAAACTAAAACTTTAGGATCAGCTCCCGAAGCTTTTAAGCTGTCTGCCATGGCTTTCGCATTACGTTTCCAATGCTGAATACTAGCAACACTCACAACTAGTTCTTGCGCTGTTCGAGCTGCACCTTGTGATAGGCAGGCCTCGATTAATTTTTGTTTTTTCTGTGGTGATCGAACCCAATAAAATTCCCAACTTTGCATGTTGGAGGAATTGGGAGCTAACAAGGCTTCATCTAAAGCTTTGTTCATAACTGCTGCGGGTACTGGTTTATCGGTGTAACCACGAATGCTTCGACGAGTTTGAATGACTTCTGAAAAATCCATTTTTTTATTCCTTTGTTTATCAGTTATTAAAAAGTTTTCGCATCAATAACAAAACGATAT
>JBPOJH010000149.1:0-7979 GCA_052033755.1 Bdellovibrionota bacterium | reverse complement strand
ATTTTAATTTTATTTGTTAGATCCAGTCGCATAGGAAATATGAAATAGTAAACGCAAACAAGTAATCGAAGGGTGTGGTTTAATATATGAAAAAGGTGTCCATGTTGTTTTCGCTGGTAATTGGAGTATCTGGATCTATGGCATTGGGAAAAACTTCGAAGGGATTACTTGGAACTTGGACATTGCAGGAAACCAAATGTGCTTCAGGCGCAGCTGCTCCTACTTTAGAAGACAAATTGGCCGGTAAAATTTCAACTGTCTTAGAAATCACACCAACAAAAATTCTATCGAAAACAAAATACACAGTGAAAATGAATGAATCAAATGCCGAAGCGACGTTGATGAATTTTGAAAAAATCAGACAGCAAATATTGCAAATCGAAGATCCATTTTTACGTTTAAAATATATGTATGAACTAGAGGTCTCAAGGTTGCAATTTATTACAAGCGTAGAAAAAAACAAAAACGGTTACACATGTGAATCGTACAAAGGCGCCTACTACACGGCCAAGGACGAACAGTTGGAGTTAAACAATTACTATGCGCTAAGTACATGTGATGAAGGCCAACCCAAGAATGAATTTAAGTTTCGCTACGAACAAAAAGGCGATACTCTAATGCTTCAAAATATTCCTCAAGAAGACGGAAGCGACATCAACCCCTGTCCTAAATTCGACAGTCTTATAATGATATTCACGCGAACGAATTAATTCCAATCACCCATTTTGTAGGGGATTAAAAAAATTGGAATCACGGTTTTATAGTTTTTATTAGTCTTTGAGTGCTTAATCAGTTGTAATTGTAAAACTTGTTTTGACCTCTGCACAAAAAATTCCAATTACTTTACATGATATAAAACTAACATGAAGTTTTTTCGTTTCTTTAAATAAGTCAATGTTGTTTTTGTAATGTTCTGATAACTTAGTGATAAATGCATTACGTAGATTTTGATCTAGAATTAAATCATTACTTGTATTTGCTACAACTGCTATCTGCTTATGAGCATGTTTTTTACTAAGTAGAATATCAAAGGCTTCTTTCAAGTTCATGTTTTCAGATTCATTCAATCCTTCAAAATAAATGGACCTCACATGCTTATCTAACAGGGAAGACTTATTTTGATTCAATGGAATATCATGTGCAAACACATGGTAAGTAGCTATAGAAACACCAACAGTGCAAATTGCAGATGCTAACACTAAGGCAGGGATACTTTTTTTATGAATAGGATAGAATGGATTAGAATCTGTTTTGATAAGGTTTCCTTCCCATTTTCGCGAAGCTGTATGGGATAAAACCTCATAGAATCCCTGATGTTCTTTGTTAGTTAAGATGAAAATGGTTTTTCCAATAATTAAAAATAATCCGACAAAACATAAAAAATAAAAAAAGTAAATACTAGCCAAAGAGTCACGATTGAACAGTTCCAGTGGTCCATCGTACGTAATAAAGAATAAAATGGATCGCAATAGTGAATGCTTGAATGAGATTTGAGAAAGAGTCAGCCCGGAAGCAGTAGGCTTGGTGCTAACAACTTGAATGTCCATGATTTTTTTACCCAAAGTTTGCCCATTTTTAAATGCTTCGAATAAAGAAAAATATCCACATAGAGTAAATATTTTTAATAAATAATGTATTAAATAGTGTTCTTCTAAGAATTCATTTAACGGATATAGCAGTACATATGATACAGCTGCTAGAATAATTAAATCGATCAGTAATGCTATCGCCCTACGAAATAATGATGCTCGCATTTGAATTCTCCTCAATATTTGTATATTAAATTTTTTTTAATTATTACTTTATAGAACTAGGCGACTAATAACTTTCATAGCTTTGTATTCCCACTTAGACTGAGACCTCATGCAATTCACTATCGCTAATTTCGTATCAACTCCATTACTTACATATGGATAAAAGTATGTGCCACTGTTTTTTGATTCATCTAATGTTTGGCATGTGGCAATTATATCTGAGGCAATTAAAGAGTCGAATTCTATTGGTTCAAAATCATGCGCTAGTCTTGGTAAAATAAGTCCTACAATTTTGTTATTATTAAATAGACGATAGAAAGCAGGTGGTATCTCATAATTGTAGGATATAGCAGTTAGGTCTAACTGACAATCAACGTGGTTAGAAATACAAGTAACGTTGTAATCGAAAATAATACTTCTATTTATTTTTAACCAGTAAAGCCAATTGTATAACGATGTCAAATATCTTGCATCTGGTCCAGTTAATTCAAAGTTTTCATTAACTAATATACTGATTAAAAATTCCCATCGATCTATTCTGAAGTTTTCACTACTGATAAGAATCTTTTTGTTCAACAGATCTTCAATCATACCATCAAACTCCAACACATCAGCGTAACTTAATCGTGTGTTTCCGTTTAGAATTGTACGTACATTTGTTTCATGAATAATGGTTTTGATTTGTTGAGACTCAGTTAGTTTATTGAAAAATTGTGGTAATAGAAAAATTATTAAGCGTCCGTCAAAATCCTGCCCTGTAAACGCAAATAATTGAACTTTGCTTTCATCTATATCGATTTGATTTTTTTTAAGCGAGTCGATATAAGCTTTGCGTAGCTCCTCAAGTTTATCAGATGATTCAATCTCTAATAGTTTAAAAGTATTTCCAGAACCGACAATTTTAGTCATATATTCTTTACGGTAACTTTCTATCGGTAAAGCATCTAGAGTTTTATTAACTTGTGACAGAAAACCAGGTTTGGGCATATAGTAGGCCTCTTTGGGGCTAGAAACTCTGACTCCAGCTTCGGCCAATGTTGCGCACAGATCGGGTGTAACGCAAATGCCACCACCTCCGCCGCCAAAACCAGGACCAGTAGCGAATGCGTCGATTGCTAGATAAAATACCGAGCAAAAAATATGAAGTGCTAAGAATTTCCAGTTCAATTTCATAAGGTCCCCCCATCTGAATAGCTCTATCCATTTTCAAATTTTACTCTGCGAATGTAGAAACTGTGTTGTAGTTCGCGTATCAATATGAATCAAGCATTGTGTTTATAGCGTAACAGTCTGATGGAGTTCAATTTAATCTTATTAAAAAGTAATCAAAAGAAATGAATAATACTAAATTGTCTTTAAAAATACTCCGATAAAGCCTATAGTTAAACGATATACACAAAAGGTGACAAAGTAGCTAAATTAGAGAATATTACTTGTTTAGGATGGAGTTTGAAAGTTAATTGAATGAGTTTATGAATGAGAATTTACGAATTTAACCATTACAAAAAATATATTAAGAACTGGCTTCGACATCAGCCCAAGTCTGGTTACGGGGAAATGCGCAGGATGGCTGAAGCGATGCAGGTCAATGCCACTTTTCTTAGTCACGTGTTTAATGGTGATTCTGACCTATCGGTAGAGCAGGGCTTGGCCTTAGCAAATTATATACATCTGAATAACTCTGAAACAGATTATTTTGTTCTGTTGATTCAAAAGGAACGCGCTGGAGATAAGCGCACGAAAGAGTTCTTTCAACTAAAGCTAGATAACGTGAAAAAAGAATCTTTACATATCAAAGAGCGCTTAAAGCTGAACTCACAGATAAAAGAAGAACATTATTTTCAATTTTTCAGTCATTGGCATTATGGTGTCGTTTTACTGTTAGTGGCTTTAAAAGATTTTCAGACAGAATCCGCTTTAGCTAAGCATTTGGGAATTAGCATTCAACAAGTGCGGCAATATACAGATTTTTTAATACGCACGGGTATGCTGGAAGAGGTCGACGAAAATTCAGGTTCGCGGTTAAAGGTGAAAAGTTTTGAATTATTTTTAGGAATAAACTCAAGTAACATTCGACAATTGCATCAGAGTTATCGACAAAAATCTTTGCAAGTTTTGGATGTCTGTGATTTGCAAGAATCCATCTATTACACCAATCCCGTCACGCTTTCAAAAGAGGACGCAAAACTGGTCGCAGAAAAAATCGCGCAATTCATAGAAGACTTTCGTAAACTGACAGTTCCCTCTTCGGCCGAAGCACTTTATTGTCTTAATATCGATTGGTTCAAATTATCCTAAGCTTGTTATGAGCTGATTTTTTTGAAGTGTTTTTGAATTAGGATTTGAATACCAGCATCAAAGAGCATTTTGCCGGCGCCATTCCCCTGTGCGGTCTCAAATAAGTAAATGGCCTGAAGCTCACTGTCGGCATCGACGTTCTTGTCGCGGTTTTTCCCAAAACATGCAAATCCAATGACCTCTTCGCTTTTCTTTTCAATTGCAACGATACAAATAAGATCAACACTTTCAACAAGGCGTTTACGTGAATCAAGTCAGATTTGACTGTAAATATAATGCCGTCAACGTGGTGTGATCAAGATCATTTTGTCGATGCGCCATAAAGTTTGATGTGGTAAGTATTGCGCTTTTACTGAATGGAATTTTGTGAATAAATCATTGAGCCAGACAATCAATGAAAAATACCAAGTATGGGTCGCACATCACATGACCCACATGAATAACTTGCGCCCGATTCTTCAGGCCGGAGAGCTTCGGTCCTACAATCTCATGCGAGGACAAAGTTATCGCAATCTTGCTAACGAAGATGTGCAAGCGGGCCGTGCAGCAATCACTGTATCAGCCTCACAGAAGCCGCTTCACGATTACGTTCCTTTGTATCTTGGCTTCAAAACTCCAATGGTTGCTATTAACCAAGTTTACAATGAAGACTTGCTGTTTCTGAGATTTTCATTAGATATATTGGCAACTTCCGGATCCATTGTATGTGACGGAAATGCCCGCTCCAATGCCACAAAATTCTATTTGTTTACAGGTCCAGATGTATTCTCAAGCCTTGATATCACCGCAATTCGATCAGTCAAATATGCTAAGGACCTTGAGCTAAAACGAAAGAAGCAAGCCGAAGTTTTGATTCCTGACCGACTGCCAATCGCTCAAATGCATGATATGATTTGTTTCAGCGAAAGTGCCCAAAATCGCGTCTTGTCCATTTTAGGCGAATTTGGTATAAAAAAGGCTGTTAAAGTCAATCAGGGCTGGTATTTTGTGAACTCTTCGCAAGCTGGTCCCAAAGAAGGATAACATAGTGGTTACATTCGTTAAAGGCGACATTTTCAAATCCCCATCTCAGGTGCTCACGAACACCGTGAACTGTGTCGGCGTCATGGGTAAAGGTATTGCCCTAGAATTTAAAAACCGCTATCCGAAAATGTTTGGCGACTACAAAGTAAAATGTGATCAGGGTAAAGTAAAACCTGGTCAACCCTATCTTTGGGAAGATGATTTGGTTCAGATTCTCAACTTCCCAACTAAAAGAAATTGGCGAGACCATTCTTTGTTACAAGACATTGAAGATGGACTTAAACATCTTGCGGGTTCTTATGAGCAAATGGGTATTCAATCTATAGCAATGCCAGCACTGGGTTGCGGTCTTGGTGGTCTTAAATGGTCGGAAGTTCAGCCATTGATAGTGAAATATCTTGGTGCCCTACCAGATCTTGACGTTTATGTTTATGAACCGGAAAATGTTGCTGCAATCAAAGGTAGCTGCGAAGAAACTCATCAGCCAAATATCACAACTGACAAAGAAAAAATCTCTGCCCAACAACCAGAAGTTTAAGCCGTCGTTCACATTCGTGGATGATAAAATCGCTTAGTGAATACAATTTGTTAGAAATATTAATGCCGAATGATTGTTGCATTTGGGAAAGCCTTTGACCTGTAACTTGTTCAATTTTATCTTCCAAGATTAGATAATTATATTCGTCTTTTATATCAGCAAAGATATGTCCTTTTTCCATCAAATTATATAGATGTTCCGAAAACGATATTAATTAATAATCAATACGATAATATTTTTTTAATTCTTCTTTTTTTGATTCGAATTCTTTAATTTTTTCTTCAATAAAAGAGATTTCCTTTTCATTTTCTATTTTCTTAAATTTCATTAATTTAAGAGTTATTTCTTTTTCCTTCTCATAATAAAGGTCAAATACTTTTTTGAAATTATCTTCAATAATTTCACCACTTCGAAATAACTCAATATACTTATCTTTAGTGGTAAGCATGGAATCTAATTTTATTTGATAATCTTTATCTTGAGACTTTAATAAGTTAAAATAATAATAGATTTTGCTCCCATTTTTAAATATTGATTTAAAAAGTATCATATGATTCAAGTTTAAACCAAAATTATTTAACTCATTTTCTGAATCTATATATTCAAAGACTGAGGCTTTATTTAAAGCTTCTTCATAATTACTAAAATTTCTTTCCCTTGCTTCTATTTCGTATTTTTCTTTTTCTTTAGATTCCTTTTCATCTCGTTCTTTATCTTCTTTCGCCATTCTTTGTTCTTCTATTTTATATAATCTATCAATTTTGTCTTCAAGTTTCTTAATAGTAGAATTATGATGTTCAGTGTTTGCTGTCCTGCTTTTTTGTTAGTCGTACTTTTGACGCAAGCATTTAGAGTATGATTAAATGCTCTGTAAGCACGTCAAGGAGATACAGATGACAGAGGATCAGAACAGTAATCGTAAAAGACATTCCGCTGAAGAGAAATTTAAAATCGTCAAAGAACAGCTGACAACAAAAACTTCAGTCAGCGAGATATGCAAGAAGTACGGAATTTCCCCTGGCAATTTCTATAATTGGCAAGAAAGCTTCTTTGCTGGGGCCTTGGCTGGCTTTGATAAGAAACGTGGCCCACAACCTTCCACTGCGAAGAATGACGCTAAGGTTGAGCAGCTGGAAGGCGAAGTCAATCGCATGAAAGATGTCATCGCGGAGATCACGGCAGAAAATGTCGCCTTTAAAAAAAAACAATCGGGATGGCCTTATCGGTAGTTCCACCCGAGCACCGCCGCTTCGTCGTTGACGATATTAACCTGCAAATTTCTCGAACACATTTGACTGTTGATGATTTGCTATCTTTCTACAGCATTAAAAAAAGTACTTACTATGGATGGTTCAACGACGATGGCAGTTTTAAAGAGTCAAAACCGAGAGCTCCACAGAATGACCGCAAGATCCTTCCATCTGAAGTTGAAGCCGTCATTGCCTATCGTCGGCAACATTTCGATGTCGGATATCGGAAGCTGGCCTGGCAAATGGTAGACGAGAATGTCGTCTGCCTTAGTGAAACCGCCGTTTATAATATTCTTTCCGAAAACAAGATGCTGAGCGGCTGGCAACCTACATCCGGGGCTCCAGCAGAAAAAGAATATCGTCACAAACCAAAGTATCCTCATCATCATTGGCACACGGATATCGCCTATATAAAAATCCAAGGTGTATTTTATTTCCTCATCATGATGCTAGATGGATACTCGCGCTTCGTTCTAGACTGGGAACTAATGCCGGATATGTTGGGTAGTTCCGTAGAAATGTTTGTCCAGCGTGTGAAAGAGAAATATCCATATGCAAAGCCTCGTCTTATCAATGACAATGGTTCACAATTTATTTCCTTAGATTTTAAAAGATTACTTGAGAAGCTTGAAATCCAACAAGTATTTACTCGTCGTAATCACCCGCAAACCAACGGAAAAATTGAACGACTTAATGGTACAGTGAAGAATGAAGCCATCCGTCCCAACGCACCTTCAACGTATCAAGAGGCTTGGAATATTTTAAATAACTATTCATACCAGTACAATTATCAACGTCTGCACGCTGGAATTAATTATCTGCGACCGGCAGATATGTTTTTCGGTCGCGGTACTACAATTTTATCTGAACGACATTTAAAATTGTCAAAGGCGCGAACCAATCATAAGGAGGCAAATAGAAAAACTTGGAATGAAAAAGCTATACACTAAACTCTTGCGTTAAAAGTCTGACGAGAAAAAAGCTAGACAGTATGGGTCTTCTTGAAAATGAAAAAATCATTAAAATGAATGAGCAATTTAAAGAGGTTCTTCAAATATCAAATACGGATCAATTAAGTCTGTCGGAATTAAATCAACCAGAGCAAGTGTTTTTAAC
>JBPOJH010000129.1:0-4153 GCA_052033755.1 Bdellovibrionota bacterium | reverse complement strand
ATTTTAATTTTATTTGTTAGATCCAGTCGCATAGGAAATATGAAATAGTAAACGCAAACAAGTAATCGAAGGGTGTGGTTTAATATATGAAAAAGGTGTCCATGTTGTTTTCGCTGGTAATTGGAGTTTCAGGATCGATGGCGTTGGGAAAAACTACGAAGGGGTTACTTGGTACTTGGACTTTGCAAGAAACCAAATGTGCTTCAGGTGCAGCAGCTCCTGCTTTAGAAGATAAATTAGCAGGCAAAATTTCAACTGTCTTAGAAATTACATCGACGAAAATTCTGTCAAAAACAAAATATGCAATAAAAATGAATGAATCAAATGCCGAAGCGACGTTGATGAATTTTGAAAAAACCAGACAGCAAATATTGCAAATCGAAGATCCATTTTTACGTTTAAAATATATGTATGAATTAGAGGTCTCAAGGTTGCAATTTATTACAAGCGTAGAAAAAAACAAAAACGGTTACACATGTGAATCGTACAAAGGCGCTTACTACAGTGCCAAGGACGAACAGATGGAGTTAAACAATTACTATGCGCTAAGTACATGTGATGAAGGTCAGCCCAAGAATGAATTTAAGTTTCGCTACGAACAAAAGGGTGATACTCTTACGCTACAAAATATTCCTCAAGAAGATGGAAGCGACGTGAACCCCTGTCCTAAATTCGACAGTCTTATGATGATATTTACTCGATCGAATTAATCCATTAGTCCGCAATACAACATTTGCATGATACAACAATTGACTACTCTTAAGTCTCGCTTTACCATAAGTTATTCCTGTATCGAATTACTTGGATGATTCAGCGAGAGGGTAGCATGACACAAAAAAATTTAATTAAATTAGTAGAATACTGGAAGGATAGTTCAGATTTCGATTTCAAGGCAGCAGCTGAAATTGCTGATAAAACGAAACAGTATTTAAATGTCCTTTTTTTACTACATCTTTCTTTAGAAAAAGCTTTAAAGGCGTATTATGTATTCAAGTTCAAAGAGCATGCTCCGTACACTCACAACCTAATTCATTTAGCCGGAAAATTAGAAATAACTGAGATCGATTTAAAGATTTTATCTGAAATGAATGAGTTTAATTTAAGATGTCGTTATCCAGATGATAAATTTGAAATTTATAAAGTGGCTAATAAAAAACTTGTTTTAAAGATGATAAAATATACTAAAGAGGCAAGGATATGGATTTTTTCAAAATTAAGTTAAAATGTATTGAATTTCGTAAAATTTTATTAAAGCACAAGATTACTCCTGATGTGATAATACTGTTTGGATCACATGCACAAGGCCGTGCGAATAAGAACAGCGATGTAGATTTAGCAATTGTTTCAAGGGATTTTAACAAGAATAAATTTAAGATGGGTTCTAAGTTGAATCGACTTGTTTACGATGTATTACCAGAAGCAGAAGTGATTCCGATTAGTTTAGATGAGTATTTATCAACTGATTCAATATCACCCATTTTGTATGAGATTAAAAAAAATGGAATCGCCGTTTTATAGTTTTTTATTAGTCCTTGAGTCATTAGTTAGTTGTAATTGTAAAACTTGTTTTGACCTCAGCACAAAAATCGGTATCGTCCCGAAGTCTGTGGGATTTATTTCACAGTTTTTCAAACTGTCACGATGGTTTCGAGGTAATATACTGGATTGAAAAATATAGGTGTGGTTTTACTTTTAATGGCTTTAAAAGATTTTCAGACCGAATCTGCATTCGACAATTGCATCAAAGTTATCGGCAAAAATCATTGCAAGTATTGGATGTCTGTGATTTGCAAGAGTCGATCTATTACACAAATCCTGTCACGTTATCGAAAGAGGACGCAAAACTTGTCGCAGAAGAAATTGCCCAATTCATCGAAGACTTTCGTAAATTGACAGTTCCCTCTTCGGCCGAAGCACTTTATTGTCTTAATATCGATTGGTTCAAATTATCCTAAGCCTGTGACGAGCTGATTTATTTAATTAATATAGTTCCCATATATAGGTCGATGTTGGATATCGCACACCAGCCAAATCGACTAGTAGAAACAGGTTTATGGTGTGAAGAAAAAGATGATCAACCTTGCGTGCGTATTCAGATTTGCTCACCTAAAAGTGGGATAGGTTTTTTAAGCCTTGAAGTTAAGATATTGATATTGTTGAATTAATTATAACTATCTGATTTTATTGAAGAAAATGCTTTACAATTTTATTAAAATTGGTAACACTAAAGTAGGTGGTGCGCATGGGTGATTCAACATTAATAAAAAGATTACCAAAAGACGTGCAAGAGCTCGTGGCTAGTGGCGCTTATAACTTATACCATGCACTTAATGGTGGTGGATTTATAGTCGTCACTAAGTCTGGCGACAACTATGCATTCAGCGAAAGTGGAAGTTACTTGGGTGCAACCACAAATTTTCCAGATCCAAATAAATATGAACAAATCTATTCCATAAATCCAGCCGATTGGATGAATCAGTTTAAAGTTTCTAATGGTTAAGATTAACATAGAGGAAAATAAATCTGACTTACATATTATTGTTTTTAGTGGATTCTCTGATCAAAATTATTTGAACGATGCTTTGGTGTGCGTTTGCTCTTTTTTAGATTATGGCATTAGTCCTAACAATATCCATTGTTTTGTTCCTGTATCAACTTCACGATTTATTTTGGATTTTAACAGTCATGTTAACGTATATGATTTTAGAAATTACGCTGTAGAAGCTCCAAAGATTAATGCGAAGTATATCATAAATATTGTCACAGGACATGGTTCGCCTAAAGGTATTCAGTTTGACAATAGTCAAAATGCAGTTGGTGAAATAAGACCATTTGAGTATGTAAAGGCAATTCAAGCTATACATAATTTAGAGTTGTGCATCTTTATTTTTGGTCAGTGTTATGCAGGAATTTTTAATTTTTGGGATAGCAATCAAGGAGACAAAAAATTTGTTTTTATTGGAGCTACTGGCACACATTCGAGTTTAAATTCAGAAGTAATAAATAATTTCTGGATGAACGTGTATTTGTTTTATATAACAACTTGGTTTACATTAAACAAAAATACAAGAGATGTTAACGGTGATGGCTATTGCGATTTACTTGATTGCTTTAAATTTGCCGGTGCTGAAACTAGTCAATTAATATTAAAAAATAGATCAAAGTGGTACCGTGAAATACGAAGTGTAGAGGGCTCTTTGAATAACCCTCACTTAGAGCCGCTCGATAGAAATAATGCAATAAGTAAGATGAATAGTTTAATGGATGCGCTTTATTCCATTCAAGAGCCTTGGATTTTAAATGCTAACCTAGCACGAAATATATTTTTTTAAGCCTTAATTTACTTTGAGCAATTAAAATAGATAATAAAAATTAATGTAAAGATAGTATGCTATATTTTGATTTTTATGGCTCTGTAAGTGTTTTTCGGGACATTTGAATAAAGTGGGATTTTTAATTTTGATAGTCTTTGTAAGAGATCTTCTGCTCACTGTTTTTTGGATCAATTGAAATGTTCCCTATTTCTTGCATTGTTAAACTTCTGTTTCTGGAAGATTATTTGGCTTGGCGATCTTCTTCGCAGGAGTTTTCTTTTTCAAAATTTCAGCGAAATCCTTATATTTTTTATAACGCTCTTCTTTACGCTTATTCTATAAATCACGTAATTCATGTACGGCATTTGGATTTGGTAATTTTGGAGTTTCATTGTTCATAATTATCTCTCATTTTTGCTTTAGTTATAACACAGGTCGTGACACCTGCAAGGTATTGAAAATACGGCATTTTTAAGTTTGTCGATATCGCAAATTATTCTATGGTTGAAATTAAGTAAAAAGCTTAACTTCTTAAAGACTTTGTTTATAGATTTGGGTTATTTGCTTTTTATTGAATCTGAATCCAAGGGAATTGGAGGTGGCGGAAAATTTCAGGATAGTTGTCGTGTTTGATCAACACGCTTGTTGAAGTTTTTCTTTTGTATTCGACTTTTCTTTTTCTTTCAAGGGGTTTAACTTGACAGCTGTCACGGTATCCCAATTTCTTGTTTTTCCTGACCATCTATTCGGATTTTTTAGTTGTGCTGATTTATAAATTTCGTTTCTATTTTTTAAAATTTCTATGTCATCACCTTTATGTTTTGCTTCTGGCGTTACAA
>JBPOJH010000054.1:0-2575 GCA_052033755.1 Bdellovibrionota bacterium | reverse complement strand
GTCATGGCAAATTTCATTTCTGCGCGAATAGATTGTTAGAATTTTATTTCTGTCTCGAGATTTTGCGTGCTAGTCGCGTATAGCACAACAAAAAATTCAAATAACAAAGAAATAAAATCCGCATAGGACACTAACCAGCGTTCGTGATTTTCATGTTCTTCATGCGGTTTTTTTCTAGCCATCTATGTTTTTTCCAAATAAGAGTTTAAGCGAATTAAGATCAAGCTAGCTGGTAAACCGTTTTGGACGCATAAGCAGCCTTCAAGAATCATTTCTTTTTTCCTCATATCGTCGCTGACTTTTTTCTTTAATTTATTACCGATAGGTAGAAATAAAAGATTCGCAAAACAGACTCCATAAATGGTTGCCACAAAAGCAACGGCAATACCTGCTCCTAATTTGCTGGTATCACTCAAGTTCCCCATCACATGAATCAATCCCAAGACAGCGCCGATGATTCCAACTGTAGGCGCGTAACCTCCAGCATCTGTCCATACTTTGGCAGCCGAGTTTAATTTTTCTTCTTCGATGGAAATATGATTTTCAAAACTTTCTCGAATCAAAACAGGGTCAATGCCATCGACGACGGCTCTTAAAACATCTTTTAAAAATGGATTTTTTAACGTGGCCAATCGAGCTTCTAAAGATAGCAGGCCGTCTTTTTTTGCTTGTTTGGCGCAATCAATAATTTCATCAATGACTTGTCGATTGACGGCATCATCGTCTTCAGCGATGAAGGCGCGCTTAAAAAACTCGAGAGCTTTTTTAAAGCTTTCTGGTTTAGAAGAAACCATAGTCGCGCCAATCGTGCCACTCATGACAATGATAAAGGCAGCCCCTTGTACTAACGAAGCGACATGTCCACCTTCGATAATATTCCCTAATAAAATTCCACCAAACCCCAGTATCAATCCCAGTATAGTAATCATTTCCATATAAAATATTGTGACATAGCTGAAGCGCAGCCTCATTCTTTGATGATTAATCTGGACTTTCATTTAGTTCCTTCAGTAAAATCAGTCATGTTGGATTTTTTCTTAGAGCTAGATACAAAAATATTTTTGTGGATCAATCATGATCTTGAAAATGTGGTGTTTGATTTCATTTTCCCTAACATCACCGATTTACATAAGACTTTTGTCTTTAAGTTTTTAATTTTGCCGTTGTTGTTATTTACCGTAGTTTATCGACTACGCAACAAGGGATTTATTTATGCCTTTGGATTATTGCTTAGTTTGGGATTTAATGATTGGTTTTGTGGAAAGCTAATCAAACCATTTTTTCATCGACCTCGTCCACCGAATGCCGGAGTGGACGTCATTTTGCGATCTCCTCATTTTGGGCAGTATGGATTTGTTTCCAATCATGCATCGAACAGTTTTTTGATGGCGATGTTTTTATCTGGTTTTTTTCCAAAATATAAATGGTGGTTTTTTGCAATAGCCTTTCTGATCGCCTTTAGTCGAGTATACGTCGGTGTTCATTATCCAGGTGACATTTTCTTCGGAGCTTTGATCGGGATGTTATTTGGATATTTGGGACAAAGGTTAACAAAGAAATTAATAATGATGTGGGAACAAAAATCATGGAATCCAAAAAAGAATCCTTAAAAGTGTTAGTTACCGGGGCCACTGGTTTTTTAGGGCAGTGGTTGGTTCGCACTTTGTTAGAACAGCAACATCAGGTTTTTGTATTGGCGCGCAATCCTGAAAAAGCCAAAAAGTTATTTTTAAATGTGCAGATCTTAACTGGTGATGTAACAGATTTGGCTTCCACGCAAAAATCCTTTCAAGGCATGGATACTGTTTTTCATTTAGCGGGAGTGATCGCTTACAAAAAAAAAGATCGCGATCAAATGGAACAAGTCAATGTTCAAGGTACACAAAATGTTGTACAAGCTTGTCTGGAAAACAAAGTTCGACGTCTAGTATATATCAGCTCGGTGGTGGCCATTGGTGCTGGATTTGATTCTAAACAGGTAATGAATGAATCTTCTGCATACAATATTCAGCATTTGAATTTGGGTTATTTTGAAACCAAAAGAAAAGCCGAACAGATTGTGATTCAGGCTGTAAAAAATCAATCATTAGATGCAGTGATATTAAATCCCAGCACGATTTATGGTGCGGGCGATGCTGAAAAGGGCAGTCGTTCGATGCAGATCAAGGTGGCGAAAGGAAAATTTCCTTTTTACACTTCCGGAGGCGTGAACGTGGTTGCGGTGGAAGATGTGATTCAAGGAATTATCTCGGCATGGCACATCGGTCGAAAAGGCGAACGTTATATCTTATCCGGTGAAAACATGACCATTCAAAAATTATTTGCCACTATTGCGGAAGCGGCAGGAGTCCCTGCTCCAAACAAAAAATTACCCAATTGGTTGTTACATTTATTGGGTGGAGTTGGTGATGGTATGGACGCACTTGGATTCAAAGGTCCATTAAGTCGCGAAAACGCATGGACATCCACGATGTTTCATTGGTTTGACAATTCGAAAGCAAAAGCCGAATTAGGTTTTAGTCCTCGACCGTCCAAAGAGGCCATTGTTAATAGCGTACAGTGGATGAAAGACAAA
>JBPOJH010000013.1:0-13154 GCA_052033755.1 Bdellovibrionota bacterium | reverse complement strand
GGCCTATTCGGTTACTGTCGAAAAAAATATTAAAGATTTTAGAACTTCATTTTGTTCAACGGAAAAAAATATTTGCATAAACATATTTGCTGAGGAAGCAACTCCTAGTACATTAAAATCTATTTTCTTTTTAAAAAAGGTAACTGCGACTACTCAAAAATCCAATCATCCAAACATTGGCAATAAAACAATCGAAACAAAAACATACTCAATGGCCTATTTGGACTTAACTAACCAGCAACTTACTTTTATTGAAAAAGAAGGAAACCATGTTCAGGAAATAGTTTACGAACTCAAAGATTTAACATCGAAAGTTTATAGGTAATTTATGAAAACGTGTTTACTTTATATTTTCGCCTTATTTAGTTTAATCACTTTAGCTGCCTGCACACCCGAAAAAGAAATTGTCAAAGAAGTCTATCATGACAATCCGACTGATAGCAAAAATGATTCTGGTGGTGGATCCACAAGTTGGGGTGGAGGCAATGGACTATGTGATACTAAAGACAATCAAAAAACTTGCCGGCCATTAGAAAGTTTTATGTTTGATGTGACTAAACAAGCTCAATTCACTGAATCTATTAAGCCAATTATTGAGAACATTTCTAAAATATTACCGAAATTTGCATCTGATTTGTATCACATCGGTATTAATCGTAAATGGTATGCTATCCCTGGATCGTTAGATGGAATTAGTTCATCTAACATTGGAGTTCCTTTTACAAGCGACCAACTAGCAATTCAAAGTTTATTCAGTGTTTTTGTTGATCAAATTAGTTTCGAAAAAATTCCAGCCAAAGATTCTGCTTTATTAATTTTGCACGAATTGGTCATGGGGACGTATTTATTAAACTATACTTCCAATAAAGATCGATGCCTTGCTGATTCCGTGCAGTTGAGTCTGGAAAAAAAGGATGTTGAATATCGCAAAGCTAGAAAAAAATGTTGGGAAGCCTACCCTGGAGATTCTGGCTATCAAAAGTTTACTCTAGAAGAAGCTGATTATAACAAAATTAGACATTTAACTGAATGGCTATTCGAAAAATCTAATGAAATCACAAAAGATGAATTATCGACTTGGCTTTTTTCTAATCAATTTAGAAGATATCCAATCGAGGATGCAAAAACAAATGGAGTAGATTCACAATCAAACGGAAATAACTAATTAAATTTCGAAATAATCTATATTTAAACAGCGTGAAACTTCGGGCTCTTCGGAGCCTACTAGTTTTTTAATCTGTTCAATAAAGTTGGGTAACTCTTGCCTGATTTTTTCTGCTACATTTTTAGAGACTGACATTGGACCTGTAAAAAACAAAGATTCATCATCTGAAAGCGCCATCTTATTTAAACCTAAACTGCGAAAATTCATATGATGTTTTGTGACTAATGGATGATTGGCGCTAATAAAAGTACTTCGTGAACCATTTGTTAGTTTGTTTTTTTCATACCTACAAAGTTGATTTTCCACTAGAAAATCAACAATTTTTTGAGTCTGCTGACGAGTCATATTTAGTTTCTTCGCAATGGTTGTTACATCATCAAATCCATCTATCGATGATAAGATCCAAGCAGCACAATAATACCAATTCGAATAGTAAATGGTTTTTACCTCTTCACTAAGCTCAACATCTTTGCGAATTCGGTTTTCTAACTTTTTTGCTTTATTTTGACGACTCACGATTTGCTTTAAAAGTTGCTTTTCTAGCTTGTGGCTTCCTGCACGATTGTACTCTACTAATAGTAAAAAATAATCGATTTCATCATCGTTCAATCCGATAAATTCACCGATTTCGTAAGCCATTTCTAAACTAAGATGTTTTTCACCTCGAAAAACCTGACTGACCATCGTAGTTGAAACACCCAAATGTAGACTTAATTTACGAAACTCACCATGCCCCTGCTTCGGCAAAGATTTAACCCATTCGTTGACATAGATTTTATAATCTTTGTGATCATAGATGGACATGGTTAGGTGATTGTTTCAAATACGGGTTTAATAAATCATCTTATTTCTTAATTGGTAAAATAGCGTGAACTATCACTTCATTATTCACGCCAACACCCATGTACTTAATTCCTGAAATACCAAAATCACTTAACATCAAAGAAAATGTCGCTTCGATTTTATCACCTTTGACTTCGTAAGTTCCAGCAATGTCTTTTTCGATATTGCGAATTTTAATTTTTCCAGTCCCCTTACCGCCACTACCTTTAGCTGCAATTAGAATAGCTTCCGGATATTTTTCAACTTCCAAATATTTTTTCGTGTGCTTGTCTCGGGTATCTAATCCTGTTTTAACGTTTGTTAATACAACATGTATATCTTTAGCTTCAAAATCATTTCCCTTTTGTGTGGCAAAACCTTTTACCTCATCCGTTCTTAATTTAAAATTTAAAGCTGGTCGACCAGACACATCTACTACTACTTCCTGCGCCTTTAGATTTAACACCAACAATCCAACTACTAAAAAAACTGCTGCAAATCTACTTACCGACATTGACATGACTCCCTGTGCTTTATGTTTTGACATTTAAAATACTTTTCATCTTTGGTGAATTCCACCTCTGCTAATTGACCATCCACTTCCGAAAACGCATAACTAGAACCGTTTTTAAAAAAATAAATTCCAGATCTGTTTTTGGAAACTAACTCGCCCTCATGCAGCCACTGGTTAATTCCCCTACTAAGTATTTCCCTTTTATCCAATTCGGAAAATGAAATTTCCACCCAACCCAGACGTTGGTCGTGAAGATATTTTTTGACTTCTGTTTTGTACGAGTTATCACCCTGCTGAAAGACTTCCATTTCAATTTTTTCAGATGAGCCACTATTTTTCTTGATGATCCAACTGACTTTCTTATCCACATAATGAACAGCCTCACCGATGGATTTTTGTAATTGCAACAAAATATCTTGCGCAAATATATTTCTAGGATCCAATAGTTCCGCCCCAGTCACATCCACGCCAAGACATTCCTTAAGATCCGTAAATGTTAATTTCAAATCTTGTTTTTCCACTTCATAGGCGGCACGGTCGCTTGCCGACAATGTCGTTGAGGTTTCATCTTTTACTAAATTCATCAAATTGTAATCTTGCTTTGACGAAGGGCTCGACGTCGTATCTGTAACTGGATCTAATTCAGCATCGGCTAATCCCAACATACTACCCATACTGTCTGTAACATCATTGTTTTTGACTGTGTTTGCGACATCACCAGAAATTACTTTTCGAGTAAATATGCGGAACTTACCTGACTTGATAAAAACCGCTCCCAGTAAAATCAAAACACCTAAAATAAAAATACCTAATGCTTTGTTTTGTTTATTTATTAGTCCCATATAGTCGAGTGTTATCGATATGCCGGTATGCCGGTGATATGCTCCCCTATCACAAGTCGATGAATGTCTTCAGTGCCCTCGTACGTGTTCACGGACTCTAAATTTAACATGTGTCGACCACATTGATATTCATATGTGATGCCGCTAGCTCCTAATATATCTCTTGCCATTCTGGCGATCTTTAATGCCACCGAAACATTATTCATTTTTGCCATCGAAATTTGTACGGCCTGCGCGTGATCTTCGTCTTTCAGACGACCCAAGTGCAACGCCAACAATTGACCCTTGGTAATTTCTGTTAACATCTCAACTAATTTCGCTTGCACCAATTGAAAGCTGGCAATTGGTTTATCAAATTGAATTCGAGTCTTTGCATAATTCACAGCTTCATCATAACAAGCCTGTGCCGCTCCCAAAACGCCCCACGAAATTCCAAATCTAGCATTATTTAAACAGGCAAATGGGCCTTTTAATCCAGAAACCTCTAACATCTGCGACGCTGGTACTCGACAATCTTCAAAAATTAATTCGGACGTGATGGATGCTTTTAAAGAAAATTTCTTTTCGATATCACGAGTAGAAAAACCCTTCGTATCACGATCCACAATAAATCCCCTGATCTTACCTTCGTCATCTTTCGCCCAAACAATCGCTAACTGAGCAATGCCCCCATTGGTAATCCACATCTTTGATCCATTTATAATATAATCGTTACCATCCTTGCGCGCACGCGTGATCATACCGCCTGGGTTGCTACCAAAATCAGGTTCTGTTAGACCAAAGCACCCAATCCATTCCCCTTTGGCCATTTTAGGTAAATATTTTTTCTTATGAGCTTCCGTACCAAAGCGATAAATTGGAAACATACACAAAGCCCCTTGCACACTGACAAAACTACGCAGACCGCTGTCTCCACGTTCTAACTCTTGCATAATTAAGCCATAGGACGTGTAGTTCAAACCCGCACACTCGTATCCCTGAATGGTCGCACCAAACATTCCCAATTCAGCCATATGAGGTATCAAATGCTTTGGGAATGTTCCCTTATCATAATGATCGGCAATGATCGGCATGATTTCATTACTCACAAAAGACCTTACCGTATCTCGAACCATTTTTTCATCATCACTTAAATAGTCATCGATTTTCATAAAGTCTGGTGCACTGTACGCCATTGGATACTCCTATGTGTGTATTAACGAAAAGAAGCCATTTTATTTTTAAAAATTTCATCCGACGGCCTTAATTCATTTTCTTGCAAATTTCTTAAGGGTGTTTCCGTCAGCTGCAAAGTTTCAATTAAATTCTTTTCTTTTTCATCAATGTAAAATAACCCTGTTACTATTTCGCCCTTTTTTCTGGATTCAAACAATACCTTTTGCGCTGCAAGCCGATCATTTACATCATGCGCTCGACTATCTAAAGCACGCAACCACAAAGTTGCACCATCCGGCAATTCGACCTCTATCAACTCGCCTGGCTTAGATTCAATTTTCTTTTCTTCAAAGGGAGCAATAAAACCCATTTCTTGTAAATGCACATCGTGCTCTTTCACATAAGCATAACTGCGCGTCGACTGATCGTGATTGTTGAAGGTAATACAAGGCGAAATCACATCTATCACCGCAGTTCCACGGTGTTGAATCGCCGCTTTTAACAAGGCCCCCATTTGCTTCGCATCGCCTGAAAATGATCTTGCAACAAAAGTCGCACCACATTCAATCGCCATCGAGCACATATCCATCATGGCGAAGGGATTCATTTCACCTGACTTCAATTTTGCACCCTGATCTGCCGTCGCAGAAAACTGACCCTTCGTTAAACCGTAAACACCATTATTGGCCACAATATAAACCATCGGTAAATTTCTGCGAATCAAATGCAAAAAACCACCTAGACCTATGCTTGCTGAATCACCGTCACCACTGACACCCACCATATGCAAATCCCTAGAGACAGTTTTCGCACCAATAGAAACCGGCGCCATCCGTCCATGCATAGAATTAATTCCATAAGATTTATTTAAAAAATATCCTGGCAATTTAGACGAGCATCCAATACCTGACGTTTTCACAACGTCATGCGGATGAATCCCCATTTGAAAATACGCATTAATGATATGTTGAGAAATACTATCGTGACCGCAACCCGTACACAAAGTTGATACACCACCTGAGTAATCTTTCTTGTCTAGGCCAGCTCTGTTTTTTGTCGATGCTTCTGTAGCTGTCGTGCTCATTAGATTTTTCCTCCATTAGATTTGTCCAAAGCCTTCAAGATCGCAGCACTTAAAAAATCCGCTGTCATCGATGTCCCGTCGTAATGGCAGATCGATGTCATTTTGCTAAACTGCTCTGGATATTCCCTTTGTAAAAGCTGATGCATTTGACCATCGCGATTTTGATCCACAACTAAAACTTGATCATGAGTCTGAATAAAATTTTTCACTTCAGTTGTAAACGGCAAGGCACGAATACGCATCCAATCCACCTTACCAATTTTCGCGGATAGGATTTCATCGACCTCTTCGACCATGGCGCTAGATGAACCATACAATAGCACTCCCACTTTCGAATTTTGTTTTTTCGACACGGGTGCCGGCACATACTGTTCTGCCGTTTTCCATTTTTTCTTTAAACGATCGACGATAAATTGATATTCAGGTCCTTTTTCTGTGTAGGCCGCTTTACGATTATGACCCGAACCACGAGTTAAATAAGCTCCTTTGTCAGACTTGGTCCCTGCAAAACTGCGATAAGGAATTCCGTCCCCATCAGGATCTCCATAACGTTCATAATCGATGGCTGCATCTAACTCGGCTGCAGATAATACTTTGCCGCGATCATAAGGTTTTTTAGTTAAAGAAAACTCATTCTCCATCCATAAATTCATTCCCAAATCTAAATCTGATAAAACCACTACTGGCGTTTGCAAACGTTCCGCCACATCAAATGCCGTTTGAGCGAACTCAAAACATTCTTCAGCGGTTCCGGGTAGCAAAACAGGATGTAAGGTATCCCCATGCGAAGCTAAATGTGCTAACAACAAATCCCCTTGTTGAGTTCGCGTCGGCATTCCTGTGGAAGGTCCGACTCGCTGAACATCCCACAAGACAAATGGAATTTCCGAAAAATATCCATAACCCAAAGTTTCATTCATTAAACTTAATCCTGGTCCACTGGTGGCCGTCATCGCACGAGCTCCAGCCCAACCAGCCCCCATAATCATACCTACTGCAGCCAATTCATCTTCGGCCTGCACAATCGCAAATCGATTTTGGCCGTTGTTGTCTTTAGGGCGCATCTCTTCCACAAACTTCGAAAAATGTTCTACCAATGAAGTCGATGGCGTAATTGGATACCAAGACACAAATGTACATCCACCAACAACACTTCCTAAAGCAGCTGCCGAGTTACCATCAATTAAAATTTTACCCTTTGTTTTTTGACTAGATTGTATTTTTAAATGAGACGCAAAATCTGAAAAATTCTGAGTCATAAAATCTAAACCCGCCTTAAAGGCCGCAAAATTAATATCCAACAAATTCTTTTTGCTTCCCAATTGTTGAGTCAGCGCTTCACGAAACTTTTCCACATCTAGATCAACCAAGTAAGCAATCACTCCGACGTAGATCATGTTCATTAAAATCTTTTTCACTTTGATTGAATCTGTCACCGTATCCACCAATGTGCGAAACGGCACCGTGATTAGTTGGATATCCGAACGCAAGTCACCTGGTGCGACTTTAAAATCCGAAGAAAGAATAAAAATTCCTCCTGAATTCAAAGTGTGCTGATCTTCCTTCCAAGTAGAGGGATTTAAGGAAACAACAATGTCTGCTTTTTCACGACGACCTAAGTAAGATTGATCATTGGCCCGAATCCAAAACCAAGTTGGTAAACCAGCAATATTCGAAGGAAAAACATTTTTCCCAGCCACTGGCACGCCCATTTTAAAAATCGTTTTTAACATCACACTATTTGCAGTCTGACTACCACTGCCATTCACCGTCGAAACATTTATCACGCAGTTATTTATTATTTTTTCCATATTTGATAAAACCTCTCCTGATACTCACAATCACAACATCATATTCCTGATCCAACACATCACCAAAAAGCGAAGTGCCTGACCCATTCATCGCGATTTACATATTCGGATATGATATTTGATTTTTAGACAATTCTACAGGAGTTTTTCAAATAGGATACAGCGAGTAATACTACGAAAGCGCAGCACTACTTAAGCGGCACCAAGCTAACCGCCGCATGGGGGAATTATTTAGTGGAATTGGCATAATAGTCGGGGACAGAGACTGGTCTAAACTAATCCCTATCCCCATCAAGGAAGGAGAACACCTAAATACCTACCTTGAGACACCTACAAAACCTGATTGAGAAATTTAAACTCAAATTTTCAATCAAACTCAATATATGCGCCTCTATCTCACTTAACAGCAATGCCGGTGCCAATAGGTAGTATTTTTTTCCACTTCCATGTGCGCGGCAATATCACACTCATCCAAGCAGCGACCGAAGCCACCCAAAATAACGCAGCAATTTCTATCATGCCTAAAAAACGTAACGCCATCGAAACTAGCAATAAAGTCGCCCACCAGATAAAAAAACTAGATTGGTATTCAAAGACTAAATTGTAACCTCCATGAGCCAAACTTACTCTTGTGGCAACTAACAAAGTTACCAAAGCAAATCCTCCTACGAAAATTAAATGCATACCCGCCATTTTCAATGGCGACCCCAATAAATCCCACCCCACATTCAACCACAAGCCAACAAACATGCAGACAATGGACACCCAAAGTACTTTTGCTAATAAACTTTTCGATGCTGGGCCTTGATGAATTTTCCATTGCTCGACAGCGATCCATGTAAAAATAATAGCCAAAACAATTTGCGCCAACTGGATCGCCTCAGAACTGAGCATCATCACGCTCGCCAAAATCATCCAGCAAAATTGCTGACTAGACTTTAATTTAAACCACGCTTTGAGCGCGCCTCCATTCCTTAAAAAATGGAAAGACAATTTTTTATGCAAATTGGGTCTTGCTGCTACAGATGCACACGGCGAAGTCGTTTGATAACCCAGCAATCCTGTGATCAATCGTGACCCCACCCCCACAATTAATAACAAAGGAAATAAAAAGCTCCACATCCACTTATTGCCAAGTAGCAAACCCACATCACCCACACATAACGATAAAATGATGAATTTAAAATATTCATGCGGAATGGAACGTCCTGTCCACCGCCGCGAAACTACAAAATATAAAACAAAAGTAATTAACACTGCCAAATGCGCATCTAACAAATTATCGAACCAAAATCCTATCGGCCAAAACGCAAGTAATAATAAAATTGCTAAATTGATTTCCCATTTTCTGGGGTTCGCGCTAGAGGTCATGCGTGGGACGGAAGTCATCAAGAAACCCATCGTATATGCTAAAATAAATCCGCCAACCATTAAATGACTGTGTAAAAACATGGGCGAGTATGGCAACCATCGAAGGCTATAAAAAAGCCAAAGCACCACTCCCATTAAAGCATTGATCGCACCGACCGTGAAAAAAATTTGATACGCTTGCAATGGCATCTAAGCCTCCTTGTTGAAAAAATAAGTAAACTTAATAAGCACAGTTAACAGCCGCGAATGGTAATTTGAAGCGATCCTCTAAAGCCGAGACAATCTGGCTCGGATTAAATCCTTTAAGACAGACTGCCCCACCCTAAAAAAAAACTAGATTCCAATTTAAAAAAAGGCATACTGTCACAACATTGTCATAAATAGTGTTTTCAACGACAAACTAAACCTAAGGAGGAAAAATGAAAGTTCTTTTATCTACAGTTGTTGCCCTTGCTTTTTCTGGATTAGCAAATGCAGCCGGAGACGCCGCCGCTGGAAAAGCTGCTTCGCTAACGTGTGTGGCTTGTCACGGCGAAAAAGGCATCAGCGCCAACAATCTTTACCCAAATCTTGCAGGCCAAAAAGATGCTTATACAGTTAAGCAATTAAAAGCCTTTAAAGATGGAAGTCGTAAAGATCCAACTATGAATGCTATGTCAAAGCCATTATCTGACAAGCAAATGGAAGATATTGCTGCTTATTTCGCATCATTGAAATAATTCATAAATAACAACAAACGATACGAACGTAAACGATTCGACTTCAGAGGGGAGAAACATGAAGAAGATTTATTTTACACTAGCATCCTCAATAGTGACATCATTGATCGCAATGGTGAGTTTAAACAGTTTGGCGCAGGATAAAAAAACTCCACCGCCAATTACTGATGAGGAATTTAAATTATCAAAACAAATATTTTTTGAAAGATGCGCTGGATGCCATGGCGTTCTTCGTAAGGGAGCTACAGGTAAGCCATTAACTCCTGACATCACCTTAGCCAAAGGTACCGATTACTTAAAAGCTATTATCACAGTGGGAACGCCTGCTGGTATGCCTAACTGGGGAACCAGTGGCGAGCTAAATGAAAAAGAAATCGATATGCTAGCTAGATACATTCAACATGAACCACCAAACCCACCAGAGTGGGGCATGGCGGATATGAAAGCCACTTGGAAACAAGTCATTCCAGTCGACAAACGACCTAAGAAAAAAATGAATAATTATAATATTCAAAACTTTTTCTCAGTTACATTACGTGACTCGGGCGAAATTGCCTTGGTTGATGGTGACACTAAAAAAATCGTAAACATAGTTAAAACAGGTTACGCGGTACACATTTCAAGACCTTCTGCCTCTGGTAGATATTTATATGTTATCGGTCGCGATGCACGTTTGAACTTGATCGATTTATGGATGGAAAAACCAGACACTGTGGCTGAAATCAAAGTGGGTTTAGAAGCTCGTTCTGTTGAAACTTCTAAATTCAAAGGCTTCGAAGACAAAGTAGCCATCGCTGGAACTTACTGGCCACCACAATATGTGTTGATGGATGGTGACACTTTAGAACCAAAGAAAATCGTTTCTACTCGTGGAATGACCGTCGATACGCAAGAGTATCATCCAGAGCCTCGCGTAGCAGCCATCATTGCTTCTCATCACAGTCCTGAATTTTTAGTGAATGTGAAAGAGACTGGGCAAATTCTTTTGGTGAATTATAAGAACTTACAAAGTTTACAAGTTACGACTATTGAAGCTGCAAAATTTTTGCATGATGGTGGTTGGGATAAAACTGGAAGATATTTCCTAACAGCTGCTAATAAATCGAATAAGATTGCTGTTGTGGACTCGAAAGAGCGTCATCTTGTGAAGTTAGTCGACGTTGGAGCGATTCCGCATCCTGGTCGTGGAGCCAACTTTGAAGATCCAAAATTTGGACCTGTTTGGGCGACTGGACATCTTGGCGATGACAGTATTTCATTGATCGGAACAGATCCAGTGAAGCACAAAGATAACGCGTGGAAAGTCGTTAGAACTTTAAAGGGTCAAGGTGGCGGAAGTTTATTTATTAAAACTCACCCAAAATCTAAAAACCTTTGGGTCGATACAACATTAAATAACGATGCTGGCATCAGCCAAAGTATCGCTGTTTATGACATTAAAAATATCGACAAACCATTGGAGCAAATCAAAATCGCTGAACTAGCTGGCTTAGGTGAGGGACCAAAACGTGTCGTTCAACCTGAATACAACGAAAAAGGCGACGAAGTTTGGTTTTCAGTTTGGAATGGTAAAACTCAAGAATCAGCCTTAGTTGTTCTTGATGATAAAACTCGTAAGTTGAAAACTGTTATAAAGGATAAACGTTTAATTACTCCAACTGGAAAATTTAACGTCCATAATACTCAACACGATATTTACTAGTATTTTGTTTTAGTAACTATCTACGAGTGGGGTTTATTTCTATATTTGTTGATGACACGGCTTCCTGCCTCCGAGCTATGGCCCATCCATGGGCCGCTCGAGGTCATCAACAAATATAGAAATAAACCCCACTCTCGTTTTGTGCGTATATGTTTTAAAAAAATCTTCGCTGTTAGTTACAAAAAATAAAAAGGCGAATCTATTTTTAGATTCGCCTTTTTATTTGTTAGCCATTTTTAAATACTAAAAAAATATTTAAAAATCTCGGGGCATTAGGTCTTTGATTTCTTGTGGTATTTTTTTGTAGATATTATTGATATGTGTTTTAACAGTTAATCTAGAGATAAATAATTTCTCAGCTATCTCGTTATTAGATAATCCCATCAGAATCATGCGAACAACTTCTTGTTCACGTTTTGATAAGGCTTGAATTTCTGGTTTTTGAAAAATCACTTCTATCTGATTTGATGGAAACATAAATGTTGTTACTTGATTTCCATCCTTATGAAATACAGCATTCACAAACTTGTCTTTGAATTTCAATTGGTTCTTCATGGACGTATGACAAATTCCTTTTAATTCTTTATCCATCTCGGTGCAGTTTAAGTTGCAAACTTGCCCCGCTTTATCGTCGCACAATTGCTTACTAACATCATTCTGAAATAATACTTTCTTTTTAGTATCCTTAATACAAACACCGATATTTACAGAGTTTAATGCCTTTGAAACATCAATGGCCGCGCCTGTTGCTGCGATTACTGCAACGCTCTCAGCGCCTTCTGCTGTTTGTTCATTTGAACTATTTACGTTGTTTGTTGTCGTGTTTGTTGCCGTTGCTGAACCCGCTGTTTGAGTCGATCCTGCAACTTTTTCCTTAGATGCATTTGGGTCTGTATTCATAAAAAACCTCATAAAAAATTTATCTTTTTACAGGCTAACATACATCCGCTAGGAAGATCTAATGTCAAAATTTTTGAACTTTTCTGCGAGACTATTTGTCACCGACGTATCGAAAAGTCTCGGAATGGCGCGATTGTCATGAATCAAATTGGAATTAATACAGCCCTGTTTGCGAAAGGTCTGGATATAATAATTCTGTACACCTAAATTCTGTAAAAGACTAGCCCCTTCTAAAATATCTTCTAATGTATGAATTTTTCCATGCACAGTTGTTCTGACTTCATAAGAAATTCCGCTGTCTATTATCATCTGCAACGAACGACTGGCGTTCCAACCAGAGTCTGCCGCTTTCGTAACGTTAGCATATTTTGCAAAAGTGATTTTAAAATCCATCGCCACCCAATCAATATGATTTAATATGTGTTGTAACAGTTGCGGATACCCACCACCAGTGTGTAGACCGACCAAATACCCCATTTGCTTCACCTGCATTATTATATCTATTAATTCAGGATGTGCCGTTGGTTCACCACCACTAAACACAACAGATTCTAGCAATCCTTGTCGGCGTTTTAAAAAAGTAAACACATTACACCAGTTCATCTTGGCACTGATGGATTCATTCTCTGGAACCGCAGTGACCGTTGCTGTCGAAGATTGAAAATTCCATAGATGAGGATTGTGACAATAGCTACAACGCCAAGGGCAACCTTGTAAAAATATCACACAAGATAATTTACCAGGCCAATCACTTGTTGATAATGGAACCAGACCTCCAACACTACATTGAAAGTCTGTTTTCAAATATTCTGTACTCAAATTCTATCTCCAATCAAGGTATTGAAATTGCCAATACCAACTTCATGACAATGCAATTATATTAACTCTACTTGCAATTATCTGACTTAGTTAATCCTAGTCAGATAAATAGTATTCTTATTTTAGAATCAAATCTATTTAACTAACTTGTTGTTACAAGAATTGCTCTCTGAAAAATGTTTTCTTTGTAAGTGTTCTGATTTTTTTCCAATATTAAAGGATTCAACAGGTCTGTGATATCCCATCACTC
>JBPOJH010000100.1:0-31059 GCA_052033755.1 Bdellovibrionota bacterium | reverse complement strand
TGCGAACCAACGGCATCAAAATTTTCTGCAAAATCTGTTTTACAATATTTATTGTTGGCATCCTTATAACACAAATTTTCACCAGCAAAACCAACAGCCACGCCACTATTTTTTAATAAGGGAGCATACTGTATCCCCGCGACAGAACTATTTGAAACATTCAAACGCACAACTGAAACTCCAGCTGGACACTTTAATTTTCCGCTTGCATCTTTCAACATCGAAAAATTCACCGTGAATGGTTTTGATTGACCGACTTCATATTCTAAATTCACCAGAGATGGCGCACTAACACAATCTCCTTTCGTCGAATTTGTTTTAGATTGAACAGTGACATTCAAAGTATACTTTAGCGAATCGTTATCACCGCTTTGAAATAAAAAATCCTTTTGAAAACTGCCGACTTTAGAGGTGTCGATATTCGATAAATCGATATTAATTGTTTTATTATCTGAAGTTATAGCCTCTGTATCGACGGTGGCTTTGTAAAGGCGTCTTAAATATGCTTGTCCAGCCCCTGTTTTAATGACTTTTAAAGAATGCATAGATGATAACTTATCCCCTTGCTGAACCGTGATGGAACTGCTGGTTGGTGATAATGATAGCTTTGCATTTCCTTCGTTGGCAATACTTGGTCCTGAATTTCCTAAGGGGGTCTCATTAGAAGAATTTGTTTTAGACGCTTGATCGACCACATCTAATTTATAAGCCTGACTACAATTTTGAAAAGCTATCAATGTAAAAAAACCAAAAAATACCAAAAAGCCTACATACAAATTTTGCAAGCGATTTATATTCTTTTGCTGGGCCGATTTTGATAATACTGAAATAATAAATTTAATTGTAAATAACTTCATTAGCTTCCCCCGCATATATATGTGAGCATATTCTATTTTTCATCTCAACAATATTTTCTCTTAATAGGTTGTAAACGTATATTCACTGGAGATACATTGAGGATCACCGACACTATTAAAATACATAAACCGAACGTAGTAATCTTTTGTTGAGCTACTGCCTATGCGAACAGTGCAATAAATCTTGGACCCTATGAATTCTATTACAGGCGTGTTATATTTGTTACTACAATATTGGTAGTTGTGAGCACCACAATGATACACGACTACTGTGCTTCTGTTTCTATCTATATTTGAAAATGAACTGGAAGGCTCAGTCACGGTTCCACCTAGAACCCCACTTGCATTCACCGACATTGTTCTTGAGGGATATACATTGCAATCAGGAATAGAGTAAATGGGATTTGAAGTCGCATCGATTTGTCCAAGTGAGGTTTGAATACTGACTTTGTCAACTCCCCACGAATCTCCTGTATATTCGATCGTATTTGCGTAGCTATTCACTGAAAAATCTCCAAATCTGAAAGACATGGATCGTTCCGATCGGAAAACACTACCATCATTTCGTCGTCTATAATAAGTACGATCAATTCTAATATTTTCATAGCTATACCCAGAATAGACGACGGCCGTTGTTGAACAGTTATTCAACTCTGAAATAGTCATGACGGATCCGTTAGCCTTAAAAAACTGCAATGTATATTTAGTAGTATAACCTGGACCAGGCAAAGCAAATTGAGAAGTAGCTCCTTGCAGTTTAATGTCAGCATCGAAGAATTTAGCGACAGCTATCAATCGCGCTGTTATTGAAGTAGTTCCACATACAGGGACTGGAGCGCTAACAACAACCGGCGGTTGAGGAAGAGCCGGAGCAGATGGAGTAACTGGCGGCTTAGGTTGAACAGGAGCGCTGACTACAACCGCACCAGTACCAGTTTTACTACGAACAGTCACAGCAATTCTCTTTGTCATTGTATTAACTACTTTTCCTGAAGCATCCATGACTTGAAAGGTTAATAACAATGTTGTCGTTCCTGGTGTACTTGTATTGATATTTTTTAAACTCACTTTTTTATTTTGCTTTTGTAGTTGTGAGGTATTCCTGTCAAACATCATTCCTAAATCTGTTGTCTGTTGATTATAGGTACTTTCTTTTAAAACGAATTTCGATTCTCCAATTCCTGTTTTTATTAGCTCCACTTGTAGCTCTTGCAAAACTTGTCCTTGATCGACAACTATAGAGCTAGGAACAGATGCATCAAAGCTTTCTGCCACTTTGCTTTGTGGGGTATTCTCGCCAGCATTAGGTAACACTTCTGGTAGTGGTAGGGGAGTTGGAGCCGTCGAAGCTTGATCTGTTAGTCGTATGGAGGTGGGTTTCGCACAATTCTGAAAGGAAACCATAGTTACAAGTCCACCAATCAATAATGACGATACATAAATTTTATAAAAAAATCCATTGCGCTTGGATTTGGATGATCGATCAGACTTACATGACTGCGAACTTGTAAAAAAGTTTTTCATAAATAGCCCCCAATTTCAGTACTTTCTATACATGCTGCAATTTGCAGTCCGATCAAATATATCGACCTATTATGAGAATAACTGACATCTACCGCAATAGGAGTGACTCTATTAACTTCGTCCAATAGCTGTCTCAAATTGAGTGACCAAAGATTGAACTTTGTATTCTATTTTTACAGTGAGATCGTCAAACTTATGGACTTTAATCCTAATCTGAAACGACGAAGAACAGTTGGGCACACACCAACAACACTGTCCTGTTTGCCCAACTGTTGGGTAAAGATTAATATTGACTTACTGTTTGCCCAACCATATAAATAGTTTTATATGTTCATTGGTCGTCAAAACGAATTTATGCAAATCAAAAGTGCTCTAACTGATACTTCCAAAAGTCAGATGATTATTCTTTATGGTCGACGCCGCGTAGGTAAATCTCGTCTAATTAAAGAAGCCATTAAAAACGAAAAAAATGTTCTGTTTTTTGAAGGCATCGAGGGTGAGCCCACTTCAGTCCAATTGGATCAGTTTTTAAACGATCTTTCTAGGCAAACCAAAAAAGTAAAATTAGCCGCAAACAATTGGCGCGAAGCCTTTCAGGGTTTGGAAGAAATTATTCTACAAGGCCGTTGGGTTGTATTCATAGATGAATTGCCGTGGCTAGCCGTTGAAAAAACCAGTTTAATAGCTGAACTTAAATTATTTTGGGATCGATGGTCCTTTAAAAACCCACAACTTGCTTTATTTCTTTGTGGTTCTGTTGCAAACTTTATGGTTAAGCACGTTGTACACTCAAAGGCTTTACATAATCGAAAAACTTTAGAGATATGCCTTCCTCCGCTAACCCCACAAGAAAGCGCTTTGTTCATTCCCAAAAGGGGCCTTCGTGAAAAAGCCATTCTATATATGTGTTTAGGTGGTGTTCCTAAATATTTAGAACAAATTGATCCGAAGCAACCTATTGAAAAAAATATTAACCGCCTTTGCTTTACTCGCAATGGCTTCTTTGTTGAAGAATTTGAAACCATATTCAAAGAACAATTTAGATCTATTCGACATTACGAAGCTATAGTTAAAGTACTAAGCCAAGGCTCTTGCAGCCTGAGTGATCTATCTAAAAAGACCAAACTAGAAAAAGGAGGTGGATTAAAACTATATTTGAATAATTTAGAAAGAGCTTCCTTCATTAAGGAGTATCAAACCTTCTCCTTTGGAAAGTCCACAGGCTCAAAAACAAAAACTTATAAACTTATCGATCCATTTTTGGTTTTTTATTTTCATTTTATAAAGCCAAACAAAAAGATAATTCAAAACAACACGACTTTGAATTTTTTTGATTCGATCTCTCCTGCAAAATGGAATGCATTTTTAGGTCTGCAATTTGAAAGATTTTGCGAAGACTCTTTAATAGTCATCTTAAAAGAATTAGACATTAAACTAACAGAAGTAAAAAATTTTGGTCCTTTTTTTCAGCAAAAAACATTATCTAACAATGGAGTACAGCTAGATCTAGTGATTGAACTTATTAATGGGAATATTCATTTACTAGAATTTAAGTATTACGATAAACCAGCTGGATTGGATATCGCTAAAGAAATGCAATCTAAAATTGATCGATTAAATTTATCTCCAAATATCACAATAGAAAAAACCTTAATTGCAATGAATGGAGCAACCAAAGACCTATACAAATCAAAATACTTTGATCACATTCTAACTTTAGAAAACTTGCTTCCAAAACAATAATGAATCCATCTGCAAACATGCATATGGATTCACTATCAAGACCCTAAACTAACCAAATAAATTCTTAAAAAAGTTTTTCACTTTGCCAACAACACTAGTTGGTTTTTTGTGTTTATTCGCAGGATGAGGTTTTTTCACATAAGGTTTGTCTTGAAACTTAGCACGTGGTCTATCGCTATGCTTGTGATATGGTTTGTCTGCTCCAGACTTATCATGATGTGCAGGTCGTTTATGACGATGCTGTTGAGCACTGCGATCCTTTCCATGCACAGATTGGTCTTTTGTCATGTTTGCCTCTGAAGCCGAATGCGTGGATCCATCTTTGCCAGCCGCTCGATGATGCGAAGGCTGACGACGACCACTACCACGCCCCTCACCACTACGACTATCGCTACTGTGACCGCCACTATGACCGCCATCACGTGAACGACCACCAGAGCGCCCTCCACCTCGTGATTCACCTCGCGATTCTCCGCGAGACCCACCACCGCCATGAGCTTCTTCACGACGACGATCAGCAAAGACAGCGTCATTTTCTCGAGGGAATTTTTTAAACTCCTGAACCATATCGGATTCCTCCAACCAGCCCACTGATAATTTATTTTTCAAATAATCCTCAATCCTTGATAACGATTCCACATCCTTATCGCAGACCAAAGAAAAAGCCTTGCCCTCTGTACCCGCACGACCCGTGCGACCGATTCGATGCACGTAAGATTCCGAGTCCATTGGCAATTCATAATTAATCACCAAGTCCACACCCTTGATATCCAATCCCCTAGCGGCCACGTCGGTGGCTACCAAAATATTGTGCTCGTTTTCCGCCTTAAACTGCTCAATGACTTTGTTCCGCTGCGACTGTGTCAACAAACTGGAAATAGCCACAGAAGGGTATTGATTGTCGTTTAAAAATTTAGAAATTCTTTCCACATTGAATTTAAAATTACTAAAAATAATTGTTTGCTTGGGATTATATCTTTTCAACAACGACAATAAATATTTTGGCTTTTCCTCATGACCCACATGAAAAATTTCATCTTTCACATTTTCGGCCTTAGCTTGATCACGACTGATAGCGACCTCGACAGGTTCGGCTCCAAATTGATATGCCGTATTCAAGACATCAAAATTTAAAGTCGCACTAAACACCAAAAACTGACGTTCGCGAGGCACACGTTGCAAAATATATTTCATGTCATCTTTGAAGCCCATATCAAACATGCGATCGGCTTCGTCGAACACAATCGCGCGCACTTGTTTCAAATCAATGATGTGCTCTTTGTACAAATCAATTAAACGTCCCGGAGTCGCAATGATAAACTCAACACCATCTTTGATACCTTGTTTTTGCTTGTCATATCCCGTCCCACCATAAACCGCACAAGCCTTGATATTTAAATCCTGTCCCAAACGAATTGTGTTTTCCAATACCTGTTCCGCTAGTTCACGCGTCGGTACTAACACTAAAATAAAATGATTGCGCTTCCATTCACTAAAGCTCAGGGGACGAATATACTCCAATTGTTCTGCTGTGAATCCCTCTGTCGAAACCTGTCCTTTTAAAATGCGGTCGATCAACGGAATCAAAAATGCTCCGGTTTTACCTGTACCTGTTTGGGCTAAACCCGCAAGGTCTTTGCCACTTTGAACAATAGGAATCGCGGCCTCCTGGATGGGAGTGCATTCGACAAAATTCACTTTTTCGATAACTTGTAATAACTTTGGCTCTAACTGTAACTCTGAAAATTTCAACTGACTTTTCCTTTCAAATTTATTTTACAAAATCCAACAACGCCTGCAAAAACTCTTGTGGGCGATCAAAATGCACCCAATGCCCTGCTTGAGGTATTTCTACTCCATGGATACGTGGATTGGCTAGACACATTCTTTGAAATTCGTCCTTCGTTAAGTCCTCAGACTCACTCCCCCTAACAACCAGCGTCGGCATAGACAGCGCCCGTAACTCGCGCCAGTGATCCTGAGCTCGCCCTTGCACCACTGACTGTATCATGGCTTCTTTCGAAAATCGCCAATCTGCCGAGCCATCTGGATTTTCGTCGATATTCGAATACAAGTACGCGCCCAAGGTCTGCGGCTGTTTGAAGCTCTTGGCCAACTTCGGAAACTCATTGTAAAAAAACTGTTTCGCGGCTTGCTTACTAACAAACGGAGTCGGCGCCATCTCTAACAAGCCCTTGTAGTAATTGGGAGCCTCAGGACGACTGTCTGGACCTATATCGACGATGATTAGCTTTTCCAACCGCTCGGGAAACTTAGACGCAAACATCAAAGCGTTGCGTCCCCCCATTGAATGTCCCACCAAAATAATTTTATTCCAAGCCAATGGCAGAGTAGACGATGCCGACGCTGATGGCAGTGCAGACGGCGCTGACAAATCGATGGCTTCGCCATTATTTGCATCAGATTCCGACTGTATTGAATTAGCTAACTCATCTAAAATCAATGCCAGGTCCTCTGCATAATCGTCAGGCGCATAACCAGTTAACGGCTTCATGGACTTACCATGACCTCTTTGATCAAAAACTAAGACGTAATTAAGGACGTTCGTCTGTTGCGTCAGTGCTTGCGCAATTTTTCGCCAGTTTTGTCCATATCCCATTAAACCATGTAAAAAAACCCAATACTTTGTGGGCAGTGGACTTCGCTTGGCCGGAGCATAGATTTGATAATTAAACCGAGATAGGTATGATGACATAAGTGCTTGTTCTCTGCTATTTTGTGTTAAATATCTTGTGCAAATAATAATTTGTAATAATAAACTATTAATCTAAATCTTTTTATTAAACTTGGAATTTGAAATTGAAGATTAAACAGAAACCTCACTTACATGCAAGCTGGATTGATCCAGATGCGCTTCAAATTGTCAGAACTTTGCAAAAAGCGGGGTTCACCACGTATTTGGTGGGCGGTTGTGTGCGCGATTTGTTGACGGGTATTCATCCCAAAGATTTTGATATCGCGACCAATGCAGAGCCCAATCAAATTAAAAAGAAAGTCCACAACAGCTACATTATCGGTCGGCGCTTTCGTTTGGTTTTAGTGCGTCGAGGCTCGAATCAATTTGAGGTGGCCACATTTCGTCGAGAAAGCACTCCTGAAGACTTTGAAGGTTTAGCCGAAGACGAAAAGCCCAGTGGCGACAATTTTTTTGGAACTCCCGAACAGGATGCCATTCGCCGCGATTTTACGATCAATGCTTTGTTTTATGACTCTGTCAAAGACGAGCTCATCGATTTCGTCAATGGCTTGACCGATATCGACGCACGTATCATCCGCATGATTGGCGATCCTACACAGCGAATATTAGAAGACTCCATTCGATCCTTACGCGCAATCCGCCTGGCTCACAAATTAAATTTTGTCATCGAAGACAGCTTACGACAAGCCATGCAGGAAAACGGCGAGGCCCTAGGAAAATCCATTTTACCACGACGTCGTGAAGAATATCTAAAAATTTTACGATTACCCAATCCAAGTTTGGTTTTTGTCGAGTTATTTGATCTTGGTTTATTGTCTTATATTTTTCCAACGCTACATCAGATATTTCAAGATCCACGACGTTTGGAAATTTTCAGCGAGGAACTAGAGCTAATTCACAAAATCGTAGAAAATCCAACTTTGCCTTCGCATATGTACACCGCATTTTTGGCGGCATTTCGAAAATCTGCCGAAGGTTTAAATAATTTAGAAGAGCTAGAAGATGCGTTGATGAAAAACGAACTAGGCATGTTTAAGAATGAAATTTCGTTCGTACAAGGTGTGTTTGATTTTCAAAAGAATTTATTAGAACCAGATGTTTTTCTTCGTCGAGGCAGTCGTCGCCAAAGGGCCTTCATTGATAATGAGTTCTTTCCTTTGGCATTAAGTTTATCAATTGAAGATCGCTCTATGACGACAAGTAACTCTTGGTTTTGGCGCGAGTATCTATCTTATCGAGAAGCACCAACCGATTCTGATTCCGAATCTGACTCGGAACCATAAACTTCTCCTTCGAAATAAACATAACCATCTGGTCTGCGGCTTTGATCATCAAAATGTGTCCAATGAATCAAAGCTCCAAATTTTGTCCAAATAAATTCCCCACCAACTGAAAATCTTTTACCAACTACCACAGGTACTCGTCTTCCCATTTCTAAATTATATACAACAGTTATACGAGCCCCATTGGACAACTTCGCTTCCCATTTTTGGTGAGGTAATCCGCGAGTATCATCCGGCAACAACTTTGTTACCAACAGGTTACCGGCTTGAATATAATGAATTCGACGTTGAGTTTTCATGACCTGAATCAAACGAACATCCGTGGTAATGTCGCCAGGCGATGCCTGCTCAAGGTCTAAGGAAAGTACAGAAAGACTGAAAAAATTTATCGCTACAATTAAACTAAGTACGGACTTTCTTAAAATCATTTTCCCTCCAAATCTTGCAAAGCAATACCACTACTTTGACAGGAGTTGTTACTAAAAAAGTAAATACAACGATCAAAGTAGGGTTTGAATTACTTGTCAGGAAAATTTTACCGGATACTTTTTTTAATTAATTACACTGGTAAGCATAAGCCAGAACACTCGCCATTAAAATCCTAAGCGGCGCGAGCCTGAAACTGCGCGCGTAACTCTTTCGAGATATCCTGCAGGTCTAAAGATTTATCGATAGCACCAGCTTGCACAGCTGCGGCCGGCATACCATAAACAACGCAAGTTTTTTCACTTTGCGCGATATTGTACGAACCCGCTTTCTTCATTTCTAATAAACCGTCGGCGCCATCTTTGCCCATCCCAGTCAAGACCACACCGATGGCATTACCACCTGCGTACTTCGCAACTGATTTCATAAGATAGTCCGCTGCAGGACGCACACCATGCACCAAGGCTTCTTGATGTAATTTCACGTGATAGTAACCGCCGCTACGAACGATTTCCATATGAAAATTTCCTGGTGCTAATAACACTCGCCCTGGAACAACTTTATCACCATCAACGGCTTCTTTGACTTCGAAAGGCATAATTTTATTTAAACTTTCCGAATATGTTTTCGTAAATCCCGCAGGCATGTGTTGCACGATCACCGTTCCAGGAATATCCGCAGGCAAACCACTTAACACCACCTTCAAGGCTTCGGTTCCACCTGTCGATGAAGCAATGGCTAAAATTTGGTGAGTCGTCTTCGACAATGAAGCACTACCGACTTTGTTGACCGGCTTCAACGATTTATTCTGTGATAAAACTTGGATACGAGCTTTCGCTGCCATTCGAATTTTGTCGGCAATTGTTTGCGTCATCGCCTCCAAAGAACGAGTCACATCCAAAGAGGGTTTTTCAATCACATCGATCGCTCCCAACTCAAAGGCGCGCAGGGCGATCTCAGATCCTTCTTTGGCCAATGAACTGACGATCAATGTGCGCGTGGGCATAAAGGTCATCACTTTTTCCAAAAAACTAAGACCATCCATACGAGGCATCTCTACATCCAACGTCATGACATCAGGACGAAGCTCTACTAACTTGTCACGAGCCACATAAGGATCTGGTGCCGCAGCAACGACTTCCATATCCGGGCAATCACTAATGATCTTGGTCAATAATTTTCGAATAACAGCTGAGTCATCTACGATTAATACTTTTATTTTTTTATCCATGCAGTGCCCCTTTAGACTCTTTGATAAATAGCGCGTGATAATGGTTTAATTAAATTACTTTTAACGGTGCCTGATTCTGAATGTCCCAAGATTAAAAATCCGCCTTCAACTAATTGCGAGGCCATATTTTCAATTACTTTTTTTACTGTTGGAGGATCAAAGTAAATCAGAACGTTTCGACAAAATATAATATGAAATTTATTTTGAAACGGATACTTGTCTTGTATTAAATTTAATTGTGCAAACTTCCACATTTTGGCGACATCGTCTTTAGCTCGATAAACCAAATCATTTCCAACACGATGTTTTTCAAAATATTTTTCGCGCAAATGACCAGGACAACCATCCATTTCGCCTTCTAGATATTGTCCTTTGGCTGATTTATTTAGACACTGAAGATCAATATCCGTACCCAGTAGTTTGACTTTCATTAACTCATGCGCTTGTAACGCTTCTCGAATCACCATTGCGATCGTATAGGGTTCTTGCCCTGTGCTAGAAGCCGCACACCACAAGCGTAACTCGTTGTGGTTATTAAAATGTGTTTTTAAATAATCTTTCAACCAATCAAAATGCGCGTCTTCGCGAAAAAAATGTGTTTTATTGGTTGTTAGTGAAGAAATAAATTCACTAGTTAATTGCTTATCTGCATTTTTCAATTTAGCTATCAAATCATCATAAGACGAAACGCCTAAACGACGATTTAATTTTGTCAGTCGATTTTTAACCAAGGCCACATTCTTTGCAGAGTGTGGTAAATTCACACCTGACAAATCATACATCAAACTGGCAAAATACTCATATTGCTTTTTGGTCAGCTCTTCTTCAAAAAAATCAAAGTTGTTATCTATTTTTTTTGCGGCTCCACTCATGCTACTACCTCAGAGGCCTCATGACGTCGACTTTGTGTCAAGGCCATTGGGTCCAAAATCAGAACTGTCCGTCCATCACCCATGATCGCTGCTCCAGCCACTTCGGGAATATCATGTCCAGTGGATAAAGCTTTCACCACAACCTGCGCCTGTCCTATCACATCATCAACGGGTAAAGCCATCATGCCATACATGGATTCAATAATGATCAACATGGATTCCTCACGACGTGCTCTTAAGCTATTACGTTGAGCATCGATTTGATATTTAGCGCTTTCCAATTGCTCCCAATTGATTTTTCCAATTGCCGTTTTGATATCAATCACCGGCATTAGTATTTCACGAATTTTTACCACTCGACCGGATTTGCTAATATTCGTAAAATCTTGCGGAACCACTCGTACGATTTCACGAATAGAGTGAATGGGCATGATGTATTTCGCATTTTCGATGGCAACGACAATACCATCTGTGATGGCTGTACTTAATGGAATTGACAAACGAAATGTGGTTCCTACATCAGGTTTAGATTTAATATCAATTTTACCATTGATACGTTCTAAGTTGGATTTCACCACATCTAAACCCACACCACGTCCTGATAAATCACTGACTTTATCGGCGGTTGAAAATCCCGGAGCAAAAATAAACTGAAACACTTGCTCGTCAGGCATGCTGTCGATATCAGTCCCTTGTGTGATCAAACCTTTTTCTAAGGCTTTCTTAACGACTTTGCTACGATTAATACCGCCACCATCGTCGACGATTTCGATCAAAACGGAACCACCCGATTGCTTGGCTTGCACGACTACCTTTGCTGTGGTTGGCTTCCCTTTTTCAGCACGAATTTCTGGCTTTTCAATTCCATGATCCATAGCATTTCGAACTAAGTGAACTAATGGATCGCCCAATAATTCAAACACGGTTCGTTCAACTTCAGTCTCTTCTCCGACTAGTTGCAAATCGACGGGTTTATTCAAAGTCAAAGACACATCGCGAACAATTCGTTGAATTTTTAAGAACAACGATTTTAATGGCGTCATGCGAATACTTAATGTTTTATCATACAATTCACGCACGGTCTTATCCAACTGGTCAACAATGGCCGCTAAGCGCACATTCGCGCCACCACGAACGGCATCGTCATGTACCAACTGATTTTTCAAAACCACAAGTTCTCCCACCGCATCTAATACCGAATCGACTCTGGCAGTGTCGACTTTGATGGATGAATTCAACTGTCTAGGATTTTTACCACCGCTGTTACCGCTTCCACCACTTCCGCTTGTGTTGTTCTTGCCATTCGATGAACTACTTGCAGCCGCAGCTGTTGCTGTTGCCGCAGGAGCCATCGACGCCACAGAAGATGATGAATTCACAGCTTTTAATGGCGTTGGTTCTGTTAACTCGGCTTCTTTTTTTTGTTGCTGCTGTAGTTGCTTTTGAAGTTCTTCTAATAGTTCGTGGTTGGTATGATCTTCCACGACAGAGGCTTCTTGTGTCTTAATTTCTTCGCCTTTAAGAGGAATCACATTGCTGGGAAGTTCTTTTGTTTCATCTATAAAAAATTGTACATCTTCTTTCACATCTTCAATTTTAGCTGCGACTTCAGCAGTTGCAGATTTACCTTCACCACTGACTTCATCGATTAATAATTTTAACTCTTCAACAAGACTGGAAGTATCCCAAGGGGAATTATCACCTGACTGTAATGCCGTGATTCTTTTTTTCAACATGTCACCAGATTGCAATAAAACTGAAATGACATTAGAGTTCACTAACGCTGGATTCATGCGTAGCAAAGCCAGCAAATCCTCCATCACATGCGCAAATTTAGATAAGTCAGGCAAACCAACAGCTGCAGCTCCACCTTTTACAGAGTGAGCCACTCGAAATATTTGCGCTAAATCATCTAACGGATTTTCTCCATTTTCTAGCCCCAACATGCTTTCTTCGTAATTCTCAAGCATAAAGGCTGACTCCGCCAGGAATTCAGTCTGTAGTTCTGCGAAAAAACTATTATCACTCATAGTGCGCGTCCTTTTTTGTAACTGAAATATCTCTTCCCTACTTTCGGCAGCATTTTGATAAATATAACCGAGACTTACGCCCAAAACGTTTCAAAACTAGACTAAAGAATAAAATAGAAGTGAATTCGACCCAAGTCTCGTATAAAGACTTAAGGTTTTTCCTTAATTCGACGACAAGCAGGTAGTTGGTAATTTTATTATTCGATGACTCAACTATAGATGAGGGTTTGTCATGAGTGAAATTGTAAATAAAGCAAAAGCGGGTCAGTATCTAACATTTCAGTTAATGAATGAACAGTACGGCGTACCCATCAACACGGTTCGTGAAATCAACCGTGTCGGCGAGATCACTCCCGTTCCCAAAACTCCCGAGTTCGTCAAGGGCGTTATGAATTTGCGTGGTAAGATTATTCCCGTAATTAACTTGCGAGTTAAATTTGGCATGAATGCACAAGACTATACTCGTGACACTTGTATCATCGTCATAGATAGCGATATTGGACAAGTGGGAATGATCGTAGATTCTGTTAAAGAGGTGGCCGAGTTAACTGATGTACAAATCGAACCACCACCGATTCTTGGTAACGATGCTAATATGACATTTGTGACGGGTATGGGTAAGCTAGACAATCGCGTGATCATTTTAGTCGATGTGGTCAAAGCCCTTTCACACGATCACTTATCTGAAATAACCAGAATCAATGGTTCCGATCATAACACCGAAACAGAGGCCGCTTAATCTAGTTTCACTTGCTTCGTATACCTTCGTTGTCTTCGTCGTCAGCTTGTGCGACGTCCAGGAAGGACGCCTCCGCGCTTCCTCCTTGTCGCCTCGGTCTACTTTGCAATTGAAACTAGCTAAAAGCAAATCTTGCAGACTAAAATTCTTTGGTGCAAATATCGACGATCGAATCCGCATCTAGATGATGCTTTTTATATAGCTCAATAGCATTATAAGCACTTTGACCAAATTCTTCTTTCACACCAAAAAAATGTACTTTATCTAGTTTCACTTTGGCCTTTAACAAAGCTCCCGCCAACAAATAACCTGCCCCACCAATGATTTGATGATCTTCCACAAAAGCCACACGTCCCTGACAGGACTCAATCACTGATTTTAAACCAATCACATCAGGATGATTAACTAAAGGTACATTCACGACGGCGCCACCAAAACCCAAAGCTTCCAACTTTTGAAAGGCTTTTAAAGTTTCAGGCACACAAGAGCCTGTTGTGACCAGTGCCACATTTCGCTTTGCCAAATTATTTTTTAAAATTTGTATTCTGTTTTTATCAAAACCAGTTACGCCATAATTTTTAGGAAAATTTTCTCGACCTAAAAATAAAATGGAAGTGCGCGGCACTTTCCCACTTTTACGATCCCTAACAAAAGCATCCATGATTTGAGTTAAAATTTCGTCAGCTTCTTCACTGCATGATAAACAATAAGTATCTACATGAGGAATACTAGACAACATGGCTAAATAAGTTAACCCTTGGTGAGAAGCTCCATCCGCAGCATCTTGAAAACCCGTGTGTGAAAAAATACCAATCATCGGAGCCTCGGACAAAGAAGCCATCGTTAATGGTAAGGCGCCTTTGGTCACTCCGAATTGAGCAAAGGTATCTACAACGGGAATATATCCCGCCTTAGAATATCCAGCAGCAACTGAAATCATATTCGACTCGGCAATACCGACATCAATAGAATCCGCAGGAAATTCTTTACGAAATCCAGCCACCCCTGTCGAGCCTGGCAAATCCGCCGTGATAGAGATCACTGGCAAAAACTTTTTGCGCGCTTTTATCATAGCGTTCGAAATTCCAGTTTGAATTTTTTCATCCAAAGATTTTCCATTCTTGGCCTCGTCCGCTGCAGCCTTTGCCTTGGCTGCGCTTTCGATTTGAATCAATTCATCCACCCAAGAATTAAACTCAGCAGGCAACTCTTGACCCGCTAAAATTTCGTTTAAAAATTCTGGCAATTCTTTCGGAGATTTTAATGGAAAGCCATGTCCACCAGAGGCCGACTCGGCTGTTTTTTTCGTTCCAATCCCCTTCACGGTTCGCATATGAATCGCCACCGGCGATTTTGGATTGGTTGTAACTAACCGTAAAGCCTCTTCCAAACAATCTACACATGCTTGCAAGTCGTTACCATTTTCTAAACTTAAGACATTCCACCCCAGGGTTTTCAATGATTGAAATGTCGGCTCCATCGAAAAACTATCCTTATCGATACGACCTGACAACTTGGTATTGTTATCACTAATGACTAAAATAAACGGAGCTAACTTTCCTTGCGTGGCAAAACCAGGAATCGCAGCCAAGGCTTCTCGCGCTTCGCCCTCCATACAAGCCCCATCGGAAATAGCTGTGATTGTCACACGCTTATTTCCTAATTGACTGTCCGCCATTGCTAAACCCTGAGCTTGTGGCAAAGCGGAACCTAAGGGACCATTACTTAACTCAACGGCTTCTGGAAAAAGATGCGATTCACCATGACCCGTTAAAACACTTTCTATCGATCTGAATTTTTTCAAGTCCGATAATTTTAGACCGGCAAAATTGTAATTCGCCTTCAATGCGTACAAACCATTTTCACAGTGTCCTGCATCGTTGATAATATGAAAAAGCTCATGCCACTGTTTGTTTTTATCGTTAGATTCTGCAAAAGTAATTCCATGTATTGCTGACATCATTTCAGCAAAGGCCGCTGGACCACCATAATGAGAAGCCGCGCCACCAATCACAGCATACATGTCCATCAAGGACACTAATACGCGAATCATTTTTGGATCTGAAAGTTGCAGCTTTCTGCCACTTTTAGATGTCACACTCACTGCATATTTAAGTCCTGTGGTTGGATTATTCGCTAATTTATTTTGAATGGGTAAAATCTGACTTTGAGTATTATTTTCCATACAACAACCTACTCTTTCTATGACCGTACAAACTATTAGATAGTTTCAACTTTCGCTATATTCTACTCGCCAACTTGACAAAGTCTACCAATTTATCAAGTCTACTAATTATGAAAAAACAAATTCTAGACTCTATTCTAAAGCCCTATCCACATTTATCTTTGATTGATTATCAGCAACAAATTCAAAAATGGATATCGCTTCCAAAAGTAGAGCTTCATAGGCATCTTGAATGCTCAATGCGTCCGCAAACAATGATGCGATTGGTGTCGCAAAAATTAGGACAGCCTATTGATATTGAAAAATTAAAAAAAGATTTTTTGATTTTAGATCCAATGACAGATTTAAGTACGGTCTTAAAAAAATTTATGCTGACACAAGATCTTTTAGACTCAGAAGAAATTTTAACTTTGATCACCAAAGAATGCATTGAAGATGCTGTGCAGGAAGGGATTCGCGTACTAGAGCTACGTTGGGCTCCCACATTTATACAAATGAATCATCCCCATTTAACTTTTGAAAAAATATTATCAGCCATTCGCAAAGGCCAACAACAGTGCCAGCACTTGCCAATCGCCGTTGGCTTTATCGGCATTATCCAACGAACCTTGCCAATTTCAGTGGCTCACGAAGTTTGTGAATTTATTTTAGCTCATCCAAACGATTTCGTCGGCATTGATTTAGCCGATGATGAGCTGGCCTACAGTGCGAAGCATTTTGCCGATGTGTTCTTAAAAGCACAAAACGCCAATATGCCAATCACAATTCATGCAGGTGAAGCCAAGGATCCACGCTCTATTCGCAATGTTTTAGATGCAGTGACAATTCTGGGCGCTAAACGCATCGGTCATGGATTGCAAATTATTCACGACGAGCAAGCCTTAAAATTCATTCGAAATGAAAAAATTCCATTGGAATTATGTCCAACAAGCAATTGGATTACGAATGCTATTGCAGATTTAAAATCGCATCCTTTTCAAAAACTAATGCAGAATAATATTTTGTGCACAATTAACTCGGATGATCCAGGTGTATTTGGAATTAACTTGTTAAATGAGTATGTTGCCTTAGAAGATTTATTTCATTTTTCATTCAAAGATTTTCAACAATGCAATCAAATTGCTTTCGATGCTTCGTTCATTTCTGTGACTGAAAAGTCTAAACATTGGACATGAAAAAAATTCTATAAACTATTTTAATAAATACAATTTGAAAAAAGACTTGGACTTTTTTTGTCACCCTGGTGTTTATTGCCTTTACACACTGTTAATTGGTTGGGGAATCAAGAAAACAACAGTAGGGGAATCATGGGGAAGTTAGGGGTATCAGGTCCTTTGTCCTTACAGCAAAGGACCTGATCAAATTTAACGAGAATTCACACGGGGGCGTGCAAATGAAGACTCAGAAAAAAAATCAAGAAAAAGATCACACTAATAAAAATCTTATCGGAAAACAATTCGCTTGCATTTGTGATTCGCATTTAACGACGACACTAAAATTTGGGCTGTGTATTTTCATCAGCCAGGCTTTGATTTCTTGTGGCCCTAATAATTTAAATTCAAGTTCTCACTCTTCACCGTTTGTGACAGTCGCAGGTGATTTAGCCAGTGATGGTAAAGCCGCTAATAACAATGGTATCGTCAATGGTACTCCCGTTTCTATTCTGGACACCATTGCACAATCGACAGTATCAATAATGAATGATGAGCAAATATTGTGTACCGGTACACTTATAAGCACTTCGATTGTCATCACAGCGGCCCATTGTAATCTAAGCAATCCAGGGTTTAACTATTACGTTGGATTTTCCATCGAAGTACCAAATGGCAGCAATGAAGTTCAAAAGCGAAAAGTATTAAAACAAATCATTCACCCTCGCTTTGCGGCTTTAACACCAAAAGAAATGGCGAATGAAAAATTAAAAGATCTAAACGATGTCAGCCTTGTTTTATTCGAAGGATTAGCTCCTGCGAATTATAAGCCGGTCTGGTTATTACAAGACCCACGATATTTATTTAAAGGACAACAGTTAACCGTGGCTGGCTATGGCTTAACAAAGGGGTTTCCCAAAATCGAATATGCCAATAGCTTAATGAAAGCTAATTTTACTATTGCTTCAACAGATTATGCCAGAACTGAATTTGTTATCTTTGATAACTCTGGTAAGGCCACTTGCCGTGGTGATTCGGGCGGCCCTGCATACTTAAACTATAAAGGCAGGATGATTTTAGCTGCTGTGACTAGTCGATCTTTGACTGCAAAAACGGCTAACACTTGTACTGGTGGATCTGTACACAGCTCCATCCCCGGGAACTTGGCTTTTATAAACTTTGCAGCGAAACAACTGAATGAGTTTAAAACGACTTACATGGAAAATATTTTTTCACTCTTACAATAAATGAATCTTTTCTAAAAATGACTGGATCTGCTGTTTTAATAACTGCGGTTGATCCAAGATCACTCGATGACCAGAGTTAGGAATGACCACGGTTTCGATATTAGAACTGGCTTGCAGTTGTTGGGATTGCTCTAAATATTTTTTATCATTCTGACCAACCACCCATAATTTTGGGATAGGATCTTGCAATAAAAAATCAACACTATTTTCTTGTTCAACCTGTGACCATTGAGTCAATGCCAACGATAAAAGCTTTCTATCATAATCAGATTCAACACGTTCTGGTTCGATTTGCGAGCCTGCAAAAACCGACTGTTGATTCCACTCATTCACGACAGAGGAAAATTTTTGCGACAAAAACTTTTCACTCCATTTGCAGTCATTCGCACGCCGCGACTGTATTGCCTGTTCCATTTGTAGTTCTGGTAAAAACATTGTCTTGTCATGTGAATTTGATGAAGACTTCATGCCAAATCCAGCAGCTATAAAAATGCAGGCTTTTAATCCATTGTCCTGTGCGCGCTCTTCACTTCGATTATAACCTGACGAATTCTGTTTGTTCTTTAAAGCCTCTAATACCAATCTGCCACCTAAGGAATACCCTACCAATACGCAGGGGGCTTGGCCATAGTGATGATGATACCATTGCCAAAACTGTTGTCCCCAATTTCGCAAAGGCACTGTCGGATTTAATTCTGGAATATGAAAGTAATCGACTAAAACTGTATTATGCGTACTTGAACTTGAACTTGAACTTGAACTTGGATTTGAATTTAAAAAGACAACCGATTGAAAATCATTTGGTCGTCCTAAAAATCCATGAAAGTACAAAACGTTCAGCATAAATCTTTATAGGCTTTCCAAAATGTAGAGGACTGCTCGCTATCAGGACGAAGTTCAATAACTTGAAATCCATTTTGCGAGCGTTCTATCACGGACTTAAGTTGATCCGCATCGGTGACCAATTCATAGTGCGCGTTCCACATCTTAGCCCAATATGAAAACTGCAACTGATGAGCATTTATAAATCCAGGATGACCAAACATTGGTTGAAAAATCTGTCCACCGCTATTATTCACGATCACCAAATTCACACTGCACTCTGCAATTTGCGAAATAGCCCAAGGTGCCGCTAAATCATATAATGTCGTTAAATCTCCTAAAAGACACCAGTTGCGAGTTTGATTTTGACAGGTTCCCAAAAATCCAGATAGCTGACCATCGATACCATTGGCGCCTCGATGACCATATATCTGCTGATATTGCCAATGGGCTTCGGCAGATAAATCCCATTCACGTATTGGTAAGCTGTTACCTAAGTAGATACTTTCCCCTTGTGTCACTTCGGCAAAGGTTTTTATAAAAGCCGCTTCCGATTTGGGAAGACCCCATAAAATTTCAGAAATTTTTTCGTAAAACTTAGAATCGATTTCTTGAATTTGCGTCCACCAGACTGAATGAACTTCATTCGATATTTTAGGCTGTAAAAATTGAAGATTATTTAATCCACTCCAACAAAAAGAACTTCTAGATAAACCAGAAAACTCCACAGTACCGACGGAATATACTGGTATATGATTTAATTTTTCTTCTAAGTCCCGCCACAAGCGCAAAGTCGGCACACCACCTACTCGCAAAATAGATTGACACAAACCCCGCTGAACCAATGAGGACACGGTTTTTTCGCCACCCTTCAGCAGAAAACTTTCGATTTCTTTCACGCCTCGTAAATTTGATAATGACTCTGCATAAACTGGCAGTTTCCATTTTTTAATATATTCAACGACGATGTCTTTTTCTGCCGTCGACAAATTTCCAGCTATCATTAGTGGATTTTTCAAATAACGCATTTGAGGTGGTTGCAACTGCACCGTCGCTACTGATGCGGAACAATTCTGTAAACTATCTAGCAAATCAACACCAGACTCCCAATTTTGAAATATGGGATCGGTGGCAGCATGACCATCCAACAAGGGTTCAGCAAAGCAGACATTCACTTGCAAAGCTCGTTTACGAGTCCACCAATTAAAGTTCAAATCCTCATCGCAAGATTCAATGTCCAAACATGTATCGACATACACTCCAAAAATTCCTGCTTGTTCTATGCTTTGCGGCGCCCCTGTCCCGCGATAGGATCTGGGACGATCTGCCGTTACTAGAACCAATGGCCAACCGGAATAATAGGCCTCTACAGTTGCTGGCAATAACTCTGCGACAGCCGTTCCTGAAGTCGTTACCACTGCAACTGGAATTCCGGTCTGCTGAATACGTCCTAACGCAAAAAAAGCGGCGGATCGTTCTTCGAAAAAATGATATATTTTGGCTTTACTAAAACCACTTAACAATACGACCAGCGGTGAATTCCTTGCCCCTGCACATAAACAAAATTCACGTACGCCTTGTTGATACAATTCGATAATAATTTTTTTAGCTAGGACTATATTCTGATTTTTTTGGGGGCCCAAAGTGTCGCCGGCATTTTCTATCTGACTCATGTGATTCCAAGTATTCTTTTCACGCTGTTAATTTTTAAAAGTACTTCGCCCCATTCTCGCTCTAGTTGACTGTCTTGAACCAACCCACAACCAGCCCCGATTTTTAATTCTATTTTGGGACCGTCAGTATTCTGATTTAGTCGGGTCCACATCATATTGCGAATACAGACTAAGGCGACTTGAAACTCTCCTACATCAAATAAAAATACCCCGCCATGCCATTTGCGTTCCTGTTGCTGTGGTAAATCCTGCATCCAACGATATCCATAGCTACGTGGCGAAACCCCAAGCGCCGGGGTGGGGTGCATGTCATTTACTAATTCAGAAGCATCGGGAACAAAATCCAAATGCATCAACGTCTGCAAATGTTTTAATCCAGGTAAAGCCAATTCTCGAATGGGCTCTGTTTGCACACGACCAAAACGTTGCAAGCGCGATTGAATATCCTGAACGACTAATTGATGCTCGTGCAATTCTTTTTGATCTTGCAGCAGCGGAGGGCGATGTCCCATTTCTTTATCAGGACATGTGCCAGCCAAGGCCATACTTTGTGTTCCATGTTGATTGGATAAAAATAAATACTCGGGAGTCGCTCCAATGATGCCTTCGTTATCATCCCAAAATCCATAGACCCACAATGCCGACGGCACTTGTAGGGCGCTTTTCATCAAATAGGCCTTTTCATTCGCAGTGGGAGCCTTATCCGAAAAGGCTTTCGAAAACACCACAGGCAAGGCTTTATCAATTGCGCCGGCATTGATTTTTTCTAATATTCGTTGAAAGGAATTTGCAAAATCATCAAAATTGGCCGAGTTAAAATTCCAACTGGGCAGATTGGATATGGATTGAAGTTGATTCTGTAACGCCTGTACTTGCGGAGCTGAAAAACAGCGAAAGCCCAAAGGACTGGATAAGTACTTAAGTGATTCTGAAAAAAATTCCAACTGTGCCAGTTGTGATTTATTACGATAATCCGCTTGAAAGGGCCCCTGCCATAAAAAGACTCGCCCATCAGGATGCCTTAAAAAGGCTCCACACTGCAGAAAGGATAGCAGCTCCTGTTCAGACAATGGGTTTATGGCAGCAGTTATTTTAAAAGCTTCATTGTTATGCGCTTCTATGTTATAAGTGGCCAAATCCGGATTCATCAAAAATTAACTCCCGCTTAATACGGCAAAATATGCCATAAAAAATGGGAATTATACATGGATTATTTTTAGCCTATTTTTTTTACAAAAAACAAATTGAGCTAAATTTCTATGCCGTTTGATTCAATATCCGTGATCTAGGCGGAGTGATAGGTTGAATGATAGGTGGAGTGATAGGCGAAGTGATAGTTAGTGCTATAATCGCTCAGGTCCGTTTGAAAACATTTGGTTTTGTGGATAAAGGAATAGGTTGTTCATGAATAAAGAAATTCTGCTAGAAAACCCAATCATTAATAAAGCTCCTAAAACACAAGTCGTGTCTGTGGGTGATGTTGCAATTGGGGCTGGCAAGTTCACAGTGATCGCGGGGCCTTGCTCTATTGAAAGTCATGATTTATTTTCTGAGACTGCACAAGCCGTTAAAAAAAGAGGCGCCGTTTTATTACGAGGTGGAGTTTGGAAAATGCGCACCTCCCCTCAGGCCTTTCAAGGGTTGGGTGCTTCGGCTTTTGACTTCATCAAGGAAGTTCTTCAGCAAACGGGGTTATCTTTTGTGGCTGAAATCACAGACCCTCGACAGATGGAGTTATTAGAGCCCATAGTATCGATGTATCAAGTGGGCTCTCGCAATATGCATAACTATGCTTTACTGCGCGAGCTAGGACAATCTAAGCATCCTGTTTTATTAAAGCGTGGTTTTGCGGCCTATGTCGACGAGTGGATCAAGGCGGCGGAATATGTACATGTGGGTGGAAATCCTAACGTCATTTTATGCGAGCGTGGTATTCGAACCTTTGAAACTGCGACTCGCAATACATTGGACTTAAACGCAGTGGCGTACATTAAATCTCGCACTTCGTTTCCGGTGATTGTGGATCCCAGTCATGCAGTGGGAGTACGTGATTTAGTTAGTCCACTGGCCTTGGCAGCTGCGGCGGTAGGTGCGGACGGCATTATCGTCGAAGTGCACCCAAGACCAGCACAGGCTCTATCAGATGGTCCGCAAGCCTTGACCTTCGATGATTTTCAACAGCTAATGCAACAACTAGAGAAGCTAACTGAGGCCTTAGGCAGACCTTTACAGAAGTTATAAATAAGCTTTGCGAACGAAAACAAAAGGGGAATTTTGTGCCAGAAAATACAAATCAAAATGAAAATAACAGTAAAAATAATATCTCTGAGTCTAGCAACAAGAACACTAACGTCGGCGGTAATAAAAATTCTCCTAATCCAGAAGTGATTCGCCAGATGTTTTCCAAAGTGGCTGGCAATTATGATAAAGCCAATACAGTGCTAAGCGCTGGTATCCACCACCTATGGCGTAAAAAATTAGTGCGGCTATCTAAAGCCAGCGCTGGGCAAAAGGTGCTGGATTGCGCGACCGGTACCGGCGATTTAGCAATTGAATTTAAAAAAGCCGTAGGAGCAAACGGTTCGGTTTTAGGCACTGATTTTTGTAAAGAAATGCTGGAACTTGCTCCGCAAAAGGCACAACAATTGGGACTAGATATCCGCTTTGAAATTGCTGATGCGATGAATTTGCAATATCCCGACCAGCAGTTTGATATTTCTAGTATTTCGTTCGGAATTCGCAATGTGGCTGATCCTGCAAAAGCCATTAGCGAGATGGCTCGCGTGGTTAAGCCCGGCGGCAAAGTTATCGTGTTGGAATTTGGTCAGCCTCGCATTCCCTTATTTTCCGATTTCTATAACTTTTATTCCAACAAAGTCTTACCAAAGATCGGCGGGTGGGTGACGGGACAGGCTCAAGCCTATGAGTACTTACAAAAATCCTCGGCTGCTTTCCCATGCCGAGAAGAATTTGTTCAAATTATGAATAGCACGCAAGCCTTTTCAAGTATTAAATACTATCCACTCACTGGTGGCATCGCTTATATTTACATAGGTGATCGTAAATAGTTTCAAAGAGCAAAATTTGTCAAATGAAAGGGGAAAACAGTAGACTTTTCAAAATCAAATTTCTTATTTAATTTTTTCCATATCCTAGATTAAAACTATCTTGTTGGATTATTGGTACTTAACCGAAAGGAATTTATTATGAAATCTATTTTTTCGACAGGAATTATCGCGACAGTTTTATTCTTCAGTCAAATGCTGGTCACCTCTAATGTTTTCGCAAAAAACACTGCCAGCTGTGCAAGTCCATCTTTAAAAAGTTTTAATGCCTACGGAGTCAATTCCACTAAGGATGTGTACGCGCAGTTAAATACTATTTTTAAATTTCCTAAATATTTTGGAAATAATAAAGATGCCTTGTTTGACTATTTAACCACTGATTTTAATCAGTCGTACACGATCGTATGTGAAAATACGGATCTAGTTTCATCCAAGCAAGCTGCGGGAATTTACGATGTACTATCGGTCATTGAAGAAGCTCAACAAGAATACGGCGTCTGCGTACAGTTAGACAACGATTCATGTAGTGTTATCAAAAACAAAGCCAGCGTTGCCACCAGCAATAACACGAAGCAAGCTTGTATTCAGGATTGCATCTCGGCTTATGACAAACCCGGCGCCGCTTTAAAAGCCTGCGTTTCAAAGTGTCAGTAAATAAAAAATAACAAGTAAGATTATTTTTAACTAATTAAAACCTTCGGCCTATAAAATGCAAAACAGCGAATTGGTTCCATCAGATTCGCTGTTTTGACAAGGACAACATTTTCTATCCGCAAAGGAGGAATGTATGTCCGAAAAACCTACAAACCATAGGTCTTATCGGCGATTTTTAAGAATACTTAAATTTTTACTCACATTAGCTTGGCAAGTTTGGAAAATATTTAAAATTCTTGAGGATCTCTTTTAACAGGAATTTTGAGGGTCGATTAATAAGGTTAGTATGAACTAAGATGGTCCATATGACAAAATCAACCCGCATTAGAAAATGATTTGTTCTTGCCTAGACGTAAGTCGAATTTGATTGGAACCACTTATTGTTAAATAAAAAATCCCTTTTTTTGTTAGTGTGGTGCTCAAAAATAAAAAACCGAAACTAAAATTTAGTTTCGGTTTTTTTATTTTCTTATTCAGATAACAATTTTATTTAAAATAATTTGCAATTACTTATTAAATAACAAGTCATCAAAACGAAATTCAATTATGGCAACTTAGCAGCCCACTCATCAATTTTTTGTTGTACTTTTGCTAATGCTGCTGAAAATGCAGATTGTTCTTGTTGAAACTTTTCTTGAGACTTTGCCGCGTCACCCTTTGTAGATCTTGGCTTAACCTCGGCTAAACCATCTTGTGCTTTCTTTTGGATAACTGTCCAATACCCGGCATATTCCTTCAATTTTTCGGGTGTCATTTCTTCATCAATCAGTGGTTTACCCTCTGTAAAATCAGATGGCACACCAGCGGCTCTTACGCGAATCGCGACATCATTAACTCGATCCAACCTTAATATATAATCAATTTTATCCATATACTTAATCGCCTCAGCAAGAGTATCCGCATTAGGTATAGTTTCAGATAGAATGCTTTCTTTTAACATTGCATCACGAATAAACCAGGCTCTTAAAGCTAGTAACTGCAAAGCTGTTTTTTCAAATCTGGATAAACCATCGATATCATGCTTTACAATCTCTTCGACTACTTTATCAGGAATAAAACCTGAAATTGCTGCCAATCCTGACAAATACACTCTCTTCTCTTTAAATAACTTAATTTTGCCAGCATCATCCAAGTCTTCCAATGGTGCCACTTGCGAAATATGCTTAATCCAAACATAAGCTAACTCAACTAGTTCTTTTGCAGTTGCTTCTTCAGCAAAAGTTTGCGCAAAAGGAAGGACTGTCATAGGTACTGGAAACATTTTATCAAAGTTCTCAACATCATCAATTTTATCTAAAGCAATCATCAGTGCTTGTAGATGAACGGCATTATTTGTTTTCTTAATCTGTTCAAAAGTTGCATCCATTTTTGCGTTTGTTTGATCCATTTTCTCTGGCATGTCCAATGTTGCGTTCATTTTTGAACACGCAACTCCCATTAATAAACTTAGTACTGCCACTGTCAGAATTTGTAGATTTTTCATTTATCCCCCGTTTATATAAGAACAGCAGATCAAGTCTGCTGTTCTGTTTTGGTATTTAATTTTTCGTTATCAATTTTATTCACAATCAAGTTTGGCCCCCCACGGACCAAACTTGATAATGTTATTACTTACCGTTACCGCTGATTAAATCAGCTTTTAGTTTTACCAAATTATCATCTGCAGAACGACCCAACCAGATCGACATAATTTTTTTAGTAGTACCTGCTGTTGCAGCGACGGTAGTTACTTGTCCAGAAGTGGTTTCGTAATAAATAGTCTCAGTGCCATCCGCATTTTTTGTAGAAGCAATTAATAAAGCCTTACCGTCTACAGCCTCACCACCAGCTTTTGCAGCTTTTAGGAAAGCGGCGATCGAAGGTTCATTCATATCAATTTTGTTCGCTTCGAATGATTCACGGAAAGATGTTTGTACTTTGTCTGCATCCACAGTGCGTACGAAGTTCAATTGCATTGCAATAGTACGGCTGCTATCCAATGATGTTAATGCATCTGATTCAGTTCTAACAAATTTAGCTGCATCAGAAGAAAATAATTCAGCTACATAAACTTTAACATTCGCAAATAATACTTTTTTACTTCTTAAACCCGCACCGATAAGTTCTAATGGTAACGCTTGGTTATTTACATTCAACGTAGCTTCTTTTGCAACGTTAACACCAGCGATATCATTTTTACCTGGAGTGGTTGTTAAGATAGATGCGTTAACAGTCACGGCTGCTAAAGCGACAACTAATGATAGTAATACTGATTTCATTTTTTTCCCCTTGTTTTGTTTGTTTCGTTTTTGGATTTTATCCCCATTTAAAAATTTAAATTCCCCAATACAGTTATCAAATGTCGGCAGGCGCTTATTAAAAAACTTTTAAAACCCACCCATTATTCTAAAGCATGTACCCCTACATACTTTATTCTTCCATTTACTACTTAAGATCTTCTAACTCTTGCTTACGAAAGACTCTTTGTTAAGATTGTCTTTAGTATTTGCTCTATTTTTTTGTGTTCGCGACAATAAGAGAAAATTATTCGCTGGTCAAAGCCGATTTTTAGTTTTTGGTTTTATTTTTGTTAAATTAGCTTTGAAGTTGAAAATTTGCTGAAAAAATTTCTAAAATATAAGCATGGCTGCTTCATCCTTATTTCCCAAATTACCGCAAGATTGGACGGAATCGAAATTTGTTTTGAATTCCTCTAGTGCTGATAGATCTTTAACTAAAGATATTTTTTTAAGAATTTATCACAAGTCAAAAATAGAAACCGGTCGTTTACTATTTGTTGTTCACGGTCAAGCGGAACAAAGTGATCGTTATCAGCACTTACCCTTTTATTTAAATCAGGATACTGACGCAGTTGCTTTAATCGATTTGCCTGGTCATGGTAAAACCCCTGGCGTCAGAGGGCATATTGAAAACTATGATCAATACACCTCTGCGGCTATCGCTGGATTAGAAAAAGCGAAACAATGGTTTGCATCTAAAGATGGGTTCAATACTCCTCCCAAACAAGTGCATTGGTTAGGACATAGCATGGGAGGGCTTATCACTCTTCGCACGATGATCCGACACCCCAATTTACAATTAACATCGGTAATAACCTCAGCCCCATTAATCAAAGTGGCCATGCCCGTGCCAGCTTTGAAAAGTTTGGGCGGAAAGTTAATTGAACCCATATTAGGATCTTTAAAATTAGATAATGAAATTGATGGAAGCCTTGTCTCGCATGACGAAAATGTTATGAATGAATATTCGTTAAATCCACTGAATCATCATTTTGTAACACCACGTTTTTTTGTGCAAACCATGCGTGAACTTGACGAACTTCAAAAATACTCTGGGCCCTTCCCCTATAACTGGATGTTGATATTACCTTTGGCCGATCAAATTGTTTGTTGGAAAACCACTTTTGAGTTTTATCAAAACATGCGTATGAATTCTGGTCTTACTAAAAAAATAAATTCATTCCCCGATTTTTATCATGAATCCATGAATGAAATCGGTAAAGAGCGGGCCTTTGTCGCCATCAGCAACTGGCTACAAGGATTTCCAAGCTAGCACTTGGGTAATCAATTATTGAAAATGGTGTCCCTTTTCGCCTTTATTTGGCCTTACAATAAAGTCATTACCAATATATGGCTAAATTGGCCATATATTGGTAATGACTAATATTTAATTTGTGCGAGCATCAAATGCATCGCGGATCGACAGACCGATGTTGATCAAAGCAATCATCGTTACCAATAATGCCAAGGCTGGCCACCACACCAACCACTCGGCCGTAGAAAAATATCTTTGCCCTTGCCCCATCAACTCACCCCAACTAGGAGTTGGTGCACGCAATCCCAATCCCAAATAATCCAACAAAGCTAAACCAGATATATTGGCAGCGATGGCAAATGGAGAAAAGGTCACCAACGGAGTCAATGCATTCGGCAATATATGTTTAAAAATAATTCGATAATGAGAAGCCCCCAATGCACGACTAGCTTCCACAAAATCACGACGACGTAATTGTAAAAACTGAGCTCGCATCTGATGATACATCGGCGTCCAATCAAAAATAAATGAGATCACAATTAGCAGCATCATCGATGGTTCAAAAATCGAAATGATCGTAATCAACAATAACAACTGGGGCACCATCTCGACTAGCTCGACAATCCTAGAGCCAACAATGTCATAGATGCCACCCAAATACCCCATCGTGGCTCCTAAAATAGTTCCTATTAAGTAAGACAATATCCAAACACCAAATGCATAAAGCAAAGAGTATCGATAACCGTATAACAATCTAGCAAAAACATCACGACCACGATCATCGGTCCCCATCCAGTTGGACTCACTGGGTGGCGATGGGTATTCATTAACAATCTTATTACTTTCCAATGGATCCCACTTTACGATGGGCCAAATAATCTGATCCGTATCGCCTAATTGCAAACTGCGATAATCCATGACGTAATCATTTTCACGGCCGAATACACTGGGGTGATAAGTTTTAAAAACGGGAAAATAGGATACCCCTTGATACCTTAGATAAACAGGTCGACTGTTTGCGATTAGCTCCGCCGAAATACTAGCCATGGTCAAAAAAAACAAAACAAAAACAGAAACCACCGCAAATTTATTGCGCTTGAATTTGCGATATCTTTTTAATGTCTGCTCATTACGAATAATATATTTTTCTATCATATTTATTTAAAATCGATTCGCGGATCAATGAATACATAGACGATGTCGCTAAAGACTCGTCCCAACATCAAAACGACACTGGACAAAAAAATCAAACCCATAATTACATTGTAATCGCGAGACAAAATCGATTTATAACTTAATGAACCAATCCCATCCAACTGAAATACCGTTTCTACAATCAATGAACCAGCCAGAAACACTCGGAAAAATCCACCCAATCCCGTCGCTAATGGAATCAAAGCATTTCGAAGTGCATGTTTATATAAGACTATATTTTCTGCCAACCCCTTGGCGCGTGCGGTTCTGATATAATCTTGTTTGATGACTTCTAACATTGAGTTACGCATTAACAAACTGATCTCGGTAAATCCGCCCAGCATATAGCACGCTAATGGCAAAATAAAATGGTGAATGCGATTAGAAATTTTACCCCAACTGGATAAAGTTTCATAATCATCTGAATACAACATCCCCATCGGAAACCAGTTGTAATGTCTAGTCCCTGCAAAAAAAGTAATTAAAAATATTCCAAACACCAGTGGCGGCACGGCATAAGCTGCATACAATATTAATCCAGAAGCGGTATCGAAAAATGTGCCCGCGCGCACCGCCTTCGCAATCCCTAACGGGATAGAAACTAAATACGTCAAAATTATAGAAGCAATTCCAAACTGCAAAGACACGGGAAATTTTGAAACTATGACATCCATCACCGGTTCTTGATAGGTGAAGCTTTCGCCAAAATCCAGACGAGAAATATTTTTTAACCAAATCCAGTAACGCTCATGCAAGGGTTTATCAAAACCATATTGCTTATTTAAGGCTTCTAGCACTTCGGGACTGACTCCGGATTCATGTGTAGTGGCTGAGGACTTGCCACTACCTTCGGCCATTGCTCCACCAAAACGAATCGTTTGTAACCGTTGCTCAATGGGCCCGCCCGGAGCTAAATTGATCACCACAAACGAAATGATCGTAATGCCCAAAAATGTAGGAATAACTAAAAACAATCGACGCAATAAGTACTGTAGCAAGTTCGACTCCAAATCCTATGGCTTCATCCACCAATAATCTGTACCCACATCATATTTGTAAGTATCTTGCACTCGTCCAATTTTTTTATGATTCGCATAGAATTCATTTTTTTCATTGAACCAAAATAAATACGGAGCATCGCTTGCGATTTTCTCATAAACTTGGCGCAAAATAGGAATGCGATCTTTGCGCTCCATTGTTCGACGAGCTTTTTCGATCAAATCATCGACTTCTTTATTTTTATAACCAATGCGATTCGACCCGCCTGGAACCGCTGATGAGGAATGCCAAATTTGTTTCGGATCCCACTCTACCCCTGTTGTCCATGCCAAATGAACAGCATCAAAGTTTCTAGAGTCCAACGTTTTTACAAATGAATTCCATTCTAAAAATTTGATCTCCATTTCAATGCCCGCTTTTTTTAAATCCTCTTTATAAAAAGTCAGATATTTTTCATAATCTTTATTGGCATGAATTAAACTAAATTTAAAATCCACTTTCTTACCATTGATCTGTTTATCTAAGATTCCATCTTTATCGGAATCTTTCCATCCAGCTTTTGTTAATAACTCTTGTGCTTTTTTAGGATTGAATTCAAAGGGTTTTACATTTGGGCTAGCATAGTCCGAAAATAAATCCCATGGCCCTGTTGCTAAAACAGATAATCCGTACCTGAATTTTTGATTCATTTCTTCCCGATTCATCAAGTGCGCCATGGCAACTCGCACATTGCGGTCTTTAAATATTTCGTGATCCACCTTCCAACCGATATAGCGATAACCTTTTCCCGTGCGGTTTTCCACTTTGGATTTAATAAGAGTATCACCCCAAGGCGCCCCTTCCGTTTTTTTCACGTACTGTTCAGGAGTTAAACTGTCATAATCCAAATCCCCTTTTTGCAACATCTCGATGCGGACGTTATCTTCTTTCACAAAGCGATATGTTAAATACTCAAAATTATAAATGCCCTTGTAAATGGGTAAGTCATTGCCATACCATTTATCGAATTTCTTTAAGACTATTTTTTGTCCCTTATCAAATTTATGCAAAACATAGGGGCCAGATCCAACAAGCTCCTTGTTCATTTTTTTTGATTTTTCAACGTCCGAAT
>JBPOJH010000151.1:0-11567 GCA_052033755.1 Bdellovibrionota bacterium | reverse complement strand
TGCGCAAAGGGAAATAATGATGAATTAGATAATTTCAAATCTATATCAGAGCAACTAAACAGAACGGATTCGTTAATTGAGTTTGGACCAAAGAGTGAATACAAATTTACCTTTAACTTCCTGGAGTATTTTCGTCGATTAACAAAAGACTCCAGTGAAAACCAAGCCAATTTAGTTCATATTTTAACCCTTGTCGCAAATGGTTTAGATCGTGAACAAAAAAAATCACAAGATCCATTCTGGGATCGAGTATTAGAGCAATACTTTACACATCTTTTGTCCTTGGCGTTTGAACTATATTCGGAACTGACATTTATAAAAATTAAATCCTGTTTTGAAAATCTGGAACAAAACACCAATTCCTTTTTATCTCAATTCACGGAAAACGCCAACGAAGATGTCAAAGCGGCTGTTTTATTTTTTTTAAATGAATTTGCAAAACTTAACGAAAAAACAAGAAGCATAGTGATTACTTCGGTTTCATCAATGCTTTTTAAATTTACCATCGGCAATCTTAAATCTATGTTTGGAACTGAAGGCAATATTGATCCAACTTGGATTTTACATGGTGCAGTCATTGTCATAAATGTTCCAACTCAGGAGTATCAAGAAATCGGCCGTGTATCGAATCTAATCTGGAAGTATGCGTTTCAGAAATGTTGTTTAACTAGAAACAAATCACAGAACAAACTTCGACCAGTCTTTTTGTGGGCCGACGAAGCACAAGAGTTTATCAGTCCATACGATTCTGAATTTCAAGCCATGGCTAGATCTGTTTATTGCTCAAGTGTATTTCTAACTCAGAATCATTCATTACTTAGACTTAAACTAGGATCGGGACCATTTGCGACCGATGCAGTGACGGCCTTAGAGGGAAATATGATGACACAAATTTATCATCAAAACTTTGACAAGGAAACCAATGCTTTAGCTCAGAACAAAATTGGAAAAGCCAAGATTAAATCAACGTCACGAACCTATAAGGATAATAATTATTTTGGAACCAGTTCGACAACAACAATTGAAAAAGAAGAGTTTATTTTTCAACAACAGGACTTTACCAAACTAAGAACGGGTGGACATGCGTATAATAGAAAGTGTGACGCTATTGTGTTTACACCAGGACGTAAACTATTTTGGCCGTTTGACTCTTATAGCAAACTAACGATTCACCAGCGTATCAACCATAGATTAATTAACAAACAAAAGCTTCGCTTATCAGTGAATTTCAAAGATTTAATTAAAAACCATTTAAAAACAAATAACGAACTAAGGAGTGAATATGAATAACAACATCAATAACCAAGAGATCATCAACAGTGCAAAATCGGCATTAACGGACCTTATTAACAGCGCCAATCCTAAAGGAAAATGGAATGAAGTTTTAACGGAATTAAAACCACAGGTAACAGAAGCTTTAAATGCTGGCGTATCACGAAGGAAGATTCATCAAACATTAAAAGAGTCAGGAGTAAATATACCAACTCCATTATTTCATTCATTTTTTGGTTTAAGAAAAAAACGTCGCACAAAAAACCAGGAACTAACTTTAAATCAACCAACGAACATTTAAATATTTGGAGAGTAAAACTGTGAATTCATCAGCAATCCATTTTAAATCAAACCAAATTCACCCTTGTTCAAATCTTTGTTCAAGGGTGAATCAATTTGAAATCAATTTAAATTCAGAAGCTTACTTTAGGAAATTCATTTCGTTTTTAATTCGTAATAATTCTAAGAAATTTGATTTGCAAAATCGATTTCGTTTTTTTTGGACCTATCCTTAGGGGATGGTGTCAGAGGATTTAGGGGTTGTAGGGCAGGAATATTTGGGTATAGGCTAGTTTTGAGAGATAAAAGGGAATAGATGATAACAATTAAAGTACAGACAGTAAAAAAAGCAGCAGAGCTGTATTTAGAGGAGCACTTATCAGTAGGGCTTACAAATACAGAGGGTGAGGATAAAGGCGGATCTCAAGGCTCCTCTAAATCCGGCGCCGGCGCGGCCGAATCTGCGGTGAATTACTATTCAAAAGACTCTGAACCCGTGGTAACACCCATGAGGTGGTTCGGAAAAACCGCCAAATATCTAGGAATTGATATTAATAAACATGTCACGAAAGAAGAATTTAAATCCTTATTAGAAAATAAGAATCCCGTAACCCAAAAACAACTAACTCAAAGAACCGTGGAAGGCCGCAGATTATACTTTGATGCAACGGTATCAGCGCCTAAATCCGTTAGTATTATGGCTATTACAATGAGAGATCAAAGATTGATTAAAGCTCATGAAAAGGCCGTTCAGCTAGCTATGAACGAATTAGAAAAGCTATCCCAAACCCGTGTTCGAGTGAATTTGCAAAACACGGTTAGAAAAACTAATAACTTTATTGGCGCTAGTGTCGTGCATATGACATCAAGAGCGAACGACCCGCAATTGCATTCTCACAATTTAATTTTTAATGCCACTTGGGATGACGTTGAAAAAAAATTTAAAGCTCTAGAAGCTTATGAAATTTACAACAGTGTTGATTTATATACGGAAGTTTATAGAAATGAACTGGCTAAGGAAGTTATATCTTTAGGCTATGAAATAGAAACCGCCAAGTACGGCTGGGAACTAAAGTGTGTTCCCTATGAACTAAGAGAACTATTTTCAAAGCGATCTTCAACGATTAAGGAAGCCGCAGCACTTTTAAAAAAGAAGTTAGGTCGTGATTTAACAAATAATGAATTATCTTTAGTGACTCATCAAACCAGAAAATCCAAATCTAAGTGTTTAACCCTTACCGAAGCTATCAGACTACAAAAGGAACAATTATCAGAAAAAGAAATTAAAAATTTAGAAGACTCTATCAAATTAGCGAAATTTAAGGCCAACCAAATGACTCAAAAATTTAACGTTAAAAATGAAAATGAAGTCATTACACAAGAGGAAAAAAAGGCTTTAGATTTTGCCATCGATCACTGTTTTGAAAGAAAAAGCGTGGTTGAAAAGAAAGAAATACTAGAAACCGTCATTAAATCCACCTACGGATTAAGTAGCATTAAGACGATTTCTACTTTGATAGATCAACGAAAGGACTTATTAAGAAGTAAGGATGGAGAATTTTATTCAACCATTAAGGGCTTAGCTCAGGAATATTTTGTTTCGCATTTTGCACAATCTAGAATAGGGAAGTATAAAAATGAAACCCTGCAAGAGTTCCAAGATGAAGCTTTAGAGTCTTTAAGGCCGGATCAATTACAAGCCTTAATGCAAATTAATAACAATAAAGATCAAGTAATGATTTTTGAAGGCGGAGCCGGGACGGGTAAATCCCACGTTCTTAAGATTTTTGTCGATGAAAAGAAAAAGCATGGATTCAATGTTTTAGCGACTGCTCCGACAACAGGAGCCACTCAGAATTTAGTTAAAGATTTAGGTGTTAAGGAAGCCATTACTATTCAAAAAATATTAGTTAATATTAATGCCTATAGTGAACAGTTAAGGAATGGGTATTTAATCATAGATGAAGCCGGATTTTTGTCTTTAAATCAATTGGAGCAAATTTTTAATATCGCAGATGAACATAATACTAAGATCTTGCTAGTTGGTGATACCAAACAACATCATGGAGTCGAGGCGGGCGATGCTTTAAGAATTTTAAAAACATATACGGATATTGAAATAACTAATTTAAACGTTATTTCCAGACAAAAAAGACAAGACTATAAAGAAGCCGTTCAACTGATTCAAGATCGACAATTTAAAAAGGGTTGGGAAAAGTTTGAAAGAATGAATGTTATTCATTCACAAAGTGATTTCCTAAAAGAAAAAGGCGATAACCTTAAAATAGACGATTTAGAAATTAAGTTTGATTATAATAAGATCTTTTCTATCCTTGAAGAGAAACAAAAGGACCACAAATCAGTAATTGTAGTCACTCCAACCAGGCTTGAATTAGATACCATCACAAAATCAATTAGAAATAATATATTTGGTAAAATGGCAGATGAAGGCCCTACGAAGGAAGTTCTATCTTCGGTTCATTTTACTTTAGCCGAAAAAACCAACACCAGAAAGTACATTGCAAACGGAGAGATTCAGTCTCAAATTTACTTTCATAAAAAAACGGATGGATTTGATAAAGACACTCAGTGGTCGGTCACGGAAGTCAAAAATGATACTTTAATATTGCGTAATGAAGCTGGGAATGTATCTCAATTCACGCCAAGTATTAAAAACGCCAATGGGTTTGATGTTTGTCAAAAGAAAGAAATTAATTTGCGAGTCGGTGATTTGGTCGCGATTCAAAAAAACAGCAAAGAAGAGCGCTTAACAAATGGTGACATTGTAAAGATTAAATCCATTAAAGGCGATGAAATGACTTTTGAAGATGGACGAAAAATCGATAAAAACTTTAAGCACATGGATTATGGTTATGTAACGACGTCTTATTCTGCTCAAGGTAAAACTTGCGATCATGTTATTGTGTGTATGTCTAATCGCTCTGGTAAGGCTATGAATGCAGAACAGTTTTATGTTTCAACTTCTAGAGGCAAGCATGGAATTGATATTTTTGTCGAAGATAAAGAATTTGTAAAGGCTGCCATTGAAAAATTAGGTTCAAGGGATACGGCATTTTCTTTGGTTGGTACAGACAAAGCTTCGATTTTAAGTGAACTAAACCCACAAGATGAATCCATCACTCAATTACGAAAGAAAGCACTTGAGTTAGCGGAAAGTCATTCTTTATTTGCTAAAAACAAATCCAAATCTAATAAGGAAAATTCACGAACTGGAAAATGGAAAGAAAAGCAAAGAACGCATCAAAAGGAATTCTATAATAAACATAAAGATTTGATGGACCAAGAAATTGCTAAGGATAAATCTAACGAATTATCCAGGAATAAAAAGGAAAAAGAGATCAATTTAGAAATGGGAATTTGATAGTTGACCCGGCCTTATTGGTCTGATTTAATTTTTTTAATTCGTACTAACCGGCTCTAAAGAGGTTTGGAATGTGTTGTAAAGACGATCTGAACCTCTTTTTTACTTCACCAAATATAATTTTGGTTTTGGTATTTCGAACTTTTCATATAGGACATTATACGTCTGAATCAGTTCCCAAGTGGCTTTTTCCTCACCAAGTGTATAAAGAATAATAATCATATTTTCCAAAATTTTCTAATATATTCTTCCATTTTTTTCTCCGTGAAATCTTAATAAGCAAACGTCATACAACTTGCTAATGAATTTTAGCTGTTTTTAAAATTTCTGGTCCAGCTCACGGACAAAAGTATTGGAATCGTGCTGTTTGTTTCTTAGACTTATTCTATGAAAACAAAAAAAAGTAAATTCATAGTCGTTGTCAGTTTAGTATTACTAGTTAGCGGTCTGGTTGGTTATTTTGCTCCGCAAAGCCATCCAATTTTTAATTTAGCATTGAATTTTTTAAGTGACAGTGACCCAGATAGTGTTCCTTTAAGCCAAGAGATTGTGGACAGTTTAGTAAAAATCAGAGATGATGCGGTAAGCAAGCCCTACGAAATAGAGAATATTAACGAATTAACTCCAGAACAATTAAAATTTGTACAAAATGAATTAGACGAAATTCAATCTGGAAGTAAATTTGATATAATAATCGAGATCCAAAAAACATTTTCAGGCTATAAAGCATCCGCTAATAAGTTTTCGGCAAGTATGGGAATCTTTCAAGTTTTAGTTGCTGTTTTAATAATGGTCGGCGCATTTTTTTCTGAAAGAAAAAGAAGATTGCTTAAAACCGAATCCAGAAATGTTTATTAGTGGTGAATTATGAACTTTAAGACCAATTTAAATTTTAAAATTGTAGGGTTATCGTTTCTAGTATCCACTATTATTGTTTTTATATATTTTTTTGCAGACACATTAATCGAGTACAAAATTGCGAATAAAGAGTTCGATGACAAATATCTGTTATCAATGAAAGAAAATGTGGTAAAATACGAAAATTTGATTGCAGCAGATGATTCGATTATTAGTGAAGATACTTTTAATGCCATTTGCAGTTCATTAAAGGAAGAGCTAAAGTTATCGAAGATTAATTATTTCTACTTTCGGACTAAGGAAAATCGAATTTGTAAAGTCCCGGAAAATCTTCTTGAAAAAGAAATTTCCGATTCCCATGATAATTTCTCGAAAAATGTCAATTTTTTTATTGTTCCTAAGGGAAGTCACCCAAGACTATACGACTATGAAGTTCAAGTTTACTCAAATTTCTTGCCAAACTATATAATGCAATTTGGAAGAGCAAAAATTGAGGCGATTAGTATTGTGAAAAACTTTTCGATTTTCAAATCATTGAAAGTGCGAAAATTTGAAATCGCTTTTTATTCCGCTATTTTAGCTTTTTTTATAATACTTTGTTCTTACATCAAATTAAGGAGAAAATAAATATGAAACTAAAGAAATATATTAGTTTAAAGACAATTGTGTTTTCATTTTTGGTATCGTTTGCCCTTGCTTTTCCTATCGTTTTCGTTCAAACCGTTAACTACACTAACGAATATTTTAAAAAATCTAATTTGCAAATCTCAGATCAAATAAAAAATAATGTAGCAAAATATTCAAGTTTAATTGGTAGTGATAGCCAGCCCGTCAGTAATAAATCATTTGACGAAATTTGTGATTCATTGAAGGAACTTTTTAAATTGAAAAAAATTAGTTATTTTTATTTTATGACAAATGATAAAAATGTATGTAATGGCCCAGATAACATGTCATCCAAAATCGCTTTCCAAATTCATCAAAAATTTATAGCAAATGAACCATTTATAACTTTACAAAAAAATGAACACCCACTCCTTCGTGATTTTCAAGTACAAATGTATTCAGATCTTAAAGAAAATTATTTTTTACAATTTGCTAGTCCCTCAAACGAAATTTCAGATATATTTAAAAGCTAGACAGAATAGCTCTGAGAGTAAATTTGGATTTAAAAATTTGATAAACACTTATTCACTTGTCCAATTAGCATTAATTTTACTTTTCTGTTTTTATATTTTCCAGAAAAAAAAATACTAAAAATATTTAATATGTGATTTTGATAAAATCAATTACCTAATGTTTGCTGTGGCTGGATTTCTACCAAAAAATTTAGTACCTAAGGTTTCAGTTATAATCTCATCAGGGTTTTCCATCGACCATCCAGCGCCATTTTCATTGTGGACGTCGCATTTTCTAAATCAAATCGAACAAGGATCGTTTTTTAAAACCTTTTCAATTTCTGATAGCGCATTGTAGCCAAACAAATCTTTTTCTCTGTTCAAAAAGACCGACCAGCTAAGTATAGTATTTTTGTCAATTTCATCGTTTTTATAAATGTTTATTGAGCGTGACATGATTCCTAAAATTTCATATTCATCTTTCGAAATTTTCATAAACAACGGACTTCCCGATAATCCTGGTTTACTAAAACAATTCGTCTCAAGAAAACCACCTATGGAAATATTTTTAATCCTGCAATCAGAATCATGAATCATTTGTTCTACTTCTTGGTGTCCTGCCATTTGAATATTGTTTGTAAGGATACTATTTTTTGACGAATCAGACGCTCCAAAATTAATTTTACTTTTTAATGGGTTGTTATGCTCCAACTTTATAACGGACCAATCCTTTTGTTGAGTAACATTGTTAACCATTTGGTCTTTTCTTCCTGACGCAATTACAACTCCATTTAAGGAATTTTGTTTCCCTAGCAAGTCATATTTGTATTTTACAACTTCCCCAGTCGCTGAGGCCACATGAGCGGCAGTAATTACGTGACATTGATCAACTTGAAATCCAGTTCCTCCAGTATTGCGTTTGTCAACGTCTATGCTACCGATAAAATCAAAATTTATTTTCGATTTTAAATTATAATATTTAATTATTACTGATTTATTTTTATCTAATTCAGGTTCTTTAAGTATTTCATTTGATTCTAGTACGTGTTTAAACCCAAGATCATTTTGTAGTACATCACTAATTTTTAGTTTCGTTTCGTTCGAAATAGGATTAATAGTTTTGGAAATCAAATCCCCAAGACTTTCGGAAAAACATCTACTAACTAGTTTATAAATATTAACATCATCCTTTGATTCAATTGAATTCGAATTTTCCGTACAATTTTTTAAATAGGAATATTTAATGTCTGCATTGTGCAAATCTGGCACATAATCATAAAATGCGGAAAGTTCTGAAAATAATTGAGATTTCTTGTTAATAGATATGAGCTTCGATGAAGAAACGGCCTTAACGTAGGTGAGAACGTCTGGTACATCGGAATCATGAATGGACTTCTGTTGATTAATCCAATGCCATGATTCAATTCCCTCGATTCTTGGTTCATGTTCTTCATATTTTAATTTGTGTTCGCTATCGGGCGATACGATACATTTCTTTATATTTTTGCAGAATTCGTTTTGTTCCAGTAAAAAAGAAATTGCAAATTTTGTCGATGGCCATGGTACGAAATCGGCATTAAGGTATATCTCTTTGGCGAGTTCTGGATGGTCATAAAACTTATGCAAATGCACCAATAAATTATATTTATTATTCGGACTAATTTTTTCAGCAAACAAAATATTTTTTCGCATTTCAATTTCTGAAACGTCAAAAGGAAGTTTAGTGAACATAAGGAACATTTTTGCAAATTCGACCATCGAATTAAACTCATTTTCCTTAAAAAACTTTAATTTTTTATTTAAGGCCGCTTCTTTTATTTCAGCACCGTTAAGATATTCAAACAATTCGAAAATTGCCTGACAAACGTTAGTACAACTTTCTAGCTCTTTGCTTCTAAACAACCGTTGCATTTTGAAAAGCTCAGTTACAAAAACAATGTCCTTGGTTTTTTTAAAAGTTGTAACCATCTCATTAAAGATTTCTAGTTTTGGATTTATAATATTTTTGTCAAGAAATGAGATTCTATATTTCAAATATTCATAATGACAGTCAACTTCACTGCACCATGATGGAATAGTCTGGTAGTCACCAGACAGAACATGTTCCCGAAACAAATCTTTTTGGCAGTCTTTTTTTAATTCACAATATTTTTTAAATAAAGGTACTTTATAAGTTTTCAACTCATCCATAACATAAAGGTGCCATTTAATTGTTTTAATTGTTTTCCATAATGGATCTAATTCACTCCTGCAAATTGAACTCTTTTCATTTTCCTTGTATACTTTAGTCGGATCACAGCCGCGTTTCGTGTCGCTTATAAAAATAAGTTCGTTTTTTAACTTTTGATCTTTAATGTTTGGGATAATAATTTCTTCAATTGTTGTTGAATCAATTATATCAAAAATTTTTTTCGCATCTATAGAAAAGTCATTAAAAAACTCTTTAAATCCTTCCGAATAAAAATTTATCGGTGGTTCGCCATCTGTTCTTATTAATCCCTCTTCAACGATTAATGGATTTGCGTTCGTCATTGCGGAAAACAGGAGTACGATTAATAAAGTAAAAAGCTTCATTAATTTAATATAAATCTTCCGAATTGAAATGAAACGATTTTAATTGATTCCTAGTCGTTGGTTTTGATTATTTTTATTTAATCGAGTTCGAAACTGAACCTAAAATTTCAGTACAAAATGAAGAAATTTAAGGTTTTTAATTTTTCCAGATTGGAGGGGTTTTGAAAATTTAACATTATCGAAAGCCCAAATCGTAGGCCCACCCCTCTATTTACTAGCGAATTTAAACCACCAAACGCCCTCTATGTGAGTCATATTGAGACGGTGACGCTTTTTGCGGCCTGCAAAATTTATAAAGTCATTAGAAATTCAATCTATTCAACATGTTGTACTTTATTGAAACGAAATTCGGGTGTATATGACGGCATCGAATTTGTATCTATATTCTTTAAACGGAGGCGCTAATGAAATCTTTCACAACTCAAATCAAAGCCCTAGTCTTAATTCTTATTTTGAGTCACATTTCATTAAACACACTGGCCTATGACACTCGCACCGAGGCAGGTATCCCAGGAGCTTTTTGTGAGTGTGATGCGATCGGCGCCTTTCCTGGAGCGGTTAAATTATTTTCTAAAGGGCAATTAGACGAAATCAAAAAAAAGTTTACGACCGTTGATCGTCGTCGCCCCATTGACCGCACAGAAGAGAGATACAAGCAGTTAAATGCTATCGGACAAATCGTGACTGAGGAGGGTTTTGGAACTGGTGTATTATTACCAGGTAACCTTGTTTTGACTAATGCCCACATCGGAAAAACAAACGGAGATTTCGTTAAATTTAATATTGGTCAAACCAAAGACAAATCCGATGGAAGTCCTCGGTGGACAGACACGATTGTTGGGAAGGTCGTACGTCGGGGTGATTCTGGAGGCGCAATTGCTGAAGACTGGGCCTTGATCCAGTTGGATGAAGTTAAAGTCAATGCCAATAAAAAATATGGCTCTATTTCATCAGCTTCGATTGGCTCCATTGAAAATTTAAAGGAGGCTAGTGAAAGCAATATGCTTTTGACGGCTGGTTATCCTGGTTTCAAAGACCCGCGATATCTTTGGGGTGAAAAAAACGTAAAAGTAAAATTTGATAAAGCCATGCCAGATACAATCATTGCCTCTTCGTCCTCTGGTATGTCTGGCGGGGCGGTATTGATCGAGGTTTCTCCGGGAAAATTTAAGTTGATTGGTTTGGTTCAAGGTGGCGGATCGATTCATGAACAAAATGAACTGACCTATCGCGGTGGCTTTAGTTACGATACTGATAAAACCACCTTTGTGAACTTCCTCGACCCACGGTTTAGGGATGATTATGTACCCGCATTCCGAGGGATATTAGAAACTAGAGCCAAGGAAGATGAAGAGATGCATGCACAGCAGAAATTAGGTAATCGAAATTAGACCTTTGTAACCTATACTCGATTTAAAAAATAAGTATAAAATAAAGTTATGTGGCGATTATCCTACTTTATTTTATTTTTCACCTCATATTCTTATTCGAATGGCCCTGCGCAACCTGCTTATATTAAAAAACAACTGCCGGACTCGGGGGTATATACCCATATTGAAACCGATCAATACAGGGCGCATTTCAAAATTGATTTCAACAATCAGGTTACCCACAGTCGAATAACCACAAACACTTTTGAATTAAATGATTTAAATAAAAACGAATTTCAATTATATATCCCTAGTTCGAATAAAAAAACTTATATCAAATATAAATGGATAAATAACCGCTTTGAAATGGTTGGTCTGCGAACGCAAAACTATGCTCGTAAATTTTTGGTGGATTTGAATGACGATGAACAAAAATCTAAATCTGCATTCGACAAATCAAAGCCCGTCGACGAAAATATTCCAAATTGCAAAGATCCTAAAAATTCTAATCCCCCCTGTAATACCATAAGTAATCAATTAGAAGATGTTAAAAAAATTAAATCCACTGTAGAACAAGAAGTTTTATTTCCTGACTACAATTTCCCAGTGCAACTTTTTTCCATCATCACCTCATAGGGGGTAAGCCAGTCAAGGCATTTCATTGGTCTATTGTTAATTTCAAATTCTATTTTTTGTAACTGTCTATTGGTTAGT
>JBPOJH010000095.1:0-14270 GCA_052033755.1 Bdellovibrionota bacterium | reverse complement strand
GTCGCCGAAAAGAAATAACCTTTCTTACTGCGAAATACGTACTTAGATTCGTCCTGATTAGGCTCTAACAATTGACGAAGTCGCTTTACTGTCACATAGATTTTATTGTCGTGAATTTTAGGATCGTACTTTTCTTTCCAAACTAACTCAATTAGCTCTTGCTTGGAATAAACTGTACCTGGATTTTCAACAAATAACTTTAACAAATCTGAAATTACAAACTGTCCACCCAAAGATACTCGACCAATATTTTTTTCAAAGAAACTTTGATTTTCAAAATCGACCGAAAGGTCATGGTTCAATAAAACTTCCATGCCTAATTTTTCTAATTCTAATTTGATTTCCTTCACGTGCACGGAAAATATTTTTTCATCCAACGATTGCAATGCCAGTTTGAAATATAACCTTGCTAAATCAAAATTACCCATTTTGACATAAGTACGCCCCAAGTTCGACTGCACTAAGGCTGTGTACAATACCGATTTTTCCGCCTGTGCTAACTCAAGAGCTTTGTTAAACATGGTTTCAGCTTCAGCTGTTTTGCCTTGATATAAAAAATACGATCCCATTAACGAGTGAAACGAAATCACTAAATCGTTATTATTCAAGGTATCCAAAAATTCTTTTAACTGCTGAATTAATGTTTCAAATTTGGCCGTGTAGGATGCATCTGACTTTAATAAGAAAAAATGAATCGCTGCTTTACCATAAATGGCAAAACAAAGCCCTTCGAAGTCATTCTTTTGACCCGCAATAAGAATGGCTTTTTCAAGATAATCTAAAGCGACTTCATACTGATCACGATAGCCAGCGCAATTCGCAAGTACATAAAAAATCTTCGAGGTTGGCTCCACACCCTTACCAATAATTAAATCTAAAAATTCCTCTTTGATCGATTGTATAGCTTCCCAACGACCTTCTTCCGAGTAAATCCTTAAAAGTAGGCTTTGAGTGTTTTGAAAGTCGGTCCACATTTGCGCTTTTTTAAAATACGAGGCGGCTAATTTTAAAGCCTCTTCCGCTTTGGCAAACTCACAACGATGATAATAAAGTCGCCCTAACTCAAATGAGGAATGGGTAGGACGATTTTCGACAGTTGATACTAAATTCATGGGGTGGGTTCTGACAAAGTCTTACAGCTTTGTCAATTGCGATTGCTAGCGTCAACAGGAATACATTGCCCAATCCAGTCTCCGTTTTTGTAATGGGCATAACTCCACCGCCATTCCAAAATCTGATCAGGGGAATGAAACTCCTGTTCAAAAACGCGAGCCTCGGATAAAACACCATCTAGCCAAAAACACCATCCATAAGCTTTCATTTCTGCATCTGAGATAATCTCTAGCGCGGGATCTCCGACAGGTGTACCAAAGATCGAGAAAATCCCCAGCTCACTGCCTTTAAATTCGATATGATTTTCGGTTAACACCCGAACGGTCAACTCGCCAACGGTTTCTTGACCTTTCTTTAACACTTGAGCGTTCACAAGAACGTCCGATCCAACGTGACCCGCTTGTCGTAAATCTGGAGGGTAATAAAACTTCACCTCCACGGCACTGCTGATAACTCCCCACGATAAAATAATAAACGTTAATACACTTAAAATAATTCCCATTAGATATTTCATGAATTTCCTTTTAAAAGTACACCTTCTTAGCGGATCGCCCCCCCTAAATGCAACTTAAAATCAATTCTTCGTCCATCTTTCAGGAGTTCAACATGTAATAGCAATGGGAATTTCATTATCGTTGAACACATATGAAATTAATAAAACTTCAGCTTATCGATTATACAATAAAGGTTTGACTATACTGCGCATAAGCTAGGAACATATCAATACAGTCTGTAAAAGTACTGTCTGCTACAATTTATTCAAACTGATTTAATTACAAATTAAGGGGTTTTATGAATCTTGAGTTATTAAAATATAATTTTTTTATACGAACTTTTGCGTTTATAAAAATTCCGCTGTTGTCATCAGTAAAACCAAAATTAATAGAACTAACAGACGAAAAAACAGTTCTTCGATTACCATTGAATCGTCATAATAAAAACCATCTAGGTGTTATGTACTTTGGTGCCCTTTGCATGGGCGCAGAGGCCGCTGTGGGACTGAAGGCCGCCTTTGCCATTCATAAAAAGAAAAAACGCGTGGACTTTCTATTCAAAGACTTCAAATCCGACTTTAAAAAAAGAGCCGAAGGCCATGTGCATTTTATTTGTGACGAAGGCCGCGCAGTCGAAGCCTTAGTCGATAAATGCCTAGCCTCTGGCGAACGAGAAACTCAAACTTTTCGTGCTTTTGCCGTCGTGCCATCAATCGATCCTAACGAAGTCGTCGCTGAGTTTTCAATTTCTTTATCCATGAAGTATCGACCGAAAAAATAATTTTTTACAAGCGAGTGGATCCTCATGTCCTTTTTAAAGTCGTTATTTAAATCTTTATTTACAACATCCTCCCATTCACAAGCTCGCTTGCGTTTAGGGCCCTTGTCATCGACGCCCGATACGACCCCTGGTAACACCTCAAATAGCAATGTGGTTCGTACCGATATTGAAGGACGATCTCGCTATCGACAAGAAGGCGGTGTGTACTGCATTGATATCTACATCAGTGACATTCACCAGTTATTCGACCGCAGAGATCCCTCACCATTCCGAGAAAAAGATCTTGATGAAGACTTGGTGAAATATTTGATTCTGTCCTGGGAAGAGCTTCCTGATGATGAAGAATTTCAGCTGGTGATTAATATGCCGAAAGAAAGTACCAGCCCTTTTTCAGAAGAGGACTTAGAACTGGCCATTCATAATTTTTTTCTGTTTGAATCTGAATCCAATGACAATGATTTGGAATTTTTATTTAAACAAGGTCGTATTGCTTTAGCCATGGCCACAGTATTCTTAGCTGTCTGTACATTTTTATCATCTTGGATTCCGCCACATCAAAATTTAATTTTTGATACATTAAAAGAAGGTTTACATATTATTGGTTGGGTGGCCTTGTGGCGCCCTTTAAATATTTTTCTTTACGAGTGGTTGCCATTTCTGGAGCGTCGAAAAATGTTCAAAAAATTATCCACAATTGATATTAAAATTTTACCCGTTACATAACTGAACCCGGAGAGGGTTAACTAAATTGAAGCGGTCCTGTTAGTTGTCCGTGAATGAATTGCTGCACTCTGGGATCTGGATGATTTTTCGTTTGCTCCGCATTACCAGTTTCGATCACATGATTGTTAGCCACTAAAAAAATGCGTCCAGCCATCTGATAGGCTCTGGCCATATCGTGAGTCACGACGACGATGGTGGAATTGTATTTTGATTTTAACTCCATAATCAAGTCGGCCATTTTATCGCTATTAATTGGATCTAACCCTGCTGTAGGATCATCGAAAAAAATAATTTCTGGATTTAAAGCGATAGCACGTGCGATGCCTAATCGTTGCTTCATGCCCCCAGATAATTCGTGTGGCATTAGATCCTTGGCTTCCCACAAACCCACTGCTTGCAAACAAGTTTTCACGCGATCAGGAATTTCATCTTCTGGTAAGGCTTGATGTTCTTTGAGTGGAAACTTCACATTATCAGCAACTGTCATCGAGTCAAATAAAGCGCTTTTTTGAAATTGCACACCTATGTGTTTGGCTAAACGCCGTTTTTCCTCTGATTGCAGTCCTTGCCAATCTTCGCCCTCGCACAAGACATGTCCTTTCGTGGGTGCATACAATCCGGCCAGCGTTTTCAACAGCACCGACTTGCCTGATCCACTCATGCCGATTATAATGGCCACATCACCCTTAAATATTTTTAAATCCACGTCTTGAAGAACTAGATCTGCGTCAAATTGCACAGTCACATTTTTCATTTCCAAAATCGGGCTTTTATCGTCCATAATTAGATCATGGGACCAAAAGCAATAATTATCAAGAATTACATCTTTACCAAGTATCCAATTATGGATTTACAAAAACTGGGGTTTCGCTTTATCAACGAGGGTGAAAATCTATTTCATATGTTGTTTCAGTGCCGTGCAAATTCAAACGCTGTTGATCCACACAACTCCACTCCGTATCTTGTTTTTACCTACGAATGGATTCAAGACGAAACCACATTTAAAAGAAAAAACTTATTGCCACAAATAAGCTATTCGGAAACTATCGTAAATCAAATTTTACAAACGACAAATACGACTTGGCAACACCATAACGGCTATAATGAGTGCCAATTTATTCTGACACCCAACCACGAAGTTTTTTTTGAATATTTAAAGAATGATTTAACCAATGAAATCATAATAGAACTGAAACATTTATTAATGCCGTATTTATTAAGTTCAAAAGCAACCAGCTTGGCAGATGCTTCTCTGTTAATAGAGCATTTAAAAATTCGCAAAGAACATCCGTTATGGGCTTTAGCTTTACATCGCCATTTAGTAAACAAGACAGCCCCTTCATCGCACACAAATAACTCCAACGAATCATCTACAACAAGTGACTGTTTTTACGATTTTAAAACTTATCAACTTCAAGAGAAAAGCTTCTTATATTTAGAACAATTCCATACGAATTGCGATTGGCTATTGGAAACTACCTAGTTATACCAAGTCCACTAAATAATTGTTCAAGACGTCTATAAACCCAACTGAAAGTAAAACGATATTCACTACTCGTCGTCGATCACCGTCGAATTTAATTTTATTTTCTTATTCACTTTTTTTTGTAATTTCTTAAGATATTGATCTGTTACTTGATCCATGCTTGTGTCATCTGCACTATTGACACTATCAACTAACTCTTGTTGTTTACTTAGAAACCAAACTATATAATTCAACCGTGCTGGATTGCCGTTGGCATCCGCATACTGAGTTGCTACTTTTAGCTGAGCTTGCGCATAAAGGCCGGACAGATAGGCATCAAATAAAATATTTTTCTCTAGTTCACGAACTTCTTTTTTACGCTCGGCCTCTTGATCAATACTTAAAAAATAAGTGACTTTATCTCGGACTAAATATGTTTTCCCTCTGACTTTGACTACCGCTAATATAGCATTGGAATGATTGGTATTATCGACTGCAAATGGGAAGTTTTGCTCGATGTTTTGAAATGTTTTGACTCCGATGCGAAATTGTTCGGGAGTGAATTGATAATTTCGATTTGGATCAGCTGGAAGCAACAAATCACTTAACCAATTATACATTAAGTCCATTTGGGAATTATATTTTTCTTTTAACTCAACGACTTTAAAACCATTTTGCGAATTACGTAAGGACTCCTTCGCCGAGGTTCCATTCGTTCCACCAATATACTGAACTAAAAAACGAAATCTTTCTGCACCGAAGCTACCACCACCCGATTTTTTATATTGAACAATATCATGCACAAGCCAATTTGGACCCATTTGAGCCTGGATCGATTTTTCTAAATCTTTGTAATCTAACTCAGGTACCTGAAAAAAATCTTTACGTGCTTTAAACTGTCGCCGATAACCTTGAAATTTATCGACAATCTTCACATGCCCTTGAGATAAATCCAATTGAAGACTTTGCTTAAGGGCGTACTTGTTTTCCATTTTTTTTAAATCAAAGTTCGAATGATAAACTTTGGAACCTTTTTTTCCCTTCGGCAGATCTAAATATTCATGTGGATTTAACACTTCACCACGAAGGCCTTTTATATAATAATCTACTATTTCTTTTGTCGACACTGTGGCCGTCGTAGTTTTCACAATAACAATTTTTTTTAACAATTCAAATATCAGTGGGGCCCAGCGAATATCGTCATAATCTACAACTCCTAAGGTGATTTTTTTGCTGTCCGCAACCACATCCATATTACCAGAGTGACTATCTAAACGCACCCAACCCCAATACTGCAAAGCCTCGGGGAATTTATCCATAATGTATTTGCGTAAGGTTTTCGATAATAAAAAGTGCCATGGATTGGATCGAGTGACCTCGTTTAGAGTCACCCCCTCATGCAATTGGGTCAATGGGGGGACTTTAAAATTGAGCGGCTGAGAAACATCAGAAGGGTGATAAATATTTTGACATTGGCTTTGTGAAAATGACAATTCTGGGCCGATAAATACAACCAGTAGCATTAATAGAGCTATGATATTTAGTTTATAAACCACCACTTATCACTCCTTTCTTAATACTACCAAAAACCTAGAAACCACAAATTACTTAGTTGTGATTCATACTTAAGCAAATAGACATAACTGATGGAAGCGCAAAATACGATCCAACAAACTAGGTCTTCTTCTTACGGTAGCAATTATACGTCTGTTATACTTTTACAATTAGTTTGCAATTGCTAGTCCATTACCAGTCCATAGCTAGTTCATGGCCAACTCTAGTGTCTTAATTCTATTTTTACTTGATTATAGATCCCCAATTGAGCGACAGTATCGCTTCATTTATTAATAACGATCTAAAAGGGAGAAACTCTATGCAGAATGATATCGAATCCTCGTCTACCCAAAACAGCACACAAGACTCCGCAAACACATCAGTAAAGACACTGAATAAAATGACTAGTCCCGAGCGCATATGGCTAAAGGGTTACTTGCAAGGAATTCATTCTGATATCGATTTATCCCAATACAATTCCATCACCGAAGTTCTGGATCAAGCACTTGGAAAATATTACAATCAAAAAGCTTTTACGAATATGGGAGTGACTTGGACTTATGCGCAGTTGGACCAAAAAATAAATCACTTTGCTTCCTTTTTACAAAATGAACTGAAGTTAGAAAAGGGCGATCGCATAGCGATTCAAATGCCAAACCTTTTGCAATTTCCAATCGCCTTATTTGCCGCTTTACGAGTGGGACTTGTCATCGTCAATACGAACCCCTTGTACACGGCACGTGAAATGAAACATCAGTTCAATGATGCCGGCGTTAAGGCTGTTGTTATTCTTGCAAACTATGCCAGTTTGCTAGCATCGATATTACCAGAAACTAATATTCAATCTGTCGTCGTTACGCAAATTGGTGATCTATTTCCGTTTCCTAAAAATTTGGTAGTGAACTCAGTCGTCAAGTATGTAAAAAAAATGGTTCCTGCTTACAAAATTGATCAAGCTTATACGTTCACACAGGCGCTTGAGTTAGGATCTAAAAAATCTTACAAAGAAATCACCAACACCCAAGAAGACATCGCCTTTTTACAATACACCGGAGGCACAACTGGCGTTTCTAAAGGTGCCATGCTGACACATCGAAATGTATTAGCCAATATGTTGCAAATTGTAGAATGGATGAAACCCGTTTTAAAAGAAGGTGAAGAGACCATCGTCACCGCATTGCCGATGTATCATATTTTTTCATTAACTGTGAATTGCATGGCTTTTATCGCCTACGGTGGTCATAATATTTTGATCACCAATCCGCGTGACATTCCTGATTTTATCAAGACGTTAAAAAAATATCCGTTCACAGTCATGACGGGGGTTAATACTTTGTTTAATGCTTTAATGCATCACCCAGAATTCGACAAAATGGATTTTTCAAATGTAAAACTGTCTATTGCTGGTGCGATGGCCCTACAAAAATCCGTGGCCGAACAATGGAAAAGCAAAACCAAAAGCCCAATTTTGGAAGGCTATGGCCTTACCGAGGCCAGCCCCGTTGTTTGCTGCAATCCGCTGACTGGTAATGATCAGGTTGGCACCATTGGTATGCCATTGCCAAGCACCGAAGTTGTTTTAATCAACGATCAAAATGAAGTTGTTCCGCAAGGGCAAGAAGGCGAGTTATGTGCTCGTGGTCCACAAGTTATGAAAGGTTATTGGAAACGTGCCGATGAAACCGAAAAGGTAATGGTTGATGGATGGTTAAAAACTGGTGACATCGCTGTTCAATTAGATAATGGATTTTTTAAAATTGTGGATCGTAAAAAAGATATGATTTTAGTTTCTGGTTTTAATGTTTATCCAAACGAAGTGGAAGAAATCATTGCTAGTCATCCAGCCGTCTTAGAAGTGGCTGCCATCGGGGTACCTGATGAAAAAAGCGGTGAAGTCGTCAAAGTTTTCATTGTTAAGAAAGACCCAAATTTAACAACAGAACAGGTTATAAAGTATGCAAAAGAAAATTTAACAAATTACAAAGTTCCAAAATATGTAGAGTTTAGAACCGAGTTACCTAAGACTAACGTCGGGAAAATTCTTCGCAGGGCTTTACGAGAAGCCTAACCTCAGTAAGGATGTATGCAAGGAGAACACACACCATGTTTAAAAAATTTATTTCTTGCATACAACCCGCTTTACTAATTTCGATATTAACAACTTGGAGCTCGGTGCAAGCGACTGAAAAAATATCTGTCGCTTACATTGAATTCCCACCCGTATTTTCGACAAATGCTGACAAACACCCCGAGGGCTTTTTGATCGACTTAACTAAAGCCGTCGCTGGTAAAGTTGGCGTCGATGTAGAGTTCTCTTCATTTCCAACAAAAAGAATGATCAGTAACATCGTTTCAGGTGAAAGTGTCTTATGGGTTGGCGCAGCCGCAATTCCAGATTTTAAAGATAATACTGTCATTGGTGACAGTGTCGTCGCTAAAATTGATTTGCGTGCCTATACCATCGGTAAAAAAACTCCCATCGCCAAAAAAGAAGATTTAAATGGTAAATCCATTATTATCATTGATGGCTATGGTTACGGTGGTTGGGTTGATTATTTGAAAGATCCAAATAATGCAGTTAAACTAGAAAAAACAAATTCTCATGAATCTGCTTTAAAGATGTTACAAAGTGGACGTGGGGACTATCTTTTAGATTACAAGCAAGCCGTCGAATCCACCTTAAAAACTTTAACAATCAAAGACATTCAATTTAATGATGTCTCTTCGATTGAAGCCAAATTTGTCGTTTCAAAAAAATATCCCAAAGGTGAAGAACTTCTTAAAAAACTAGAAGGCGCCTATACCGAACTAAAAAAAGAAGGCAAATTATAAAAAAATAAATTATGATTCTAAACTGGAAGGCTTGTGGATGTGACATCGACAAGCCTTTTGATTTTTATAGTGGGCGTAAACCAAAATCGACGAACCTATCAACATCAATGCAGGCTCATTTAAGTCCACGCGAAATACATGCACTAATATTGGCACCACGGAAATAATAAATAATCCCGGCAAACCAAACCAAAGAACAACTTTGTGCCGATGATGTCGAAAACCCGAAAATAAAGCGACTAAGCCTACTGGCAAAATCCCCGCTGCTAAAATAAAGTGAACCACTGGATGCATTAGATAATAACGTGCTAAAATTGGAATGCTTAACAGAATGATGGGCGAAACCAAACAGTGAATCAAGCACAGGATAGAAAGCCCTGTCCCCCACTCGTCCCATTTGGCATAATTCACTAAAAACCTTTTAATCATTATTCACCTATAAATAAGGAGCACACACTTAATACTTGCATTGAAAAATTATAAGTAAGTCTTTTTACTCTTGAAATCAACGCAACTTTGCAAATTTGTTGAAAAACGTCAAAGGGGGCTCAATGCCCCCATGTATTTTATAACTGAATTGCAGTTAAATTTACTTCGTGTTTGTAGGGTTCACCACATGCGCTTTCGAAGCCTCTGGTTGTAATTTTTTTAATGTTTTACGCAACCAAATTCTAAAGTCATCAATATATCCAAAGGCCGCAGGTACCACAATTAAGGTTAAAATTGTCGAGCTTAGCAAGCCTCCAATAATAGACACTCCCATTGAAGTTCTTTGAGCACTGGCTTCGTTCAAACCGATGGCAATTGGGATAGTTCCCGCAATTAAAGCCAAGCTGGTCATCAAAATGGGACGCAGTCTGGTTTTACAAGCTCGGATGATAGCACTTTTACGATCTAAGCCTTCTAACATTAAGTGATTCGTGTAATCCACCAACAGTATCGAGTTTTTAGCCACCACACCCAATAGCATCACAATACCAATCAATGAAAAGATATCGATACTTTTTTGTGTGACAAACAAAGCCGCTAAAGCACCGATCATTCCCAATGGCAAAGCTAATAGGATTGTCACTGGCGTGATAAAACTTTCATACAAGGATGACAATACTAAATAGATGAACAACACGCCTAAGGCCATAGCGATCATCATATTTTCCATTAAATCCTTAAAGTCTTCCGCTTGTCCTTGAAAGCTATAACTAATTCCGGATGGTAACTTATACTCAGGATCTTGCTTTAATAACCTTTCCACTTCTTTGGTAATATCACCTAAATTTCCTTTAGAGCTCAAATTAGCAGAGATATTAATGTACCTAGCTTTATTCTGACGATTGATTTGCGAGTACCCTAAGACTTCCTTACCTTCGGCCACTAAGTGAAGTGGAATCATATTAAAATTCACGTTCGGCACATAAGTCGAATTAAAGCTTTTACGAATGTCGCGATCCTCTTCGTTGAAGCGCAAACGGATTTTATATTCAACACCATCTTTTCTAAAAGTAGCAGGAACAGTTCCCTCCACTCGTGCTCTTAGTTCGGCCCCAGCTGTGACTGTAGACACACCTAAGGATTCCGATTTGGTACGATCAAAATCCACATGAAACTCAGGCTTGCCTGTGCGATAGTTCGTATCCACATCGACTAAACCATTAATTTTTTCTAATCGAGCTTTCAATTTGTCCGCATACGCACTTAATTCATCTAAGTTTTCGCTGGTAACACTGATGTTAAATGCTTTTTGATTTCCACCTACGGCATCCACATCACCAATTGACACTTGTCCTTCAGAATTAAACTGCGCAAACAAGGGACGTAATCTTTCTTTCACCTGCGACGTATTCAATGTTCGTTCTTTTTTAGGAACTAAGTGAACATAAATGGAAGCCTTATTCGATTCAACAGCTTGTCCAGAGGAACCAACAACTGTCGCCATGATTTCAATAGTGGATTCTTTTTTTAATAGCTCTTCTACTTTACGAGTTAATTGTTTGGTCGACGCTATCGATGAACCCACTGGCTTTTCAATGATCACATTAAATTCTGCATTGTCAGCCGTTGGTAAAAATGTTTTAGGAATAAATTTCACTAAACTTAGACTACCAATAAATATGACCAAGGCTCCTACCAACGTTAACGATGGTTTTTTCAATGACCACGTCAGGAAACGTTCATATAAGTTTTCTAACCAAGTCTGACCCTTATCAAACACTAACAAAATTTTTCCAACGACACCTTTTCCTTTTTCATGTTCAGTGGCCGAGGCCATATAAGCCGATAACATTGGCGCAACTGTAAACGCATCAAATAAAGAAATCAGCATGGTGAAAACAATCGTTAATCCAAACTGTTTAAAAAACTGACCAACGATACCATCTAAAAAAGCAATCGGACCAAATACCGCGATCACCACCAAGGTTGTTGCAATAACGGCCAACGAGACTTCCTTGGTCCCATCCAAAGCGGCATCCTTAGGAGATTTTCCCATCTCCATGTGACGAAAAATATTTTCGCGCACAACGATGGCATCATCGATTAATAATCCCACCGCTAAAGACAAGGCCAACAAGGTCATGACGTTAATACTAAATCCAAACGCGTACATAATCACAAAGCCACCCAATAAACTATTTGGTAACGCCATCCCGGTGATAAAGGTACTACGATAAGATCCTAAAAAGAAAAATACGACAACGATACATAGTAAAATACCAATGATAATGGACTCGCGTACGTCAGCAATATTAAGACGAATCGGACGCGCTCCATCGCGAACAGCCGTCACTTCGGCTTCGATGCCTTTTTCTTTTAAAAACTTATTCACTTTTTCAATTTTATTGTTCACTGTATCAACCACTTTGACGGTGTTCGAACCAGACTGTTTAAAGATATCAATAAATAAAGCTTTTTTGCGTTCATAGTTATTTTCTTTTTTCATGAACGAACTTTCCGCTTTTTCGTCTTCAAGTCCCACTTCGACTTTAGCTATGCTTTCTAAAGTAACGGCTTTGTCTGAACCGATAAAGTTCACATTCACTTTTTTCAAAGCATCAATATCCGAAAATTCGCCGCTGGCGCGCAGAACTGTTTCTTTAGCACCCGCATCGACTTTACCCACAGGTACATCTTTCGAAGTGTTTTTAATTTTTTCCGCCACCTGCAATAAGGACAACTGACGATCTTGCAATTTTTGACGATCGACGTTGACTAAAACTTCCATCTTACGTCCACCCGTCACAGATACACTACCAACTCCGTTGATGGTTTCAAATTGTGGTTTGATGACCTCGTTGACAACATCGTATAATTTTCCGGGTTCTATGTCTGAAGCGACGGCTAAACGAACCACGGGCTGATCAGCGGGGTCAAATCGTCGGATGACTGGTTCATCAATATCTGTCGGTAAATTTCTTCGAATATTTCCCAGTCGTTGGCGCACTTGAGTTTCTAAATCTTTAATATCCGAACCAATTTTAAATTCTAAAATAACATAAGAAATAGATTCAGAATTGGTCGAGGTTAATTTATTCAAACCTGCTAAGGATCCAAGTTCATCCTCGATGGGTTTCGAAACTAATTTTTCCATATCCAAAGGGGAAGCCCCTTTGTATACCGTTTGCACAAAAATCACTGGAAAAGTCACATCCGGAAACAAATCCACACTCATCTTTTTCATTGAGGTACCACCAAGTACCAACATCAAAGCCACAATACATGTAATAAAAATCGGTCTTTTAATGGACACACTCGCTAGACTCATAATCCCTCCTGCAAGCGGATAAATAATCGGGTGTTAGATTCTAATTTTCTTTGTTCAGCTCGTAATTTCGTTAGCACAGACAAGGCTTCGTCCGCGTCCTGTTCAGCCGTGATCACTTGTGAGGTCACGGTACGTCCCTTGGATAGTTTATCTCGCTCTGTGTTTGATTTCTCGACCTGAATTTGTGCCATCAATTGTGCAGAAATTATTTTTTGGCTTAACTCCGAATGACGTCTTTGCATCTCTGACCATGCCGTATCGCTTTCTAACATTTTACGATAACTTTTCAAATCCGCTGCTAATGCTTCTTGTTTAGCAGCCTGACGTGTGCCCTTCTTAAGATCCCCATCTAATAACCAACTTAATTTTAACCCAACGGCCATGGTGGGATGATTCGTATCAGTTAACTTATTCGTCGCTGCTGTTGCCGAGTCTTCATAGGCGTTTGTTTTATAACTGCCTTCCAAAGTCAAATCAGGCTCTAAGCTTTCACTGATTTCTTGAGATACAATTTTTTTTGCTTTCGTTTCTAACGTTGCAAAGTAAGCATCCATTCTAAGAATTTTTCCTTTGGAGCTATCAGCGGTTTCAATGTTTTTGTCTATATTTACTAAGGACTCTAAATTGCGAGATTGTTTTAAATCCGCTGTCAAAGGAGGTAATTCATTCACAGAAGATAACTCCATTAAATCAGCGACTCGTCTTTTCGCAGCCGTTAACTCATCTTGAGCATTTAGCAATTGCAGCTCGCGACTGACCGCAAGCCCCTTGGCGTTTAAAGAGTCGGCTTTATCACCAATCCCCGTAGCTACCCGTTTACTAACCCACTCTTCAATACGTTTGGCTCTGGCTAATGAGGCTTTACGAATTTCTGTTTCTTCTTGTTGATAAACTAAATCCCAAAATGCCGCCTCGGCTTCGATCATCAGTTGTCGTTCTTGTAAATCTAGGCTGTTCACTTCAAGTGCTTTGGTAAAAGATTCTCGTTGCCATCGTAAATCTGTCGATTTACCAAAGCCGTCTTTCCATAAGGACTGAGAAAATCCAACACCTAAATTGCCAACACTTTTGCGAAAGCTAACAGCTGCAGGTGTCGTTGCATCTATATTTGCATCTAACACTTTGGCCTCAACCTGCGCCGACGTTCCTGTCGAGAATTTTTTAGCTAACCCCAAACTGTATTCTTGTCCTTGCGTTCTGGTGACAGTGTATGTAGGAGTGCTAGACACTAACGATTTATCATCTAACATAGTCCCTTTGACAGTCATCATCGGTGATAGCACTAAATCATTTTGCATGTATTTATCTGTGACACTGGACTTTAAAGTTTGAATCGACTGTACATTTTTATTTTTTTCAGCAACCTGCTTTAAAAAAAACTCTAACGTCAGACCACCACTAGCCAAGCCTTTCGCACTATTAGTATTAGCGCCGCTAGTACTGGTTTTCGAAGCCTTGCCACCTGACGAGTTATTTTGCGCCACGCTGGCAAATCCCGGTAGTACTCCTAAAATAGTTATTAACAATAAAGATTTCTTCTTTATCTGCTTC
>JBPOJH010000035.1:0-6104 GCA_052033755.1 Bdellovibrionota bacterium | reverse complement strand
ATCGACTAAATGAGCAGCGGTCTCCGACATCCGGCGAGCTCCGCACGATGGACAGAATCCTCTTTTTTTGCAGCTAAACGCCACTAGCATCTCGTGATGACAACTGGTGCACTGGGCCCGCAGAAAGACGTGCGCTAAGATCCCGCAGCGTAAATACTCTTCGAACTCTTTGAACACAAAATCTGGCAGCGGATACCCCAGGTCTTGTTCGACTTGGCTGCGCGAACGGCCTTGCGCGGTCGCATATACGGACCTTTTGGCCACAGGCTTCTTCTGCATCCAGAAAGGCTCTCTGGCAATGACCAACCACTGCCATTTATTCATTAGTTTTTAGTACGCGACTTTGGAAGTTCGCGGGCAACGCCCTCAAGCCAAGATAGCTCTAGTTCAAGAAGCTTTACTTAACATCCCTCCCTTAAAACAACTACATTTCACCATCCTAATTTTTATTTACTCACTTTGAGACATAAACTTGTATCAGATTGAAATAGCTTTAAAACCAGGAAGTGCTACGGTTCCATTTTTTGGAATAAAGCCACAGATTTTAACTCCCGAAGGTGCTGAGTTATCTGGTGCCTGCGAAGGCGTACTTGTTATTACGGAATCTTGGCCTGGACAAATGCGCACCGTATTTCGCGATCACAAGCGTTTTGAGGAAACGTATTTTAGCTCTTACAAGGGGACCTATTTTACAGGTGATGGCTGTCGTCGCGATGAAGATGGTTACTATTGGATTTCGGGCCGAGTCGATGATGTGATCAATGTTTCAGGACATCGTTTAGGAACTGCTGAAATTGAAAGTAGTTTTGTCGCTCACAAAACAGTGGCCGAAGCTGCTGTGGTTGGTTTTCCGCATGAGATCAAAGGCCAGGGCATTTATGCCTACGTGATTTTGAAAGCAGATGTGAGTTTATCAGAACAGGGTTTGGAACAGCTACGGCATGAATTAAAGCAATGGGTGCGCAACGATATTGGTGCGATCGCATCTCCGGATATGATTCAATTTGCGCCCGGCTTACCCAAAACTCGATCTGGAAAAATCATGCGAAGAATTTTACGAAAAATTGCCGAGAACCAAATCGATAGCTTGGGAGATACGTCAACATTAGCGGATCCTTCTGTTGTTGAGGCCTTGGTTCGAGAGCGAATGATTCGGTAACTTGGCCAAAACCAGAGTAGCCGCAAAAGAATTTTTTGTTTTTTGTAGATGCGAGACTTCTTTGATCGATGTTTTTTTATATGTGAATATATATTGGTCAGTACCCACTTGAAGTATAGATAATGTAGCAAATTTATTGATTTTTTTAGGGTGTCAAATTTGTATATAGTTTAACTTGGATTGACATGATTTTTTACTAATTTTCAAATAGTAAATGTTAGCGATGGTTAAAGTTCGCCAGTCTTTGTTCAACATCATGTAGTATATTACTTATTAGAAATTCTTGTGTCACTTTAGTACACTTTTATAACCGGTTTCTAAATTGCATCATAGTTTATGTATTGAGACAACCTGCGATTTGTGTTTTTGAATATATTGTATGATTAGCTCAATTTAAGTTTTGCAATTTATCAGGAGGGGAGTAAATGGCTACCGAGGACACAGGCGCTTTAGGCAACATGTTTCTTGGTTTCACTAAAGTCACTGTTATTGGTGCAGTGACTGTGGCTAGCCTGTATTACATGGCTAAATTTTTTAAGCACAAAGCTGAAATGAAGCGCCAAGAAGCTCTAATGGCACAAGTAGAAATACAATCCAAACAGCATCAAGGAATCGCCCCTACTGACCAAGAATTGATGACCTATCAGAAAAAAATCTCTGAGTATCGCCATGTAAATGCCGAAGAACAATCTTATCGACGTCAACTGGCTGCAAAAATAGCTGAACAATACCAACAAAAACAAAAAAATAATTTATTTGCAAATCAAGGAAACTCAATCGGGACTGGCAACAGAATCATAACCACGACAAACCTTGAACGATCCAATGACGGTATTTCAGATCAACTTGTAGATAGCAAAGCCTCACCCAATAAGTCGGTGCAATATCGCCCTGCTTACCAAAGTCAAACGGCTAGAACTTCCAATAAAGCTTCGCGATCGCCTGCTCGCTCAACGTCACGAGCACCAGCTAGTTCTTCGTCTTACTCCGACTCAACAGCTATTGATCTTCCACCTACACGAACCATGGGAGCCGTGAACTAATAAGATTTCAAGAGTTTGGTCAATTAATTAGACCATGATATCTGCGAAGCTTAAAATACTTAAAAAAAAAGTTCCCCTAAAGAAAATCTTTTCATTTAGCATTGAATGAATCATCATTGAGTTAGACATAACTGGTAATATTATTTGTTAGTGTTATTTATTATTTTAACAACAAGGATGTTTGTTTGCTTAAATCTATTAATTGTCCTAGATGTGCAATCCCATTAGAAAAAAAATCTTATCAAATGATTCTGCGTCATCAATGTCCAAGCTGTAGAGGCTTTTTAGTAAAAACAGCAAACCTAAAAGCTGCTGCTCCAGTGTCTTTACTTAAAAAACTTCAAGCCAATCTAACCCACTCACCATCAAGCACCCAATGCCCTCTTTGCACCAAAAACATGTTGTCTGTAAATTTTGAAAAATCGCAAACAAATGAAATAGAGTTAGATATCTGCAATCGGTGTCAAGTTACCTGGTTGGACTATAGTGAATGGGATGAACTAAAAAGATCAAAAGATCTGTCCACAACGGAATCTTCAGAGGAAAAACAACTACGAACTAGAATAGCAACAACATTAGTAGAGTTAGAAAAAGATAAATCTCGCTCTCAACAAAAATCCATCACTGAATTTGTTGAAAGAAGTGAAATTTCAACTGACGAATCATTTTTGCTCAGTTTAAAACTGCCCGTTGAGGAATCCGAAGATAATTTTGTCGAATCACCCATCATCAGCAGAATGATTATATTTATCTGGGTAATCGCAAGCGTAATTGGATTTTTTAAGCAAAAATTGGTTCTTGAATATTTCTCTTTCAGCACTAATCATGCTTTCGTTAAAAATATTTACACTTGGTTGACATCGCTTTTCTTTCATCAAAATATAGGTAGTCTTATTTTTAATACTTATTTTTTTTGGATTTTCTCAGACAACGTAGAAGATGACCTTGGTGAAGATAACTTCCTTGTACTATTGTTAGTATCCACTGCACTTTCTGAAATATTATTTTGGATATTTGATCGATCTGGGATTTACATACTGGGTCCATCGCCTTTAATTGCTGTCTGTATCGGTTACTATATTACTAAATTTCCCCATCGCCGCTTCATCTTACCTTATCTCAATGTATCAATATTTAACTTGATCGCTGTCAGAATTGCAGCCTTCTGGATAGGTCTAACTTATGCGATAGGATCAGTAGTATCCGCATTAATAGTTAAGGATGGATATTCAGTTTTTGCATTTATTGCTTTAAATTTTTTCCCATTTTTAATCGGTGTAGGATACGCACTTCTAAAAACTGAATAATCATTTTACACTCGTTAAAAAATATTCATCGTATATAATCAAAACTTATATAATGAATTTTTTTAATTTCATTATCATTTCAATTTTTTTTTGATACTTAAGTCGGCATATTTTAAAAGCAAATAAATTCACATTGTTAATATTTGAATTCATCAAATTCGATGGACGAAAAATATAAAAAAGGAAGCGCCTATGAAAATGCCAACAAATACTCTTACTGTCACTGTTCGATTCTTTATTTTGGGAATTGCATTATATGGAAATTATTCATTAGCTAGTGACAGTTTTGGCATTTGTAATAAAATTTACTCTTTCCAACAAAAAACGAATGCACCCAAAGCCGTTTTAGTCCATCCCGTGAGTGAGTCCAACTTTAATTCAGCTCAGGGTTCTGAGATCGATTTATTACAATTAAAATCAGGTGAAAACTTTGTTCGTTTACCAGACGGGAAAATCATTCCCGTACAAGCAATGCCACACAAAACTGTCCGCGAGGAGGCCCCTGGACGGCAACCCAAATACATTCCCACTCCGGCGCAATTGCCAGCGATTCCTCCACCACCACCTAGTATTTCAGAATTAGATCGGACCTCTAATTCAAATCCTAGTTCAGTCATTAAACCTACTACCAGAAGAGTCATCATCACTGATATGAACGAAGGAAATTTGGACACAAAAAATGTATTTCAAATGGCGAAATGGCCATCGGGTGTTGGGCCTCGCAGTCGCCCCAATAAAAAACGCGATAACTCTTCTGTTGTTGACTCTAACTATGACCAGAATCAACCATCGAATCCATCAGACACAGACGGCAGCGGATCGACTAAAAATAAAAATCGGCGTAATAACTATGACGGTGAATTAACAAATGAACGCGGCCAAAATGATGAGTACCGCTATGGCGTACTTTTTATCACTCCACAGGGACAAGTGTTTGCTCCCGACCGTTTATCCGCTCACTAATCAAAAAAGTACGAAGCCATGTCGACATTCATCACTCGATCGACATAGGCAACATGACCTGGATCCGCACCCGCGGCAGCCACGACTGACATCAGTGGAATAAGATGATCTTCATAAGGATGAGCCGCTCTGGCTGCAGGTCCTTGTTCCCAATTTAATAATTTATTTTTTCTTGTTTCAGGATTGGATTCTTGTACGACCTCATTCAGCCAATTGCCAAATTGCACAGAGGCCTGCTGTCCTGCTTGAGTTCCAAAGCCACGCATATTGTGATAACTAAGCCCACTACCAACGATTAAAATATTTTCTTTTCGAAGCTCTGCAATCGCATCCTCTTTTTTTGCAGCTAAACGCCACTAGCATCTCGTGATGACAACTGGTGCACTGGGCCCGCAGAAAGCCGTGCGCTAAGCTCTTCAATGTTTTTCCATACATGAGGAAAAAGCCCTTCTGGGGTAATCATTTCTGGGTCAAGGGCTACTGCGTGGACACCGTGGGTTTGAACAGTGAGATGGTTCAGAAATACGTGAAGTTCCAAGAGAAGGAAGAGCTGCATCAGCAACAGCTGCTGTTGGAACAGGAGAGCGGGCCTTCTCCGAGGAGCCGCTAGGTTGCCTAATTGGTGCCTATTTCTCAGGTTCGCTAAGGCGATAAAGTAGCCCTGTGCCAATTATTATGCAGCCGATTCCTGTCAGGCGACTCAAGTTGATGGTTTCAGAGAAAATCAAGTTAGCGCCAACTGATACCACGATATTCGCTGTGGCCAGTTGTGCCGGGATAACAATGGCTGCTCTGCCATGTCGGAATGCGACTTGTATCAAGGCAATTCCAGCTGCGTTTGCACCAATGACGGCGACAAGATTGATAATGCTTACTATTTGCTGCGCCCCTGTCATATTTGTAAACCCGATTGCACTTGAGGTCAGTAATTCTGTCAGCAGGGCTCCCTCACCAAAAGCTAGTCCAACTAGAAGTGACAATGTAATTTCAGACTTGAGTAAAGGGCGCGTGGACTTGAGTATGTAGAGTGCAAGCCAGATTGGGATTATGATAAATATGCCCAATGAAATATAGTTAATCTGCTCTGTCGGGATTTCTCTTGCTTCCAGTGCCAAGATGAATGCGCCTGCTATTGTTAATATAACACCGCCCCACTCCCGGTTTGTCAGGTGTTCGTGTAGGTAGAAAATTGCCACTATTACTAGGAAAAGGTCTCCGGCAGACATTAAAGGCTGCACAATACTGATTTCGCCTATATTTGTGGCCTTGATGAATAACAGCCAACCTATTGATGTTGATATCATCCCTGATAACCACAAGGGATTTGTGGCATATTGCACCATGAGCTTATAGCCCTGTTGTGGTTCGGTGCCAGACATTTTATCTGCTGTAATTTTCCAGCACAAATAACCGATCTGCATAAATAGTGCGGCGGTAAGCGTGGTCAATACAACTGGCATAATGCTTCATCTTTCTAAAGTGTATTGTTCGGCCTTCTATTCAAAGAGGATAGGAATTTTTAAGCCCGAATTGTTCAATCCCAACATCTAGTTTTCCTCTGTTGTTGTTAAAATTGTGTGATTGGAATGGCTCTTTGGCAACGATTTTCACTGATTTGTGAATCTGACCGTG
>JBPOJH010000031.1:0-4818 GCA_052033755.1 Bdellovibrionota bacterium | reverse complement strand
AAAATCTCAATTCGACATTTACCACAAACTCCATCGCCTCCGCAGGAAGAGGCCACCGGCTGCCCCGCTTGCAATAGGGACTGCATCAGGTTAGCACCCGTTATCACTTGCACCGATTGGGGTGATGATTTTTGTTTGCTCCATCGAATCCATGGCATACTAAAGAACCTCATTCTTAAAATGATATTTTATCCAAAATGAAACGCGCACTCGTATTTAATTTTGTTTAATAGTTTATTCGATTTTCTCATAAGGACTCATGAATTAGAAGCTATTGTCAAAGATTGTTTGAAAAATTGATTAAGAGATAAACAACACCGATACTATTAGCATGAGGAACGTAACTAGTTTGACAGTACAATTTCTTCTTAATGGTATCTTTGTTGTCGTCCAAACATGGAACAAGATATCTAGCAAGAGCACATATTTAAAAGGACTGACATCGGTAATGATTGTGTGCCTATTTTTAATTGGTTGCGGTGGTTCTAAAAAATCCGACGAGGCCAACTCTGAGCCTCCGACTAGTACTACTGATGGCAGCACAAATAACACTACAACTCCTGCCACAACAACGACGACATTAATTGATGCAACAACCACTACGACCACATTAGCTGGAGCTACTACAACCACAATTGGTGGCGGGGGAGCTACGACGACTACAGTTGGTGGTGGAACTACAACCACTACCGTCGGTGGCGGTACGACAACGACGACAGTTGGTGGCGGCACCACGACGACCACCATTGGCGGAGGAACCACAACGACTACTGTGCCAGCTGCAACAACTACAACGACTGTTCCAGCGACGACTACAACTACAACCGTTCCTGTTACGACCACGACAACGACCTTACCAAGCGGTACTCCACAACTTGTATTCACAGTTCAGCCAGCAAATACTGAAGTAAAATCGATTATAAGCACGGTAACTATCGAGCTTAGGGATTCGAACAACAGTCTGCTTTCTTCGGCTAACGACTCAATCAGCTTATCCATCAGCTCTGGAAATCTATACGGCACAACCACCAAATCCGCCGTCAACGGAGTCGTTAATTTTACGGATCTCCAAATTCGTACCACCGGTACTTACACCATCACAGCAACAGCTACAGGATTTACAGATGCAACATCGAATTCATTCACAATCACAAATGGTGTCTTTGGTTCACTAACAGGAGTCGCAGTGTGGCTCAAAGCCGATAGCATAGCAGGTAATAACGGAGATTCTCAATGCACTATCACTGACTGGTCCGATAATAATAATCACTTAACTCAGGCCACAAGCTCCAAATGCCCGACACTAGCAACTAATGCTAAAAATGGGAAACCAGCCTTTTCGTTTAGCGGCAGTCAAATCATTGCTAGCACTAATTCTTTCAATGCTAGTACTTTTCCAGGAATCACAGTGTTTATTGTTTTTACCAGTAGTAATAGTCTAGCTGATCGTGTGATTCTGGAGCACAGTGCAAATTATAATAATTACTCAAATACGTGGGGATTTTTTTTAAATCCAGGCAGTGTATGTAGTAATTGCTCAAATATGATGTATAATGCGGGTTCATATAATTACTCTGGAAAATATAGTAATAACAATAGCTTGACTCTTAATCAGTTCACATACTCGAGTGCGACTTTAAACGTAGGCAGTTCGGATGTTGTACTAAGGCAAGCTGGCGCCATTGCTAATAATACTTTTTTTAGTGGTTTAATTTATGGACTTGGTAATCATAAATTGTATTTCGGTGGTCGCTCGGATGAAACGATTAACTTTACTGGAAAAGTAGCTGAAGTCATTTTGTTTAACTCAGCCCTTAGCACTACCGACATCCAAACTGTAGAATCTGGAATTTTATCAAAGTATGGTGGATTCTAAATTTTCTGTAACAAAATATAGTTAATTTCAATTCCCTGCCGAGTAAATATTTTTTCAAACTGGGTCATGAAATTTTGATCCTTACGCTCGGATTTATGCAAATCCAAGGTTTGAAAAATAATTTTGTATTTTGAATTTTGGATATGTTCCAAAGACCATAAAAAATATTCTCTGGAATCTGTTTTAAATTCCAAGTAAGAGCCCGTCCGTTGTCGCTCCCATAAAAAATCCAAAACTTGTGGGCAAACAAAACGATTTTTAGGTTTTCTTGGAGTCACCCATGGATCTGGAAAATGTATATAAATATCGTTTAGCTCTTCCAAATCAAATAACTGATCCACGTTAAAAGCATGATAACGACATATTCTGGCGTTTACTGCCCCTTTGCGAAGGGCCCCGCGAATCGTTTGAATCAATGGCTTGTATTTCAACTCGACGCCGACAATGCAACGATTGGGATTTTGCACAGCCTTAAATTGAAAGTGTGTTCCGTTACCGGTTCCAATTTCTAAATCCATTGGAGTTTCATTGGGAACTTTAAATATTTCCGAACGCCATTTACCTTTATTTAGTGGAGCTCGTTCTTCATTGAAAGCATAATCCCTGAATTCTTCATTCAAACCTATGGTGTAGACATTTTGATGAACTAAGTTTTTTGTCAATGCGATTTGCGGACGACGTGGGGGTGTGTTTTCAGTTGTCAATGACTGTCTCCTTCTGGTTTTCGCACCAAGGCTTCAACGGATAAATCTTTATACTTAACAAATTCAGTTTGTCGAATCGGGCAATCTTTTAAATCACAATTCGCACAAAATTTTCTTTCACATGGATCCAAGTGAAATGCAATTTCACCGTCATAGGGATAAACTTTCACTACATCTTTTTCAAATCGAACAATTTCTTGATGAGTCTTGGAAATTTCCCAAAACTCGGGAACTACTAAGTGCGCATCAACATGATGAAACCGACCAGAACGTATTAAGCGCATTTTGTGAATATCTATAAAACCAGAACGTCTGACCTTGGTGATGGCGGCCGCTAAATCACGAAGGCTTTCAGGATGATATTCATCTAATAAACCACTCATTGCCGTACGCACAATCCCATATCCGACAAAACACAAGTGCACAGCGACCCCTAAGGCCGCCAAAGGATCTAGCCATTGCCAACCCGTTAACTTCACCAATCCCAAACCTATCATAACACCAAACGAGGTCACCACATCCGACATCACATGGGAGCCACTGGCTTGCAAAGCTTCAGATTTGTGTTTTTTGCCAATAGATTTTAAATAAATTCCAAGGCCCAAATTCACCAACGCAGCCGCCAACATCGACAAGGAACCAAAATCGATCTGATTGATAATGCGACCTTCTTTCAATGCCCGCACCGCTTCGACTGCGATCATAAAGGCTGCAAAAGCCACCAACCCGCCTTCAAAGGCCGAGGAAAAATATTCCAATTTGCCATGGCCGTAGGGATGTTCATCATCAGCTGGTTCCTCCACGGCTCGCATTACCATTAGAGCCACAAAGGCCGCGACGACATTGACGATACTTTCCAAAGCATCCGACAACACCGCCGTCGAACCGGTTAAATAGTAAGCCCATAACTTAAATGCGAAAACACCAATGCTAACGATCAGCGAAATCCAAGCAGAACGAGTTAGAATTTTTTCCATATTTTATCCAATTGAGTGGGTGAATTTGCAATACCCTTATCAGAGGAATCAGCCTAGGTGAAGATTTTTTTACGCTACGTTCTGAATAGATGAACTTTTTTTAGGTATAGTGATTCGAAATAATGTATTAGTTGCCATGCCATCATAAGTGATCGTCGCAGTCGTTCTTACAAGACTCTATAGCAACAACTAATCGAAAAAATGAACCGTTGATGGATCAATAGCAACTCAAATTGAGACAAATGAATTTATTTTTGAATAAAAACCTATATTCATGTCTTTCAATTTAGTATCTACTTTTCAGTAAAAGTTTCTATAAAACTAGTAGAACGGCGTGAACCTGAATCCACCCAACAGAACTAAAGTCAAATATTAACAAAGATTTCTCTTAACGATTTTTTTATCAAACCGATAAAAAACTGTGAATTAATTTATTTTTAATATGAAAGAATTATTATGAAACAAACGTCACTAAGATCTAGAATACTATTACTAATGTTGTCTACTTTGTTTTTCCTAATTGTAATTTGCGGAATTCAAATCCATGATCGTCTACTAAGATTAAAAGCAGCTAATGAGATTAACAAATCCTTAAATTATTACGTTTCAACTTCTGCCACAGTACATGAAATACAAAAAGAACGAGGAAAATCAGCGCTATACCTAAACGATAAAACCAACGAAAGTGATTTAAAAATACAACAGGCTCAAACCAATCAAAAGTACGATTCCGCCATGTCAACAGCTAACCAATTAGGGGGAGCTTTTTTTTCTACCATGCAAGATATTAATGGTTCACTTGATGTACTTAGAAAAAAAGTACTTGGCAGAAGTTTAAAAGCTGCAGAATCTACCGAGGAGTATTCAAATTTAATTGCAACCTTAATTAATCAACAATCTAAAGCGGCTAAGCTGCATAAATTTGAAGGTCTTGAGGCACTATTAACTAGCCAAACTGTTTTTGAAACCTCCAAAGACTACATTGGAATTCTTCGGGCTACTATTAATGGTATTTTAGGTAATGACGAACCCATCACACCCGAGCAGGAAAAGAAAATTTTATACTTAAAAGCTGCTATGATCGCAAATATCAATTCTAAAGGCGTCACATTCGATAGTGAAACAATTCAAGAAGTAGATAAAATTTTTACTACAGCAGAATGGAAATTTGTAGATAACGCATTAACAGTGATTCAAAACAAAGCTCGCGAGGGCAAATATGGAATTAACCCAACCGAATACTCAAAAAATGTCACTATAT
>JBPOJH010000108.1:0-30894 GCA_052033755.1 Bdellovibrionota bacterium | reverse complement strand
TTGTAACGCCAGAAGCAAAACATAAAGGTGATGACATAGAAATTTTAAAAAATAGAAACGAAATTTATAAATCAGCACAACTAAAAAATCCGAATAGATGGTCAGGAAAAACAAGAAATTGGGATACTGTGACAGCTGTCAAGTTAAATCCCTTGAAAGAAAAAGAAAAGTCGAATACAAAAGAAAAACTTCAACAAGCGTGTTGATCAAACACGACAACTATTCTGAAATTTTCCGAAATGGTATTCCCAGAAAAACTTGGGACGTAGGCTCTTGCAAAGCTAAATAATCTGTTTTTACTAGTGGGTAGAGTCCTTCTACCCACTCCAATTCATCTTACTCATTTTCTAAAAATGTTTTTTTATATTCTGAAGTTTTATTTTACTCAATAATTTAAATAGTTAATCCTATTAACTTGTTAATACAATACATACCAACATGATTCGCAATTTAGTGAAAAACAATTTCTGTCATCACTGAACAAATACCCAAGCCATATCTAACAAAAACTGAAACCATTTGTTCCGATGTTTCTAAAACTGAATATATTTTAACTGATTGCTGATAAGGAATTTTATTCTTTTGTTAGAGCGACCTCGAGCGGCCCATGGATGGGCCGTGAGCTCGGAGGCAGGAGGCCGTGTCGCTCTAATAAAAGAATAAAATTCCTTATCAGCCCCTCGATACAAAACAATTATAATTACAAATCCTGCAAGTTAACAGAAACCATGGTCGATACCCCACGCTCCTGCATCGTCACACCATACAATTTACCAGCCACTTCCATCGTGTGCTTATTGTGAGTTACAACGATGATCTGCGATCGTTTCGCCATCTCACGAACCAAGTCGTTAAAGCGGAATACGTTAGCATCATCCAACGGCGCATCCACCTCGTCCAGTAAACAATACGGCGATGGCTTCACTAAGAAAATCGAGAACACCAAAGACACCGCTGTTAAGGCCTTTTCGCCACCGGATAACAAAGACACATTCTGCATCTTTTTCCCCGGAGGTTTCGCAATGATGTCGATACCCATTTCGCCCTTTTCCGGATCTTCGACTAACTCCAAACGCGCTTCCCCACCACCAAATAACACTGGGAAAACTCGGATAAATCGATCATTCACTAAATCAAATGTCTCTTTGAAACGCTTCGAACAAATACGATTAATACGATCAATCACTCGACGTAATTGTTCTTTCGCTTCTGTTAAATCTGTTTGCTGCTGAGTTAAAAACTCGTAACGTTTCGAAGTTTCTTCATACTCTTCGATCGCCGACAAATTCACTTCGCCCACTTTCGACAAACGATCTCGCAACTCTTTTAATTGCGACTCTGCTTCAGAAACTGAACCCTCTTTTTGCAAATACAATTCATAGATTTCTGGTAACGACTGCACATAACGTTCACGCACTTGATCCACCAAGTATTGTTCTTTCATCTTGGCTTGCTCAAATTTTAATTGTGAGTCATTCATGCGGTGCTGACGCTCATTACGACTGCGAACAGAAGCTGAAACTTGCTCTTCCAATTCGTTGGCCTTTTCCGATTGCACTTCAAAAGTGTTCTTCGCCAGTGACATTTCGGATTTTAAATCTTCTACTTCGGTGACTAATCTTTCAAATTCGATCTTTCGTTCTTCTAAGACCAACTGATTTTCAGTCATCACATAACTATTCTTTTCTGACTCTTCAGAGATTCTTGATAACTGCGTTGACAAATCATCGGCCGATTTTTGTACCATATCTAACTGACGTTGCACGCCCGTTAAGGCCTGCGACTTAGAAGCCAAACTGATTTGTAATTCACGAACTTCGGATTGCAAACCATCAAAACCCATTCGCGTAGTGATCAGTTCTTCCTGTAGTTGTGATACTAAAGTGTCGATTTCTTCTTTTTTTAATCGAGCGTCTTCTGCTGCTGATTCTAACTCGGCTAAGCGATCCTCTTGCATTCGCAATTGATCCGAGATTTTTTGAATTTCTCGTTCTTGACGCTCTAACGCGCGACGAGCATTTTCCACTTCAGATTCTGCACGCTCTAAATCCTTACGAAGCTCTGCCACTTTTAATTCTTGTTCTTGCTTACGTTTTTGCGCGCCTTCAAAATCCGTCGTAATTGTTTTTAATTGCTCTTCTAATTTTTTAAGACTCGCTTGCGCTAAGGCCAACTTACCAGCCCACTCATCTTTTTGCGCCGATAATTCTTTGATCTCACGACGACGCTTTAACATTCCAGAGTCTGCACCCTCTTGAGCTCCACCCGTTAAAATTCCATCAGCACTAAGCACATCGCCATCCGTAGTGACAAAACTCCAACCCTGATATTTCGGACGCAAAGCCAATGCCGTGCGGATGTTATTCACGACCGCAACACCATTTAATAAATAGGCTACCGATTTTTGATACGCATCCGATTGCACCACTTCGCTTAAGATAGCCTGCACACCCTCTTCGGATTTTGGACTAGATAATAATTCTTTGGGAGTCGCATAGCCTTCTGGATCCAACATAAAACTACTGCGACCCTGCTTTTGTGATTTCAAATGTTCTAAGGCTTGCACCGCTGGAGCTTCATCCGCCGTTAACAACATTTGTAAACGATTCCCCAAAGCGGCTTCCATCGCGACTTCGTACTCCGAAGGCACTTCGACCACTTCCGAAACAGGACTGAAACTGACCGATCCATCCGCAGTGATTTCGGCTTGCTTGGTTTTTTGCCACAACATCACGTTCTTCACGCCGTCTGAAAAACCCTCAAAATTACTTTGCAGATTTTCCAAACCATACAAACGACTGGCCACTTGATTTAAACTGTCTTTGAATTCATCCACTTCTAAACGCTTCTGCGCGATATTTTCTGAGATGATTTTTTTATTCGCCTCAAAAGACTCCACATCATTGGATAAATCCAACTGCATCTGTCGTTCACGATCATAGTCCAACTGAATTTTACTTTGACGTTGGATGAACTCATCTTTTTTAATGATTAATTCGGCTAAAACTGATTTTTCGTTTTCTTCCCGTTCACGCAGCTCTTCCACTTGCGAAGTCAACGCCTGTAAACGTCCCTCGATCGAAGACAAAGTCTGTCCCACAGCGAATAATTCCCGACGCTTGGTCGTTAATTCCTCATCCACCTGCTGAATGCGTCCGTGAGATTCTTCATAAACCGAATTCTTTTCACTGAATAAACCCTGCAGCTGAGTGACGTCTTCTTGCAGTTCGTTTCTTTGCATCAACAATTGCGATAAATCTTTTTCTAATAAATCCTTACGCGCCCGTTGCTCACTCATTAGTGAACCCGTCATTTGTTCATTTCGACGAGCTTGCTCGATTTCAAATTTTAGTTCTTGTATTTCTAGTTCTTTCTTTTGCACCAGCGAGGTTTTTTCAAAATGCAAATTCTGCACTTCTTCAACACGTTTTTCTTGCTCGACTAAAGATAATTTTAAGACCTCAAGATCAGACTGTAGTTGCGCTAAATTGGATTCGCCTTCGACTTCCATATTTTGCGCTTCTTGATAAATGCGCTGAGCTTCTTGCGCCACTTGACTGAGTTCTTGATATTGCTTCGATGAAATCCACAAATCCGTTTCCTCAATCTGATTTTTCAAATTGCGATAGCGTTCGGCCTTTTGAGCCTGACGTTGTAAAGAATCAATCTGTCTTTTCAACTCGCCAATGATATCGGCTAAACGCAATAGATTTTGCTCCGTGGATTGTAATTTTCGTTGAGATTCTTTTTTACGAGCCTTGAACTTCGTAATCCCTGCTGCTTCTTCAATTAAGTGTTTTCGATCTTCGGGCTTAGCAGTGATAATACGACCGATCATCCCCTGCTGAATAATCGAAAATCCTTTCGAGCCAGCCCCTGTATCCATGAAAATTTCTTGCACGTCTTTTAAACGAGCTGGTTCTTTATTAACGAAATACTCGCTTTCGCCATTGCGATGCAAACGACGAGTCACCATGATCTCAGAAAATTTTAAATACTTGACTGGAAATGGGCCACCATCATTTTCTAAAGTTAATGACACTTCCGCCATTCCCACAGGAGCATAATTTTCAGCTCCAGCGAATATCACATCCGTCATCGTACTTCCGCGTAGATCCTTCGCAGACATCTCGCCCATCACCCACACAAGGGCATCCACGATATTCGATTTTCCGCAACCGTTCGGTCCTACAATCCCTGTAATCCCGGCATCAAAATGAATCACGGTTCTATCTTTAAATGATTTAAATCCTATAAGCTCAATCTTCTTGATTCTCAATTTAAAGTCTCCTGTTAGCTTTACTTATTTTTATTTCTTGCTATTTATTTTGAATGTATAAGTGCAGATCTTGCAGAGGCCAGGCGAGCAATCGGTACCCTATACGGCGAACAACTGACATAATTCAGTCCCACCCTATGGAAAAATTCGATGCTGTCAGGGTCCCCTCCGTGCTCTCCACACACTCCCGTTTTCAAATCAGGCTTCACTTTTCGTCCCAAGTCAACACCCGATTTTACTAAAATTCCAACTCCGCCTTGATCTAAACTGACAAAAGGATCCTTCGCTAAAATTCCACCTGTGACATAACTGCCTAAGAATCTTCCCGAATCATCACGCGATAATCCCAAAGTCGTTTGCGTTAAATCATTCGTACCAAAGCTGAAAAAATCTGCATGTTTTGCAATTGCATCCGCCGTCACCGCCGCTCGTGGCAACTCAATCATCGTGCCCACTTGATATTCAAAGTTTACAGATTTTTCTTTTTGAACTTTTTGAACTTCTAAAACAACTAGCTCACGTAAAATCTGCAACTCTTTATCAATTCCTACCAATGGAATCATAATCTCTGGCACCAAAGTTTCACCTGACTTTACTAAATCCGCTGCCGCTTCCGCAATCGCGCGAGTCTGCATAATATAGATTTCTGGAAAAGTGATCGCCAATCGACAACCACGATGACCCAACATCGGATTGAATTCGTGTAAGCTTCTAACTTTGGAGCGTAAACGATCCACATCCATCTTTATACGCGCCGCTAACTCTTCCACTTCTTCTTCCGTGTGAGGCAAGAACTCATGCAATGGAGGATCCAATAAACGAATCGTCACTGGGTAGCCCTTCATGATTTTAAATAATTGATAAAAATCGGATTTTTGCATCGGCAACAATTTAGATAAAGCTCGCTCGCGTTCGTCTTTGTTGTCAGATAAAATCATTTCCCTCATCGCATCAATGCGATCCGCTCCAAAAAACATATGCTCCGTCCGGCAAAGTCCAATTCCTTCGGCACCAAACTTACGTGCGGTCTCTGCATCTTTGGGCGTATCCGCGTTCGTGCGCACTTTCAACGTACGCACACGATCAGCGATCTGCATGATACGCTCGAAATAACTATCCAGGCTAGGCTCTAAAGTTTTCACTTCTCCTAAAAACACCTCGCCCGTACCACCATCCAAAGTGATCACGTCGCCTTCTTTTAAAACGTAACCTTTCACCTTCAAGGTTTTGTTGTGATAATCAATATCCACATCTCCACAACCCGCCACGCAACATTTTCCCATACCTCGAGCTACCACTGCCGCATGGGACGTCATCCCCCCGCGCGTGGTTAAAATCCCTTGCGCAGCAACCATACCGGCGATGTCTTCTGGAGATGTTTCAATACGCACTAAAACAACTTTCTTGGCAGCTTCTTTCCACACCACGGCTTCTTCCGCTGTAAAAACAATTTGCCCACTGACGCCACCAGGACTGGCTGGAAGACCTTTTGCTAACAAAGTTTTTTCAGCCTTGGGATCTAAAGTCGGATGCAACAACTGATCTAAAGCCGAAGGATCCAATCTTAAGATCGCTTCTTTTTCAGTGATCAGCTTTTCATCCATCATATCACAAGCCACTTTTAGGGCGGCCTTAGCCGTTCGCTTTCCGGTGCGAGTTTGCAACATCCATAATTTACCTTTTTCAATCGTAAATTCGATATCCTGCATATCACGGTAGTGAGCTTCTAATTTTTTATAAATTTGCACCAAATCCCCATAGGCTTCGGGCATAATTTTTTCTAACTTCGAAATTTCTTCGGGCGTACGAATTCCCGCCACAACATCTTCGCCTTGGGCATTCACTAGAAATTCGCCGTAGAATTTTTTCTCGCCCGTACTTGGATCGCGAGTAAATGCCACACCCGTTGCCGAGTCATCTCCCATATTACCAAAAACCATCGACTGCACATTCACCGCAGTTCCCCAAGTGGCAGGAATGCTATGCAGCTCACGATACGTGATCGAACGAGGCGTGTTCCAACTTCGAAACACTGCCGAGATCGCTCCCCATAATTGCTCCCAAGGTTCGGTTGGAAAATTTTTACCGGTCGAGCTACGCACAAGATCTTTAAATTTTTTCACTAATAATTTTAAATCTTCTGTCGTTAGTTCTGTATCTAAGTGATAACCTTTCGAGTCTTTTAAATCCTCTAAGGTGACCTCTAACATCGAAGAATTCATTCCCATCACCACGTCGGAATACATTTGAATAAATCGACGATAAGAATCCCATGCAAATCGAGGGTTTTTTGAAATCGTCGATAGTCCTTCCACCGTTTGATCATTTAAACCTAAATTTAAAATCGTATCCATCATCCCAGGCATCGAAGCACGAGCTCCTGAACGCACCGAAAACAACAGTGGATTATCAACGCTACCAAATTTTTTATCTAATAATTTTTCGACTTTACCGACAGCTTCGATCACCTTCGGGCGAACCCACTCTGGCAACTGACCACCTTCTTGGTAGTAATGCGTGCACACTTCCGTCGAAATTGTAAACCCTGGAGGAACAGGAATACCCAACGAAGTCATTTCGGCCAAATTAGCGCCTTTGCCACCTAGAATATCTTTCATCTTAGCATTACCATCGGTCTGCCCAGCACTAAAGAAGTATAGAAATTGATGAGGGATCTCATTTTTATTTGCGTCTTTTTGCGCGGCTGGTTGTGCGTCTTTTTGAGCTGGGCTTTTAGCACTGGATTGTCTTTGCATATCTGACATAATCATGACTCCCGTTTGGAATGAAAATTTCATCCACTTAAAAATTCTTAAATTAAATTCTATCAAACCGAAAAATGATATGACTAAGCCGACCACCCTAGCAAGCGGGAAGCACAGCGGAAGAAAATTTATTTTTTCATTTTTTTTTGACAGCCTAGTTTTTAAGCCAACTTGAATGAAAACTAACTCTTAAGCCACTTTAAGTATTCCACAATGTGTTTTTCATAAGCGAATTCCTTGGGCTCATAAAATTTTTGTGAAGTTGTGCCTTCAGGCCAATAATTTTCATCGACAAAGGCTTTGGGAAAATCATGCGGGTATTTATAACCCTGACCATACCCTAAGGCCTTCATCGCCGAGGTTTGCGAAGAACGTAATTTCAATGGCACCGGCAATGATCCTGTTTGACGTACAAACTCCTGCGCGGCTCGCAAAGATTTATAACTGCGATTCGATTTTGGCGCCGTTGCTAAATAAGTCACTACTTGCGCCAAACAAATAGCGCCCTCTGGTAAACCAATTTTTTCAAAAGCCTGAAATCCATCCGCGGCCACACCCATGGCTTTGGGATCTGCATTGCCAATGTCTTCACTGGCAAAAATGATCAACCGACGGGCGATAAATTTGGGATCTTCACCACCCTCTAACATGCGCACAAAATAATACATGGCCGCATCAGGGTCTGACCCGCGTAAACTTTTAATCATGGCCGAAACTAAATCATAATGTAGATCGGAATTTTTATCATAAGCCAAAGTCTTATCGAATAAGATGTCCTGCACTTGCTCCCAAGTCCAAATATTTTTATTCGTATCATCGCAAGTGTCCAACGCTGATTCCAGCATTACAGTCTTCAATGGTGACTTCATTTCATCATCACCAGCGGAAGCATTGCCTAATATCTCGATCGCGTTCAGTAAACGTCTAGCATCGCCATCGGCATAGGTCACTAAACCCGCAATGGAATCCTCGGTCAAATGCATTTTGTACAGAGCCATCGCCTGCAATAAGATTTGTTTTAAATCCTCTGCCGTCAAACGCTCCACCACGACCAAACGACAACGACTGAGTAAGGCTCTGTTGATTTCATAACTGGGATTTTCCGTCGTCGCGCCAATCAAAGTGACTTCACCTTTTTCTACAAATGGTAGCAGCACATCTTGTTGAGATTTATTCAGACGATGAATTTCATCCACAAAAAGCAAAGTGCGTTTTCCCTCTAGACGTAAAGTATTTCTAGAGTCTTCACCAATTTGCTTAAGTTCTTTCGCCCCTGTTTCGACCGCATTAATAGAAATCATTTTTTGCCCCGAGTGTTGAGACAAAATCAGAGCTAAGCTGGTTTTTCCTGTCCCCGGAGGTCCCCACAAAATCAAAGACGGTAAAAACTTTTTATCTAAAAAAGATTTCAACCATGGGTTGCGTTTCATAAGTCGCTCCACCCCCATCAACTGCTGCAGTTGCGTGGGACGCAGCTTTTCAGCCAAAGGTTTAGCCTGAAAAATCGCTTCTTGATTTGAGTAAGTCATTAGATCCATACATTTGATATAGTCAGACTGTGCCAATAAGACAAATGTTAAGTTTAAAATAATTTTCAAAAATGTGTAAACATCAAAGAATTTATTCAATGGACAAACCAAATATCTATGTCCTAGAATTTAAGTACAGGAGAAGACTATGAGTAAATACAAAATTTTAATTTCATTCATTTTATTTACTAACTTGGCCCAAGCTTTGGAAGTTAAGACTATTACACAAGATAATTCGGTCCTAAAATTTAATCCCAGCAAAAGCGAAGCTCCTGGCATCTGCTGGGAAGTCATCAAGACCATTGAAAAAAATAATCCTGATATTAAATTTTCAGGCTTAGAAACTAGCGCTCCTTTACCACGTATTGAGTTGTCTCTAGAGACAGGTGCTGCCGATGTTTTTATCTGTTTATTAAAATCACCAGAACGCGCTGAAAAATTTATTTTCAATGAAGTTCCCATTTATAAAATTAAACATGTCGTTCTGGCAAAAGCCGATGACAATATCGAAATCAATGACCTTGCCGCTTTAAAAACTATCAGCCAAACTTCACCTGTAATGGTGCCTCAAGGATCATCGTTGATTAAGTTTTTAGACTCCAATGGTGTCAAACAAGATTCCAGCACCAAGGATGAAGTCGCAACGATTAAAAAAATGCTTGCTGGCCGCGGGCGCTTTGTTTATGGACAAGATTTATCTTTGATGGCCTCACTCAAAGAAGGTGGCATTGATCAAAAACAAATTAAATTTCTGCCAACGGCATTCAAAGAAGAACCACAGTTAGTAGCTTACTCTAAAAAAGCTTCTCCTGATTTGGTAAAAGCCGTGAATGCTGCGATTGAAAAGTTAGCTGCAAGTGGTGAGCTGGCCAAAATAGTTGAAAAATATTCGAAATAATTTTGTACAGAAATATTTTCTTAACTATATGGAGAATTTGATTAATCATGAAATATTGGCGAACTACTTTTGCGGCTGGTGTTTTTGCAATTAACCTTAACAACGTCGACAGTGAAAAAGTATTTCAATCTTTCACCACGCCTTATACATCCCCGCTCCAGCAATTTCAAATTACTTGCTCAAGTTCGCAGTCCTGCCAGATACTACTTAGCGCCAAACCCAATGAAAATTCTTTGGCCAACAAAAAACACCTTGATACCAACCAGCCTGCTGCCGATCACCAGCAAGCCAGCCAGAAGCAAGTCAATCAGATACAAACCAGCCATTATGAAACCAGTGCCGAAGACGAAAATCTGATCTTAGGATTTGGAAAATCATGCATATTATTTTTCAATAACAAATCCGCAGAAAATTTGTGGTCGCAATTTATCGCACACGCATCTAGTCTTAAATCGATTCCTAACAGTATTCATGAACTAAAAACCAATTGGGAATGGATCAGCTCCGAACAAGTGAAACAAAGCTCGCCCTTAAACGAAAAGATTTTCGAAGTGCCTCGTTTAAAAATAAAGTGTTTTGAGGGTCGATGCCAAGTTATCGGATTTTGCGATAAAAAAGATTAAATCTTGGAATTGGTATAAGCCCATCTATAGCAAACGTTTTACGACCGCGATAAAACCTTCTATATCTTCAGTCGTGGTATCAAAGCTGATCATCAAACGCACCACATATGTTTTTTCATCCCAAATATAAAAGAAATATTGATCCCGCAAAGGTTTGATCCACTCTTTTTTAAATCGAACAAAAACTGCATTGGCTTGCACGGGATATTCTGGCGGAATCCCCAATTTGGTTAATTCGGTCGCCATCAACTGCGCCATCTGACAACTTTGATTGGAAATGTCTTGATACAAGTTTCGAGGCTCAGCTAATAAGGCCGTAAACTGGGTTGATATAAATCGCGTCTTGGACGGAAGTTCTCCAAATTGCTTTCGCAAAAACTTAAGACCTTCGTTGAGCGCTGGATTAAGCACCACCAACACCTCACCCATCATTAAACCATTCTTGGTTCCACCAAAACTTAAAATATCCACTCCTAAATCCGTGGTTAGTTCTTTAAATGTTTTTTGTAACTGTGTGGCCGCGTGAATAAACCTGGCTCCATCGATGTGAATTTTTAAGCCCTGCGCTTTCGCCCAACGACATATTTCTTGTAATTCTTGATAGGAATAGAGCGTCCCCAACTCTGTCGGTTGAGTCAAACTGATCACTGCATCTTGAGCATAATGCTGATCCCCACGCCTGATGATCGTATTTTTTAAATCGTCCAAACGCAATTTGCCATCATAAGATGGAAGCACTCGCAATTTCCCACCAGTAAAAAATTCGGGTGCTGCGCACTCATCGACTTGAATATGACTGACATCAGAACACAACACCGCTTCATAAGACTTCATCAGTGCACTTAATGCTAAAACATTACAGCTAGTGCCGTTGTAAACAAAATAGATTCGTGTCTGTTGGCCAAAATGTTTTTGAAATAGTTTTTCACACTGAAGACTGACCTCGTCAGTTCCATAGGACGGCTGATGCCCCTGATTGACCTTACAAATGGCGTCCATGATTTCCGCATGGACGCCCGCATGATTATCACTTCCAAAACCCTTCACAAGTTTCTTTCTTAGCTAATAAATAACATTTCACGATATTTAGCCAATGGCCAGAACTCATCCGAAACAGAACTTTCCAATTCATCACAAACAGTTCGAACGGCTAACATCGCCTCGGCAACTGAAGTCGAATACAAGACCGCTTTTTTATACTCATCATGTAAAGCTTCCGCTTTTGCATTCGCGTCCTCTAAGACCGCACGCTTTGCCGCCAAAGTCTCTAGTAAATCTCCAACCTTATTGGCAACAACAGCTTGAGGAGCTTTTAACCCAGCCGCTTTTGCATCCACCACCGTTTTAACTAATGATCCATGGTACGAGTAACAAGCCGGCAATACCTGTGTGTCGATCATTTGCTTCAAGCAATCCACTTCAATCTGCATGTTCTTGATGTATCGCTCTAAACGAACATGAAATCGAGATTGCAATTCAGCCTCACTGAAAACATTTAATTTTTTAAATAATTCAAGAGCTGATTTTGAAACCAGTTCATTCAGCGCTTCTGGTGACTTTTTCAAATTTAATAATCCACGTCCCGCGGCCTCTTTCACCCACTCTTCCGAATAGCCATTACCTTCAAAACGCACGTTTTTAGTTTCCGTCGCGATTTGTTTGATCACTTCAAAAATCAAAGCATTATCTGTACCGCCCTTAACACCTTTTTTCTTTAATAACTCAATCACATATTCTAAACCATCAGCCACAGCCGCATTTAAAACAGTCACTGGAAATGCTGTGTTGGCACTTGATCCCACCGCGCGAAACTCGAACTTATTTCCCGTAAACGCAAACGGTGAAGTCCGATTACGATCCGTGTTGTCCTTCATAACATCTGGCAACTTGTTCACACCCAATTGCAGGACTGCTTTTTCCGCACTGCCACTAGCTGCGACAACACCCTTTTCAATATCGTTTAGAATTTTTGTTAATTGCTCGCCCAAGAACACAGAAATAATCGCTGGTGGCGCTTCATTCGCACCTAAGCGATGATCATTTCCACTTGATGCGATCGATGCACGCAATACACCCGAGTGCTTATAAACACCTTTTAAGATCGCGGATACCACTAATAAAAATCGTAAATTTTCGTGCGGAGTTTTACCTGGATCTAATAAATTTTCACCGTTTAAGTCGGCATTGTTCGACTCTATCATCATCGACCAATTATTATGTTTCCCACTTCCGTTAATTCCCGCAAAAGGTTTTTCATGTAACAAAGCTTGGAACCCATGGCGCAAAGAAACTTTCTTTAACACTTCCATGACGATTTGATTGTGATCCGTCGCAATGTTAGCTTCTTCAAAAATCGGTGCACATTCAAACTGACTAGGAGCCACTTCATTATGGCGAGTCTTAATTGGCACTCCCAATTTATACAATTCATATTCCATCTCGGCCATACATGCTTGCACACGTGCAGGAATACTTCCAAAATAGTGATCCTCTAACTGCTGCCCCTTCGGAGGTTGTCCACCCACCAAAGTACGACCCGACATAATCAAATCCGGTCTTAATAAATAAAACGCGCGATCCAACAAGAAATATTCCTGTTCTACACCCAAAGTTGGCAACACTCGACGCACTTCTTTTTCACCCAACAACTGCAACAACTCTGTCGCTTTTTGCGAAATGGCGTCCATCGATCTTAATAACGCTGTTTTCTCATCTAAAGCATCGCCATGATAAGAAATAAACACAGAAGGAATACACAAAATTTTACTTCCGGGAGCATCCATAATAAACATCGGCGAACTTGGATCCCAAGCCGCATACCCACGCGCTTCAAAAGTCGTGCGCATACCACCCGATGGAAAGCTAGATGCATCCGGCTCACTTTGTACTAATTGTGAACCGCTAAATTTTTCCAATACTGTTCCGTCCGCTTCCGTCGTGATAAAGGCATCATGCTTTTCAGCTGTTAATCCTGTTTGTGGTTGAAACCAATGCGTGTAGTGAGTCACACCCTTTTGCATCGCCCACTCTTTGACAGATTGAGCTACCACATTGGCCACTTCGATATCCAAACGTTGACCGGTTTGTATGGTCGACAATAACTTTTTGTAAACATCCTTAGGAAGTTTATCTTTCATCTTTGGGATATCAAAAGTATTTTGTCCGTAAAATTCTGAAATTTTCTGGCGCTTACCAGATTCATCACGAGGGGGATCAAATTTTTTAGGTACACGATTTAAAATATCGGTTATGGCGTTTAGGCGCAGGCTTGCACCCAGTGTATGCTGACTCATATATTCTCCTTTTTAAAATGGGACTATCACAATGTAGAACCCTAGACTTAAGTTTGAGATGTTTTTTTAAAAAAGACAAGAGTGAATTTTCGTGGCTCAATATATCATGGTTAATGGTGATGGGGACAGTTGTGCGGATATCAGTCTGGATCAAATCTTGAGTGATTACCCTAATGGAAAAATACTTAATTACAATGAGTGGAAAAAAGTTTGTCACCAAGCCCTGATAAAAAACACAACCCTAGAAACTTCCCCCAGCGGACTCCACTTTCATTATACCGATTATCACCCAGCTACAACCACTACAGACAACTTTTCCAATTCAAAATCGACAATTATAAAATCAACGAAGACTTCGTCCTCAAGCTCCCGACCAGTGGTTCTGCATATTCATGGTACCCCCTCCACCGCGTCCGTGTCGCACCAGGTTTTTGCCGATCACTTTCAAAACAAATTTCGCTGGCTAGCACTTACACGGCCTGGCTATTTACAAACACCGCTTCAATACAAAAACTCAAATCATGAACAGGCGCCGCAACAGCAACAAAACTTCATCACTCCCACCGAGCAAGCCAATTATTTTGCCGAATTCATCCGCTTTAAAAAATTACCCGCTGTCCATGTGCACGCCTGGTCTGGAGGTGGCCCCACGGCTCTTCACTTGGCTTCTAAATACCCAGAACTTGTGTCTTCGCTGACTTTGTACTGTGCCGTCACTAAGCCCTGGAGGGCTTCGCGTATAGATCCCATCGAACATTTAATTTTAACTTCTAAAGGACAATGGTTAGGCTATAACTTATATCAATCCCAACCGCATTTGTTCACCGCCCTGGCTTCTTACGAAATGGGAATTTCTAGACGGTATTGCAACCAACAAGCCCACATACAAAAATTATTATTTTTAACTTTAGCATCGGCTTCGCCAGCAGAATTGCATGAAGCCGGTATACAAAATGATATTCATCAGATGAAAACTTTCCACTTTAATGATTGGAAAAACATTCAATGCCCCGTCTTGATTCTTCACTCTGAAAGTGATCGACAAGTTTCCATTCGTCATAGTCTTTGGGCAAAAAAAAATCTGCCTAATGCAGATTTTTTTTCCATTCCGGATGGTGGCCATGTCGCCCACTTGGCCGAAGAAGGACCAGAATTAATACAAAAATTCCAAAATTTTATTATGTCGGATTATTCGAATCAAAACCCACCATTGAAGAAGAAGTTTTAGGCTCTTCAGCCTTGGTAAAAACCGGCGGTTGCGAAAATAACTTGGCTTTCATAGCCGTCTTCACAATAAAAGCTCCAGCTAAGGCAAAAAACACTACCACTAAAAAAATATCAGTTTTCTTTAGAAATGCATCTGGTTTTTTTACGACGTCCTGCTTTTGCATCAACCACCTCGTTTTCGTTAACGGAAACATTATTCCCAAAAACTAATTCCAATATATTGTTAGCCACTTTTGCTGATACAGTATTTTGTAACCTAAGCATTTATGTATCTCATTTATGTGTCTAACGTGTATTTAACATGTATCTAATTATCGACTGACATCTTAAGTTTTTCTTAATTACTACGTTCAACATTCGCTTACTTAAGTTCTAACATCAGTATACAGGCTTTATCGCCAGAAGCCTATTCTAAAATTAGCTGCGAGTCCAATCTTGAGCCACTTTCAATATGTCTTCAAATAAACATCTCATTTTAGTGCCATTTTCATATCTAATATTTATCTCAATTTGATCCAGCGTATTTGTCCATCGGATTAATTTTGAATGTTTAATAATCTGTACTCAGAACAAATGCGAAACCAATATTTGGTGGAGGACTTATGTCAGCAGTTACGAATAACAAATCAATTACTTCTAAATTCACATTCCCTTATGATGCAAATAAACTTCACACCATACTTAACACCTGTTGGGATTTTGTGGTTATTGGTAGCGGTATTGGTGGCGCCACATTTGGATATCGCATGGCCGAAAAGGGCTACCGCGTACTTTTTGTCGAAAAGGGTCAGTCAGCTGATATTAAAAACCAATATCCAGAACAAGTAAAAGATTTTGCAAAAAATCCTTTAAGTCTTTTAAAAAGAGCTAACAGAGAATGGCAGACCCTTGATGATATAAATTTAACTTCTCCACAAAAATCGAAACACTTTATTCCCTACATTGGTAGTGGGATTGGAGGTAGTTCCAAATTATATGGAATGGTATTCGAAAGATTTAGTCCAAGCGAATTCACAAACCCTTTAGCCCCATGGCCTGTATCAGCGGAAACAATGCAGACTTATTATGATCGTGCAGCACAGATGTATCATCTGAAAACCAAAAATATTCAATCCGAAGCGAATTTAGAAATTATACACAAACTAAAACAAGCGGGCATTGAAACTTACTCTTTAACAAAAGCTCAACTAGATGGAAACTGCTCAGGCTGCCAAGGACATGTTTGCACTTGTAATCAAAAAGTCGATGCAGAAACAGCGTGTATTCAACCTGCCATAAAAAACTGGGGTGCAGAAATTATCACGGGATGTGAAGTCATACAAATCAACACTCAGACTGATGAATCAAGCGTCGAATCTATCAGTGTCAAAATTGACTGCATACCCGATCAAATATTTAAAATTTTCAGTAAAAATTTTGCCCTAGCAGCTGGGGCTTTAGCCTCGCCTTCTTTGTTATTGAAATCGAATACGCAAAAAAAACCAGAAGGTATAGCAAACTCTTCAGGACAAGTTGGCAAAAATATGATGCGACACCTGATCGATATTTATGGTCTTTGGACATGGAAAAAACCAGAATCGCAGATCGACATTAAAGAATTTGGTGCCAAAGATTTAATTTTTGATACGGATGAAAACCGTCACAAAGGCCTTTTGCAATCCTTTGGTCGCTTTCCTCACATAAAAACCGTCTTACATGAAATAAGTACCAATATTCAAAATCCCATTGTTAAATATGCATTCCACTGCGTTGCACCTGTGATGGGACTAGTCCTTAATTATTTATTTCGACGTATGATTTTTGTTGCAACAATTCTAGAAGATTCCCCTACAGACACAAATCAGGTTTTTCAACCCACACCCAAGGGCAAAATACAATTCCACTATCAAGTTTCAGACAAAGACGAAAAACAACTTCTGAAATTAAGAAAATTAATGCAACAAAAACTAAATTCATTTTTTAGCATCAAACTTTATCAAGCCCACTCCAATGATCGCATTGCACATGTTTGTGGAACTTGCCGAATGGGGACTAATCCCCAAACTAGTGTGGTAGATGCTAACGGTCGTACTCATGATCTACCAAACCTATGGATTGTTGATGCCTCTGTTTTTCCATCCAGCGGCAGTGGTAATCCCTCTTTCACGATAGCCGCTAATGCTTTACGATGTGCGGATTTAGTAGCGGATAAATCCAATTACATGGCTAGTTCATCGACAAAGGTAGCAACGAATACCTTCGCTGCCCCTTAGTCCCCACACTATGTATTACTCCTAAGGATTTTAAATGATTTAAAATCCTTAATGTTTGCGATTCACTCACGCCTAGAATTTCCTTTGCCTGCTGATTCGTAAATAATTTGGCGTGAAAGGTTTCTGCCAGTAACCCGATCAATGGGGACGCATAGACCTCTAGGGATTGTTGATTCTTTTTCAACAACAGTGGAACTTTTGATTCAATACTAAATCGATTATGCAGCGATCGCACCTGAATGGTGTCGCCTGCTTGTTTGAACTGTTGGTTTAATCTTGAAACTAATTTGCGAACTCGTCCAACAGACGTAAAAGGATCAAACTTTTCCCGTGGATATAAAGATTGAAACAAGGTTCCAAATTCGCAGGGCCGATAGATGTCCTTACACAGTTGAAACAATATTTGGTGAGTCAAAGAAAATGCCGGCACCACTTGCCTGGTGGAAACCTTGCTGACAGAATCTAAACTTGTGGATACTTCAAAGTTTGGCACTTGCTTTCCACTTATTAGATTTAGGTAGACCCCATGTTTGTCTGTGCTCTGTGTCCTATTAGGATTCCATAAATACTGATTTGGTATTGATATTGGCTTCTGATACACTTCCGAAACTGTACTTTGTATTCGTTTTAAATACTCTACGTAAGGCGTCCCATACCAAAGTTTAATAAAACTATTAGTATCTTGTAAAAAGATAGTTCTGTACAAATCTAATTCACGCAAAACTTCATATTGTTGTAATGTTATAGCCCTTGCTTCTAAAAATTGAATCTGTTCCAACAAAAGTTGTTTGGATAACTTTTGTTGATAAGCTTGTATGGCTAGAGTCCATTTATCTAAGGTCAATTTATAAATTGCCGAGGCTTCGTGAAAAGTATTTGTAATTTCTTGCAGTATCAATGAAGCCTCATTATACTGCTTTTCCTGAATAAGATACTGAACTGATAATTCTTTGAAAAAAAAATAAATCAATCGATTTTCGTTTTTATCTATCGTAGTTAACTGTTCTGAAATAATCTCCTGAGCTTCCTGTGTCTGACCTACCACTAGGTAGGATGAAGCTAAATTTAAATACGCGACACGCTTTTGATAATCTGAAATTGTATGCATTTGTAAGTATCGGTGCATTAATATGATGGCCTCTAAATATTTCCACTGAGACATGCTCATTAAAGCTAGAAAAAAAATGGATGGTGCCAATCGCGATTCCTGTAAATAACTTTTCGCTTCCTGGAAGCTACCAATCGCGATTAGCGAAGCCCCATATGAGGTCTTTTCTTCATCCGTTAAGGAACGAATGGCCTCTTCAGATTCACGAATCAGTGGCCTTAAAATTCTTAATGCCAGAATAGGCATAGCCGAGCGTCTAGCTAAGTTTGATAACTCCAGTCTTAAATGATCCGAAATAGTTCTGCTTTTATAAATTTGTACTATTTTTTGATGGGCTAAACCCAAGCGCCCCTGACGAATCAATAGGTCAATTTCTTTTATAAGCACACCGGTATTAAAATTAAACATACATCTTCATTTGTTGAATTTTTCGTTTTCGAACTTGCTAGATGGATACTAGTTAAATGCAGTTTCAATGACAGACTCTTCTGTGTTCGTTTCTTTTAAAAGTTCATTCAGCGATTTTTCTAGCTCTGGGAAAAAATCTCCATGACGAAATTTAACTGGATCGATATGACCTTGATGATTTTTTATTTTTGATAAGGTTTCTAAAACTTTATATATAGGACCTGCTACACGATGACTTAAAACAAGACTACCGATAACAATAACTGAAAAAGCAAAAATAATAATTAGCATTAAATATATTACAAATCGCCCTTGCAATAAGTGACTCAGCTCCATAACAATTTCTGTTGAAGACCCCAGTCTTTGCATTAAAAAATATTCCACTTCGCGGATCATTAAAACGTACATCAAGGCATTGATAGCAACTAACACGCAACTAATAATGACAGCTTGTAAGATGACCTGATACTGAAAGGTCTTGTTGATGATCATTTTTCTGCGACGAAAGAATTTTTGCCAGAAGCTCATAGAACTATCCTAGCAAAAATCACTTTCTTTGCAATATCTTAAATCGACTGCGAAAATATTTTGGTCTGTGGAGCTTTCTGCTTCAGGTGTTCATCGAAAAATACACACGCATTTCGTAAAAACGGCCGACCTTGGTCGGTAATATACAACTGGTGATTTTTAACTTCTACTAGACCATCGCCCAGCATCTCTTTTAAAAATTCCGTGGCCTGTTTTTCTTGATCAGCATTTTCAAATGTGACTTTCGAATCAGTCATGAATTTCAATATTTGTTCACGTCGAACTAAATCTTCTTGCGAGTGCACATGTCCTCGCAAAGTCGGAATTACATTTTTCTTTAACGACTCTTCGTATTTAGGTAATAGTTTTTCATTTTGATGAAAACTAAATGGCGTTTCTGAAATACTGCTGACACCTAAACCTAACATCACATCGGTGCGTTGATTGGTGTAACCCATAAAATTTCGATGCAATTTCCCGGAATTCATCGCCGTAACTAAATCATCACTTGGTAAGGCAAAGTGATCCATGCCTACTTCTAGATATCCGGCCTGAAGTAAAATATTGCGTGCAATTTCATACAATTTTCGTTTTTCAGCCCCTGTTGGCAGATCCTCGTCCTTGAATAAGCGCTGTTGAGGCTTAATCCATGGCACCATTGCAAAGCTATACAAAGCAATGCGATCTGGTTTTAATGATACAGTTAATTCCGCTGTTTTCTGTATACTTTCCGGCGTCTGCTTGGCCAAACCATAAATCAAATCAAAATTGACGGACGTATAACCCAACTGCCTAGACACATCGGAAATATTTTTTGTGATTTCAAATGGCTGAGTGCGATTCACCAAACGCTGCACTTCGGGCTCAAAATCCTGCACCCCAAGCGATACTCGATTAAATCCTAATTCACGTAACACTTGCAATTGATCCTTAGTCGTTCGCCGTGGATCCACTTCGATAGAACCTTCAAAATCAGGCTCACGAACCAAATCTTTTAATATCTCTGAAAGTAACTCTTTTAAATGAGCCGCTGAAAGAAAACTGGGACTACCACCACCTAAATGCACATGTCGAATGGGACGAGTGCGAAACTCTGGAACTTTTTCTAAATACAAGGACCACTCTTTTAATAGCAGATCCTTATAGGGTTCTTCCCGTTTATGATCCTTGGTAATGATATTATTGCAGCCACAAAACGTACACAAAGTTTCACAAAATGGAATGTGAATGTACATCGACCAAGAAGCCGATTCGCTGGCCAGGGATTGTCGTATATGACCTATCCATTCATTCGCTGCTGGGGTTCGTTCCCAGTATGGCACCGTCGGATAACTGGTATACCGAGGAACTGGTACATCATATTTAGCAAAGTAATTCGTACTCATATAAACACCTCGCGCACGCGATCTACAAAATATTTAACGTGTTTTTCAGGAGTCTTTGGCAATACACCATGACCTAACCCACAAACCCAACCCTGTCGTTGCTCCGGTGACAAGTTTTTCATTTTTGATAAATAGGATTCTAAAATGGATTTAAATTCACTGGTTTCTAAGTGCAATAGATACTGATCGAAATTACCTTGCACAAACCCATTGCTTCTTAAAGAAAAGCACTGGCGTAAATCCCAATGATGATCAAAGCCCATACCCACCCATGGCGCTTGTAAAAATGCTGGCGCAAAATAACAGGATTGAGTGGCTTTTGAATAATAACCCAACTTTCCAGGAAATCTTTGTGCTAACTGAATCAAAACGGGACTGATTAACTCTTGAAATAAATACGGAGAAACTTCTCCGGCAGCAGTATCAAAAATCATGACCACCTCTGCTCCACCCTGCAATTGCCATTCAATGTTGCCAATCAAAGTCGGAAGTAATAACTGCATAAAATCATTCCAGATACCTAGATTTTGTTTGGCTTTCATCAAACCACCCGAGTGATGTCCTTCAACAGCATAGGCGTACAAGGTCCAAGGGCCACCGACAAAACCAATTAAGCTTTTATTTTTAGGCAGTGCCTGACGAGTTAACTCACAGGCTGTTTTCTGAAACTTCATGAAGTCAATGGCTTGCTCCGCGCTGTGCAATTTTGAAAAGGTTTCTTTGGTTAAACTAAAACCTAACTGCGGTCCTTTGTCAGTGTACTGCAAGCCCATACCAAGACCTTCTAGAATGAATAACAAATCACTAAATAATATCGCGACATCAAAATCAAAATCTTGAATCGGCCCCATGGCCACTTCCGTAGCTAGTTCTGGATTTTTACACATCTCTTCAAAGCTGTGCTTCACTCGAATACCTTGATAATGCTGATGATAACGACCCGCTTGACGCATCATCCACACTGGAGGTGTTTTTTGTACCACTCTATTTAAAGCATTTTGAAATAAATTATTCATAATCTAACCTCAACCTTCACTTTCGAAAATGAACTACTAAATCCACTGATAACCAACACCTCGGACACTACGAATTTTTTCACCCGAAGTGTCTAGTAAATCCCGTAAACGCACGACTAAATTATCTATATAACGATGAGAAATATCCTTATCTTGTCCCCAGATTCGATCAATAATCTGATCGCGACTGACTGGCGCTGGGGATTCTTGAATAATCAGCTTTAACACCTTCATATCATTCAAAGGTGGAAACTCCATGCGACCGTTTTGAAAACGCACACACATTTGAACAAAATTCAACTCGCAATTTTCTAATACAATAAGGTCCTTACTTTTCAACTCGGTTTCACGAGCAGAATGACTGCTAAAAATATGATTCATACGCAGCAATAACTCTTTTAGATGAAATGGTTTTGGAATAAATTCTTCGGCACCCAATTCAAAGGCCTGCAATCGTGTTTCTGCATCTGACTGCGCCGTTAAAAACAAAAATGGAGTCATCGGCATTTCTTTTTTTTGCATTTTTTCTTTCAGATTTTTTGCGATATCTAAACCATTTCCATCGGGTAAACCAATATCTAATAGAACTAATTCATACTCCCAAAACGCCAAGTGTTCTTTGACCTCGGCTTGACTGCGACACCAAGTCACAGAATAATCTTTTTGCAAACGTTGATACAGAGTTTCCCCTAAAGACGCATCATCTTCGACCATTAGTATCTTTCTCATGATCGTCCTTTCTTACTCAGGATCAACTCAACAGTGTAACCCGCATTGTCTTTTTCATTAGAGTGAACAGGGTGACGAGCAAGGTCATGAACAAGCTGACGAACCTTAAGTTCACCATTTAGTTTTGCTAAGATTCGACGACTTAAATACAACCCCAGTCCAGATCCTCGTTGTTGAGAAGTCTCAGAACCAGAACCATTGTCAGTTAAAAATATATGAACGCGATCGATCTCTTGCTCTTCTACTTGAATCGACATTTTTGTAGCCAAACCATGTAGTCTTGAGTTTGAAAAAATATTTTTTAAAATTAAAACAAACATTCTTAAATCTGAATGTATGACGAAATCTTTATTTAAACTAATTTTTAAATCGGAATACTCTTCACGCAACTCTCCTAAAACTCGACTGAGTGGAAAGTCCTCTAATTTAAAACGTAACTCTTCAAGATTAGCTACGGCCAATGAATTTTCTAAACTTAGTTCCAAACGATGAATATCAGGAAGCAATCGACTTAAGTCAGCCACCTTTTCTGTTTCTGCTAATACCTCTGCCTGCAAACGTATACGAGTTAGACTTGTTTTAATATCATGGGAAAAACTAGAAAAAAATAACTTCATGCGCTCGTGACGTTTTTGATCCTTGAAAGTTAAAAAGATCAAACCAACACCACCCATGAATATCACTAATAATAAACTCAATCCTTCCCAAAAAAACATACGGTGTGTGCGATCCTCGGGCGTTGAACCCATCGATTTTAAACTGTAAATCCACCACCAAAAAATCAATGAAAATGTGAATACCAACCATACGACTGAAAATATCACTTTCCATTTTGCTTTTTGCTGAGAGATCGCGCGCATACCTATAAGCCCTGTATTGTCTGAACGACAGAGTCTAATACTTCAGGTGTATGAGCTAGCGATAAAAATCCAACTTCATACGCATTCGGTGCTAAATATATATTTTGATCTAATAGATCTAAAAATAATGACTTAAAACCTTCGCTTTGATCTTTTGGAAGTTGATCAATGCTACGAATATTTGTCGTAGCTCCACTATGAATCCAAAACAAAGATCCAAAATGACTTAATTGAAATTTTTTGCCTGCCAATTTTTTTTCAGCATACTGATTTAAGGACTTTGATAGATCAGCGTAAAATTTTTCTCCGCGCTGTTCTAAAACACGATAACCACTGACGCGTTTCATTTTTTTTAAACTCACTAAACCGGCTCGCATACCAATGGGATTAGCACTCAAGGTTCCGGCTTGATAAACAGCCCCCAATGGGGCCACAGTATCCATGTATTCTTTTTTACCAGCATAGGCGCCAACGGGAAAACCTCCACCAATCACCTTACCGTAGGTCACCAAATCCGGAGTGATTCCTAACAAACCAGCCATGCCTTGCAGGCCCACACGAAAACCAGAAATCACTTCATCAAATATCAAAAGCGTTCCATGCTTTTTCGATAAAGTACGAAGCTTTAACAAAAATTCTTTTCGTTGTTGTAACAATCCATAATTCGCAGGCAGTGGTTCAATAATCACAGCCGCTATTTCCGAACCACGACGAGAAAATAATTCTTCTAACTGCGTCTCATCATCCAACGGCAGCACTAAAGTGTGATGGGCTACATCCGCTGGCACCCCATCACTACTGGAGGAAGATTCACCTGCCAACCCACTTCCCGCCTTTACTAGCAATGAGTCCACATGACCGTGATAACAACCATCAAACTTTAAAATGATTTTACGACCAGTGACAGCTCGAGCCACTCGCAAAGCACTCATTACAGCTTCCGTACCACTGGAAACAAAACGGATTTTTTCAACAAAGGGAATTTCCTGACAAATCCACTCAGCTAGTTCTAACGAATACGGTTCTGCAGCTCCAAATGTCCAAGCTGTTTTTACCATTCGTAATACTTCTTCTTCCACCTCGGGATCACGATGCCCCAGCACTAATGGACCAAAACTTTGACAAAAATCGATATATTTTCTACCTTCAACGCTCCATAAATATGGACCTTCAGCCTTTTCAAAAAAAACGGGACCTCGTCCTAATCCCTTAAAGGAACGCACTGGTGAATGCACACCGCCTGGGACCACTTCTTTCGAACGTTGAAATAATTCTTCTGAAGTTTTCCCTGAAAAACTGTTTGCAGATGATGCCGACAAACCGGAACTACCAAGTTTTACTTCTGACATTGCTGTCTCCAATCTTGTTCTGAATAATATATATAGGGTAAAGAGTATTTAGAAATAATCTGCGACGTCAAACCAGGACCGCAAGCATGATAAAAATCAGAAACGTTTAATCCCAATTGTAAAGCCATCAAAAACTGTGAGCTACTTCGCCAGTAAATCATTTTTTTACCGACTAACAAAGCCTGCATTTGCGCCCCCAATGTATCTAAGCTTTGTGATGGAACTAGTTCATAGTACGCAACATGAATATACTTATTTGTGGAATCACTCGATTCAGCAGGAAGATTTTTATTTATCTCCAAAGCTTCAGAGTGTGACAGCTTATACCAAGTCGAGTGTCCCGTATTGGAAATCAATGTTTCCACGCCTATTGGATCACCCAAGTTATCCAAGCAACCACTGACCCAAATACCTTGTGCCGCTAATTGCATCCAGGTCTCGACACCCGCAGCCCACACTAAATTCGCTTGGTGTAAATAGGGTAAAACGGATTTTTCATAGCGGGTCACTAAAATGTTTTTTCCTGCGCCTATAAAGTCAGTTGCTATTTCTTGTCGTTTAAAAAACTGAAAACTTTGACTACTTATCAATTCCGATTCAGTAAATTTTGTCGTTGCTGATGGCAATAGACTTTGGGTTTGATTTAATACTTGCCCTTGATCCGTTAAGCCTTTTAAAAATAAATACTGACTTTTAAATAAACTGACACCAATTTTCTGATGGCAGCCGCCGCCATATTGACCCAAGACATTACGCTCTTGAAGCACATCCTTTTGAGTCGAAGAATCGTTGATTAAATCTAGAACTGATTTTAAATCTGTACGTGTTTTTAGAATCTCAATTGCCAACGCCCCTTGTGCTGCAGCTGTTGGGTTTTCAGATAAAGGCAAAGCCATCCAATGCATTTGCTGCAAAGCTTGTCGTAAAAATTCTTGCACGGAAGCAAACTCGGGCTCTGCCGCCTGTAACAATCGATCCACAGCTGCTTTGGCTAAAACCAATCCATCAATATCGTCGGACTCTAATAACTTACGCACACGTGTAGGAATATTACCACGCACATTTTCAAATTGAATGTCCATAGAAGCATTTAAGGCGGGTATCACCTTTTTTAAAAAGGGTTCTAAATTATAAAACCGCCTTGGCGAAGAGGAAAATATTTTTATGCGACCTTGTTGCTGAACTTTGTTCAAATGATTTTTTTTCACCAGTAATAAATCGCGCTGGTCCGCTCGAGGTAATGTGGCGTAAATTTCAGTTTCGGGTTTTCCCTCTGTTGGTAAATCCTTCCAAGAGTGCACCACCATATCCACTTGGCCCGTTAATAAATCTTGATAGAAGTCTTCGGTAAAAACACCTTTTTCTGGCATCTTCCATAATGGATCTGTTAGATTTTTATCACCTAAAGATTCTTTAAAATGAAAAATTATTTCTACCGAGTCTGAACCTAGTTTTTTTTGAATGGCCTCGCCCACACGGTAAGCTTGCAGCCTTGCTAAATCACTTTTTCTCGAGCCAATATTTATGCGCACAAATCATCCCATCCCATGGGTCGATGTTCTAATCGACTGTGGTACTCGTTTACAAGGATTTTTATTTCCCTTTTCACGACTTGCACCAACTGGATGGTTTGATTTTGTATTTCTTTTAAATCGTCAAAAAATTGTGACAACCCTTTATAAAAAAATCGATCATCTAATAAGCTGATTAGCTGAGTCGGTTCACCTCGAAAGTCATATACTAAGCGAGTCTTTGGCGAGCTTCGTAGTAAGTCCAAAACTATTTGATCTGAAACAGGTGCTGCGATCACCAAAGCCTCATAATTGGCACTATCGTGATATAAACTTTTCACCGCGATTTGTGGAAATTTTTCTTGGGCCTTAACTGTATCTCGGGCCAAAATTTCGATCTCATCATTAATCCAGGGCAACATCTCTTCCACTAAATGACCTGATCCTAAAACTGAAAAAGAACCAACACCCTTTGAGGATTTTCGAAGTAAACTGCCGTAGCTGTGACTACCAATATTCGTTAAAAATTGGTTTCGTAAACTTTTGACTTTAGCTAAAATAAACTGCACCCAGTGATCCTTTAAGCCCACATTTTGAATGAATAATTTAAACTGACCAAAGACTTCTGTTTCTCCCACTACTGGAGATTCTAAACCACATAAAATTTCCAACAATCTTTGCAAAGCCGCTTCACCAACCAACCACTCCTCATTGGATAATAAACTAGCAGCCGAAACAATTTCATAATCTTCTGCACGAATAAAATACAACTCGCGTATACAAGTTTTCCACAATGGTGATTGCTGTAACACGGCTTCCAACTTTACGCGCCATCGATTGTGCGCAGGAATTTCATGAGTATTTTCTTTTGTTTTTCGATGCAAAATAATCAAATCTGACATAGAATTAATCTAATGCAAGCTAACTGAGAAAGTGTCATCCTTTTGTCATGAATTAAAAATAATTTTTAATTTTATATCTTTCATTATTCCAACCTGACTAATGCATAGCTAAAATAATGAAAAAAGAGATAGAAATTGATAGAACTAGTTAAACAAGAAAAGAAAAATAGATCAAACACGATAAAAAACAGAGCCGAATAAGGAGCTAACTCCGATTGCACTAATTTCAAAGCTAAATGAGGTGGTAAAATGTCTAAAAAAACAGCCCAAAAAACCAAAAATGTCTCAAAAAATGTCTCAACTCATAACACAACTAAGGTCGCAGGATCAAACGCAACAAATGTTACAAAATGTCCCGATTTACTTCTGAATTCTAACACCATTCATCAAAATACTCATAGGCCTAGACGTCTACGTCGTAATCCTGCGATTCGCAACCTAGTTGAAGAAACTTCCTTGCAGTTGCAACATTTAATTTATCCAGTTTTTTTATGCGAGGGAAAAAATCAAAAAATTCCCATTAAAACATTGCCTGGCTTGTATCGTTTGTCTGCCGATTTACTAGTGAAAGAAATTGCACAGTGTGAAAAACTAGGATTGTCTCATTTTGCTTTATTTCCTGCTATCGATCCCTCCTTAAAAAATTCGACCGCCACTGAAGCGACAAATCCCCATGGCTTACTGCCTGAAACTTTAAAGCGCATTAAAGATAAATCTCCAAACGCGTTTTTAATCACAGACGTGGCCTTAGATCCTTATTCTAGTGATGGACATGATGGACTGGTGCAAGACGGGAAAATTTTAAATGATGAAACCGTCGAAATACTTTGCGAGATGAGCCTGATGCAGGCTCATGCTGGTAGCGATATGGTAGCTCCATCTGATATGATGGATGGTCGCGTGGGTGCTATTCGCCAAGCCTTAGACGAAAATGGTTTTATCGACACCAGTATTTTAGCTTACTCAGCAAAATACGCTTCTGCTTTTTATGGCCCCTTTCGTGAGGCCCTAGATTCCGCTCCAAAATTTGGAGATAAAAAAACTTATCAGATGAATTATAAAAATCGCCGTGAAGCTTTACTAGAAGCAAGTCTTGATGTGGCCGAAGGTGCCGACATCGTTATGGTCAAGCCGGCCTTATCGTATTTAGATATCATTTCTGATTTACGCTCACAATTGGATGTACCAATCGCCGCCTACAACGTCAGTGGCGAATATGCTATGGTCAAATTCTCGGCGCAAGCCGGGGCCTGCGATGAAGTTCGACTGATGCAAGAGATACTATATTCGATTCGCAGAGCCGGTGCTGATATTATACTAACTTATCATGCTAAAGAGCTAGCTCAATTGTGGCAAAAAAATTCTTAGAAAAAAAACTCTAACCCGGATTGAATGCCAGTGCGAGTTTCGGTGATTTCTTGATTGCCATTGCCTTGACTGGCAGTGTTGGGAGTCGATTTATAAATTGTATTATCTTTGAACCACTGACCAAAAATTCGCACTGAGTAAAAATCAATAAAGGCTCCGGCTTCCGTTTTGTTTCCCGATATCTCGCGCAGCTGTGAATCTGTAAAACTTTGATAACCGCGATATTTTACCTGAAACCCAAATTGCTTTGTGACGTGTAAACTAAGACTTACTTGTCCAAATGTCTGTCGCCATGTATCTGCAACACCAGTTCCTGCAAGCAAACCTTGTGATCCTCCGTTTAATCCTAAACTGTTGCCAGAAAATATTTGTCTTGTTCTTTGCCCACCCGAAATAGTCAAATTTGAATTTTGTATCGAATTACCCAATAATCGAATATGAAACAATCCCGTCAGATCCGAATATTTTTCACTGGTGTTATTTTCATGCTCGACTCCCACACCTATAAATTGCGCGAATGCTTGCAATTGTCCAACATAGGAAATGAAATTATTTTTACCATTGGATGTATCCGTCGTTATTCCAGTGCCCGTATCTAATAATGACTGACTCCATTCATAACTGTTATATCCAAATAACAAAGAAAACTCATAAGGTGACGGCGCATGCATCGATAGCCATAAGTCCATAAGATAAATTTTATTTTTTTGCTCTAACCACTCTTGCAAGGTCCAGCGCGAGGCTTCTCGGGATTTAGCACGATCTTGAAAGCTACCCATTCCACGCGAACCTCCGCTACTGCCGCCGCCACTACCTCCGGCTGCCTGCACGTCGGTCGTTAACAGCAGCAAGGCCAGCGCCAGCATCCATCCTAATAGGAACACTCGATGGCGCATATTGAACAGGCTATTCACAACGAAACTGTGTTGTATAAATCGTGGATTAAAGCTCACCTTTAAAAAGACAAAATGTGTTTTCATAGAGTTATTATAACAAAGACCATGACCCTTTATTGCTGTTTGAATACAAAGACTGACTAAATATTTCAGAACTGTCTTAAAGTAAGACACGGCTGTCGTATTTTTACGACAAACTCAAAAACCGAAATTTTTAAAACACACACTTAAAAATTGTAAAACGAATGCAATCAAGGGAATTTTACCCAACTGTCAGAATAATAACATCTAGTACAGACCATCGAAATTCAGTATATAGTTCCAGCGAGGTCCAATATGAAACAAAGTTTACTTTCGCCTATTTTTTTATTTATCTTAAGCGCATTCAGCACGCTATACTCAACACCATCATTTGCAGGTGACTTTGCGACCATGATGAATCCTGAATCCAGTCTTGAATTTAATTTCACACCAGAAAAAAAAGAAAATCCAGTGGTCACCTACTGTCACCAGATCGGTGGCAAGGTATTAAATCAATGGACTTGCCCAAACAGCAAACGCGTGCGCACAGGTCCCTATTGCGAAATCACAAACACGTCAGGTCAACAGCTTCATTTTAATGGCTGCACAGGAGCTCAAGGATCTGAGTACGGAGAGATTTTTTTAAAGGCCTGTATTTTACATGATTTTTGTTACCATCACGAATCCTCTTCGAATGGCCAACAAAAAGAAGATTGCGATGATAAATTATTAGATGACATGTTTCGTACTTGTGAAATGAAAAAAGATACGAATTCGTGCTACATCACCGCTCGCTTATTTTATTGGGCCGTAAAAGTCGGCGGCAATCGCAGTTGGAGTTGTTCGAATACAAAAGCGGATTATCCGAAAAACCTAGAAGATCTTCCATAATACCAAGCCAATAACTAATTCTCCTGCGTTGCTGATGAAGACGGTTAGTCGTTTTTGGCACCAGCCGCGATCCAATCATTGATCGTTGAAATATCTAAGCCAGATGCTCGGCCATTCATTTTACCACCGGGCTTTAGAGCCATTAATAAAACACTTTGCGCTGGCACTCCTGCAACAACATAATTTTTTACCGAGTTGTAGGTTTCTAAATTCACTCCGCCCTTGTTACCGCCTGCGGCTGAATGACAACTTAAACATTTAGATTTAAAAACAAGATTCATGATACTAGAAAACTGTGGTTGCAATGTATTGTTCGTCGCAGGTGGCGCGACGACAACAGAGCCGGGTGTATCAAATCCAGTTTTAATCCACGCATTGATAGCATCCACTTCATCTTGTGCTAAAGGCTTTGATGGCGGCATTTCACCTTGAGCTATCGCCGTATACAAGGGACTTAAATCTGGATATCGTGGGACTACTAAACCACTTCCCAATAAACTACCGACATCGGCGATGTAATCTATTCCTCCCGAGGGCACAGATGGATTATGGCAACTAACACATCGACTTTGAATCACTGACATTGCCTTATCCTGTGTTGCCAATGCCGTTGCAGCTTGCTCTGATTGGTTTTGCGAAGCTTTTTTATCACCTACCACCGCACAGTTTTGAAAACCAAACAACAAAGTAAAACTTAAAAAAATCCAACCTAAGGATTGAAGTCTACGGCGATTGTTTGTTTTTTCATTTGTTTTTGAAACATCTTTTTTCATTTGACCACCACCCACTCCACAACTCTGTTTACAATTTCGAAATATGATTTCCTATTCAATTGCTAGCTTTTTATATTTGAACATCCCAACCGATTTAAAAATAATTTTTAATTATTCAAAGCCCCTTCTTCGATCCATTGCTTAATACTGCGCACATCGTCTGTGCTAATCGCCCCAGGTTGTAACGGCATTGGACTTAAATTCATATATTGCGGATCACTAGGACTGATTCTTTGGTACATTTTACTACTAGCACTTCCTGGTACTAAAACAGAATTGGCAA
>JBPOJH010000005.1:0-41356 GCA_052033755.1 Bdellovibrionota bacterium | reverse complement strand
ATTATAGGGCTTCGTGCGCAAAATTGTAGTGCTCCTGCATAAAACTAGACCTAGCGGCGTGATTGCTAATCTATAAAAAAGTGAAAGCTTGGTTGCGTGAATTTTTTGGCCAAAGCGTTTTCTAAATTCCATAGGCAAATAACTTCGGTGCCAATGCCTTTTTTAACATTGAAAACTGTTAAATCAGTACTTTCAATAATCTGGTGAAGTCCTCGTCCAGCACCGCCTTTTTCTTTGTTGTAGATGCCGGCGTTGCCAGTGTAGCAGCTTTCTAAATAACTAACGATCACGGAGCGGGTCAGCGCTCCAAAGGGATCGCGAACACTAAGGCCTACCATCACGCCATCACTGCCATAGCGAAGGATAGCGGCTTGGTCTTCGGGAAGTTCCAAGGGTTGCGTGCGGGGTAGGTGATTATATAAAGATCGACCTTGAGCATCGATGGGGGCATCATAGATAGCATTCATTAATAGCTCTTCGCAGGACACTTGTGCGCGATCTAATAAGCTGCCTCGAATGCCTATTTCACGGAAATAATCTAACATGCGTTCACGAGCAGGTTCTCGATCTTGCGAACGAAAGACTCGCAGAGTTTGCAGATCCACTCCCCAGGATAAATATTTTTCTAAGCCAAAAAAATCTTGATTCAAAATTTTAGTGATCGTGGTTAGTAAAGTCTTAGCCGAAGATCCTCGATCTTGAGGGTCACGGCTGATCAGATTGGGAAAATCAGTCAGGTCTTTTAATAAATTTAAATCCACCAAAAGGGGAGTTGTGATCACGGTTTTTTGCATCATTTTTTGCTGGCGCAATTTTTCAAAAATTGGGCTAGGACAAAGTTCGGCGACAACCAAGGCATATTGATTATTGTCTAACAGTTGTAGGGCCTCTTCTTCGGTGCTGATCAATTCCATTTGTAGGCCGGTTCCGCCCAAAACATTTTTTGCAATTAGGTGATTTTTTTTATTGGTATCGAAAAATAAAATCTTGCGACCGTGGTTGGTTTTTTGCGCCTCTTGAATCAGGAAATTCATCTTGGCCGTGGATAGAGCCTCAAGCTCGCGCTTGGCTTTTTCCAGTTCGCGGGCGGTGGCCTCGAATTTCTTCGCTCGCTCATTCATTTTCATTAGTCGTTCAGTGACGACCATGGAATAGATTTTGTAGAGTAAAAATAAATAGCGATCTTTTTGTTGCGGATGCACATGTTCAAAATCAGGAGCATGTAGAACAAAGCACTCGACATCGCTTTTGGCCCAGACGCTGGCGCTGACGGGCTTATCACTAAGGGCAGACATCTCGCCCAGGATTTCGCCGAATTTGCTAAGTTCGACCACGCGTTCGCCGTCGACTAGAATTTCGACTTCACCTTGTCGTAAAAAATATAAATTATCATTCTTTTGACCGGCGGTCAGAATGAAATCACCCGCCCAATAGGTGGTTGGTCGGATCATGGTGGCAATTTGTAAAATCATGCTGTCTTCGAAATTTTGAAAGAAGTCGATCTTTCGAATTTCTTCAGCGATTTCTACCGGATGCATGGAAGACATATAAATGCATTCTGACACAAGACGGAATCAGCTGCCTAGGCTAGAACTGCTGTCGATAGATTTGACAAGTGAAAAACGACTTTAGGCGAGTTTTGCGAAAGTGGCGCGATCAGGGCCTGAGTTTGTTATAGGCCCTGCTTTTTTAGGTCACGACAGTGTCTCAAATGGGGATGAATATTTTTAAATAAATATGTAATATTAGATAGTTAAGCGGCTTGTCTGGGCTTGGCATAAGGCTTGAACTACAGACAGTTGTGGAGGAACCACTTATGAAGAAGCAAATATACATATTATCAGCGTTGGCATTGATGGCTGTTGGGTGCGCCAAAGAAAAGAACAGTGATTCTGTTTCGGTGGCACCAACTCCGACGACGTTACCGGGAACTGTGACGACAACAACATTACCAGGAACGGGAACGGCTCGCAATGATAAGGCCCGAGGAAGTGATTTTACTTCTGGAGCGATGGCGAATGTGCAAATTGAAAGTTTAAGTTATTTACAATCCTACGCTGCGACTCATCCGATTAATAATCCGTCTGATTTTAAGATCTCGGTGAAGTTATCAGATCATGGTGGTGGTCGTTGGGGTGGAAGGGTGATGTTTAGTTACTATGATAACTCACAATACTATACGGGGCGATTTACAAATGAAGCGCGCAAGGTTCCATCGGATTGTTATCGCAAGTGTTCCGATGGTTATGATGGTTGGGATTTTGCCGAGTACAATCGTTGGTTCTCATGGCCTGATAAAACAGGAAAACAGGTACGCGCATTTCATGCTTTTTTCCGCGATCAGTATGGAGCCTTTATGTTGATTATCGATGATTCCTTAGATCAAGGTGATGGCGCGGGTCCTGATAGCTTGGCAGGCGAGGTTTGGTTTAAGAACTATTCTACGACGACCGTGCAGTCTTCTGATTTAGGAATTCCTTGTTGGTTCATCACGCAAGGGCCTTATGATTGCCGCACCTTTTTAGGTAGTGATGGTCGAGTGAATACGACCAGTGCTGTGTATCCGTATCACTCTCTATATTCGGATGATGCGAATCCTAATATTGAAAATGCGCCTTCACGTGGCTGGCGTCGATTGGGAAAATTTACGGGTTTAAGTTACTCAAAAGCTTTTGGAGGCAATTAATATGAAAACAAATCATCAAGTTCAAAAAAATTTGGAACAAAATAAATTGGCTCAACGTAAATTAGTATTTAATAAATTTTTTAGTAAAAATAATATCCCCGTCTGGAAAGATTTAGTGGTGGTTTCGACTTTGGTGATGACGGGCTTGGTGGCTTGCGGAAAAAAAGATTCTGGCTCGCCAGCGCCGGTGGCAACGCCTCCACCAGTAGTCAATCCTTACGCGGCTAATTGTCCAACCTGTTTTGCAGGTGGGGCGGTGATATTAACAGGTGTGCAGACGTCATCGACAAATGGAAATTTTCAAGCGCGATTAGATTTAGTAGCCAGTCAGCAAACTGGTACAACGTATACGCAACCGTACCAACAATATCCAAATCAACAATACCCATATCAGCAGTACCCGAATCAACAGTATCCCAATCAGCCTTATCCGAATCAACAATATGGAGTGAATGATTTTAATAATCCTCGGATTGCTTATACGTACACGGGTACAGTGATGTTGGCGGGTAAATTGAACATTGCGACGGCAAATGATTTTATGGTGTGTAACGCAACTCCGGGTGAATATGATTTACGAACCGTGGAGATTGGTCAGTATGCTGCTGGTCGCTTGGGCGCGATGCGCTTAGAAGCCAATTCACCCAGCGGAGGTCGAATGGTGATTCGTGTTGCTAGTGGGACTTTTTACAATTCTGTGACAGGTTTAGATAAAACTTCGGGTGATAATCGTGTCGGTTTAGACATGTACTTAGAATCCGTCAACGGTCAGCCTTGTAATATGTTATCGACATACTAAGGATTAAGTAAGTCAGTAAGTAAGTAAGTAAGTAAGTAAGTAAGTAAGTAAGTAAGTAAGTAAGTAAGTAAGTAAGTAAGTTCCGGGCAATGTTATTTCGATTCGCTACAGGTTGGTTATAACAGAATGGTATTGTTTTAGCCTTCTGGAATAAAAAAACGGCAGTTAATTTCAACTGTCGTTTTTTATTTAATTTTTAAATATTAATTATTATCATTACTTTTCAGGTCGACAACCACCATTTGTCGGCAGTAATCGTTCGCGCTCAACTTCAGGTCGTTTGGAAGTTGTCGCAATACGTGTATTTGATCAATTGGCAAGGCTCATTCCAGTTTTACGTTTCTGTAGAGTTGCGTGAAGTTATGTGAGATTGTGTGAGATTGTGTTGTGTGCCTGAAGTGGTGGTGATTTTAATCAGGGGCAATGTCATTTCTTAGTGTATGTATTTCTGTCGGGGGGGAGGGGAAGTCATATTCATGGTGGTAATTTATAATTAAAGTGATAACTGAAGAAATAATTTTGAATTTATTCACGATATTTTCGCCAGATTTACTTTTAACCTTGCGTGGATTAAATCGATATCGTTTTATTTAACTATTTAACTATTTAACTATTTTATTTTGAAAATTTCGACCGATATCAAATCCAAAGAAAAATAACATATCCGGTGGTGTTGGTTATGATGTGAAATATTTTTCTGAATAAAAATTTGTGATTAAAATTTTCTTCTTGAGTGTGAGGCTTCTTGTTTTTTTTTTTTTTTGCGAACTTTGTAAAGTTATTTTAAATAAAATTTCCAAACGGAAAAATATTATTTTATTCAATTTTTCCAGGTGGAAATTTAACATATTTATCTTAAAATAATATACGATAGTTCTCAATTTCCATTGACGTTCTTGAAGAAATTATATATAAATATTTCATATATGAAGTTTCGAAAAAGCACAAAGCTAATATTGCAAATTAATTCTAATTCTAATTATAATTCTAATTCTAATAATCATTTAAAAGAAAATTTTGAAATATGAATAATCAATTGTCATTCATCCATTACTTATCAAAAACAAATGTTGAAAATGAATTAAATCCATCATTGAAAGCTGCTAATTTAAAAAACAATCTAGTAATAAGTGATGAAGCTGGTAGACTAAAGAATAAGTCTGCTATTAATCCTAATCTTGCACTTAGGAAGTCAAGACTCATTCATGGGGGAGAAGTTAGTTTAGGAAAGCGAAAAACACAACGACCCGTAGTTCCCAGAAAATGGATGCACATCACTCTAAAATCTTCTTTGGCTAAGGGGCGCTATAGTTTTTTAAATATAAAACATCGTGCGAAAATTCAATGTCTTATTAGCTTGGAAGCTCGTAAGAATTTCATTACCCTGGCAGAGGGGGTAAATATGGGTAACCATTTTCATTTAAAAATAAAATGTCAAAACAGAAAAACTTTTCAAAAATTTCTACGTACCATTACGGGAAAAATCGCAAGACTTGTAACGGAGGCAAAAAAAGGACAGCCTTTTGGGAAAAAGTTTTGGGATCAATTAGCATTTACTCGAGTGTTGACGACTTCCTTTGAAGCCTGGCAATTAAAGGCCTACTTTGTAGCGAATCGCACCGAACGAGCGCAAGGTTATCAAGCCCGACAGGAATATTTAGAACAATTTTATAGATGGCTTAAAAAGAGGGAAATCAAAATTTAGTCTTAAATTTCAATTTTGGATTAAATGTCACAAAGCTAGTGAGCTTACCTTCAAAATTTAGACCACTTGTAATTTGAGTTTTCCTATGTGTAACGAAGCTAAAAAAAATTGAGGCTCGTCATATCGATTACAAAGAAAAATGGACTAAGATCAGCGATCAAAGTACGATTTACTTATTAAGTGGGTAATTCTTTTAAAAGAATAAATATTTCCTTCGCATTTTAATTAGCAGAAGGAATTATTAAAAGTGATATTCATTCGTGAATTTTCCACTCCAATCAAACGCATCCTATAAGTTGGTATCGATTAAGCTGCAATTGATTGGAGTGCTTGTGGTTATGAATAAGGGCTCTAGGTCAGCAAAAAGAAAATTAATGACTTAATAGCGAACGCAACATCCATGCGGTTTTTTCATGAATTTGCAATCGTTGTGTCAGTAAATCCAAAGTAACTTCATCTTGCCCAGCCTCAGCCAATGGGTAAATCGCACGCGTCGTTTTTGCTACAGCTTCGTGACCGTGCAAAAGCTGCTTGATCATCTCAGTAGCCGGAGCAGGTCCTTCGGCTTCCGGAATGGAAGACAGCTGGGAGTATTTTTTGTAAGACCCTGGGGCGTAACTTCCTAATGAGCGAATGCGCTCAGCTATTAAATCTAAGGCATTCCACAGTTCCGTATATTGATCCATGAACATTAAGTGAAGAGTGTTAAACATCGGGCCCTCAACATTCCAATGGAAATTATGCGTTTTTAAATACAGAATGTAACTGTCAGCTAACAGTTTAGAAAGTCCCTCGGCAATTGCGTTACGATCTTTTTCTGAAATTCCTAATTCGATTTTCATATTTTATCCTTTCGTTGTTAGTTAGTTAGTTAGTTAGTTAGTTAGTTAGTTAGACAGCGACTTTCATCAGTGTTGTTATTCAGATCACTCTAGTTCATTTAATCCTGATCACAATTTCCGTAATCATTTATATTCGCACTTTTTGAGTCGAGCTGTTAACTATGAACTTTCTTTTTCAAAATTAGGCTACTGCAAAGAAAAAATATTTCAACACATTTACAGAAAATTTTGATGGACATTCTAGTCAATTTTCACAATCATATACTTTATGGATATAACAACGACGACAAGCAGCGAAACTCAAATTGAAAAACACAAAATGGATTCTACAGAAATCATTAAGACCTTGCCCTTGTGGGTGGAGTTTTTTGAGGATTTAAAATTAGTGCGCGGACGCTCTGGTAACACGATACAAGCCTATCGACGAGATTTAGAGTTATGGGCCCAGTATCGAGATAAGCAGTATCGAGATAAATCTTTCGGTGTCGAAAAAAATATTCTTGGATTTTTTGAATTCATGAAAAATCATCAGTTATCTACACGCTCGCAAGCGCGAGTGATCTCAAGCATTCGCAGTTATTATAAATTCACGGAAAGTCGTGGTTTAAAAGCTCCCGAGTTGCGTGAGCTGCGACCGCCCAAAGTCAAAGCGGGTTTACCTAAACCACTTTCCGTGGAAGAGTTCGAAGCTTTGTACAAAGCTTGTCAATTGCACGGTGTTGATGGTGAGATTTCGGATGTGGAGCTAGCTCGCTCTGTACGAAATCAATTAACATTGATTATGTTATTTGGCTCAGGTTGCCGAGTGACAGAATTGATTCAGTTGGATTTAAGTGATTATCATCCTGTGGACAAACACTTAAAAATAATTGGTAAGGGTAACAAAGAGCGTTTGGTTCCAATCACCGAAGCGGTTGTGGAGGCCCTGGATAATTATTTGACTCATTATCGACAGAAGTTATTGAAAGTGACAAAGGATTCAACAGCGACGGATTCTGTAGAGAACGCCATTTTAATTAACGATCGAGGACACCGCCCTTCGCGAGTCGATATATGGCGCTGGCTGGCAGCTTGGTCGGAAAAAGCAGGTTTTGCAGAGCCCATTCATCCTCATCGATTTCGTCACGGTTGTGCGACGTCTTTGTTGGAAAATGGCGCTGATTTGCGTTCGATTCAAATGTTATTGGGTCATAGTAGTTTGCAAACCACGCAAGTGTATACCAACGTCAGTCAGGGACACTTACGTGAAACGATTGATGAACATCATCCTTTATCCGATCTTTCTAAATCCTTTGAGTAAGTGAATTGGTGACCCCACCAAGACTTGAACTTGGATTTACAGTTTAGGAAACCGTCGTTCTATCCAGTTGAACTATGGGGTCAGCCTCTGTCTGCTATGACAGAAAAAGATAATCAAACCTAATCGACATTTGTTCATTGATCAACAGGATTGTATAGGAAGTACAGATGAGCCTCGACGGGGCCTGCTACTAAAATATCCTGAATTGGTTGTTTCAATAAGTTCATTCCTGTTGGAGATTGAATACTGATTTCTAATAAATCCAAGGCCGCTTTAGTGAAGCGTTCTTTTTGTTCAGTCACGACTAAATATTGAAATGCAATTTGTCGAATCGTTTGCATGGCGGCAGTGGTAGCTGATTGTAACCGCTGTTCTGACTGCGCCGTTGAGTTGTTTTTTCCCCAAGCCCTAAGCTCTGACTTAGTCGAAGTAATGGCCCAAAAGGGTCGTAAACCCACGGGTAAAAAAAATTGACCATAATCTGTGGATTTTGATTCCATCACTAAACCATCACAGACCATGTCGCGACCCTCGTCTTGTGAGCTAAAAATACTGACATTCGAAACTGCCGCGATTTCGTTAAAATCGAAGTTCTCCGTTTTGCATTTGTATATACACTGAAACTGAACTCCCTTTTTTAAGGGATCTGCAGTCGCCATATCCGTCTGCATTGGCCCGATAGGACCAGCAGAAGATGAAGGCGAAGTAGTAGCTAAAGTAGAACTTGAAGTAGCAATGGCGACGTCCGTAAGAGGCAAAGGCGATGAGTTTAAATATTTTTTAGAAGTTATGACTGGGTAACATTGACCAGTCAGTAATGAGCTTTCCTGATCCCTCGTGGGAAACAAATCCAGCAAAGCTGCAACCTGGTCAAGATTAGCATTTTCCGCACGTAATCCAGGGACCCAAAGGTCGATTATCAAAAATGTATATGCCGTAATTAAGACTTTGCCTAACCGGGGAATTTGTTTCTTTAAACACATACCAAGCACTATAAAAAAGAAGCGATTGATTTTATAGATGTCCATTTTCTAACAGCGTAAATCCTGTTATTTTTACAATTTGGGGGCCTTCAATAAGATATCCACATAAGTGGTGCCCTTAGCCAGTCCGGAAGAGGGTCTAGCGATTTGTCCTTTGATTTGAATCTGTCCGTTATTAAAAAATTCCTTCAACTGTGAGCGAGAAATATTTTTCATATTCAAATCATCGTCTTGATCACGTAAAGCGGCCAGTAATACATTGTCCATTCGGCTTTCAGCGCGGTTCAACTCTAAAACGATACGAAAAGATTTCGGTGGTTGTTTAGGTATTGGGTTATTCATGTTTGAGTCTCCATTCGTATGTGCAATATTTTTTACAAGATCATCGTATGTCTAAAAAATATCTATTTCTAGTCTTCGTAACCATATTCAAAAGTGATAGCAAAATTTGTAAAGATAATACTTTCGTATTGTGTCCATGAATAAGCTTCGCTTTTCGATTTCTGACAAAACTGAAGTGGCCCTTGATTCATCATCAGCTGCCAATCCCTATTTGCGACGATTAAGTTTTGTTGAAAAGCTTTCACTGTTTCTGAAGTCAATAGATCCGTGTTAGCTTCAGAGTCTAATTCTGTCATAATCAATTCAGACAATTTGTTTAAGTACGCCATTGCAAATTTATTTTCGATAGGTTTGCATTCTGTTTTTTTATAGGTTGGTTGATTACTCGAATATGAAAAATGCTCCAAAGAAGCTCCCTGCTTAGCTAGCTCCGAGGCTTGTCGAAAAAATAATTCCAGATTATTTGTCAGGAAGGGGTTCTTTGGGTTTGCAAATACGGAAGTTTGAAATAACATGACAAGGCCCAGGATTGAAAAAAAATGGAATGTAAAAATTTTATTTTTTATAAACATGATGTCGCCTCCATTTAGATCTTTAAATTAGATATTTATTTAATAATTTGTTCATTCAATTTGAATTGTTTTTGTAGCGAAGGTGTTAGCACAAGACTAGTACGATAGCCAAGGGATATCTCTGTAAATTCGATAGGAAAAACTATATTCATCGACAGGGCCAATAGAAAGACTTGACTTCAGAAGTAGGGGACGTCAATTTCGTTGGGAATATGACAAGCAAAGTGATTTCTCAATTGTATTATTATCCGATAAAATCCTGCCAAGGGATTGCTGTTCAGTCGTTGGAAATCGAAAGTTTAGGACCCAAATCGGACCGCGAATGGATGATTGTTGATGAGCAGGGGCAGTTTATGACTCAACGTCAGCATCCTCAAATGTCGTTGATAAAAGTGGGTTGGGATGATTCTAAAAACCTATGGCTACAAACACCACTACAAGCAGAAAAAATTTTAATTCCAAATGCAGAAAATCAACAAAACTCTTCAGCTCCATCGACTCAGCTTCGAAAAGTGAAAGTATGGGGAGATGAGGTGTTGGCTCAAGTTAGCTTTCAGGCCTCGGAGTATTTGTCAGATTTTTTATCGCAAAAAGTGAATTTAGTTAGATTTGGACATCAACAACGGCCTGAAAATGCGGATGGATCAAGGACTCGTTTTGCCGATAAGTATCCGGTGTTGGTTTTGGGGACAGCCAGTTGGCAGGATTTGAATCAGCGATTACAAAGTCAAGGAGCCGCGTCGACAGTGCCCATTGAAAATTTTCGCGCCAATGTGATCATCCAAACGCAAAAGGCCTATGAAGAAGATCATTGGGATGAGTTTCAAGTTATATCCGCATCAACTTCTGAGGCCGGACTAAAACTAAAAATGGTAAAACCTTGTGCTCGTTGTGTGATGGTGGATGTGGATTTTACCAAAGGGCAACCTGGTCTATTGAAAGTATTAAAAACCTTAGCCAGTTATCGCAAGGTAGATAATAAAGTTTATTTCGCGATGAATGCAAAACCGATATTGAATTCTGGCGAGTCTGAACGAATACAGGTCGGTGATAGTGTTCGAGTAATTGAATAAACAATAATAGCAAAAAGGAATCAGTCGTGACAAATAATGATATTTTTAAAAAACTGCGAGTGGCCTTATCTTTAAAAGATACAGACATTGTTGAAATTTTGGCTTTAGTCGATTTCAAAATTAGTAAATCTGAATTGTCGGCGATTTTTAGAAAAGATGATCATCCGAATTATCAAGAATGCGGTGACCAATTACTGCGAAATTTTCTAAATGGATTAATCGTTAAGTACCGAGGCCCTCGAGAGAGCAATCCAGCGATAGAAAAAGAGACAACCGAAAGTAAGACAGTCGAGGTAGAGATAATAGAAAAGAAAATTGATAGTGATAAGAAGAGTGCTAATAAATCTACCCCAAAAAATTGGAACGAAAACTTGAATCGAAAAAAATGGTAGGCTGAACCAATTATACATGGTTTCTTGACTTTGATTTTGAATCATATCCTATTTGGTTGTATTTATAGAAGTTACATCGTTTTAAGTTTTATTGTTTTTTTCCGATACGATCTTAAATGACTAAAGTAATTCAAATTTCTATTCGACCTTATATTTTAAGTACTTTGTTATTATATTCATATTCGGCCCCAGCCGAGTATCGTGCTTTTAAAATATTGTTAGTGGAAAAATCTGGAAATAAAACAGAACTAGAGTCCACATTAGATCCATTACAGTATCGCGGGTATTACAATGTTCCAGCAGGTACGAACATCAGTTACACTGCAACGTGGATGTGTCGCGGAAATACCAGTCGCCAAGCGATATGTCCCAATCCGAAACAAAGCTCGATTTCAGATCCCAATCCATCATTGCCTTCCCCGCCATCGTCGTTTTCACCGCCTTCACCTCAATCCAAAGTCTTCCCTAGTGGCTAGAGGTTAAGTAAAGAAATTATTTCGCCGATGGTAAGCTAACTGGATGTATAGACTTGAGGAGCTTGCATGAATCAAAAATCATTGAAGACAAGAATTTTGTTATTAACCATGTCAACTTTGCTGTGCTTGATCATGTTGGTTGGAGTTCAGCTCAAGCAAAGAGTTGACCGACTTAAGAGTGCTGACAGTGTTAGTAAATCCCTTCATTTTTATGTGGTTACTTCTGACTTTATACAAGAACTTCAAAAAGAAAGAGGAAAGTCGTCGTTGTTTATAAATGGTAAGGTTGATGAAAGTGAATTGAAAATACAACTTGAATTAGCAAACAAAAAACGTGAGTTAGTTCTTCCAACAGCAGTAGAGGTCGGAGACTCTACCGTAGGCTTTATTCAAGATATTGTTCGAAGTCACGAGGAAATTCGTCGAGCTGTAATTTCAAAAAACATTAAGGCTCTTGAGTCTACAGTACAGTTTTCAAATCTGATAGCTAAGCTTATTGATAAGCAAGCTGAAGTAGCTCAAAAGCATCCTTTTGATGGCTTAGAAGGTCTTCTAACTAGTCAGACAATATTTGAGACATCAAAAGAATATATGGGAATATTGCGCGCAACGATGAACGGAGTATTAGGAAATGATGTTCCCTTGACTCGAGAACAAGAGGCTAAGATTTTTTTTCTTAAGGCAGCTGTTTCAATTAATTTACATTCAAAGGGCGTGGTTTTTGGCGATGAAACCAAGAATGAAGTTGAAAAAATTTTTAAGTCGGATGAATGGAGATTTGTGGAGTCTGCGTTGGAGACGGTTAGAAACAAAGCCAGTGAAGGCAAGTATGGTGTCGAAGCCGCTGAGTTTGCAAAAAAAATTACAATTTGTATAGATGAAGTGTTCAAAGTATTAAATGCTCAAACAAAATTAACAGAAACAACAATAGAAGACGTAAAGAAATATGAAGTAAAACAATTTTGGTTGTATATCGGTATAATTACTATTATTTTAATTGTCTCTTTAGCATTTGCTTGGGTGTTAACATCAAGGTTGAATAGGGATTTTGAAAAAATTGTTCAGGAGCTAGACGCCGGAATTGAAGTAATATTGAATAGTTCAAAAGAAATAGCCTCTTCGTCATCGATACTATCCAGTTCCTCGACCGAGCAAGCAGCGTCGTTGGAGGAAACCGTTTCATCGATAGAAGAAGTGTCTAGCATGGTCACCATTAACTCGACACATGCATCCGAATCGGCAAAGCTTTCCGGCGTTAGTCAAAAGCAAGCCCAGTCCGGTGAAGAGATGATGACCAACTTGGTGCAGGTTATGAATGAAATTTCCGAAGCCTCTAAAAAAATTCAAGATATTACTTCAGTCATTGATGATATCGCATTTCAAACCAATTTGTTGGCCTTAAATGCGGCGGTTGAAGCGGCCAGAGCCGGAGAACAAGGAAAAGGATTTGCGGTGGTCGCAGATGCCGTAAGATCGTTAGCGCAACGAAGTGCGGAAGCGGCAAAAGACATCAGTGCAATGATTTCTGGAAGTGTGGGTAAGATTCAATCGGGAGTGAATGTGGTTCAACAAAATAGTGGGTTGTTGCATGAAATAGTGGATTCGATTTCAAAAGTTTCTTCCATTAACTCTGACATCGCAAGTTCTAGTCAAGACCAGTCAGTGGGTTTGCAACAAATCAATCAAGCTATGAATCAATTGGATCAAGCGACACAGGGAAATGCCTCTGCCGCTGAACGACTGGCGCAAACGTCAAGCTCGATGGAAAATCAAGTAGAGACTTTTCAGAACGTGATTGTTACACTTCGAAAAATAGTCAACGGCGAATCTAAAGCCAGTTAAAACGCAGACCTTAGTCCTGACTCTTGCAGACAAGGGTATCGTAATTATTTTTTCACTGTAGAATAAAGGTATGTCTTTATGGATGAAGATTTTATTTCTAGGAATGATAATGTGGGTGCATTTACCGATAAGCGCACTGGGGGAAAATGTTCGTGTCGGAATTCTATCGGACTTGGATAAGTTGGAGTTATTTGGGACGGGGATTCATATTGGAGAAGGACGAAGTATTTATGAAAGGGTCGCTATACCGCAAGCACTAGCCATCACAATTCGCCGACAACGAATTCAAGGTCAATCGAACAAATGGTTTTACGAAATCGAAAACAAACTTGGATTGCCACAACAAATTTATTCAGAATATTTATCCATTCAAGCCGTACAACTTTCATTGTTTGGAAAAAGTGTATATCCTCGCTTATTGTTAAAAGCGAATGGTCCTAAAATCCAAGTTGTCGCTGTGGTGCCCTTTGATTTTTATTTAGCAGGTGTTCTTGCCAGTGAAGTTCCCATGTCATGGCCAACTGAGTTTCTAAAGGCGCAGGCTGTAGCCATACGCAGTTATACTTTAAATACCGTACAAGAACGTAAGCAGCAATTGGTGCAATTAGAGGGCTCGGTGAAAGACCAAGTGTTTGAGTACGAACGATTAGTGAAAAATACTTATTGGCAAAAAGCTCACCAAGTGATTGAGCAAACAAAAAATATTCGATTAACAAACTTAGCAAGTGGCACGGCCTACAAGGCCTACTATCATGCGGATTGTGGGGGACAGACGGCTACCGCCACGCAGGTCTGGGGACCCGTCCAAAAAGATCAAGGTCGAAATGCGGCAAGTTTTTCGATGGGTCCTTCGACAGGTTTATCGGCAGGTTTATCGGCTGGCATATCAGCATCGACGGCTGTGGCCTTAGATCCATATTGTCCTTTGAATCCAAAGGCCAAGTGGTCTTTTCATATTTCAAAAACAGAGTTACAAGAAAAACTAATAAAACACTTTTCGTTACCTGCGATATTTCGATTAAAGAGCTTGCAAGCTCAAACAGTAAATTCTTCGTTAGCAAAGGATCGTATTTTTGATTTAACAATTAGCTTTGAATCTTCACAGGAAACAGTGACACGATCGATGAAGGCGCACGATTTTCGTGGGCTATTAGGCTTTTTTGATTTTCGTTCAACTAAGTTTGAATGGGAAGAAAAGAACAATGAGTTTTGGTTCAAGGGCAGTGGCTTTGGTCATGGTGTGGGATTATGTCAGTGGGGAGCTTCCAATATGGCTAAGGCCGGTAAGGACTACCTAGAAATTTTGTCCCATTATTATCCTCAAGCTAAAATCGTGTTAGATCAAAACTTAACAACTCAAAAACTAACTACGACTCGAACTGCGAATATTAAAACAACTGATATAACAAAAATGTGATAAGCGCGGACTTGTATTGGCATGATTTTATTTCGGTTGATTTTTCAATAAGCTTTAGAACTTAATCAAACATTAATAAAGTTTTTCAAAGTAGGGTCATTAGATGGCTACAAACTTGACGCTTTCTTTGTAATCCCGAACGAAATTTAAAACTCAGTAATGCGCAAGTGTGTAACCAAAGTCGGCGCTAATTTTCAAAAACCGTCTAGGTATTTTTCAATTTAGTAAGTTTCGACGGGGATTGGTTCAGGGATGTCAACGGCGTTACCGCTATCACCAGGAATTTCAACGGCTGAGCCTTCTTTAGAGGACTTGATCGAAACTTCTTTTTCGGATTTAGATTCCTGTCGAGTTTCGATTCTGAGGTCGGCCTTGTTAGATTCTAATTTAGGATCTGTTTTAATTTCTGTCTTATTTTGAGACGTTGCTCCCATTTTTTTAATTTCGTTTTCGTATTTATTTTTTAGAGCCTTCAAATCTTTTTGGTAATCATTTTTCAATTTTTCAATTTGTGCTGATTTGATTTCGGCCATGCAGCCTTTGTAGCTTTCGGCGGCGACTTCTTTGGCCTTGGCACGACAACTGTTTTCAGTCATAGGCGCTAATGCCTGCGAGTCCGCTGGCAACATCAATGAAGTCATTAACAAGCTAGCTAGAAAACAGACTTGTAAATGGAACGATGTGATTGAAATGTTGAAAAGATTTTTTTTCATTTATGACCTCGATGTTTTTAGCAAGTGATCTGCAAGTTACTTTTACTTTGGACACTCTATCGTTAGGACAGTTATCTTATAGTCAATTTTCATAGTCCATTTCAACTGTAAGTATTTTGACTCTTTAGTAATAAATTCAAAAAGCTGACTGAAATCGTCCATGTCTTTATGTTGGTCCCGCACAGTTGTAGGATGGCACTGAGTTTGTATAAGTCGAATGTAGGTAAGAATGAAGCATCTGAAAATGACGACGTTTTTACAAATCTTTTTATGGAATAACAGAAGCAAAATAAGGGATTATCCACAGGAGTTGGTATGAATAAGAACTTGCATCCACATGTAAATAAAATTGACACTCACGTAGCATTTTTTGCTAGTTTGTTTTTCTTCTTAGGTTGTTTACTTATTACCGTGAAAGCGCTTTCTGCGGAGGGCGACAATTCGAACTACAATCCAGCATACAATCCATTAGTCTTGCAAGATGTTCTACGTATTCAAAATGAAGAGGATTATCAGCTAACTAAAGATGGCCAAATTCAAAAATGGCAGTTAATGGGTAATAAGCCAGGTTATTCTTATGAGCTGCTATTAAATCCTGAGCTTGTTAGTTCTAAAAAATATAAAAAAATTCAAGGACGCCTACAATGCTCGGATCCAGTCAGTGTTATATTTCGTGGCTTATTAGCTGCGCAAATCACAGGAAAAGAAATCACATTTTCGTTATACGATAGATCGCAAAAGTTAGATAAAGATCAAAAAGTCATCTCCGTAGATCCTTTCGTAAAATCCTGTGATTTAAAATTAGAAGTCACAGACTACTATAATAAAATTTCTTATCTGGGGTTGCGATTGGTTCAAGAGTTTTCGCAATTTGCATTTTTACCCAGTTTAACTTATCGCAAAGAAAACTGTAATTATGTGGGCACTCCGCTGACTGGTGAAAATATCTTTTTTAGTAACTCTTACCAGAATATCACTTGTGCGATGAATGCGGATTCTATTGAAACCTTAGAAACACCAGAGTCTGGATTTAAAGCTAAAGTGGAAACATTACTGGGGCAAACAATGCCAGCGGATTTCATCACCAACGCTAATCCCGAAGCCGCGTTAGATTTTTCCAAAGCTCCTAAGTTCAGAGCTATTTTCGTGGCATCGTTAGTTTATCGCAGTGATTTTTATGGTAGTGTAATGAGTCGCTTACTGAAATTTCATGCGGATCGAGGCACCTTAGTATACATCATTGTTACCGGTTATATGCAATCTGACGAAGATCATCGGCGATTGCAAAAACTTTCCAGAGATAATCCCAACATACGGTTACAAGAATACCAATACCACGCAGTTCGTGGTGGGGTTCATGCTCTGGGCGAAAAAATTAATGAGCTTCACCGTGATATGCATATAAAAATGTTTGTCACTTTGTCGGATCATGCCGATGCAGAAAACGTCGTCGTGACAGGTGGTCGTAATATTCATGATGGTTTTTTGTTTGATTCGAAACCGGATTATGCCAAGTCGCCATTAATAGCCATGTATGAGAAAGAAAACTTTGTTCACTGGAGTGATTTTGAAATTAAAGTCAGTTCCAAGTCCACAGCTGAAACCATGTTTGCACACCTGTTGACATTTTGGAATCGCGAGACTCAATCCGAGAAAATCAATTTCATCGATAGCAACCGAGGAGTTTTGCCAACGGCATCTCAATCAAAGCGATTCAATAAAGCTATCGATATCGATAAAAACTCTTTGAATTTTTCGACGCCACTGTTGCGACATGTGATTTCGATACCATTTAACGATGAAGAGGCTTTGGAAAAAATTTATGTGGATATGATCGATCACGCTCAGTATGCTATTCAGTTTTCTAGTCCGTACTTACGACCTACTCAGAAGATTGCAAAAGCCCTGAAGCGAGCCATACAGCGAAATGTCGCCGTTACTATTCAGACTCGAATTAACTTAGAAGGGGATACATTGCCATGGTTGTATTCCGAGATGAATAAGGGCAGTATTAATCAATTTTATGACAAGGTTGAGTTGTATGAATGGAAAGAAAAATCCATTTTGCACTCTAAGTTTATTTTAATCGATGGTCGTTTTGGATTTATTGGTTCAGTGAATGTCAGTCAGCGAAGTTTTATTCATGATATCGAAAGTGGTTTTATTATTTATAATCCCGAGTTCATCCAGCATATGGCAAAAATATTTGCAGGCTATAATCAAAAGTCAAAGCGTATTGTTGAAGAACAAAAACGCAATTACTTAGTCGTGTTATTATTAAAAATTATTGGCGACGATAAATTTTAAATTAGAAGCTATCTACTAAACCCAAATCCTTCGTTGCTCTGTCGGTCGTCTTGTGCGGCCTACAGGAAGTAGGCCTCCGCGTCTCCCTCGGTCGCGCCTTGACTTTGGATTTATTAGATAGCTTCTAATCTAGAGTGCGACGACTTTAGCCATTCTATTGTTGGAATCATTTGAATGGTCTTTTTCTTAATAGAAAGAGTCTCGCGTCGATTTTTCGTTAAAACCAGGCCTTGTTCAAGTCCTGTATAATTAAGACACTCCAGCAGACCATTGACCTCGCGATCATAAAGTTTTTTATCCTCTAAATTAGAATCCGTGACCTGAATGGCGGCCGTAGGTCTGTTTCCTTCCACAATAACAAAATCGGTTTCAAGCTGTTCCTTAAAATAATATATTTTATGATCCAAATGTTTTAGATGCAGAAAAATAATATTTTCTAAAATTTTTCCATGATCTTCTGTTAAATTCTTAGAGTTAAAATTTCTAAGGCCTGTATCAATAGAGTATATTTTTTTGGTATCACGAATTTGTACCTTTAGATTTTTGTGAAATCTTTCCACTTCAAATATCAAAAATGCATCTTGAAGAAATTCAGTATAATTTTGTGGAGTATTGCCGCCTAACTCATATGCCCTTTTCAATGCAGAATAGGAGTGGTGACAGGATATGTTGGTTAAATAATGATACACAATTTTTTCCAAAGTTTTTTTGTCTCGAAGACCTTTGCGTGCCATGACATCTTTGAATAAAATATCAGTGAAGTATTGAGACAAAATTTTCTTTTTTAACTCCAGACTTTCAGTCATGACAACCTCTGGAAAAGCTCCATACTCCATATACTCTGCAAACAAAGCTAAGTCTTCCTTCGGCATAGCGGAAAGTTTTTTAAAAGATAAATACTCTGGAAAACTTAAAGGCCAGATTCTATATTCTAGGACGCGACCCGCAACGGCGGTAGATAACTCGCTACTGAGTAGCTTAGCGGAAGAACCTGTTATAATTAGTTTGGATTTTTTACTGTCGACAAATTTTCGCACCCAACGTTCCCAGCCTTCGATGTTTTGTAGTTCATCAAAGACAATGACTTCAGGATATTGCTTATAGGTTTCAGTATAAGTTTCTAGTAAAATATCAAAAACATGAAAGGTGTTGAACTCAATAAAACGTGGATCTTCAAAATTCATATATAGAAAATTATCTGCACTGATTTCCTGTGCTTTCAAAATTGCTATCGAAGTTTTTCCACATCTTCGAACTCCAATTAAAGCTAAGGCACCTAGACTTGAAAACTCTAACTGCCTATTGCGAGGTTGGGATTGCGCTATAATCAAGGATGCAATTTTTTTCCACTCTTCTAATAGGTTGTTCGCAACGAATTTTTCCATTTTTTTTGTCATAACTAATTTTAGACCGTATGCAGTCTAAAAATCAACATAAATTAGACCGCATACGGTCTAATTAGTAATATAATAGTAAAATCAGATATATACGTATACAAAAGAACAGCTATTTAGCGGTAGTTGGCTTTAAAAGGCTTAAGTTAAGCTGGTTCAGTTCGTTGATTTTTAGGCCTTGCCATTGGGGCTTTAGCAGCATCGAAAAATGAATCGGTCCAGTGGAAACAAAGCGGTGAGTGTCTTTTAATTTTCTTAATCCTTCGGAGCACAGGCTGTTTAATTTCTTTTTATCTTTGTTAGAGCTCCCAAGATTTAACATGGAAGTAATGGTTTTTTCTAAATCTAAGTTTTCAATCTTTAAATAATTTTCTGGATGATCTTTCTGAAAATTTTCAAGAACGGCGGCGCAAGTGGGCCGTTCCGGACTTAGACCTTTACGAAAAATCGCTGGAGGTTTTTGCTCCAGTAATGATAAAAATATTTTATTTTCTAAAGCTTCGGAAGGGACGACTAAATCTAATTTCTTTTTCCACTCGGTTCCCAGCCAATCGGCAGTGCGCTTGTGATCTTCGCCCCCTTGTTTCGAATAGACAAATTTTAAACTCTTTAATAGTTCAGGCTTTGTTGCTAATTCTTGTTGTGCTTTTTTCCATTCTTTTTGCGCTAATGGAATGTCCATCGTATAACACAAATTAATTTTCGAATCTAAATCCTTAGCCGGCAGTCCAGGACAGCCTGGAGGTCCCTTCGAATGATAATATTTTTGCAGACTTAAATAATCCAGACTGTAAATTAAAGCTTTTCGTAAAGATAAAAAGTCATTCCATTGGCTAGAAAAGCCAAAATAATCAAAACGGTAAACGGGAATTTCTAGAAGTTCTTTGGAAATCGCATATTTTTCGAAAAATGGAGTTGGCAGTCGTCGCAAAAAATCCAGTTGCGAGGTCTCGTACATACGTAAGGCCACGCTATCTTCATTGACAAAACTAAACTCAACATTGGGACGATTCGCATTTTTTTCCCAATAGTGGGAATTACTTTCTAGACGTATGGTTTGCCCTAAGTTCCACCGTGCAATTTTGAAAGGGCCACTTGTGACTTGCCGGCTAGCTTCGGTGATACTTAAAAAACCATCCTTGGGTTGCGGAGCCAGCAAGACAGAGCTTAAGTGATAAATAAATTCGCGATGCGGTCGTTTTAATTTAAATACTAATTGATCGGGTTTGGGAGTTAGTACTCCCAGATCTTTTAAAGTCTTGCTTCCTTCTAAAATTTCTTTGGCATTTTCGATTTCAAATAATAAATCTGCACGAAATCCAGGTTCGGATTTATTTAAAAAACTGTGATAGGTTTTTATAAAATCAGCGGCGGTGATAGGGGAGCCATCGCTAAATTGAATATGGGGACGCAGCTGACAACGAATGGTTTTGGAATCTTGATATTCGCAGGACTCGGCCAAGTCGCCTTTTAATTTTCCATTTTCTAGTTTTAATAAATTGCGATAAATTTGCTGCAAAAAATATCCCGCACTGGAATTTTTTTGCTTCAGTGGATTTATACTGGTGGGTTCTTGATTTAAATGAAGACGAAATACGGGTAGGTTGGAATTGATGGAGGTGTTGGCCATGATTTGTGGCTTCACCCCCAACAATATTATTACCAATACAAAAAAGCGTGTTGTTGATTTCAATCGTTGCAAGGTCGCTCTTTCTTGCAAAAAACTAAGACTTTGCTAACTCGATTTTGGCAATAGTCTGTTTTTGCATATTTGTAGTGCCTTCGTAGATTTGGCCAATCTTTGCATCTCGCCAAAATTTTTCTACTGGGTACTCTTTAGTAAAACCATTTCCGCCAAACAAATCAACTGCCAAGGAAGTGATTTTTTCCGCCGCTAACGAGGCAAACAATTTCGCCATCGCTGCTGATTCGATAAAATCCTTACCTTCATCTTTCAGGCGAGCCGCATTGTACACCATCAAGCGAGCTGCCTCTAATTGTGTGCGCATTTCAGCCAATTGAAATTGAATGCCTTGGAATTCAGATAAAGCTTTACCAAATTGTTCTCTGGATTTGACATAATTTAACGCAGCTTCATAGGCTCCGCCGGCAATACCAATCATTTGTGCGCCGATACCGATACGACCTTCGTTCAATGTCTCAATTGCAATTTTATATCCTTTACCCACTTCGCCTAAAACATTGCTAGCTGGCACTTCGCAGTTTTCAAATAATAACTCACAAGTTGAGCTGGCGCGAATTCCTAATTTATCTTCTTTTTTACCCACTTTAAAGCCAGGAAAAGATTTTTCGACTAGAAATGCCGTGATTCCTTTGTAACCTTTCGAAGGATCCATATTAGCGAAGACAATAAATAAGTTCGCTTCGTTACCATTGGTGATCCAAAGCTTGCTACCATTTAGAATGAATTTGTCACCTTTTTGTTCGGCTTTTAATTTTAATGCGAAAGCATCACTGCCAGAAGAGGACTCGGACAAAGCATAAGCTCCCACCCACTCGCTAGCTAGTTTAGGTAAGTATTTCGCTTTTTGTTCTTCCGTGCCCCACTTTAGAAACGCATTCGTGCACAATGTGTTTTGCACGTCGACCAAAACAGAAACGCTCCCATCCACGCGGCCTAATTCTTCCACTGCGATGCAAGCCATAGTGAAAGTGGATCCAGCTCCACCAAATTTGTCGGGAGTTTCAATGCCCATTAAACCCATTTCAAATAATTTTTTAACAAGATCCGAACTCATCTTGGCTTCTTGATCCATGTGGTGAACATGAGGTTTGATTTCATTTTCAGCAAAATCGCGAACAGCTTCGCGAAAAGCCACTTCGTCTTCGGAAAAGCTTGTTAATGCAGGAACTGCTACATTGTGTGACATTTAGAACTCCTTTAAATAAATTTCCATACTCTTTTTTTGTAATTCTATTTTTCTAACATTAGTCGCTTAAAAGTGAAAAATATTTATCCAATGACGACAGGCAAAAAACTAGACTTTGATGGGGCTATTCGTTAGCGTTTTATGATAGCGAATTTGCAGATGGTAGAACGAACTGCAGAAACAACAGAACAACAGAACAGGACAAACGATGGATGTTTTAGCAATCGCCACCAAAGCGGCGGTGTATTTTGTGCCCTTTTTATTTTCTTTGTGCTTTCACGAAGTCGCCCACGGTTTAGTGGCGAAGTGGAAAGGGGATAACACGGCCTCGATGATGGGGCGATTGACGATGAATCCACTGGTCCACATGGATGTACTGGGAACTTTTCTGTTACCACTGATTGCCATCATCACTAACTTGCCCATTTTTTTTGGTTGGGCGAAGCCAGTTCCCGTGAATGAAAGAAATTTAAAGCATCCTCGACAGGATATGTTTTGGATTGCCCTAGCTGGCCCGATGTCGAATGTGCTTTTAGCCGTCGTGGGAAGTTTGGCTTTGGCTTTTGTTGCTAGGAACTTAAGAACCACTGAAATCTACAGCGGTTCGATGGAATTATTAAAGGTATTTATTTCGATCAATTTGTTTTTAGCGGTGTTCAACATCATTCCCTTACATCCGTTGGACGGTGGTAAAGTCATTGCGCGGTTTTTGCCTCGCGAGTGGAATTATCAATTGGAAAAAAACGAACATATCACCAGTTTGGTTTTAATGTTTTTAATCATGAGTGGAGCCATGCGCTTTTTGGTGATCCCCGTACAATGGGGTTATGATTTATTGATTCACTTGGCATTAAGGGTGTTGTAAATATGACTGACAACAAAACAGGATCACCTGAAAACTCATCCAAAACCAATGATAAAACCACGACAAACCTTCATCGACCTTTTCGAGTGATGACGGGCATTCGTGCCACGGGTCAGTTACATATCGGCCATTATTTTGGCAGTATTAGAAATGTTTTAGAATTGCAAAAACAATATCAGTGCTACTTCGGCATTATGGATTGGCATGGAATGACGACGGCCTACAAGTCCTCGCCAGAAGTTCCCAAATGGAGTCGCGAAATTTTTGCAGATTTAGTAGCCTGGGGTTTTGACTATGAAAAGCACACGATGTTTATTCAAAGTGCAGTGCCCGAGCATTTGGATTTATTTATGATCTTTGCGAATTTGACACCGATGGGATGGCTTGAGCGAGTGCCCACGTGGAAGGATGCCGAAGAAGAAGCAAAAGCCAGTGATACTCACAATTTAGGGCGATTTGCTTATCCGATTTTGCAAGCGGCAGATATTGCCATTTACAAAGGGGAAAAAGTTCCTGTGGGGCAAGATCAAGTGGCGCATTTGGAGTTAACTCGCGAAATTATTCGACGCTTTAATCATTTATATAAAGGTAAAATTCCGGAACCAGCCGTGTTGTTAACGGAAACGCCCTTGGTGCCAGGTTTGGATGGTCGCAAGATGTCTAAGTCCTATGGCAATGGTTTGGATTTAATGGAGGAAGAAAAATCGTTAGCTAAAAAAATTAAATCTGCGCCGACAGATCCCCAACGCGTGCGACGGGAAGATCCAGGAAATCCAGATGTGTGCAATATGTATACTTATCACAAATTATTTTCTTCGTCGGCGGATCTGCAGTGGGTGAACGAAGGCTGTCGTTCGGCGGGCATTGGTTGTGGCGATTGTAAAATGAGATTGATCGAGAATATCAATAGCTTATGCAAAGAACCTCGAGAAAAGAAAAAAGAATTGTTGAATAATCCAGAACGGCTTGATTCAATGATTCGCGCAGGCAATGAAAAGGCCAGGGTTGAAGCTCAGAAAAACTTAAAACAATTCAAGGAGTGGATGAAGTTATGAGTGAAATGGTGATGCCAACAATGACATTAGCTGATGTCACAGACAGTAGCCGCATCGACACTACCGGCGGTAGTACGGGTGCCGGTGGTCATTCCGGTGCGGGAGTATCTGGTGGGGCGGCCTCGTATTTGGGTTCGGCTTTAAATATTCAGTTGCCTAAATTTGAAGGGCCTTTGGCTTTGTTGTTATATTTAATTCGCAAAGAAGAAATGGATATCTTTGATATAAAGATCCATGAAATCACTAAGCAGTATTTAGAATACATTAAGCTCATGCGAGAATTTGACATCGATGCCGCAGGGGATTTTATCGCCATGGCTTCGACCTTGTTGCAGATCAAAAGTCGAATGCTATTACCGAACTACAACGAACACGGCGAAGTGATCGAGGCCGAAGATCCTAGAAAAGAACTGGTTCAAAAGTTATTAGAATATCAAAAATATCAAGAGGCTGCCAAAAGTTTAATGGAAAGACCATGGTTGGGGCGCGATGTTTGGGCGCGTGGCTTTCGTGAAAAAATCGAAGCTCCGGAAGAAGACATTGTATTGGAAGAAAATGCTTTGTTTTCATTGATTGCGGCTTATCGAGGAACGATGCGTGGAATGCAAAAGCGAGTTCATAAGGTGGCCGCTAAATTACAATCCATTGCTTCTAGAGTTTTGGAAATCAAAGAGTTCTTAATAGTCGGTTTGCGAACTCCTATCTCAGCGATGATTACGGATTTAAGTCGTAAGCGCGCACAGACTTTGATCACATTTTTAAGTGTTTTGGAATTAGCAAAAATGGGATTTGTGAATTTGTTCCAATCGGAAGTTTACGGCGAGCTATATGTCGAATCGAAAAAAATGATCGAAGCGGATGCGATCAGCCGCGTGGAAGAGTATGAGTCTCACAATGCCGAGGCTGTGGCGGATTCGTTAATGGTAAAAGCGATTGAAGAAGAAATTGCGGAACACGAACAAGAGGTCGTGATTGATATGGATGGTTCTGGCCACACCGAGCTCACAGAAGCTCAGATTGATGAGCTAACTCAGAAATTATCGTCTGAGGCCAGTGATTTAGAGTCTGAGTTTGCCGAAGACTTTGCGGCAGATCAGGAAGAATCGGCTCAGACGACTTTGCAGGATGAAGAGGGAGAAATGAATGTCTAAGAAAATGAAAAAAAACAAGGATGTTGTAGAAACGATCCAGACCCAGGAATCACCGTCAGTGGATGAGTTAGCAGAGAAATCTTTATTGGCGGCTAGGGATTTTTTTGTCGAGTCGAATGAGGTCGAGTTGTCAATGGATGAGATATCTGTTGCTGAGGACAGGGTTGAAGATTTAGATCTCGAGTCTGATTTGAATTCGAAATTGGAATCGCAAGCGCAAGCGTTAGCGGATCAGGACGCAGATGCGGATACAAATTTAGATTTAGCTCAACAAGCGGAATTGGACAATTCGGAATTAGGCGGGTTTGAAGCGGCGGAAATTGAGGACGTTGAATTCATTGAAGACGAACGCTTAAGTAGTATTATAGAAAGTATTTTGTTTGCATCGGACCGACCGGTCAGCATGAACGCATTAAAGATGGTATTTAAGGGCACGAATATTCGTGGTGATCGCATTCGTCGTACCATCGATCAAATCGCTGTGGATTTAGCAGGCGGTCATCGTGGTGTGACTTTGGAAGAAGTACCTGGTGGATATCAACTGCGAACTAAAATTGATAATATGAATTTCATCACTCGCTCGGTGAAGCCAAGACAATTTCGAGTCAGTGGACCGGCACTAGAAGTATTGGCGATTGTGGCGTATAAGCAGCCATTAGTAAAATCTGAAATAGATGAAATACGTGGTGTGGAATCAGGGCACTTACTTCGCGCTTTGATGGAAAAAGGCTTAGTGAACTTTGAAGGTAAGTCGGATCTTCCGGGTAAACCTATGTTGTACGGTACGACGAAAAAATTCTTGGAGATTTTTGGTCTTCGAAATTTAAAAGAGCTTCCAACCTTGTCGCAAATCGACGAATTATTACCAGAGGGCATTGGCGAAGAAGACACCAAAGAAAAAAGCAAGCTGAGTGATTTGACCGAAAGTCTTTCGCAGTCGGTAACAAGTAGTTATTCGGAAGGTGAAGAGGAGCTAACTAAGATCTCTGATCAATTAACTGAAATCACGACAACGACCGATTTTTTTGAAACCGAAAAGCTGCGTGAAAAACAACGTCGTGATGCGGATAAGGCACAAAGTCTTCGTGAGGCCATGGCGTTTGGCGAAAAGATCTCGACTCGTGATCGAAACTGGTTATCTCGATATGATGAAGCTGTGGCATCGGGGCAGACGGAAGCTTTTGCCCGCGGCGAATTTGGTAAAGCTTATGTCGAAGCAAAATCAACAGAAGTGGCAGATGGTAGTAGTGAGCTTGCTAACGAAGAAACTGAATCGACTATTGCGGATACGGTCACTGATACTATGACTGATGCGATCGAAGAGGATACTGTAGAGGATACTATTGTAGCAGCAGAAGCCAGCGACGAAGATTATCATCCGGATGATGATTTGGCATTAGACTTTGCTGATGAGGATGAAGAAGAAGAAGCTCTGTCGTAAAGCTTACGAAGACAAGAGGTGAGCTGACGTTAAACACAGATGCTTTTGTTGTTACTCGTTTTCAATAAAATGTAAATTTTTAAGAGGGATTTCTCGAAGTCCCTCTGGTTTTTTATGAGTGGGTATGACGGGACCTTTGTATTGTAAGCAAGTACTGAAGTCCGTCATTTTAGTCCACAAAAACATGGTTGATTCATCGCTTAGAAATCTTAATACATCTAGCTGGTATTTCTTTAGTGGCCATCGAATTCCAGTGAAGGCATTGGTGGTATTAGCGGTATTTGTGGATGATGGGCTCACTTGCAGGTTTTTAACCATCAGGTAATAAACAACGATCGCTTTTTTGTCAGGGAAATACCGCCAAATCCAGGGTAGCATTTGGTCTTTGAACAGGCTGGTCGAAGCAAAATTAGTATCGATTGTAAAATCAGGCGAGCGAACCTCTAACAATTCACTGGGGCGAAATTCTTTGCCCCATTTTTTGGTCACCAAGAAAAAATCAGCATTTGGTATATTTTCGTAAATGCAATTGGAGGTCTGACATTCGATCACCTTTAAATGAATTTGCTGGTTCTTTTTTAAAGCCGAAATAATAGAGTCAGGTATTAGGCCGGCCTCTGAGGTTAATAAGATGAGCGGACGATAGGGTAAGCTTGTGAAACCAAGTAAAAATCCTCCAACTAAAATAAATAGGTATGTTAAAAACCAAATAAGAAGATTTTTTTGATTATTTTTTTGCATGCGTGTTCCTATCTTATCAAATTCTAACAAAACTGTTGGCAATGTCGAAGGAAATCTATCATCAGTTCGCATAGAAAGAGCTAGAGAGTTTTTCCAGAATAAGCTAGTTTATAGGTTATGAGTGAGTCAAAAAAAATTCAATTTGAGGGGCTTGATATTCAGTGGTTGCAACGGCCATATCGAAAAAATCTATCGATTCAAATTAAGCCTTCAAGAAAGACCCGGCAGATTGAGATTTTCGTTAAATCGAATGTTTCGACGGAACAAAAGCTGGTGTTAGATTTTTTGCGGGAAAAAAAATCTTGGATTATAAAAAGTGTTTCACAATTGAAACAGCGAGTGGAGCAAGTGCAACAACCCAGCATACTGGCGGGTGAAAAGTTTCCATTCTTGGGACAGATGCTGCAATTGCGTTTTGTGATTACGCCAAATAAGAATATATTTTTTTCTGTTCTGGACGCATATTTGAATATTCATATTCCCGAATCGCAGTGGAATTCGTTATCCGAAGAACAGTTGGCGACTCTTTGGCCGGTATTGCAAAAATTTTATAAACGTGAGGCCATTCAGTTGATCGGGGAGCGGATGCAGATTTGGAGTTCAACAATGCAATTACATCCAAAGCAAGTTCGCTTTAAGAATCAGACGACACGTTGGGGGAGTTGCTCCTCAAGAGGCGTGATCAATTTAAATTGGCGTTTGATTGCGGCGCCATTGGAAGTGATCGATTATATTCTAATACACGAGTTATCGCATCTAAAACATATGAATCATTCATCGCAATTTTGGGATTTAGTGGGTCGATACTGTGACCATGTTTCTAGCTCAGAAAAATGGTTAAAGAATCATGGTCACTCGCTGGATTTTTTAATTCGTAATAAATAACTTCCCTGCGTTGCTGCTGGCCGCATAAATAGTTATTGGTCCCTCCAGAAGAGTGCAGTATATGTACTGCAAAGTTTTATATGTACTTATGAATCAATCGACAACAAAGATTGAATTCAAGAAATAGCAAAATATAACAGGAGATGTTGATTCATGCTTAAGTCTCAATCGGAATTTAAAAAGCCGCAGTTGCCAGAGTCATCGTCAAAAATAATTAATCAAGAAGAGAAAAATTTTCGGACGGGAATTTTTTTTACTTTGCTGGCGGGGATGGGCTTTGGATTTTTAGGAATTTTTGGCAAGCTGGCCTTTGCTAGAAATATCGGTGTTGGCGATTTGCTATTTTTCCGTTTTGCGATGGCGACAGGTGGTTTGTTCTTAATCAGATTTCTATTCAGTAAACAGATACAGAGTCGAACCGCATTCGGTAGAAAATCAATTGTGAAACATAATACTTTATCTAGCCGACAGAAATGGAATTCGATTTTGTTGGGATGTTTTGGTTACGCGGTATTTTCAACTTTGTATTTTTTTTCGATTAAGAATTTATCCGTAGCCTTGGCGGCGTTGATATTATTTAGTTTCCCAATATTTGTTAATATGGGCTCGGTGTTTTACTTGAAAGAAAAGTTTTCTGTTCAACAGGGGCTGGCGTTGGCGTTATCTATTTTTGGATTAACGGTATTGCTTTGGGGGGATTTTAAAGTGCACTCGTGGTTGGGAATCGTATGTGGGTTTGCAGCGGCGGTTACCTATTCGGCTTACGTATTAGTTTCTGCCCGGACTCAACAAGGGGCAGACCCTCTAGAGGCCACTCAATATGTATTACTAGGGGCAGCTGTCAGTTTGTTTGTTATTCATGGCTTATTTATTAAGGATAGTTTGCACATGGATCAGTGGTTACGTTTTCCAATCGAACATTATTTGATATTATTTGCGATGTCGGTATTTTCGACTATATTACCAATTGTATTTTTTTTGATGGCTTTGCATCGATTGCCCAGTTCCGTGGCGTCAGTTGTTGTCACTATCGAGCCATTGGTAGCAACATTATCAGCTTGGTTGTTACTTAACGAAGCTTTAGATACTAAAACTTTCGTAGGTGGAACTTTGATAGTCTCGTCGGTCATGATCTCAGCAGTAAGGAAAAATGTAAGGCCAGCACCGCCATTTCGCGGTAACTAAATCCTGTTCGTGTAAGCCGTGAAAACAAGCCAAATGTGGACCAGGTTCGCATTGCAAAGTTTGAAGAAAATGTTTATTACGAAATGCAGTCTTTACTAGAGGACCTCTTACGGCATCGACAGAATCAGTTAGAAGCAAAATTTCTAAAAGTGTTACGTTCCACTTTTGCATTGGTAATAGTAGCATTAATATTAGTGAGTTTAATATTTACTTTTGTTTGGCAGCGACATTTCAATATGCAGAATACGATCAGCTTTCAGGAAAAGTCTTTAAAAGTATCAAAAACCAAGTGCACTCTTCGGATAAAGAGTTGCCTGTCCCAGTTAGTGTTAAAGAAGTTATCAGTGAAGTCATTGTCTTGACTCAATCGAAGGCGGTTAAACATGGCGTGGAAATTCAAGTGGAGCCCATCGATGAGAAAATACAAGTGATGGCAACAGAGCCAGAACTAGTTCAAGTGCTTACAAATCTTGTGTCGAATGGGATAGATGCTATCCGAGACTCAAACAGAAAAAGGTCAAATACCGATTCTCCGGCAAACAATATTATGTCTTGGATTAAAATACATGCGAAGGAAAACGGCGATGATTCCAAAGAGCTAAGTATTATTGTTGCGGACTCAGGCACAGGCGTGCCTGCAGAACTGCAAGCAAAAATATTCGATAGTTTATTTACGACTAAAAAATCTGGTGAAGGTACGGGGCTAGGATTAAGTATCTCCAAACGCTTAGTACAAAAACATGGTGGAACTCTAAGTCTGTTACCAAATAATCCAGGTGCGCAGTTTGAAGTCCGTTTAAAGAAAGCCGCTTAATCGTCACACTGGACTGCGGTGGTTTTTCTGTAGATCTTCTCAGGTGACGGAGCTGAATTGTGTTTCATAGTGTTACGTTTTGTTTTTGTTTTTTGCAACTGATTTTTTTAATTCAAACTCTTCTGGAGTTAAATAACCAAGTGATGAATGAATTCGTTTTTTATTATAAATGTCGTCAATAAATTCTGGTACATGATTAACTACATCTAGAATTGTTTCATATTTCTGAAGATAAACTTCTTCAACTTTTAATGTCTTCATAAAACTTTCTGCCCATGTATTGTCATAGGGATTTCCCTTAGCTGAACAAGATATTTTAAATTTATATTTTTTTAAAAATGAAATATATTTATCTGACAGATACTGTACTCCTCGATCGGAATGCTGAATTACTTTTTGTGGATAATTACGACCTTCAAATGCTATCGTCAGTGCATTGAGTGCTAAATCACCATCAATTCTTTTCGAGATTGAATAGCCAATAACTTTTCTTGAGTATAGATCTAAAACTACTGCCAAATAGATAAAACCATTTTCGATACGGATATAAGTTATATCTGCTACCCAGGCTTGATTTATTCTAGTTGGCCGAAACGTCTTTAGTAAATTGGAATAAATTCTAAATTTGTGCTTTGAATTTGTTGTATGTACAAAACGTTTCTTGGTTCTAATTTGTAACTCAAACTGCTTTATTATTTTACGCAATTTATATTCAGTAACCTCAATACCAGTTCGACGTAAATACCGCAGTAAGGAGCGATACCCAGCACGTTTATGTGTGATACGTATATTTTCAATATGACCACGTAAGTCCGCCGCAGCGATCTCTTGATCGGCACGGGAAACCTTTGGACTGCGGTGAAAAAAACTGTAGGGTTTCTTACCGCAGTCAAGAACGATACCAAGTCTTCACTGCCAAGTTGCAGTAGAAACTGTAGTTTAAGTATTCTTATAGTCGAGAGTTAATTAATTATAGGTTAGGCTTGGTTAGGTAGTCATTGAGCCCTAAATTTTCATAAATGTACTGCTCTTTTTCAATTAGCTAATTGGTAGAAATTTTCCCAGTCAAAAAATATTGACTGCAATTTGGCGGTAAAGAAAGTTGATTCAGATATTAAAAATTAGTATTGTTAACACTAACACCGATGCCATGCTGAGGCTGAAGTTGAAGTTGAAACTGATTGCTATACTGACACTAATGTTAATACCAATGCCATCCTGAAATTAAAACTTAGGACTATACCAATACCAATACCAATACCAATATCAGTATCAATACTGATGACAACGCCAATAATTAATTGTTCAAAGTGCAAGTTTGAAAAAAAATCTGTAATTTCACTAAAGTGTAATAACGAAGGCCTCGAGTTGAACCTGCACCAATTTGCTGGATACTTATTTTCGTGAAAAAATCTTATAAACCTTGGATGAGGTGGTAGACTTTTATTTAAGGTTAGTGGAATTGGTATATTCATACGTGATTACAATCAGCAGTAATTTTATTTGGAAATTTGAATATTTGTCTTGCAAAGTGTTTGGTTAGAAGTTCATCTTCATCTTCATCTTCATCTTCATCTTCATCTTCATCTTTATTTTTATTTTTATTTTTATTTTTATTTTTATTTTTATTTTTATTTTTATTTTTATTTTTATTTTTCCATGTTCGAGCTTTACTTTTTCTGATTTTATTAGTATATGAACAATCAACTTCTCTCTGAAAAACTGGAGGTTTCGATGAGTTTAAAATATCTTGGAAAGATGGAATTAGACCAGCATATGCGATCGTTGTTTGCGCGAGAAAAAGATTTGATTCAAGATATTTTGTTAGCGATCAAAGAAATCGATGCTCGACGATTGTATTTGGAATTGGGATATCCAAACTTATTTTCATATTTAACTCAAGGTGTGGGGTATAGCGAAGGTTCGACTCAGCGGCGAATTGATGGAGCTCGTTTGTTAAAAGAATTGCCGGAAGTCAGATCGATGATTCAGTCAGGTGAAATAAAGTTAAGTCAGGTTGCAATGGTGCAGAAAGCAGCAAGGCAGGTTTTGAAAAATCATAATAAAAAAGTCACAAGCTCAGAAAAGAAAACTTTGTTAAATAACCTAACAAAAAAGAATTACTCTGAAACTCAGCATGAAATTGCTCGCTTTTTTGAATTGCCGGTATTGAAGGAAACGAAAAAAACAAGACAATCAGATGGAAGTGTTCGATTGGAAATATCTTTATCTAAAGAGCTATTTGAAAAAATTGAAAAAGCTCAACAGCTATTATCGCATTCGATTCCTAGTGGTGATGTGGTCAAGTATTTAGAATATGTCACAGAAAAAGTAATCCAGGCTAAAATGGGTAAAAAATCTGATTTGAAAAAAACAAAAAACTCAAATTTAGCTGTAACGGAGAATGTTTTCACAAAACCGACTGCTGCTGAAGTAGCTGCTTTCGAAAATATTAATTTAATAATTAGTGAAACAAAATCTAGCTGCGACAATAAAATATCAATCCCTTCGAGTTTGTTATCGAGACGAAATCAACACAAAATGGCGGTTGAATTGAATCAATCATTTAAAAGCGTGGACAGTGAATTAGATTCTAAAACTAAGATGATTACGCAGAAAACACGACGTAAAATTCTGAATGAATTTCAATGCTGTCAGTATAAAGATCCGATCACGGGTAGAGTTTGTCGTAGCCGGTGGTTTTTACAGATCGATCATGCTCAGCCGCAATGGTTTGGTGTGAATCATTCGCCGGAAAATTTACAAATACTATGCGGAGCACATAATCGACATAAATACTTGCAAGAGTCTCATCGGAAGTTGATGTCTTAATTAAATAATCATAGATGGTTACAAATTCTAATAGAGTTATTATGTAGATACAATTTTTGTCATCTGATTTAGTAAAATTTACGAATTTTATTTTCTAGCCAGAAAATTTCCACAGACATTGCAGAAATAGATTATAACTGTCTGATATGATCCCATAAACTTTGGAACGATACCAAAAACCTTTAAAAAAGTAAAAGCACAATTTTAGTCACTTGTCGTTTTTACCTGTCAAAACTTTTGACAGCGTCTTAGTCTTTAAATGAAACAGATTGATTAATAGCTCGAATAAACAAGGCCCAAGTTATGCACTGTTTTTATCTGTCGTACCTAACGGCAGGAGTAACATTGTATGAATAGAACGTTTGTATATTGGTTGGGTTTATCAGGCGCATTTATCACATCGTCAGTCACGGCGATCGTTTCTCAAGCGGCTGTATCGCCTGCGTTATCAATAAATAAGTGTGAAAAGATTTATGACAGCAAGAGCAACAATTTGGAATATTCGCGTTCACCAATATCGAAAACTGATTTGGCAGTTCGTAATGTTAAATCCAATCAGCAATTTGCAGATCAATTAAAATTAAACAAAATGAATGCCGCCTGGGAATTATCACGTATTGGTTTAGCTAATTTGCGATCCACAATGCATCGGATGGATAATGTAATTTATTATTTGGGTGTGGCTATGATGGCGAAGGAACATGTGCTTATGGATGGTGACGGTGGTGGGGGTAAGACCTTTGTCTCTAGAAAGTTTTTAGAGGCTCAGTTGATGACAGTCAACAAGTGGTCGGCGAAGCAGTTCGATCAAAAAATGCAAAAGTTAAATGCTGAGCAAAGCCAAGAGATTCAGGAAATCGGTCGTTTTATGAAAGAATTGCGATTGATAACTGAAAATTTAGATATTTTACCCGAAAATACTAAGCAAATATTTATCAAGCAATTTCATCGTATGGATAATGAGACTCCAGTTTTAGGTGGACCTGATCCATTTAAATTTGTCGAAGACGGTGAATATCAAATTGATTATTCCAGAGCGCTTATCGCAAAAAGATTCTTTTTTGCTATCTTAGATGAAATCGAAAAAGCTCCAGTGGATGTACAAATGACTTTGTTATCCGTGTTGAACGAACGTCAAGCCTTAGTTGGAAATCAAATTGTACAAACGATGATTGAAAGTGTTATTGCCACAACCAATGCCACCCTGGGTGGATTGATGGCGCAAGCTAAACCGCATGAGGTGGGAGGGCGACAAGCCTTTATTGATCGGATGGGACTAAAGGTCCATGTTGTCAATAAAGGAACTGATGAACAAGATATGATGTTGTTTGTTGAGAAATTGGAAAAAGCCAATCAAGAAAATAGATTCATAATTATCGATTTACGTACGTTACGTCCATTAATGGATAAAATCCAAGTAACAGATAAAACATTAAAATCCGCGATTGAGGTGACCACCGCCATAGATGCCTTATATACCAAAGAATACAATGATGCTATCGAAGCCGTTCGTGGCTATGAGACCGTGCCCACATTTTTTCCGCCATTTTTAGGAAGTAATCGCAGTCAGATGAAAATACCTAAGATGTGGAAGGCTGCTTTCTTGTTGAAACAACTTTTACGTCAGGTTCCATTCGATAATCGTCGTATGACATTGGAGGAAGAAGATTTAATGGATCTAGCACCATCTTTATTACAAGGTGGTCCTGAAGGTTTTGTTTTTCGTAAAGCGTATCGAGTTTTATTTACGCGATTTGAGGCTTATGGTGTGGATGGTTCTATCATTGATGTTGTACCAGGTACTCGTGGGAAAGTTGTCTACTTGGAAGGTAATTCGATGAAGTACAAACACGACGGATTTTATGATCCAAGAACTCAGACATTTTCTTATGTGGATAAAAATAGATACATACAAGAAATGCATTTTGATGTGAAACGAAAAAAACTAATATTTCCAAACAAAGAAATTGCGATCGAGTTAGGCCTGACGGCTACAGACGATTCATTCAAAGTAAATGGTAAGATGCCTTTAGAAAATCTAGAAGAAAGTTTGTCTGAGATTCAAAAAGGATGGAAGAAAAATAAAGTACGAATCAAATCATCTGCTGATAATTCAAAAATAGAATATGAAGTCAGTCCGTACTTACAAGCTATTTTAGATTCAGGTAGGCACAGTACTAAAGCAGAAAATCAAATTAAAGAAATTCAAAAGTTTCATAATAAATTCTTAACTATTGTTAAGGAAACAATTCGTGCTAATAAATCCAATCCAGATCATGGGCAATTGCTACCTAAGCAACATCCAAAGACAACAGTTTTCAAAAATATAGAAGTTCAGGCTGCCAATATCGCGACAAAGTTAAAAGATGCACTAGTTAGAAATGATAAAGAATCCATTCAATATTATTCGATATTAGGAATTAGATTATTTTTTACAGAATTATCGGCAAAGATGGTTGGCAACGATGCCGTCATCCGTGCTGTTTTACTGAATGTATTGTCAGGTAAAAATGCAATGTTGCAAGGGCCTCCAGGTAGTGCAAAGTCTTTGTTATCAAGGCTGGTTTTAGAGTCAGCCTTATCAATGTATAACGAAGCTGTCATTGCTAAGGCTTGTGCGATTTTGAGCGATGTTTTATTAAAAGAAAATTCTAAAAAAGAATTGTATATCAAACAATTTCACCCAATGAGCGATCAAGGTGACATTATCGGAAGAATTGACTTAGCTCAAGTACGTGCTGGGAAAGGGTATAAGTATAATCGCACAGGTAGCTTAGCTGCTAAGGAAGTGCTATTTGCCTTATTAGATGAATTTGAGAAAGCACCAGCAGGAACTAAGACTTCGGGATTATCGCTAATGAATGAAAGACAAGTTTTTGCAGGTGATGAATTGGTTATCTCTATGATTCATTCAATCATTTTAACCACCAATGCGACTCCAAGCCAATTTATGCAAGGATATAATGAAGAAGGTGGATTTTCGACAGCCTTTCCTGTATGGGATCGCATTCATCAAAAAATCTATGTTTATAATAAATCCAATATTGAACAACTTTATGATATGTTTTTATTAGCGTGGTACAATTTTCCAATAAAAATGAGTTCACCGTTATTTCCGCATGGAGTATCGGGAATAGCAGATAAAATAACAATAACTGAGGAAAATGGTTTTAAAAAACTATTAATAGGTATTTTTTCTGATTTTGATATTGCTACTATGCGGAAACACAAAATTGAAATGGGATTATATGAAACGAATCCAAAGACCTATCCTGACTATTACATGCCGACACGTGGTAACAGTTATCGAACGATCGGAAGTATCTTTGTCAATCAAGGTCCAGGTAAGGCTTCGGAAGTAGCTTATGCGGTGTTGTTAAGCCGAATTTTAACGGATAAAGATCCAAAATATTTAATTACAGAACCAGAAATTACTGTGGACTTAGGACGCTTGGATGACATAATCGCCATTGCAAAATTGCAATTAACTGAAAACCAAATGTTCGAATTAAAATATCGTTTTAATTCGAATGGGCTCCCAGAATTTTATGTCGATGAAAAATCTGTTCCTGATGATCGATTACTGGCTTCAGAGCGTCGAGTGAAAAGTGATTATAAATTTGAATATGAGGAAATGGCTAAGATTTTAACCCTGCGTGTTCATTCCAGTATAAAAAGCTTAAGCGCAACGATATTATCGCATCCGAATTTATTTCCCTCATTATTTGCCAGTGTGGAGCAAAGAAAAGCTTATTTAAAAACCATGGGATTTACTGATGAACAAATTAAAGTACATTATCCTTAATCTATTAAGCGGTAATATATATTTACGAATTAAATCAGTTGCATGTTCATTTGTATGGACGGCGGCTGTGTTTATATTATTGGCTAGTGATTTAGTCCTGGCATCGGTTTCTAGTCAGGTTTCTAGGTTGCCGGCGGGTATCAACTCTTGTCAGAATATTTACCAAGAGGAACAGATTCATTCTAATCTGAAGAAAGATAAAACAAATCAACAAAAGAACATACAAGACTTATTAATCAATGATCAAACCTATTTATTTCGTTGGAAGCAAGCACTGGAAAAACATCCTGTCATCCAGGGACAGACGCATCCTAGGGCAAAGTCCTTAGGGGATCCCAATAAGTTGGGAGTCATCGAAAAATATTTAGAAAAAGAATTTCCTTTATATGGAAAAATCAGACAATTAATTTTGCAGTACGATAGCCAGTTAAATCCTGATTCCAAGAAAAAGCTAACGGCGGCCGTTTACTTGCAAATTCGTCAGGAAATACTAACAAAAGCTGCACAGTTACTTCGTGACAGAAAATCCGATAAAACACATGTTTTTGCCGCCATTGATAGTATTTGGTATTTATTGAATTTACACAGTCTTTTGCCTCATGAAGAGATTTACCCTAAAGACGAACGTAAAAATAAGGAAGATAAGAATAAAGATAAGGATAAGGATAAGGATAAGGAAAGCCAAGACGATAAAGATAAATCCACAGATAAAAAGAACGAGTCTGATAAAAAGAAAAATTCAGAACAAGATAATAAAAGACAGAATTCGGATCAGCAACAAGATCAGTCATCATCTTCTTCTTCCTCGTCGTCCTCTTCCCAGCAGCAGAACGAAAAACAAAAAAATCAAAAGGATCAACAAAAAGAAAAAAATAAAGATAAAGACAAGCAAAATAAACCGAAGCCAAAACCAAAAACAGAATCGCCGCAATCCTACGAAGATAGAAATAAAGACCTAAAGAACAGTGGTTCCGATGGTGAGTCCCAAGAACCATACTATGCTATTGGAACAAATGCACCGGTACCATTAAAAGTTTTGCGTTTTGGAATATTTGAAGTTTTAGATGAAAATTTAAGAATTAATTATAATGCACGATTTTACAAAAATGATCAGGCGTATAAGTTGAATGGCCAAGAAAAACAAAGTTTTATATTAAATGATCACAATGAAAAAGAATATGCCATCGCGGTCCCTTCTGGGTACAGACCTATTGTAACAAATTACCCCGATTACAAAGTAATTGAGAAATATCCTGATGATTACTATTTAGTTTCCATGACGCAAAAGCCACTACCTCAAGAAAGTCGATTTTATTTGGTGCCTGAAGATAAGATATCTTTGTCGTCATCTCAATTGAATATCGTGACAAAAAAAAGTGAAATTAAAAATTGGCCGCAACACATTTTAGATGGAATTAATTATGCCAAAATTTATCAAAATAAAGGAGGCTTCGAAATTTCGCAGGCGTTAGCAAAATGGTTTCAAGAAGTTGGACCTTATGAGTATAACTCCAGTGATGGCGGTGTATCGAAAGAAATCTTTGATAAAACGCAAAAAGCTTTTGAATCTCTTTCTAGTAAGGGCATGCCAAAGGCTTTGGTCTACGCAAAGCTAAAGCGATTTAACTGTGATGGGGCGGCTAGGCTTGGAGCAACACTATTGCGTGACTACTTTCAATTGCCGACACGAATCGCTGCTGGCTATACGACAAGTGTACAGTCAAAGGGTTTTAATTTAGTCGATTTGACGGATCCGTTACATGCATGGGTCGAAGTTTTTATTGATGGGCATTGGGTGCCGTTTGATTTTACGCCGATGAAAGGAAACCCTCAAGGTGATGACAGTAAAGAGCAACCTGAGGATGCCAAAGACGCCAATGATCCCAGAGAGAAAAAGAAGGATAAAAATAAAAATAACGGCGGCGAAAAAAAAGAACAAAAAAACTCTAAAAGTGGCAAGGAATCTAGTAAAGATAAGCAACAAGAAAAAACACAGAAGGATTCAAAGTCTGATTCTGAATCGCAACAGAATTCGGAATCTGAATCGAATTCAGATTCCGATTCAGACAGTGATTCCATCTCTGAGTCTACTTCAAAATCTAATTCAAGTAGCTCTAGTAAGGGTGAAAAAGGTAAGAGTACTTCAAAAAAATCCATAACAGATTCAATGGGTGAAATTCAGGACGGTAAAGAAATGTATCCAACCCCCAAAATTACAGATAATACTGATCATAAAAAACAGGACGACAAAAACAAGGATCATCAAGATCAGGGTGATAAAAAATCAGATGCAAAAAGCCAGGAAAGTAAAAAGCAGGAAGGTAAAGATCAAAACCATAATGAACAGAACAGTAAGGACCACAAAAATAATGGACAGAAAAGTAAAGATACTAATGCTAATTCAGATAACAAGGACAATGAAGCTAAGGATTCAAAAGATCAAGACCAAGATGGGAAAAATCCAAAGACTCCGACAGCAGAAGAAATTACCAAAGATGTAAAAAAAGAAAACATTAAATCTAATATTAATCAATTAGCGGAAAAATTTAATAATCCAAAAGGATTATTTATTCATTCTTTATTTATCAAAGAGTTTGAAAAGTATTTTCATTCGAATAATAGAGGTGACTTAAAGGGTAATGTTCAATCCGTGATGCCGGATCGAAAAGAATTTAAACCCTACGTCGAGTCTTTAGCTATGGATTTAAAGCACTTCTTTACTACGCAATACCATTTACCAAAAAAATCTTTAAATGAAATACTGTCAGATGCTAAAACTTTGATTTATGAACAACCACAACAAGTTTATGTGTATCTTTCTGAAATTGTTAAAAGCATTCAGTTTTTGTCTCGTTTTCGAAGTTTAAATTCTACTGAAAATAATTTTTTAAATCAAATTCAGTCCGCGTTGAAAAAAATGGAGCAAGTGAAAGATCCCAACTCGGCCAGACAAGAACTGGTCGAACGGTTTTATCGAGATTTGCCAGGGGATGTTTCAAAAAGTATCATTCAAAAAAATTATCCCGAGTTTTTAACTCCAGGCAGTCAGGATCAAATTCGATTGTTTAACGAAATTACGAAGGGTCAGACAAAGGGTTTTATACAAGCGGCATTGGTAGCAAAATATATGGATTTCTTTTTGATTTCGGAACAAGAATTTCGTTACAAATGGGAAAAAAGCATTTTGCGAACTTATCGTAGACAAGATAATAATCAGGATCTAGTTAAAGCCAATGTATCTGATATTTCTAAGTTTTCAAGTTGGTTATTGAAGCCTGAACCCCATTTGGACCCCATTATGAGTTTGTTAGGGCCGTTGATTAAGAATGAACAATTGATGCGCGGACTAGTTCAACCTTATAAAGTTCCATCCGCACATCGCCCCCTGGAGCGTAAGCTATTTTTTATTCAATATGATATCAGTGGATCGATGGGTGGTGATAAAGCCCGAATTCAAGCTAGTGCCATCGCAGCAGTTATCGACAAAGCTTTTTCTGAGTTAGATCCTTTTGGCGAGCCTTTAAATGAAGTGGTGTTAATGCCTTGTGGTACTAAATGTCATGATGCTGTGGTTGTCAAAACAAAAGCGCAAGCAATGGAAATGGTAAGCATGTATGCGAAGCAAGCGACTCAGGCTTATGAAGGAACGGATATTCAATCTTGGTTAGATACTTTATTTGTTGAAATTCATAAACATTATAATGAATCTGGCAAAGGCGAAAGCGTAAAGGGTAGATTAAAATTATCGAAAGTGAATTACTTTTTATTGACGGACGGTGAAGCGACTGTCAATCAGGCAAAAGTTTTAGAAGATTTAAATAATCTTCCCAAGGATGTCCAGTTATTGATGAACTTCGTAGGATTAATGAGTAGCAATAAAGATTTAGAAAACATTGCGAAATTTACCAATACTCAAAATTCTAGATCAATGGCGCATGATATCTCCAAAGAATTGATCGATCAATTTTTACAGGAATCAGATAACTATAAAATCGATGAAAATGCATTTGTCTTTGATAAAAATAAAAAAATGCCTTCTGACGTGATCAGTGATATCAAAGCCTTACAAATGCCAAGTTTTATTTCTGAAATTCCATCCGATAAATTACAGTTATTGAAAGCCACAGTGGATCGACAACAACATCAGCCTTCGCAGTACTTTAGCATGAAAGGTGTTAGCCCGTATTACGAGTCAGGGGTGTCTAGCTTATATTATTATCTAGAATCAAGCACGGCTGAGTATACCTTTGAACAAAAACAGTATTTTTATTATTTACTGATGCAGCATTACCCTGAATGGGTCAATAGATCCTTGTCACAGTTAACTGAAACGGAAATGTTATTACTGAAAAATTTACGAAGACTAGCAAAGACCGCCAAGTAAAAAGGAATGGATGTGATGAAGTTAATGTTATTTAGTACTTTAAAAATTCAATCAGTGCAAAGGACTCTTCGGTTCTTTGCACTGGTTTCAATGTTAAGTACTCATTTTGTATTTTCATTTGCATTTGCTAGTCATAGTCATCGCTGCGAAGGTATTTATAATTCAAACCCGACTAAAAAAACTAACATCGACAAGTTGACGGAAGATCAAAAGCAAATGCCTAATGGTATCGTGCCAGAAGCTAATTCTGCAGAGATAAACTCCATCTTAGAATCGCTATGGAAGCTTTACGTCGATAAACAACTAGCCAGCGCAGATGCTAATAATAAAGACGCATTAGAAAGTACACGTGCAAAAGCATCGCAGTTACAGCAAACATATAATAAAACAATCACCGAAGCACAAAGTAATATTCCTGATTTCAAAACAGTCTGGAATGAATTCAAAAAACAAAAAATGCTACA
>JBPOJH010000143.1:0-8618 GCA_052033755.1 Bdellovibrionota bacterium | reverse complement strand
GTGAAAAAGTGGGTGCGGATATTGAAATGGTTCGTCGGGGTATTGGTTCTGATTTTAGAATCGGTCCACATTTTATTTTTGCGGGAGTTGGCTACGGTGGAAGTTGTTTTCCCAAAGACGTCAAAGCGTTAATCCATATTGGGGATGAAGAACAAGAAGCGATGCCGATCCTGAATGCCGTAGAAGAAGTGAATCAAACTCAACGCCTGCGATTTGCCGAAAAGTCAGAAAAAATAGTGGGCGGCCTTAAAGGCAAAAAAGTAGCGCTATGGGGTGTGGCTTTTAAACCGGGAACGGATGATATTCGTGAAGCACCCGCGGTGGATCTAATACAGTATTGGTTAGACGGTGGAGCGACTGTAACGGCTTATGATCCAGTGGCTAGTCATGTGGCTTTAAATCATTTTGGTAAAAATCCAGCGTTGCAGTTTTTGGATGACCAATATGAAGTGTTAGCAGGAGCAGATATTTTAGTGGTAGCCACAGAGTGGAAATCATTTCGCGAGCCGAATTTTGAAAAAATGAAATCATTACTAAAGAAACCTATTATTTTGGATGGAAGAAATATTTATAATATCGAAGAAATGAAAGAGCTGGGAATGCAGTATTACTCCATTGGCCGAAAGGATTTTAATTTATGAGTCAGTTTTCAACTTTAGATCTGGCACCACTGGTAACGGCCACGGTGGTTGAGAAACAAAAATTAAAATCTGCGGTGGAGCTTTTCAAAGGCAAACGGATTTTGATTTTAGGTGATGTGGGTGTGGATGAATACACGCAAGGCGATGTTCGTCGTATTAGTCCCGAAGCACCCGTGCCAGTTTTGGAAGTTGAAAAAGAGTATTCGGTATTAGGCTTAGCGGCCAATGTTGCGAATAATGTGAAAACCTTAGGTGGTGAGCCTATTTTGTTATCGGTTGTAGGGCAGGATCGAGGGGCTGAAAATTTTAAAGATTTATTGAAAGCCTGTGGCGTGTCTTGTGATTATTTGATTTATGATTCGACTCGACCGACGACACGTAAGGCGCGCATTATGGCGAAGAATCATCAATATGTGCGAGTGGATTACGAAAGTCGTAAATACTTAAGTGAATCTATTGAGGCGACGTTATTAAAAAAATTAGCAGAGGTGTTGCCATCCATCGATGCTGTGATTTTGGAAGACTATGCCAAAGGTGTGATTACGAAAACTTTAGTGCCAAAGTTTGTTGATTTGTGCAAAAAGCATAAAAAGAAAATTTTCGTGGATCCACATAGTTCGAATTTAGCGGATTATTACAAGGGCATTGATTTGTTAAAGCCTAACTTTAATGAAGCGGTTGCAATGTCGGGATTAAACTTTGATGACCTCAGGGACTCGCCTGTTAAGATTTTAGAAATTGGTAAGGCATTGATGTTAAAAACGGGAGCGAAAGAAGTCGTGATGACTCGAGGAAAAGATGGGATGATGATTTTTTCTGATGACAAGGTTATGCAGGTTCCGACTTTTGCCAGAGAAGTTTATGATGTGGCAGGCGCTGGCGACACAGTGATCTCGACATTGGCTTTAGGGCACTTAGCAGGATTGGATCTAGTACAATCAGCCATGCTGGCCAACTACGCCGCCGGAGTCGTCGTCGCGCAATTCGGCTGTGTCCCTTGCAAGAAGGACGACCTATTGGCAGCGATTAGTTAAGCTACATTTGGTACGGTGGGCATATCTACAATCGTGCAGCAAGAACGACAAACAAAAACGACAAACAAAAACGAAGTGACCTAAGTTATTTACTTCAAGGCTAAGAATTTGGTGGCATTCAGGACATTCATTTAATCCACGTGTGATATTTTTCTGATTTGATATCAATCCAACCAGGGCAAAGACTTCTTCAGTTTGGAAGCCTTTAAGAGTTCTTTGCCCGATCGATTTAACTAAAAACTGTCCCGTATTATGTTTGATGACGTTTTCATCTAGTAGAATTTCGTTACTATCAGCAGCTCCACACAAACGTGAGGCTTTATTGATAACTGGTCCAAGTGCTGTATATGTTTTAAAATATCTGTCATGTCCATAGAATCCAACTAGCGCGTTCCCCTCGGAGATTCCTATTCGGAGTTGCAGTGGAGAATTCCAATATTGCATAAATTGGTTTTGATTTTCTTTAAAATAATTCTGTATCTCAATCGCCGCATGTATGACTCGTTCAACGTAATTACTTCGAGTCAAGGGAGCATTACAGAATGCCATTATTCCATCCCCTAAAAATTTATCGATGGTTAAGTCGTACTTTAATAGTATTTTAATGCAAATATCTAAAAACTCACTAATCACTTTTGCGACTTGTTCTGCAGAGATGTGAGTGACTTTTTCAGTACTACCTACGATATCGATAAAGATAGCGCATAAATTAGCTTTGCTGGGATGTCCTTCGATTGTGATTTTTCCAGACTGAATAGCTTCTACAATTTGAGGGCTAAATTGATTACTCAGTGATTGGAAATTTAAGGCTTCTTGCGTTTTTAGTTGAATTACCTCTTCACGATGAGTTAGTTCAAGCTCAAGTAAGTATTTCGCCCGCATTTCTTTTTTTCGTAAATTTTCTTGAAAATGTCGTATTAGAAAACAAATACAAATCGATGCGAAAATAAAAAATCCATTAATTAACAAAGACCAATAGTCTTCCATTTTTTTTGAATAGTATATTGAGATTGCAAGATAGGGACCAAATATTCCAAATGTAGAAAAAATAAATTTTAAATTTGTAAACGGCAGAAAAGATAAACACCCTAGCGCAACTAAATTCAATCCGGCATAATAAGGCGTGCCAGGTTGCTGAATTAGAAAGATCATGGCGTTAATACCTGAGGCCAGTGAAATTGAATAGAATATACAAAGATTAAGTAATTTACTTAAGTTATTTGTTTTCTTCGCTAAATAGTTAACAATAAAACAGATGGGAATGACCAGTAATCGTATCCCTAGAAATTCCCATTTTAGGCTTGGAACATAAACTAAATCAGCTAACCAAAAAAGTAAAAATAATGGTATTGCCATCCAATGAGCTGTAATACCTATCATTGATTGAACCTCACTAACTCGATCAGCGTAATTCGTGTCGGTCATGTAGGGTTCAATCAAACTTTTTTGCATTTTACCTGCTTAATATTGCGAAGATGTTAATTCCAAGTGGTTCTTCTTCGACGTCTAATTTTTGCGTTACTGGTTTGAATATTCTAATCAGGTCTTCTGGAGATCGATAGATAAGGTGCCAATCTAAAAATATTTCCATTAATGGTACACAAGGATTTTTTGTACTAAAGTTTCCAATACATATCTTTCCGTTAGGTTTTAGAACATCATAAAATCTTTGAGCTGCCGATGTTGCTACTGGGTCTGAAAAATAATCAAATAGTCCGGCTGAATATACAAAGTCAAACTCGCCAAAAGGAATGCCTTTGGAGATAATATTTTTGATAGCCAAATTATGAAAATGAAATTTAAAACCTGACTTCACACTGCGTTCTAGTGATTGTATTTGCCTTTGCGCATGCTTTAGGGATTCTTCATCTTGATCTATAAAATAGAATTCAACATTTTTATGAGGTAAATTGTTTAAATTTTTCAGAAGTAATTGAACCTCCATCGCAGGTCCGCTGGCTATGGACAATACGCGAATAGTTTCATTACTATTTTTTTGAATTAACTCTGTGAGCTTTTCAAATAAGTACATTCCTCTGTTTTTAACAGCTTGGCCAGCGGGCTCGTCAATAAAATACTTCGGATAATTGGATTGCGTTGTAAGTCCGAGTTTTGAATTTCAAAAAATTCCTGTTTCATGGCAGTGGTGTTTCTTGATACTTTCGACCTCCGTTAATTAATTTTCTGCACCTGGCTATCGGAATTATTAAAATTTAGTTAATTGGACATTGGTCTAGCTAAGTGGTTTGTCCTTATTTGTTTTGTAATTTTCATTCTGAATTCTATTTTTGATACGAGTTGTGGTGTTAATTGGTCCTGGTTTACGCTTCGACAAAAAGGTCCGTGATAGTGATGACGTTGTTGGGGATGTTTTGTTTTGATACTTTTGCTGTTTCCAATCCAATTAGAAAATCATGGCGAGTGTAGTAAGCTGGATAAGGATAATCTTTAGTGGTTAGGTTTTCTAATAAATTGCGAATTTCTGTTGTGTTTAAGGCTTGCCACTTTATTTCTAGAGCTCTAGAAATTCGGTCCTCTTTGCTTTCGATGATTAAATCAATTTGAGATTCTTTATTCCAGTAATATTTTATTTCAAAATCAAGACTGCGAAGTTGCAATTCTTTGAATAAACTTAGTTTCAAGTTTTTTTCATTCAGTGTAGCTGTAATCAGTTTTTCAAAAAGCGGACCGGTAAAATTCGGTTAAATTCATTGGTTTTAGTCATAGTCTTGCCAGTACTATAACATGACTTCAAAGGATAAATCAACAAAACATGAACTTTTACTAAAAAGTTCATGTTTTGTTGATGCTGAAGAAACATGAACTTTTTAGTAAAAGTTCATGTTTTATACGGGTCGGGTAAAAACGGTGTGTTTGGCTAGACGTTTTGATTTAAATGTTTAACTTTGACTTTTAAAGTCCATCACTATTTTGCGTAAGTATCCAAGTTTTTCAGGAAGATCTTCAATGATATAGGGATTAAAAAAGGAAGTGTTCATTAATAGTTTTTTGTCGATCTTGCTGATTTCGGCTTGTTCACACACCTCATTCCATTTTTTTAAGATAGTGTACATTTGATATTCAATGATCTCTATGGCTTCTGGTTCTGATAACATGAAAATCGAACTGGCGTTTAAGCAAGATAGGATCTGACTTTTCTTATTATTATCCATAATGAGCATAGCCTGATTAGCAACACCTCCAGTTCGAGGTTGTGGGCAGATGTCATAGGCTGGAGTTAGTGTTAAAAAATCTCCATTCCAGAACGCAGCATGATTACGAGCATGATCATCAGTATTGCCAACTAAAATATTAAAAACTAATCGAGCGAACAACTCCCTTATGGTCTGTTGTGGCTTTGTAAATTCTTTTCGAATAATCTCGATTAGGTCTTGATAACTGGCATATCTGGCAAAGTTTTCATCTAAAGCCAATAAACTTAAAGCCGAGATCAATCCTTTTCTGGCCCAGCCCTTCTTAGTAAATTTACGATCAAATCGTTCAATCAATAATACATTCTTATGCAAAGCCTTAATTTGATGAACTTCTGCAGTATTTATATCGCACAGTTTTGCTAACTTCATAGCGATGAATTCAGATTTTATCACATTGTAAGTGTCATCGCTGGATGAAAACTTCGCGATAAATTTTATTTTTTTGTTTTGATCTTCAATCAAAGCCTTAGGTCTGGCGCCACCAATTGCGCTTCCGTGGTACAAGGCTAATGCTAAATCAACTGGTAAGGGGATTCCCTTTTCAACTAATTCAGTTGCGGTAACTAAAGACTCCAGATTGGAATGAACTGTTTCTCTGGCGATGTATTGCTGCGGAGATGATTGAAAATCAAGGGCGCCGATTCGATCAGAGCCAGATTCTAATAGGTAAATCATTTCAGAAAGTTCAATTGTATCCATTGAAAAGCTTTTCTGGCCGAATTTTTTATTGATAATTACTCGACGGCCCCAGGCATCGGGAGCTCCATCGCGAATCACTCCTGGAATTGATAAACCGTTGCGCAAAGGAATGCGCCCTTTTATCAAAGGTAGTTCCTTGTCGTAGAGGGCTATCTTGTTTTTTCGTGTTAAGTAGCTTTGGCCATAGTTAAACTGGATATGGGAGTTTTCCATATATTCTAATCGGCCAGCAACAACGGGACTTGTTTCATTTGGTAGCCATATCCATACAAAAGCTTCTTGCGGGTCCGGTATCGTTGATGATGATGCAGTTTGCGAGTTCTTAAAAATATTTTTAGAATTCATCGTGAACTTTCTTGAGTGGCTTTCGTACTCGTTGAGGTAGCAATGATATCTTATTTTGATAGTGTTTTTCTTTGACCGAGAAATCATCAGTGACATTGAACAGCTTGATATTAGCCATCTGAGCAGCTTCAAAGAAAATTCCAATTTCAACTGCAGGGTCACCCTTTTCAATTTTTTGCAAAGTGGCACGAGCAATACCCACACGCTCAGCGAAATCCATTTCGCTGATTTTTTTCAACTTTCTTTGTGAACGAATCATCAACCCTAACAATTGAATGGCTTCTTTTGTGTATCGCAAATAGTTTCTATCTGCCGGCATAGGTACTCCTATATTTTGACTTTTTTAATAGTCATTAAGTATCTTTGTGACCATTATAACAGGCAAAAATACCATTTACAAGGGTGAGTCTAGTTTTTAAGGTCAGGCTTACGAGTATTCCATTGTATTTGGCGGGACGTTAAGGGGGGATGGCTTATATTTGACGAATATTTATAGGTCTATGTAAAAGAATTACTAGTATAGTCGGACTTGCCTAGTCCGTAGCCCAGGCTATAATATTCCTTAACGAAAATGTATATTATTACATTTATTCCATTGAAAAAATGTATTAGCCTGCATAAAATCAAAGGAAAGACCACAAAGTGAGGAAAAATGGATAGAATGGCTTATCAAGAGATATTGCGCTGGAAACATAAAAAATCTAGAAAGCCACTAATTTTAAAGGGAGCTCGTCAAGTTGGAAAAACATTTTTAATCATCCAATTTGGAAAAAAAGAATTCCAAAAGATGCATGTGTTCAATTTTCAAAAAGATCCAAAAATTCATAGCCTGTTTCAAGAAACTAAGGACCCCAAAAAGATTATTCGTCTGTTGTCTGATTATTCTGGAAGTCCAATAAATGTTAAAACTGATTTTATTTTTTTTGATGAAATTCAAGATTGTCCAGAGGCTTTAACTTCTTTAAAGTTTTTTTCTGAAGATATGCCAGAATGTTATTTAATAGCAGCAGGTTCTTTGTTGGGCTTGTTTTTAAAAGAGTCTTCTTTTCCTGTGGGCAAAGTAGAGTTTATTGAATTGTATCCACTGAATTACCAAGAGTTTCTGCTAGCGAAAGGTAAGCAGCACTTAATTACTTACTTGGAAAATTATAAAGATGGTATTCCTACAGCGATGCATGAATTGTTAATTGAGGAACTAAAATCCTATTTTATTGTTGGCGGAGTTCCCGAAGTAGTTAAAACCTATTTAAAAACGTTAGATTTGAAAAAAACAAGACAGAAACAATTAGAAATATTAACAACGTACAAAGCCGATTTTTCAAAATACTCAGGGCCTACTAATGCGGTTCATATTTTATCTGTTTTTGAAAGTATTCCAGCACAGTTGGCAAAGGATAATAAAAAATTTTCATTTAAAACTTTAGAGTCTGGCGGCAGGTACTCCAAATACAGATTGGCCATTGATTGGTTGGTAGGGGCAGGTTTAGCTTTCAAAATTCCAATTATTGACCATATAGAGTTACCCTTAAAGGCTTTTGTAAAAGACGCGGCTTTCAAACTTTATTTTTTTGATGTAGGTATTTTGGGTGCGCTCAGTGAGTTGCCAACAAACGTTTTTGTGCTGACTGATAATGAAGTTTTTAAAACTTTTAAGGGGGCGTTTGCAGAAAACTTTTTTCTACAAGAGTTTGTTTCTAATAATGATTCGTCGTTATATTGTTGGCAGGGGGCTCAATCAGAGGTTGAGTTTGTATTTTATAATGAAGAAGGATTGTTCCCAATTGAGGTCAAGTCGGGATTAAGTGGAAAGTTAAAATCATTAAACATTTTTGCAGAAAAATATAAAGCCACAGTTCGTATCAGAGCCAATATGCAGAATTTTACAGAAGACAGTAAAACTAAATTTAGAAATATTCCATTGTATTTGGCGGGCCGTTAACGCCCGTAATTGATGATCAGAAGGTTTAGTTTTAATTACGAGGTCTATATGATCTTAAAAAAAAGAGGTATGTTGGAAATTTTCAAGTAAGTGGAATCTGAAACTCAGCTCGAACTTCAGATTTTAATAAATCAATAACAACGGCATTGGGAAAATTGAATTTTAAAAAAGTGGTTTTTCCAACCTTTCTTGGTCCATATAAAATGGCAGATCTTGATTCAGAAAGAGCTATTTTGAGAGCTCTTTTGTATAATGATAATCGGGAGGTCATATTCAGTTAATTTTCCACAAGTCTAGGTGGTGGTGGGCTAGATCATAACTTGGTCTGCATCTATCACCAAATGGAAAAAATACCATTTGGTGATAGATGCGTAAATATGATATTCTATCACCAAATGAATAAAATGCCGTTTGGTGATAGATGGAGGATTCATGAGTTTAATTGAAAAAACACGATGGTTCAGTCACGAAATTGACTAAATATCGAGTGAAGGATAACTACATTCGATTTTCATTAAAGTATATTCAACCGAATCTAAAACGGATTGAGAATGATTTTTTCAAATTTTCAAGTATGGATCAATTGCCTGGTTGGAAAACGATTTTAGGACTTAAGTTTGAAAACTTAATATTGAATAATCGAAATTTAATTATTGAAAAACTAAAAAATCCAAAAGATCACATAGTTACTTGTAGTAAATATTATCAAACGAAAACAGTAAAGAAAAAAGTATGTTTTAAGATT
>JBPOJH010000137.1:0-23604 GCA_052033755.1 Bdellovibrionota bacterium | reverse complement strand
CATCTACTTCACTTTGTGATAAGACTTGATTCATTTAAACCACCTTAGTTATAGATAAAGTCTGTAAAATAGACGTTCACAATTTTACCTTTGGTTAAAAACGCATTCACAGTGTCTTTGACCTCTTCGCGCAATTGTTCTTTACCTTCACGAGTAGCGACCTCGTCATAAGTTTTTCCAGATAAGGTAATGATGATGATATCGCGAATTTGCGCTTTTCGTTTTTCGATTTCATCGATGATTTTTTCGCCTTCAACTTCGATTTCCATATTGACCTTAGCGATACGTCGGCCTTTAGATCCTGCAAGATTCACAATGAAAGTTTCTAAGGGTACGATTTTTCCGACCAACTGTTTTTCAGTATGGGCTTCGGCGTCTTGAGTTTGATGCTCGCCTTGTATGACGTGTTCTAGTTTTGGTTCTGCGGCTTCTTTCTTTTTATTTTTATAAAGCATGAAACCTACACCTGCGATGAAGGCCATGTTTAATATAAGTAAGACCACTAATAATATAGGTGGCTTGCCACCCGTAGATGCTCCGGCCCCTGCCGCTGGACTAGCCGATTCTTTTGCCGCACTTTCTTCAGCCACATTTTCCTCCATGAAAATCTGTCACACTAAGACCTGTCAAAATTCACAAGCACAGGGCCTTGTAAAATTTAGACAAGGGTCTCTAAAGAAGTAAAAGCAACTCGGATGCCAAAAACTGAATTGAAAAATAAATTGGATAAAGGTCGGGTAGTTCGTAGCGTAACTGTGCGTATCTGTCGAACAATGAGCGGATAACAGACCAAAGACCAACAAATTGTGATACAAATGTAATTAAAATATTGATGGTCGAGTTTTTCTTAACAAAAAATTTTGACAACGAAGGGGGGTTATCGAGTCAAAAAAATGACAACAATTTCGAATGCAATTTAGGTCCTGTTGCGACCAAGGTATTGTCATAAGGCGAGTATTTGGATCCTGCATAGGTGCTGACAAACCCACCGGCTTCACGCACCAATAAAATCCCTGCAGCTGAATCCCAAGGTTTTAAATTTCGTTCCCAGTAGCCATCGAAAACTCCGCGCGCCACTTGCGTAAGATCATAGGCAGCTGCACCGGCACGACGTATACCACGGCATTGACGAACGAGTTTCGAGAATACGGCTAACTGCTGCGAAATGACATCTTCAAAATCAGAAATAAAACCAGTCGCTAGAAAGGCATTCTCGATTTCTTCACAAGAACTGACTTGCATTTTTTTATCATTTACGTAGGAGCCATGTCCTTTGACGGCGTAATAGGTTTCGTTCAACATTGGCATGTCGATGACTCCGACCTGAATTTCATTTTGAAATTCCATAGCGATGCTAATGGCAAATATTGGAAATTGATGAATGTAGTTGGTGGTGCCATCCAAAGGATCCACGATCCAGCGTCGTCGTTGTGGATCACCGGCAGTTAAATTAGAATCATGGCCATAGGCTGATTCTTCTCCTAAAAATTCATCGTCAGGAAATTGCGAGCGCAGATAATCAAAAATGACTTTTTCAGATTCTTTGTCCGCTTCGCTTACTAGGCCTGCTTGGTGTTTTTTTTCAACGTTGGATAATCGGCCATAGTAATGCAGCAGGACTTCTCGACCTTTATCCGAGGCTCGCAATGCGGCTGTGAGAGCGGCATGCAAGGGCTCGGATATATTAGAGCTTTGAGCTAGACTGGATGTTTGGCTATTCTTGGCAGATAAAGCCGTTTGTAGAGTTTGATTCATTTTGACTCCTGTTGCATTGACCAAAGGCCGTCACCAAGGCTAGCATTATAGATGGAAGGATTCCAAATTATTATTTTATAGTTTTATATTATAGGGGTGATTATGTCAGCAGCAGAACGTGGCGGATCAAAATCAAATGTGGTAGTGATGTTGGTATTGGTATTTTTTGTATCATTACTTTCATTTTCTATTGGGATTTTTGTAGGCAAAAAATTTTCAGATAACAATTACAAGCAAGCGAAGATGGAACCGACTTCACATGGTGATGAGGCGGTTGCGGCCGGTGGCGGGGAATCACATGTAGTAGAAGGTCGTCACGTGGCCAGTGTCGATGAAGCGGGTGGTGCGAAACCAAATGAAACTTTATCGGATGAAGAAATCGCAAAATTAGCAGAAGAGTTCGTAACAGACGAAGAACCCAACGCCAATGCACACGGAGCTGCTGGGGCAGCGACAAACACTCACGGAGCAGCCAGCGCTGCGACAAACACGCACGGTACGGTTAACTCCCACAATGCGCCTGCAGCTCAGCACGAGACTGCGACTACAAACTCTCATGAAACAGTGGCTCCACTTCCTGCCGCTCAGAAAATAGCTGCAGGTAGAACTCCTTCCAATACGGATGCGCACGGAGCTGCTGCTGCAGCGACCAATACTCACGGAGCAGCGGCGGCCCCTGCCGCAAAAATTCCATCTCATCTTCCTGCCGAGACTGCTAAATCAGAAGCTGGAAAATACACGGTGCAAGTGGCTTCATACCAAGAAGAGAAAGAAGCACAAAATTTATCTGCACAATTAAAATCAAAAGGTTATAATTCTTTTTACGTGCAAGCACACGTCAACAATCAAACCTGGTTTCGTGTTTGCGTCGGACCGTTGTTTACAACTTTAAAACAAGCCGATGATTTCAAAAAAGATATCTTATCGAAAAAAGTAGTGACCTCTGCAATCATCCAAAAAATCGACAAGCAATAATGGTCATAATATCTCTGTTAGCCGTAGGGATTAAAACTTTACGGCTTCAGATCTTCAATACTTAAAGTCTTCACAAATACTGTTCTTAACTATTACAGATTGTTACAACTTTAGATCTCTACTACTTTACCAATTGACGACTCAAAGCGATCGCAACCTAAAAGTTGCGATCGCTTTGAGTCGCCTGATCAAATTGAATTATCAATACGATAGGTGTCGATCTATTCTAAAAAGCCCATAAGCGTCAATAATCATATACGATCATCCCAGTTCTGGTAAATTACATTGGTCGTCAATGCGTTGGAAATACCTCGTCTGAATCTAGTATGATTTTAAGCCCCATCAGGAATGAAATTTCAGTATCCGAACTTTGTCATAAATGGGGATTGGCGCTGAACCGTTTCTAGATTAAACCAATAACCTGCTTCCGGATGAAAAAGCGAAATAGTTAATCCACGTTGGCGTGTTAATGTCATTGGAATTGCGACATCGTTAAAGCTCACTTTTCCTTGAAGATCTGTTGATAACCAACCATCAGTTTGGTACTCGACGACTTTAGTTGCTGTGGAACTTTCAGAATTATTTTTCCAATTGGTAAATAATCTGGGTTGGTAAGTCACTACATCTAAAAAAGATTTTGGATCAAGGCGCCCACTTCCCACGACCATCTTACCAGTAGAGGACTCTTCAAATATTAAATCAATCAACATTTTATTTCCGATTGTTTGTTTGATTTTCGCTGAAAGTTTAAATCCAGAACTTTTATCAAAACCTATCAACTGCAAAATCTGCGCTGGCAATAATTTATTAGGATAAAACCCTTTTGGCAATTCACTAACAATGTACCTGTGATCTGTAAAAATAATTGTGTCGCCATTCTTATAAGAATAAGGCCAATTGGCGCTTTCGATTTCACCAAGCTCCCCTATACCCGACCAGATTTTGATAATAGCGGCCACATCTTGATTCATCACCCAACATGAATCGTGCACCATTCCTACAACATGACCCATCTCGTGCAGTAACATATGTATGTAATTACTCCAACCACCACTACGTAGTTCATTCACCCAAACAATACCACCACTGCGATAGGATTCATGGTTGTAATTGGTACGAAGAGCGACCCCTTGAGCTTCGCCATTGATGTCCATATATTTTTTAACTATGGGATTAGGTCTTCCCACCAAAAATAAAACTTTGTCTGCCAAAGCCTTCTGACATTTATTTTCATCGAAGGATTTAGCATCGCAAGATGCATAAACTTCTTCGCAGGAATTGCTTTTTTCAAAAACAGTCACAATTTTTTTAATGGCTAGATCTGGAAATTTTCTAATTTTTCCAAATTGATTGTTCTGATATCGATCAAAAAATTGTCCCCACTTTTGACTGTTGATCTTGACCATTTGTTGAATGGCGGGGGCTGTTGGAACAGTGGTCCCATTGGTAAGTACACAGTAAGGAATAGAATCATCTCCTAAAAACCAGGGATTATCGCTATCTTTTGCGGAAGATCCACCGTTACCAAACCATCCAGCATTGGCCACGGTTAGGAATCCAGTGAAAGTGACTGCAATTAAAAACAATCCCGATTTAAAAATAAGATGATTCCATTTCATATTCATGGTCCTTATTTGACTTTAGAGTATCGACAAGATTCATCACCCGGAGTCTGAAATACAGTTCCATCCGTTTTGATAAACTCAACTAGCTCTTCCCCATCCATCAACAACTGTCCAGATGCTAATCCCTGCATGGGTGAACTAGGCATAAAAGCTGAATTTACTAATGCACTTGCCGCCATCTGAATCACTGTTTGATCCGCGTTCCAACGTAAACCAACTATGATATTAAGACTTCCATACACTGTCGTGGAAGCAGAAATGCTAGTTCCGACACCAGTTAAATCATAAGTGGAATTTTGTTTGGAACCACCCTCATTGTATAAATTAATCGTCGCGCAGCCGTTTTGTTCAATCACTAAGGTAGAAGATTTTTTACCTTCAGGTCCTTCACAAGATCCCTTCCATGTTCCAGAAAAATTCACACATTTATTAGGATCTGCTTTCGTTGAAACAACCAGTGATTTCTTCGAAATACGTTCTTGAGTTTGTTTTTGCAGAGCCTGTACATTCAAAAAAGCTTGAGCTATTGTTGAAGCCAAAAGAACTGACGAAAATAAAATGATTTGTTTTGCGGTTTTCATATTAGTTAACTCCTAATTATTGATAATTGTTTTAGATATATTTTTGTTTTGCAATCACGTGTTCGCATTTTTAGTATCTGTAAGTGTCATTTTGAAATATATAAAAAATAAATCAATTTTGTTGCAAATGTTAATAAAAAGTACATAAATGTATCTATCTTATGGAAAATATTTATGAATTTAAAAGCTTAATTTCGACACTCGAGGCTTTACTTAGGTCTAAAAACCTGACTTATAAAGCCGCCTGTACGGCCTGCCGAATTCATCCATCTTATTTTTCCAGAGCCATGAAAGGCTTGGCTGCATTTTCACAAAGCCAGGTATTTGCCTTATTAGAGTGGTTAGGTTTATCTGAAGAACAAGGGCAATACTTATTACTTCTTTGGTCCTTACAGCAGTCAGAAAGAAAATCTGAGAAGGAGTTTTTTCAAAAGCAAATTAAAAAAATTCAAGAACGAAAATTAAAAGTATCCAATCGAATTCAATCACAAATTATCAATACTCAAACAAGCACACACGGGATGCAAAATAAATTCGAAAAATATTATTCCGAAGCCATCACCTGTTTAGTGCATGCCTTTCTAACGATTCCTGAATATCGAAATAATCCTTCCTTACTGATTACAAAGCTTTCGATTACAGAAAGTAAATTACAACTGGAATTAAAAAAATTAGTAGAACTAAAAATGATCGAAATGCGCGATCATAAAATAACTGCCTTGGTCGATAATATTCATTTACCTGACGATTCTTATTTGTCACCATTAAATCATGTCAACTGGCGACTACGTAGCATTCAAAATATACAATCCAGAAACACTCAAGCGGATGATTATCACTTATCAGTTATCTTTTCTGCGGATGCAGAAACCAAAGAACAACTTAAAAAAATTCTATTAGACTTTGTCGTCAAAGCGCAAAAAAAAGTGGGAGACTGCAAGTCCCCCACTGATGTTTATCACTTAATGTTAGATTTGTTTTAATAACAACGTCTCCACGCCATATGTGCGGTCTGAGCCAAGCTCATGTCTTGGGAATCTAAAGTAATTAAGGACTGAGGATATTGGCCGCGGTTTTGAAAATAAATACCCACAATCGCGTTCAACGAAATTCGAACAACACCCGTACCACAGCTTGAGTAAGCATAACGACCAGGTTTTTGTAAGGCTTGGAAAAAATATTCTGCATTGTAGGGAGCATTGAACCTAGCATCACGCATAGAAACAATCGGCATGCCCGGAGCTGAAAATAATAATTTTTGATAAACCTGAGTGCCTGCTGCCGGACTTGCAAATCCACGATAATCAGCCCCGGTAAATGCAAAAGACCAACCTGCCGGTACGGCGATATCAATCAAGGCTTCACAACCCAGTTCCTGTGTTAATGTTCGTTGATTCACTTTGGCCTGATCGGTCGCCACGCTCATATTATCAAACAAAACAGAAAGGTCTTTTAAATCTGGTGAAATCGTTGCCGACGCCGTCACTTGACTACACCCTGACCCCTGCAATGTGACACCAATGATTTCAGCTGACGACGGTGCATCTGCGGCTAAAGCAGCCCAGCCTGTCATCATAGTTACCATTAAAGCTCCCATAGCGTGATTCATTCTTGGCAGTCTTACTCTTGATAGTTTCATTTTTGGTCCCCTTCTGTTTTTATTTACTGAAATGATTCGCTAAGGGGTTGGATTGCAAGCTCAATACCAAAACCAGAAGGACAAACTGACACCAAAATTCTAGCAATAACGATTATTTTTGTTCGTCTTTCGCTTTGGCGATATCGGTCTGCCTGGAGCGCAATTCAGTTTGGCAGATCGCAACCTTTTCGTCGTATTCATCTTGACGCTTTTCTAAGATATCTCGATAGCCTTTAAATCTTTGAATGCGATCTTTTAAAAATTCTTCGCTGACACCTACTAATTTATTTTTATCATCCAGCCCCAGTTTGAACTCTTCATCTTTTTCAGTGACGCGATCAATGGGTTCGGTGAATAACAATTTCCCATCACCACCATTTTTTTTGTCAGCTAAATCCATACGACATTTTTTTAGAACTCCGTATAAGCCTGAACTGCCGTATTTGCGATTGCCGTAAACATGATCCTCTAAACCATAAACATCGTATTGTAATTTCCGTAATTCTTCAGCCATGTTGACTTTGGTTTGCACGACCATGTTGCCTTCTTTAACACCCACATTTTGATCACCGGACACGTGGTCTTTATTTTCAATTTTGGTGTCGATTTTTTCAGCTTTATGTGGATTGCTGGAACAGGCTCCCAATCCCATTACCAAAAACACGCTTAACATCGTGAACGCTGCATACACTAACAACGAGCTTCTCATTCTTAAAGTCATATAACTAGCCTCCCTTTATGAATTGAATCTCATCGAGTATGTATTCCAAGTCCAACAATAGCTTCTAGCGTTGGACTTGGCTTCTCCCCCTGAATCGCCACTGAGCGCAGCCCCACATTAAGCCAACCCCATGGAATATCAGGTCTAATTCCAAATCCAACCCCCAACAAGGGCTTCCACCGCCCCTTGTCCGTCGTCAGCTGTTCAAAAAATTGCGTTTGCGCTTCCTGTTGCGAAACTCCCACACCTGCTTCAAAATAAGCGCGCAACCATTTGGTCCAACTAGCGTCATAAGCATACCAAAGCGAGTAATTGCGCTTGATCAATTCAACCTGCATGGCTGCGTTTCCAGATTCGTAATAGGCCGAAGCGTACTCTAAACGAAACCAATGAGTCGAAGTTAAATGCAAATCACCTTGATATCCATAAGCGACAAAACCACTGCTATAAAACGAATCCCCTAAGTACCCATTCCAGTCTTCTTCTGCACGCGCAGATCCACCTCCGCCCAGGGAAAAAAAATGTTTCGAAGTCGCTATAGACTGTGTCGATACCGATGAATTCGTCCCTGTTTCGGCCGCTTTGACCACCGATGGCACCAACATCGATAAGGCCGAGGTCCAAGCCATAGCCAATAAAAATAAAAATACAAAAAACTGAATCACGGAATAAAAGATGGATTTCATTTTATCGCCTCTGTTCGCTTAGCTTCTGTTGGTTTCGTTTCTGTTTTTTTCCCTTGGCACTGGAAGGTATTATAGAAATACAATTGATCTTCCAAGTACTCATCCAAATGCAATAATAATTTTTTGCATTCCGTAGCTGGCAATGATGGCATTTGCTGCATGATACTTAATAACAAACCATTAAAACTAAATTGAGATTTCAGTTCATAATTTTTGATCCCATCGATGACGGATTTTTTAACCTGCAAGGGATCTTTAGATGGTAGTAAATCTATATACACTTTTAAAAACTTAGCTAATAGGCTTCCATAGTGATAGGCACGACTAATTTGATCATCCACATTTAACGTCTTCAGGGTCTGGTTCATATTAGCTTCTGTTGGAATATTTTCAGCCCAAGGTCCATTTAAATCGCGAACAGCTCGAAAAGACTCAATTGAGCGTCCAACAAAACTAGGATCGCCAATTAGTAAATAACTCCACAAATCCGCCAACCCCTCGTTCACAGCGCGTATCAGGGCCGATTGCAATAATTTTTCAGATTGTGTTTTGACTTTTTCAGCTAAAGCTTTTTGTTTGGGTTCTAAAAATAATTTTTGAAATAACGCATGAAAATGTTCATGCGCCACCACACCTTGATTGACCATTAATGGCATGTTGTTTTCCGTATAGGGAACAAAAACATAAGCATCAAATTCACCACTGTATAGGGCGGTATTTTCCATGGACTCAAGGCCGCTGACGACATTGGCCTGCACCACCACTTTGCGAGGCCACTTCAGCAGCGAGCCAAGGCCCAAGGACTCATCGATCAATTTTAGTTTTTCAAAACTAGCGTACAAAGAAAATAACTGTAGGCTTAAGAAATCTGTTGGAATATAAACGCCATCCGCCCGGCGAAAATATCGAATCTGTGGATCCTGACCATGTAGTTGACTTTTGGGTTCCCCTGGTTTGGGCGAGGGATTCGGAACAACGCTGGATTCGGTTTGAAATTTAGCGGACTGGCCTTCAAGATGACGAATATCCGTTAAGGTTTTCAATGGGACGATGTCTAACTCGTATTGAGTTTTTTTAAAAACCGGGACCTGTACGAAAATTTCTGACTTAGTCGTGTCATCAGGATCTGTGGGGGTGCATCCCACAAAAAAGATTTGGAAAAATAAGATGAAATATGTGGGAATTACTCGTATAAATTTCACGCTGTCTAATTTAAGTCTTCGTGGCCGAACTTTCAATGCTAGTATTTTGCACAGTATTTTCTTCATCGTTTGAGGATGATTGAAACCGCTTGAAGACAACTCAGGAGAAACTGTCGATATGAATTACACAACTGAAAATTTTACATCTCAATTGCTTAAAGGTTTGAACTCCCCCCAACAACAAGCTGTTGAATATTTGCAGGGGCCATTACTGATCTTAGCCGGAGCAGGATCCGGTAAAACGCGAGTCTTAACTCATCGTATGGCGAATATGATTGCGCAAGGGCATGCGGCCCCGGATGAAGTTTTAGCTGTGACCTTTACCAACAAGGCCGCCAAAGAAATGGAAGCGCGGGTTTTTAAAATTTTGTCTGATTTGCGCTACGGTATTCGCGAACCTTTATGGGTCAGCACCTTTCACAGTTTTTGTAATCGCATTTTACGTCGACATATTGAAATGTTGGATTATAAATCAACCTTTGTCATTTACGATGACGGCGATCAGTTGTCGCTTATTAAAAAAGTCATGGTGGCCTTGAATATCAATGAAAAGGTACATCCTGCAAAAAATTTTCGCCATCGAATCAATCACGCAAAAATGTTAGCATTAAGTCCGCATGAAGCTGGTAAATCCAAGGCCTTTTTTATGGATCATAAGTCCGTCGAAGTTTACGCGGCTTATGAAGAGGCCATGAAGCGCGCCAACGCGGTGGATTTTGGTGATCTGATGTTAAAGGTTTTAGATTTATTTAGGATGTACCCAGATCTGTTATCGCAATATCAGAAAAAATTTAAATTCATTATGGTCGACGAATATCAAGATACCAATCACGTGCAATACTTGCTAGTTCGAATGTTAGCAGGTGGACATCGAAACCTGTGCGTGGTGGGAGACGAAGACCAATCGATTTACTCTTGGCGCGGAGCCGATATCCGAAATATTTTAGATTTTGAAAAAGATTTTCCTGAAGCTAAAATTATTAAGTTAGAAGAAAACTACCGATCGACAAAAAATATTATCACGGGCGCCTCGGCCGTCATCGCCAATAATACCGAACGCAAAGAAAAAACATTGTTTACTAACAACGAAGCTGGCGATTTAATTCACGCTCACGAAGAACGCAACGAATATGACGAAGCACGATTTGTGACTAAAAAAATTCAAACCTTAGTGACTGAAACAGATGCCTCATATTCTGATTTTGCTATTTTTTACCGAACCAATGCGCAGTCCCGAGTTCTGGAAGAGCAATTGCGCATGAATGATGTTCCTTACAAGTTAGTCGGTGGCGTGCGCTTTTATGAACGCATGGAAATCAAAGATGTCCTTGCTTATTTAAAAACCGTACTGAATCCTAGCGATGACATCTCTGTTAAACGTATCATCAACGTTCCGGCGCGTGGCATTGGTAAAACGACCGTTGAAAAAATTGATGAGATCTCTATCGAGAAAAAAATCTCTTTTTATGAATCCATCAAAGTGGCTGTGGATCAAAGACAATTTAATGCTGGCACGACCAGCAAGTTGCGACAGTTTATATTACTGTTAGAGGATTTACAAAAATCAAACACAGAACATAACTTGTTAGATTTTTATCATTTAGTATTGGAAAAAACTGGCTACGTGAACGCACTCAAGGTGGAAGACACCAGTGAAGCCGAATCCAGAGTGCAAAACTTAGAAGAACTAAGTAACGCCATCGGCCAGTTCTTAAAAGAACGCGCCGAAGCCACTTTGCAGACCTTTCTGGAAGAAATGGCTTTGGTTTCCGATATTGATTCGGTGGATAGCAATATGAATGGTGTGACGTTGATGACTTTGCATGTGTCCAAAGGTCTTGAGTTTCCTTATGTGTTTATTGTCGGTATGGAAGAAAATTTATTTCCTAGTGCTAGATCTTCACAAGAAGATGACGGTAGCTCTATTGAAGAAGAGCGACGTTTAGCTTATGTTGGAATGACTCGTGCGGAAAAGAAATTATTTTTGACTTATACGCGCACCCGAAAAGTGTGGGGCCAAGAACAATTCAATCCCCCCTCGCGATTTATAAATGAGATTCCCAATCATTTAGTGTTAACAAGTTCATCGGTATCTGCACCTAAATTTTCAGATCGATTCTCTGGTTATTCAAGCTCGATGAATTCTAACGAGTCGTATGCAAAAACGAAAAACTTTGAAGATGATTTTAACCAAGATTTTCCAGACTATGAGGAAAGCTCTTCTTCTGGTTATAAAAAAGGCATGCGCATTCGTCACCCCACCTTTGGTCTGGGATCCATTTTTGAAGTGGAAGGATCTGGCGATAATATGAAGCTAAGTGTGTTGTTTACAGATCAGACCATTAAGAAATTTGTTGCGAAATACGCAAGGCTTGAGAAACTATAATCCTTATTTACAAGGAGAGTTCTTAATTATGAAAAAAAGTATTTTTACTTGGTCGTCGATTTCAATGCTTTCATTCGAAAATTCAGCAATTGCAAAAATCTTAGTCGCTGGGTTAATGGTTTGCGTGGGTATGTCAGCTAATGCCGCTGATAAAAAGAAAACCACCAAATCCAGCGGCGATTATTCGTCTTCAACAGGCAACAGTAGCAGTTTGTCAGGTGGCTCTTCTGGTAGCGTTTCAGGTAGTTCTTCTGGTGGAAGCTCCCTGTTTGATACCAGTGCTTACAGCGGGCAAAAAAAAGAATTAAGCTTATCTTGGACTAACAGTGAAATTAATAATTCAAATAATAACACCAACGTTTCTTTGAATGGTGAATTCAAACATACGATCGCAGCGGGAATGCAAGTCGGTGGTATGTTTAATTTACTGATGTTAAACAACAGCGGTACCAGCAACACCTATATGGGAATTTGGGGTAGCTTTACGTATAATTTTAACAAAAGTTGGGATGTAACAGATAGCTTTTTTGCTACTGGCGCTGTGGGTCTTGTCGATGAAGTTTTTGGAGCTACATCCATAAGCACCAGCAGTACTACTTCCGAAAAAAAGTTTTCCTATCTTGCTTACGCTGGAAAAAGAATCACCCTATTTAATCGGATCAATTATGCTCCACAAGCTGGTGTGAAAAAAATCGGCAGCCATGACTTAAGTATCGTGATCATTCCATTAAATTTTACAATCTTATTTTAATTCAACCTGGGAAACTGTATTTGGATGGTAGTACCTTTACCAATCTGACTGTTAACTTGGATTTTTCCTAAATGTTGGTCGATGACTTCTTTCACTATCGATAAACCCAATCCAGTTCCCCTTTCGCCGGAAGTTCCTGCCGTTGAAACACCTGAAAAAGCTTTAAATAAAATAGGAATTTTACTTGATTCGATCCCAACGCCAGAGTCCGTTATCTCTAATAACAAAAGGTTTTTTTCGCTATTAATTCTGAACTCGATATTTCCACCATCTGGAGTAAATTTTATTGCATTGGAAAAAAGGTTATTAATCGCCCTTTCCAAATCCAAGGCCCTTCCCATCAACAGGCCTCCATCAGTAACCTCTGTATGCAGAGTTACTTTTAAGTGTTTCTTTTGCGTAAGTCCCTGCAAAGATAGAATACTACTATTTACAATATCAGACAGTATTATTTTTTCTTTTGGGCGCTGATGTGACTGTACAGAAATCTCAGTTAAAGTCAGTAAGGAGTTAATAATACTTAACAGAAGTTCTCCAGATTTTTGTATCTGTTGCACTTCCATCAAGTGATTAGAAACAATATCGGGTTCTTCTAATAATAAATCTGCAAAACCTAAAATCGAATTTAATGGAGCTTTTAAATCATGTGAACACACAGCTAAGAAATCGTCCTTAACTTTTGCAAGTCGCTTTAATTCTTGTATTCGGAAAAAGTTCTCCGTTACGTCTACTATCGTAAAAATGCCGTAATTTTTATTGTCAAAAGAATACTGGGTAACTGTTGTTTCATGAAGCGCATACTGATTATCCGAACTAAGCAAACTTCGGTTCGCCCGGCAAGGAATCAAATACTTATGAATTAAGGAAGAAAAATGTGAAGGCGTACCCGTCGTAATCGTTTCTTCTATACGACCAATAAATTTAAAATTATCTAATCTTGGATACAACTGTAGCAAATTTTTACCGACGACATCACTCGGATGTAATCCAGACCAAGATGACATCAAGACATTCCAATGAACAACAGATAAACTACTGTCGATCACAAATACACCTTGCGGTACTAAATTAAATAACTCCCAATTCATGATAGTCCATTAGCTAATATTCTATCTAAATCTGCAGCCAGGTTCGGCATAGAATCAGGGGTGAAAACCATTGTCATTTCACCAGTGACCTTTAAGCTGGAAACAACAAACAGTGTTTTTACGATCAATATATCTATATTTTTTTTCTTCAAATCATCCCGCAAGAACACATCTATATTTCCTTCTTTGTAAATCGGCAAAGTATATTCAAATTTGTTGCTTGTGCTTTTTGCTAACGATCCAAGCACACTATTGATAACAATATTACCGACTTCACTTAACGTGCTAGATTTAACCGAATTTAATTCATTCATGGCTTCATCTTCACCGACAAGCACTGAAACTAATGTTGCCGCTGACTGTGGAGGAAATATTAATGCACACGAGCCGTTGTAAATCCCTGAAAAATCCATCTTTACTGTGGAGTATTCTTTACTTTGATTCTGATCTATCGACAAAAAATCGGAAAACGATAATAATTGCACTATGGGGGGCTGTAGCTGCACTTTCTGTGTCAGCATTTGATTCATAACAGCTGCGGCTCGTCCGATTCCCATGTTAATCAACTCTGTAAGTACATCTAAACGCTGCTCATTCAGTTCGATATTTACCTCACTTTTTAACACGTATCTGATCATGAAATATTGGCGTTCTCTTCATTCAAGGCCTTAATTCTTTAATGTGATTTAGCAAAGCCGCAGTATCAAAAGGTTTGTTGAAGAAGGCTTTAGCTCCTAAGCTCATACATTCTAGCTTTACTGGTTCTTGAATATCAGCGGTAATGACAACCACAGGAGTCTTGTTCTGCAAAGCTTGTAATTTCTTTAATAAACCGATTCCATCTAACTCTGGCATCAATAAGTCGCTTATCAGCAAGTCATACACTTGTGACTGCATTTTTTCTAATGCTTCCTGGCCATTACCCGCTTGATCCACTTCATAATTAGCAGCAACTAATACTTTTAATAGCTGGTTTCTTTGAAATTTTGAGTCATCAACTATCAGGATTTTTTTTATCATAATGCACCTTCGCTATATGGCTTATTATTCTTCTAAAAGTCGTGATTGAAAACTTAATATTTAATGAAGCTTAGCAAGGTCTAGTTCTAGGTTATATCTACTAAAATAATTTAGCGGCTTTCAACTGCTCCCATTCGGGTAGGTACTCAGAAACATCGGCTGGCAAAATCTTAGTTGTTTGAGGATTCATATACGAAGCTACAATCCCATCCCAACCTTTATATTTTCGATAAGTCGAATTTTGTTCTAACTCAAAATTCGGTGCAAGCCCGACTTTGCCTCCTCCGGCTGGAATATCTAAAGTAAAGTGAGGCATCGCCAATCCAGATAAGTGCCCCCATAGCTCTTTTTGAATGGCCAGAGTTTCATCCACCGATGTGCGTAGATGATCAGTTCCCTCGGAAGGATCACACTGAAATAAATAATATGGCTTTACACGCAAGTACAATAATCGACGAGATAGCGCCTGAATAATTGCGGGATGATTATTGATTCCATTCAGCAATACCGCCTGATTCATTACAGGAATACCATGATCTACCATAAGCTCTATGGCTTCCGCGGCTTCTGCTGTAATTTCTTTGGGATGATTAAAATGGGTCATCATAAAGACGGGTTTGTATTTACGAATCATCGCAACTAGACTGGGAGTGATTCGCATCGGGCACACCACCGGCATGCGACTACCAATACGAATGATCTCGACATGTTCGATTTGTCGCAAGCTAGATAATACTTTTTCTAGCTGTGCGTCCCCTAATGTTAAGGGGTCACCTCCTGATAAAATCACTTCGCGAATACCCGGATGAGATTGAATATATTGAAGAGCTTGCGCCATTTGATCTGGCTTGATAAAGGCCTGCTCTTGACCAGTGAAATGTTTACGCGTGCAGTAACGACAATACACGCTACAGATATCGGTCACTAAAAACAAAACTCGATCAGAGTATCTATGAATGATGCGCGGAACAGGATTGTTTTTTTTCTCGCCCAGAGGATCTAAATGGTTACCAATACTATTGGTAAACTCTAAACTGGATGGCATCAAAATTTTTCGAATGGGGTCATGTTCGTTATTGCTGGCAATTTTTGTATAATAGGGAGTTGCACGAATATTAAAAATAGTTTTTCCTGTAGATTTTCCGGCTGCTGAATTGCCAGTATTGTTGTCAGAATCAGACTCATTAAAGGCATCGTATTCATTGGATGTTAATGTAAAATTTAAGGCAAAATCGTCTCTGGTTTTAAGAGCATTTTGTAATTGCCATGTCCAAGATTGAAAGGACTCTAAATCTTCAGCAGGCACTTGTTTGTAAACGGATGCAAAATGAAATTTCATGACAAGATCTATAATCGAGCCCACTCTAAAAATCGAGAAGTTTTGCCAAATGATTTTGAATTCTGCCATGGGTGATCGAAAAGCGTCGATTCTGTAGACTACGTTGTAAATTTTAGATAGCCTGTTCTTGTCTCGACAGACCATCCCGCTGTTGAGCACGTGAATAATTCATCCATAGGAGTGAATCAAAAAATGAGTAAAAATAAAATCGACTGGCCAGTCACCTTGTTCTTAGCTTTAAACCCAATCATTTCTTTCATTTTATTATTTGTTTATTTGTATTCAGAAAAACTAAACTGGAACATTTTGATTTTTGCACTAATCTTTGCCGCCGCTACAAATTTAAGTATTACAGTTGGATATCATCGTTTATTTGCACATCGTAGCTTTGAAGTGCACCCAATCATCCGTGGATTACTATTGTTAATTGGTGCCTCAGCTTGGCAAGGGTCTGCACTGAAGTGGTCTGCAGATCATCGCATTCATCACTCTAAAATCGATACAGATGAAGATCCCTACAGTATCCAAAAAGGTTTTTGGTATGCACACATTGGATGGTTATTGATTAAAGACTCTACGAACAAAAACCCCAAAGCGGCGGACTTAGAAAAAGATTGGATGATTCGCTTTCAACACAAATATTTTATCCCGCTGGGGATTTTAATGGGTTTTGTATTTCCGTTATGGATTGGCGCGATGTTGGGATCATGGCTTGGTGGCTTAGTGATCGCTGGCGGCTTACGAATTTTTTTAACTCAGCAAAGTACTTTCTTTGTGAATTCGTTATGTCACACTTTGGGCCGTCAAACCTACTCGGATCAAATATCTGCGCGAGATAGTTTTATCGTTGCTATCTTAACACATGGTGAAGGTTATCATAACTTTCATCATCAGTTTCAAATTGATTATCGCAATGGCATTAAGTGGTATCAATGGGATCCGACCAAATGGACAATTAGGTTTTTAGCAATATTAGGCTTAGCCAAAAAATTGCGAACCATACCATCACAAGAAATTTTAAAAGCACGCTTAGCAATGGAAGCTAAACGCATGGAATGTCGAGGCTTATCACAAGAAAAACTACAAGCCTTGCGTGATAAAATCATTACGGCGCAAGTGTCCCTTCGCAAAATGAAAGAGGATTATAAGAAATTAAAATTTGATTACTCACATATTAAAGGTGATTACCAAAGAATGAAATCCGAAGTGGCTTTGACCACTCAAGCTAAAATGTTGCAATTAAAAACTGACATGGAATTAACCAAACTTGAGTTTAAATATGCATTGAAGGCATGGAAAACATATTTGATATTTACTGATAAATAAGAAAAATCGAGGAGATATCAAGAAATTTAAGGCTCTGTAATAATCTTGAGATTTCCTTTTTATTTTACAACGGAAACACCAGCTTCATAAGGACGTTCTTTTTCTAGAGCTTGCTAAGCTTGTAGAAAAAGAAGGAGCTTTTTATGAAAACATTAGGAAGTGTTATCGGTGTTATGTTTGTGGTATCAATGGTTATCTGTGGCTTGGGACTGGCATTTTTTATGCCTTTGTTCATCATCGGCCTCCCCATGTTGGCAATCCCAACAGGCTTTCTGTATCAATTACTGAAAACCAATTTTGAAACTATAGTGAATGAATTAAGACTATTTAGTTTTCATGGCTCTAGCGAAATGCAGATTGCAAAAATACAAAAAGCCATACCTAAACTATATCCAGAATTAAATGTGGGGCCTTATTTAAGATATCAATTTAGTAAAATGGCCGATGGCTGGAGTTTTTTGTTGTCGTACAACAATCCATCCATTCGTATTCACTCGTTTTGTCGCGGTCCTACTCCGATTGCCGCATTCTTGTTAGCCAAAGGAGAAATCGACAGTCAGCTGGAATTGCGACGACATATTCTGAATTTAGAAGATAATTTTGATGCTCATGAAAAACTATTACAATTGAAAAAACCAAATACTTTGAAAGCTGTGATCATTGACGACGACATAGACTTTTCAGAAATGGCTGCTATCTCTATTCGTAAACTTGGGATAGACGTCAAGGTTGTCAATGATCCTAAAAATAGTTTTGTCTTTGAGGACTTTCAGCCTGACTTTGTCTTGTTAGATTTAAATCTAAGTCCAATGTTCAACGGGGTTGATATGGTGAAACAAACCGAAAACTTAATTCACCAAAATTCAACGTTGGATCACAAGTACTCAGATAAAAAAATCAAGCTTGTTACAATTTCAGCGACGGACTCAACAGCCGCCGAATTTCAATCCTCTAAGTATTTTGATTTTGAAGGTCATTGGTTAAAGCCTCTTTCATTTGAAAAGCTACGTGAAAACACAGCTCAATTATTATTGGCTGCAGGGGGGGGGGAGTATGGAAATATCTAGTCATACAAAAACTTTGTTTTTTTCGCAGATGAGTGAGGATATCAAGGAAATGGCTCCTCACTATTTAAATAACCGAGTTATCGATACGCGAGACATGTTTCGACATTTGGATGCGCGAGATTATACTTCCATTGATTTTATTTGCCATAAAATCAAAGGCAGTGCTGCTGGGTTCGGTTTTCCAACATTGACGGAAATAGCCATTCAGATACAAGAGAATATTGCTAACAACCGTTACGAAAATATTCCCAAGCTGTTATTTGATATGGAGTACGAAATTGTCGACCTATATCGCTGTTGTTTAAACAGTCCGATGAAAAACATTTCGCATCCACCTTGATCGATTTTAAATTGACAAGAAAGTATCACTTTCCTTGTTAAATCCGGATCGGCAGATTCGATAACCTATACCACGCAAGGTTTCTATCGTAGCTGCCGATCCATCCAACTTTTTTCGCAAGTGATGTAGATGAGTATCAATAGATCTATTCTGAATAAATATATCGTCCCCCCACACCTCCGATAATATTTCGTCCCTAGAAAAATACTCTGTCGGTCTGGACATCAATAATTTTAAAATGCCAAACTCTATTTTTGTTAAGTGTTCTTTAATTAAATTTCCACCACGTTTGTGAACACTCAGTGTTTGTGTCTTAGGACTTAATTCAATATCTAAAAATCGCACATCTTCACCAATGCTAACCTGCATGCGATGTTTTTTAATTTTAGAATCGACGCGAGCACGCAGCTCTAACATGCTAAATGGTTTTTGAATATAATCATCAGCACCGGCTGAAAAGGCCATCACTTTATAACTAATATCATGAAGTCCTGATAAAATAAAAATAGGAACGGCTGGATGCTGCAATGTCAGTTGCCCGCAATATTCAATCCCGTCCCCATCGGGTAGCTTAATATCCAATAAAACTAAACTGGGTTCTGCTTCTATGGTTTTAAAAAACTCTTTCGCATCATGAATGGAGCTAAGCCATTTCACTGGTGCTAACAACGAGATGGCTTCTTTAACCAGGGAGTAAACATCTTCATTGTCATCTATTAACAATACATAATCGGTCACAACAATACTCCTTCCTTCCCACAAAGATCTTTCGACTTCGCATTTTGGAAAAATAATAAATAGGAAACATGGACATATCTGAAGAGATCATAATAAGAATTTCTCTTTATTAAAATTCCGCCTCTAAATAAATATTTATTTGATTACTTATCCTTGATATCTTGTTGTTTCCAGACAATTTTTGTAAAATTATCATTACTAACTAGTTAAGAAATCCCCTAGCCGCGCGCCCGGAAAGCATTGTCTAGTTGTGGAATTTCACAGGCTACTACCTTATATTCACAATCAGTAGTTTTAAATAAAACAGATTCGTGACAAATATCAAACGACGGCGAATGAATTCGTCGTATCTGTATCCGCTTTCATCATCAATCTACGACTGTGATCCAAACCTGTGAGATACCCAACTGACGCACCCAACGATTCAATTGATAGGCGTTCGAGGGATGTAATCGAATACACCCGTGCGAGGCCCGACGCCCCAGATATTTCCAATTGGATTCGCCGGTGCCATGAATGGCATAACCACCCTCAATAAAAATAGCATAAGGCATATTACCCAAACCACGATAATCACCACCAGGATATTTCGTGGAAGAGTATGCATCATAGATTCGACCATTGGGATGTCGATCGAAATCTGGTGTTTCGTAACCAGAAGCACCTGAAGAAATTTTCCAAGTCTCGACAAGTTGATTGTTTTGATAGACATACATTCTTTGCGTCGACTTACGAACATAAACCCACAGTGGACAATCCATTCGACGACAACCATCGGTTGGTGAAAACAACTCCCAACCTAGAAATGCTGGCTGACCTGTGGCTTCGAAATAATCCTGATCCAGTTGTTCTAATTTTTCCTGCACTTGTGGATCTTTTGGATCCCACTCGTCTAATATATTTTTGGTTATATTTTGGGGTATATTTTTTGAAATATTATTCGTTGTATTTTTTCTGATATCATTTGTATCAATACTTGTCGTGGTGGCTGCGGCATGTGCTTCATTTAAAAATGCCAAACACAAAAAAAACAACAAACTAAATATGAATATCAATGCTTTCGAACTATCATTTTCCGTATCAATTTTCTTAGTAACCGTGCGCATGCTTAAACCCCTCATCAGTCAGAGTTGCGCATTTAATTGAATATTAACACAAAGGCCAAGCTATTGCTGACTGCATTAAAGGATTTCGAATATTTCGCTATTAAAACTGTTCTTTTTTGCCATTACTCAAGATGGTTTCGTAACTTGCATACAATAGGGCTCCATTTTTTAATGCAGCCACAAGTCTTTCTAAGTTGCGCGATTCTACGGCGGGACAACCAAAACTGCGCCCAATTGGATTCCTTTTGGTATTAACATAATCAGCGGCATGTAAAACGATGGCTCTAGATCTAGCGTTTGAATTTGTAGCCTCCAATCCATCTAAGCGAATTGATAAACCATGCTTGCCTTGATACGTTTCGGCCACCATATAGGCCCCTAAGGAGCTCATCAAAGATCCATCGACATTCGAAAATTTTGTGGCTTTGCCATCAAAATCAGGATCAGAACCTTTCCCATGGGCAACTAAATAAGTTTCAACAACTCCCGATTGCAAATCCACTAAATAAAATCTGCGTGATACACTGGTTTGAGTAAAATCAATCATCCCCAAAAAATTTTGATTTTTAAATTGAGTTCGATATCTAACAAAAAAATCCATGGACTTATTAAAAACACGATCTGGTATCTGACGAAGTGGATCCAGATGTTTTAAGTCCTGAGGCAATTCTATTCGCTGTTGTATTTTCATCTGAGTGGGAGCACTAGACACTTTTGTTTTTAAGAGCTCTGACCACAAGATCGATTGTGCCTCGATGGATGGTGTCCCTGCTGGTTCATCCGTGGCCGAGGCCTCTAACTGAGGCGAAAGCGCAAGCTCCTCACTTTGGCAGTTCGAATCAAAACATTGAGAATCGATCACAGAATTTTGTAAGGATTTTTTCTGACAACCCAAAAATAACAAAGCGGTAAACACAACTACAACCGACGAACGAAAGTCCAAATCCATTTGTACCTCAATTTCACTACCATTTGGGTAGCTTAATTATTGTACAATAACCGGATTCAGGCTTCTACGGCACCAAAGCCGAGATTATCAGCCAAGATTTACTGACAAGATTTTACCATTTTGAAATTCTATCACCTTATCCACGTACTGCCGATCGCGAGGATCATGACTGATCAACACACATGGCACTTTTTCTTCGGCAATGATTTCTTTCAATAATTTTCGTGCACCTTCTTTTAGACCTTCATCTAGCGCCGAAAATGGCTCATCTAACAACAACACGCGTGGCTCTCCCATTAAGGCCCTAGCCAGGGCAACTCGCTGCGCTTCTCCTCCGGATAAAACCGCCGCTTTGCTATGAATGCATTTTTGCAAACTTAAGCGTTCCACTAACCGCGATAACTTCAAATCTATTTCTGCTTTTTTTAAGCCTCGAGCTTCTCCTGCAATACGAATATTTTTTTCCGCTGTAAGATGCGGAAACAAATCCGATCCCTGAAATAAAACTCCCAATCGCCTTTCTGAAATGCTTAATGCAGAAAGATCCAGTCCTTTAAACTGCCAACTCATCCCAGGACTTTCCTCTAAGCCAATCAACAGACGAAATAAAGTGGTCTTACCAGATCCCGAAGGACCGCAGATTAATGTTAATCCCTGATCCAAGATCTCTAATTCAGAAATCTGCAAATGAAAGTGATCAAATTTTTTATCTACACCAGTAATTTTTGACATATTTTCTTTAATCCCATCCAAAAAATATATAACAAAGTGATTGTAACTAAAATGTAAACTCCCACCGCCATCGCGGCGTTTATTCTATAACTGGACATCAACGTCGCCATATAACTGCCGATCGTTTTATCTTGGTTCACCACCATTTTGTATAAGGCAAAATCTCCTGCAATCCATACCGACTGTAAAAAAGCTAAATCACATATCTTAGGAAAAAGCTGCGGCCAAAGAATGTTCCCGACCCATTTCCAATGCGACAATCCCATCGTGCTTGCGACTTGCCACTGAGGTTTTAATTTTTGTAATTCAGATTCCCAAGCCAGTTTGGACAAAAATGGAAATCCCAACAAAAAAGTCACAGCTAAATATTTTATCTGCAAGGCCCATCCCGACTGCGGGCCTCCCCAAAAAAAAGCAGCAATTCCTAATAATACAGAACTTGGAGGTAAATAAACCTGAAAGAATTTTTGCAAATACATCTGCGGCCACAAATAGGCATACAGCAATAAACCCATCACCGCCAAAACCCCAGAGAATAAGGCCAAACTAAATGTATTTAGAAAATAATCTGCTACCGGTCGAAGGTAGTCTTCCATTCCCGGCATAATTAACGAAGAAATCATTCCATACACTAAAGAGCCCGCAAAAAATAAATAAATTACTAGACCTATTCCGGCAACAATCGAATTTCCCAACCATTTTCGTGTCAATGAACTCCATTGTTCTTCATGTGTTCTGCTGTTTTTAAATTTAAGATTCGGCAATGGTTGTAAAAAAATTTTCTGCGTTGAAAAAAACAGCAACGAAAATGCCGCTACAACCAGTACTTGCACGATAGTAATGGACAAAGCCTGACTCCAATCTCCATCAATGCGAAGTTTTTCATATATCAACACTTCTAAATTAGTGCCGTGACTACCTCCCATGATCAGTGGGATATTAAAACTGGTTAACGCCGTGATAAAGACATAATTCCAATTCGCAAAAAACTCACTTCTTAAGCTAGGCATTGACAGCCAGATAAATCTTTTTGAGTTCAATCCCATAACTTGTGCCTGTTGAGCCCAATTGGACCATTTAGATAATTGACTGCGTTTGAAAGAAACCGCCACCATGCCCATATAAATAAATGTATGAATAAAGCTGACACCCCAATTATTTCTAGGAAAGGGTTCGATGGTTTGTAAAAAAAATAACAATACAAAAATCGTTGGAGTAAAAATCGGAAACAAAAATAAAAAATCTATCCACAAACGATTCCAACGAATAAGCCCAAATGAAAATATAAAGCCAAAGAACGTAGCCCCTGTCGCCGCCAACACCGATTGGATCAAGCTGTTTTTAAAAGCCCAAAGTAATTCTTCGTTGTCTACCCATTGCAGTGATTTTACTTGTAATAATAGTAGTACGAAAGGATACAAAAATATAAAAACGAACGTAAGACTGAAAATTTTTTGAACTAATCGGCTCTGCGAGTTTGCGCCCATTTCTTTAATAATCTTTCTCGCTCGGCCAATTTAGGCAAAGGGATTTCAATGGTTTTGTATTCTGGAATTTGCGCAAATAGAGTTCCTTCTT